>CAWCKG010000024.1:0-175080 GCA_963795785.1 uncultured Actinomycetes bacterium
CCTTCCTGCGCGGCCTGCCCGGCGCCGGGCTCCGCGGCGGCGCGGCGCCGTTCCGAGGCCACATCGCCCGCCCAGGCCAGCACCAGCAGGGCGCCGAGGATGGCCGCGCCGACGATGTAGACGGGCGTGCTGCCACCGTGCTGCCGCCACACCCGGATGGTGGCGATCATCAGGATCCAGGCGAGCGAGGCCGGGATCAGGATCTTCCAGCCGAACCTCATGAGCTGGTCGTACCGGATCCGGGGCAGCGTGCCGCGCAGCCAGACGAAGCAGAACAGCAGGATCAGCACCTTGGCCAGGAACCACAGCAGCGGCCACCAGCCGACGTTCGCGTCCGGCCACACCGAGATCGGCCACGGCGCCCGCCAGCCGCCGAGGAACAACGTGGTGGCCAGGGCCGCCACCGTGGTCATGTTGATGTACTCGGCCAGGTAGAACAGCGCGAACTTGAGTGAGGAGTACTCGGTGTGGAAGCCGCCCACCAGTTCGCCCTCGCCCTCGGGCAGGTCGAAGGGCAGCCGGTTGGTCTCGCCCACCATCGTGATCAGGTAGATGAAGAACGAGGGGAACAGCAGCACCGCGTACCACGACGGGTAGTGCAGGGTGACCCCGCCCACGTGGAACGCATTGCCGTGCGCCTGGGCCTCCACGATCGCCGAGGTGGACAGGGAGCCGGAGTACAGGAACACCGCGACGAAGGACAGCCCCATCGCGATCTCGTAGCTGACCACCTGCGCCGACGAGCGCAGGGCACCGAGCAGCGGATAGGGCGACGCCGAGGCCCAGCCCGCCAGCACGATCCCGTAGACGGCCATCGAGCTCATCGCGAGCACCAGCAGCACCGCGACCGGGAGGTCGGTGAGCTGCAGCGGGGTCGGGTGGTGGAAGATCGACACCTCGGGGCCGAACGGGATGATCGCGAAGCTGATGAACGCGGGAATCAGCGAGATCGCGGGGGCGATCCAGAACAGCAGCTTGTCCACGTGCCGCGGGACGATGTCCTCCTTGAGCGGCAGCTTGATCCCGTCCAGCAGCGACTGGAGCAGGCCGAACGGCCCGGCCCGGTTCGGCCCGGGGCGCTGCTGCATCCGGCCGATGATCCGTCGTTCCGCCCAGATCGCGAACAGCGTCATGAGCATGAGGAACGCGAAGATGACCACGACCTTGAGCAGGATCATCCACAACGGCTGGCCGATGAAGCTGAGCACGGTCACCGGGGGATAACCGGTGCCGCCCGCGCCGTGCGGCGCGGCGCCGGCCATGCTGGTCATTGCGGGCTCCTCAGGGTCACCAGGGTGCCGTTCCCGGCACCGAGTTCGCGCCGGACCTCGCAGCCTTGCGAGTGTGCGGGCAGCCAGACCACCCGGTCGGGCATATCGCAGACCCGCACACCGAGGGTGATGGCTCCCCGTGCGGTGGTCACGCAGACCCTATCGCCGTCGGCGGTGCCCGCTTCACTCGCGGTGGCCGCAGACATCAGCGCCTGCACCGGCCGTGCCGTCCCGGCGAGGAACGGCTCGCCGTCCTGCATCCGTCCCGTGTCGATCAGCTGGTGCCAGGTGGCCAGGACCGCCTCGCCCGGCCCGGGCAGGGACCGGGCGGCCGGCGGGTACTCCGGCACGCTGGTCCTGATGCCCTGCCAGCCGGCCAGCGTGCCCAGTTCGCGGCGCGCCGCCGCGGCATCGGGCAGCCCGAGGTGTACGTCCATCTCGTCCGCGATCTGGCCCAGCACCATCAGGTCCGGCTCCACGCCGGGGACGGGAATGGCCGCCTCGAACGAGCCCGGCCTGCCCTCCCAGTTCAGGAACGTGCCGTCCTTCTCCGGCACCGCCGCCACGGGCAGCACCACGTCGGCCCGGTCGGTGACGGCGCTGGCCCGCAGTTCCAGGCTCACCACGAAGGGCGTCGCCTCGATCGCTTCCAGCGCGGCCTTCGGATCGGGCAGGTCGCCCGGGTCCACCCCGGCCACGAGGAGGGCGTCCAGGTCGCCGGCCAGCGCCGCCGCGAGGATCTGCCGCCCATCCCGGCCCGGCTCGGCGGGCAGCGCGGCAACGCCCCAGGTGCGGGCGACCTCGGCCCGCGCCGCCGGGTCGGCCACCGGGCGGCCGGCGGGCAGCAGGTCCGGCAGGGCGCCGGCCTCCACCGCGCCGCGCTCACCGGCCCGGCGGGGCACCCAGGCCAGGCTGGCCCCGCTCGCGGCGGCAAGCCGGGCGACCGCGGACAGCGCGCCGGGCGTCTCGGCGAGCCGCTCGCCCGCCAGGATCACCGCACCGTCGTCGGTCAGCGCCCGGGCGGCCGCGGCCTCCACGGGGTCGGAATCCATTCCGGCGGCCAGCCGGTTGAGCACCTCGGGCTCGGTGCCCGGCGGCGCGGCCAGCAGCGTCCCGTGACAGCTTCGCCAGCCCGTGGCCTGCCACCGGGGCCAGCGAGTAAACGGCGAGGTTGCCCGCCCGCGCGGCCTTGCGCAGCCGGAGGAAGATGATCGGCGACTCCTCCTCGGGCTCCAGCCCGGCCAGCAGCACCGCAGGCGCGCGCTGCAGGTCGGCGTAGCTGACACCGACGCCGGTGCCGGCCACGACGGAGGCGAGGAACTGCGCCTCTTCCGCCGAGTGCGGGCGCGCCCGCGAGTCGATGTCGTTGCTGCCCAGGGCGATCCGGGTGAACTTGGCGTAGGCGTAGGCGTCTTCCAGGGTGAGCCTGCCCCCGGTGAGCACCCCGGCCCGGCCGCGCGCGGCGGCCAGGCCCGCGGCCGCCGCCGCGATCGCCTCCGCCCACGAGGCCGCCCGCAGCACGCCCTGCTCATCCCGCACCAGCGGCGTGGCCAGGCGGTCCGGCTGGGTGGCGTAGGTGAACGCCCACCGTCCCTTGTCGCAGTTCCACTCCTCGTTCACCTGCGGGTCGTTGCCCGCCAGGCGGCGGGTCACCATGCCGCGCCGGTGATCGGTGCGCTGGCGGCACCCGGACGCGCAGTGCTCGCAGATGCTGGGCGTGGACACCAGGTCGAACGGCCGCGCGCGGAACCGGTAGGCGGCCCCGGTCAGCGCGCCGACCGGGCAGATCTGCACGGTGTTGCCGGAGAAGTAGGAGTCGAACGGCACCCCGTCCGCGGTGCCGACCTGCTGATCCGGGCCGCGCTCCAGCAGTTCGATGAGCGGGTCCCCGGCGATCTGCTCGGCGAACCTGGTGCAGCGCGCGCAGGAGACACAGCGCTCCCGGTCCAGCAGCACCTCGCTGGACAGCGCCACCGGCTTGGCGAAGGTGCGCTTGGCCTCGGCGAACCGCGACTCGCCCCGGCCGTTGGACATGGCCTGGTTCTGCAGCGGGCACTCGCCGCCCTTGTCGCACATGGGGCAGTCGAGCGGGTGGTTGATGAGGAGCATCTCCATCACCCCGGCCTGCGCCTTGTCCGCCACCTGCGAGGTGAGCTGGGTGCGCACCTTCATCCCGTCGGTGCAGGTGGTGGTGCACGACGCGAGCGGCTTGGCCTGGCCCTCCACCTCGACCAGGCACTGCCGGCAGGCGCCCACCGGGTCGAGCAGCGGGTGGTCGCAGAACCGGGGTATCTGGATGCCGAGGAGTTCGGCCGCCCGGATCACCAGCATGCCCTTGGGCACGGTCATCTCGAAGCCGTCGATGGTGACGGTCACCCGCTGCGCCACGGGTGCCAGCGCGCCCGTCTCAGCTTGCGCGGTCATTGATCACTGACCTCCGTCAGCCCAGGCCGTCGAGGCGGCGGGATCGAACGGGCAGCCGCCGCGCTTGAAGTGCTCGATGAACTCGTCCCTGAAGTACTTGATGGAGGACACCACCGGGCTGACCGCACCGTCGCCGAACGCGCAGAACGCGCGCCCGGCGATGTTGTCACAGATGTCGAGCAGCTTGTCCAGGTCCTCATCGGTGCCCTGGCCCCGGTCCAGCCGGTCCAGCACGCGGACCATCCAGTACGTGCCCTCGCGGCACGGGGTGCACTTGCCGCAGGATTCGTGCTGGTAGAACTCGGTCCACCGGAGCGTGGCGCGGACCACGCAGGTGGTGTCGTCGAAGATCTGCAGCGCCCGGGTGCCGAGCATGGAGCCCGCCGCGCCGACGCCCTCGAAGTCCAGCGGCACGTCGAGGTGCTCGTCGGTGAAGATCGGCGTGGACGACCCGCCGGGCGTCCAGAACTTCAGCGCGTGGCCCGCCCGGACGCCGCCCGCAAGGTCGAGAAGTTCCCGCAGCGTGACGCCGAGCGGCGCCTCGTACTGGCCGGGCGTGGTCACGTGCCCGGTCAGCGAGAAGATGCCGAATCCCTTGGACTTCTCGGTGCCCAGCGCGGCGAACGGCGCCGCGCCGTGCCGCAGGATGTACGGCACGCTGGCGATCGACTCCACGTTGTTGACCACGGTGGGGCAGGCGTAGAGCCCGGCGATGGCCGGGAACGGCGGCTTGAGCCGCGGCTGCCCGCGGAAACCCTCCAGCGAGTCGAGCAGCGCCGTCTCCTCGCCGCACTCGTACGCGCCGGCCCCCGCGTGCACGGTCACTTCCAGGTCGAAGCCGGAGCCGAGGATGTTCTCGCCCAGGTACCCGGCCGCGTAGGCCTCGGCCACCGCGTGGTGCACCCGGCGGATGACATGCAGCACCTCGCCGCGCACGTAGATGAAGGCCCGGTTCGCCCTGATGGCGTACGCGGCGATGATCGCGCCCTCGACCAGCTCCTGCGGGGTGGCCAGCATCAGCGGGATGTCCTTGCAGGTGCCCGGCTCGGACTCGTCGGCGTTGACCACCAGGTAGTGCGGCTTGCCGTCGCCTTGCGGGATGAAGCCCCACTTGACGCCGGTGGGGAAGCCGGCGCCGCCGCGGCCGCGCAGCCCGGAGTCCTTCACCGCCTGGATGACCTCGTCCGGGTCCATGCCGAGCGCCTTCGGCAGCGCCTGGTACCCGCCGGAGCGCCGGTAGGCCTCCAGCGTGAACGAATCCGGCTCGTCCCAGTGCGCGGTCAGCGTCGGAGTCAGCACCGAGGTCATTGCGCATCCTCCGGCGTCCAGCCGTGCTCCCTGGCGATGCGCAGGCCGGCCAGCGTGGGCTGGCCCGCGGTCTGGCCGCCGGTGGCCTGGTCATCGGGGAACCCGGCCAGGATCCGGCCCGCCTGCTTCCAGGTGACCAGCCGTGGGGCGCCCCGGCTGGGCGCCCTGTCCTCACCGGCCCGCAGGTCGTCGACCAGTTCCCTGGCTGATTCCGGGGTCATGTTGTCGAAGAACTCCCAGTTCACCATCACCACCGGCGCGTAGTCACAGGCGGCGTTGCACTCGACGTGCTCCAGGCTGACCTTGCCGTCACCGGTGGGCTCGTCGTCGCCTACGCCCAGGTGCTCGCGCAGCCCGGCGAGGATCTGGTCACCGCCCATGATCGCGCACAGCGTGTTGGTGCACACGCCGACGTGGTACTCGCCGACCGGGTGGCGCTTGTACATCGTGTAGAAGCTCAGCACCGCGCTCACCTCGGCCTCGGTCAGCCCGAGGTGGCGGGCGCAGAAGGCGACGCCGTCGTCGGAGACGTAGCCCTCCTCGGCCTGGACCAGGTGGAGCAGCGGCAGCAGGGCCGACCGCGACCGCGGGTACCTGCCGATGATCCCAGGAGCCTCCGCATCCAGCCGGGCAAGCGCCTCATCGCTGAAGGGCATTACCTGTCCACCTGCCTTCTGCCCGGGGAGGTTGACTGCCTCACCTGTCCACCCCTCCCATCACAGGGTCTATGGTCGCCACGGCCGCGATCACGTCAGCGACCATGCCCCCCTCGGTCATCGCCGCGAGCGACTGCAGGTTGGTAAACGAGGGATCCCGGAAATGCGCACGGAACGGCCTCGTACCGCCGTCGCTGACCGCATGGCAGCCTAGCTCCCCGCGCGGTGACTCGACGCTGGTGTACACCTGCCCGGCCGGAACCCGGAAGCCCTCGGTCACCAGCTTGAAGTGATGGATGAGCGCCTCCATGGACTCCCCCATGATGTGCGCGATGTGATCCGGCGAGTTCCCCAGGCCGTCGGCGCCCACCGCGAGCCGGGCCGGCCAGCCGATCTTGGGGTCGTCGATCATGACCGGGTCGTCCTTCGGCCGCTTGGCCGCCAGCCGGTCCACGCACTGGGAGATGATCTTGAGGGATTCCTCCATCTCGTCCATCCGGATCAGGTACCTGCCGTAGGCATCGCAGCCGGTCTGCGTCGGCACGTCGAACTCATAGGTCTCGTAACCGCAGTACGGCTGGCTCTTGCGCAGGTCCCACGGGAGCCCGGTGGCCCGCAGCACCGGGCCGGTGACGCCGAGCGCCATGCAGCCGGTCAGGTCGAGGTAGGCGATGTTCTTCGTGCGGGCCAGGTAGATCGGGTTCGCGTCGAGCAGCGCGCGAAGCTCACCGATCTGCCGCGGCATGACGCGCAGGAACTCCCTGAGCCCTTCCAGCGCACCGTGCGGGAGGTCCTGGGACACTCCGCCCGGCCGGACATAGGCGTGGTTCATCCGCAGGCCCGAGATGAGCTCGAACAGGTCGAGCACCTTTTCCCGTTCCCTCAGCCCGTACAGCAGGACGGTGGTCGCGCCGAGTTCCAGCCCGAACGTGCCGATCGCCATCATGTGCGAGGAGATCCGGTTCAGCTCCATCATGAGCACCCGCAGCACGGTGGCCCGGGCCGGGATCTCCTGCTCGATGCCGAGCAGCCGCTCCACGGCCAGGCAGTAGACGGTCTCGTTGAAGATCGGGGCCAGGTAGTCCATCCGGGTGCAGAACGTGACGCCCTGCGTCCAGGTACGGAACTCCATGTTCTTCTCGATGCCGGTGTGCAGGTAGCCGATGACCGGGCGCAGTTCGGTGACGGTCTCCCCGTCCAGGGTCAGGATCAGCCGGAGCACGCCGTGCGTGGACGGGTGCTGCGGCCCCATGTTGACGATGAGCCGCTCCTCGGACGACTCCGTCGCCGCCTGGACGACGTCGTCCCAGTCCTGGCCGCCGACGTTGTAGACGCGGCCCTCGGTCTCGGCGGTCATGAGTAAGCTCTCCGATCCGCAGTGCTGGCCCGGGGGGACGACCCCCCGGAACCCCCCGCTGGTGTCGCCACGCTGCTCATGAGTACGCTCTCCGATCCTCGGGTGGCGGCACCGTGGCGCCGCGGTACTCGACCGGGATTCCGCCCAGCGGGTAGTCCTTGCGCTGCGGGTGGCCCTTCCAGTCGTCGGGCATCTCGATCCGGGTGAGCGCGGGGTGGCCCTCGAAGACGAGCACCGAAGAAGTCCCAGGTCTCCCGCTCGTGCCAGTCGCAGGTCGGGTACACGCCCATCAGCGACGGAATCCGCGGGTCGGCGTCCGGCGCGCTCACCTCAAGGCGGACCCGGCGGTTGTGGGTGATCGACAGCAGCGGGTAGACGGCGTGCAGTTCGCGGCCGGTGTCCCAGGGGTAGTGGACCCCGCTGACGCCCAGGCACATCTCGAAAGGCGAGCGACGGCTCGTCCCGCAGCAGCCTGGCGACCGCCACCAGGTGCTCGCGCGGCACGTGCAGAGTCAGTTCGCCGCGCTCGACCACCACCCGGGACACCGCCTCGGCGAACGCCGCGCCGTCGCGCTCCAGGCCCTCGGCGAGCCGGTCGGCGATCTCGTCGTAGTACGACCCGTAGGGGCGGGCGGTGGACGGCGGGTCCGGGCGCCGCACCTGCAGGCCGCCGTAACCCGAGGTGTCGCCGGTGGTCTCGATACCGAACATGCCGGTGCGCTCGACCTGCTGGCCCAGCCGGTGCTCGCCCGCTTCCGCGGCCGGGTCCGGCTGGTCGCCGGCGTCCGGCGCGTTCTCGCTCGTCACGACTGTTCTCCCGGCTCAGACGGGCCTAGCTCGGAGTGGGCGGATGCGGCGGGCCCGAGTCCGTGCCGTGCATGCCCGAACCGGTCCCGGACAGGCCGATGCCCGCCACCTGCCCGGGTGGCTCGGCCGCGACCCGGTCCCGCTCCGCCGCGGCATGGCCGAGCAGCGTCGGGGCCGGGGCGCCGATACCCGAAGGGTGGCCGGTGCTGATGCCCGCGGGCTGCCCCGTGCCCTGGGTGAGCGGCAGCCGCCGGAGCCTGGCCTGCTCCAGTTCCTCGACCTCGGCGACACGGTTGGCGCCCAGCTTCATGTTCTGGATCTTGTCGTGCAGCTTGACGATCGCGTCAAGCAGCATCTCCGGCCGCGGCGGGCAGCCGGGGAGGTAGATGTCCACCGGGACGATGTGGTCCACGCCCTGCACGATCGCGTAGTTGTTGAACATGCCACCGCTGGACGCGCAGACGCCCATGGAGATGACCCACTTGGGGTCGGCCATCTGGTCGTAGATCTGGCGGAGCACCGGTCCCATCTTCTGGCTCACCCGTCCGGCCACGATCATCAGGTCGGCCTGGCGCGGCGTGTTCGACGCCCGCTCCATGCCGAACCTGGCCAGGTCGTGGCGGGGGCCACCGGTCGATATGAGTTCCATCGCACAGCAGGCCAGGCCGAACGTGGCAGGCCATACCGAGCTTTTGCGCGCGTACCCGGCCACCTTCTCGACGGTCGTGAGCAGGATCCCGCTCGGCAGCTTTTCTTCGATTCCCATAGCTAGTCCCAGTTCAGGCCGCCGCGCCGCCACACGTAGGCGTACGCGACAAGCACCGTGGCAATGAACAGCACCATCTCGACCAGCCCGAACACCCCGAGGCTGGTGAAGGTGACCGCCCACGGGTAGAGAAAGATGATCTCGATGTCGAAGAGGATGAACAGCATTGCCGTCACGTAGTACTTGACCGGGAACCGGCCGCCGCCGCGCGGTTGCGGGGTCGGCTCGATCCCGCTCTCGTAGGCCTGCAGCTTGGCCCGGTTCCACCGTTTCGGGCCCGCGAGCGAGCCCATGACGAGCGAGAAGGCCGCGAAAACCGCGGCCAGCGCCGCCAGTATCAGGATCGGCACGTACAAGCTCAGCACCGGATGCCTCTCCTTCCTCCTCTGTTCGTTTCTCCGCCGCCGGTCAGGCCGCGGGTGTCAGCCGGGACAGCGCATTGATCACGCGGTCGGCCGCATCACCGCCCCGTGGCTCGGTCAGGTTCGCCAGGAGCTTGAGTATGATGCGCATCAACGCCGGCCGGGGCATCCCGTGCTGGGTCGCGAACTTCATCACCCATGGACGCCCGATGGCCCCGACGAACTTGCGCCCGAGAGTGTAGTAGCCACCGTAGGCGTCCCGGAGCGCCTGCGGGTAACCGTGCAGGACACGCTCGGCGCCCGCCTGGTCGGGCTGCGCCAGTGCCTGCGTGATCACCCGCGCGGCGATCTCGCCGGATTCCATCGCGTACGGGATGCCCTCGCCATTGAACGGGTTGATCATGCCGCCCGCGTCCCCCACGAGCAGCAGGCCGCGGGTGTAGTGCGGGGTGCGGTTGAAGGCCATCGGCAGCGCGGCGCCCCGTATCGGCTCGGTCCGGTTCTCCTCGGTATAGCCCCACTCGGCGGGCATCCCGGCCAGCCAGCGCCGCAGCAGGCGGCGGTAGTCGGTGTGCTGGAACGCCGCGCTGGTGTTCAGCAGGCCCAGGCCCACGTTGCTGGTCCCGTCGCCGGCCCCGAACACCCAGCCGTACCCGGGCAGCAGCCGGTCACCGTCCCACAGCTCCAGCCAGGACTCCAGGTAGTCGTCGTCATGCCGGGGGCTGGTGTAGTAGGTGCGGACCGCGACCCCCAGCGGCCGGTCGTCCCGCTTGGCCAGGCCCATGGCCAGGGACAGCCGGGAGGAGTTGCCGTCGGCCGCGACCACCACCCGGGCCTGGTAGCTGCGTTCCGCCCCGCCGGAGTCCCCGTCGCGGCGCGCCGTCACCCCGGTGATCCGCCCGGTCTCCTCGTCAAGCACCGGGCCGGTCACGTTGACGCCCTCGAGCAGCCGCGCGCCGGCCTTGCTCGCGGTGCGGGCCAGGGTCTCGTCGAAGCCGCGCCGGCTGCGCATCATCCCGTAGCCCGGATAGCTGGCCAGATCCGGCCAGTCCAGTTCGAGGCGGACGCCACCGCCGATGATGCGCAGGCCCTTGTTCGGGAACCAGCCGTCCTCGGCCTCCAGCGGGATCCCCATGCCGACCAGTTGCTTGACCCCACGCGGGGTGAGCCCGTCGCCGCACACCTTTTCCCTGGGGAAATGGCTCTTCTCCAGCAACAGCACATCCAGCCCGGCCTCAGCCAGGTGGAAAGCGGTCGACGAGCCCGCCGGCCCGGCGCCTACCACAATGACGTCAGCCGAATCTGGCAGGCGGGGGCGGTGGGGTCCGAGCTAGCAGCGTGCTGGTGCATCCGAACGTGTCCCGACTGTCTTGTGAAGCTGTTCACAAGTGCTTCCTGGAGGAGTCTAAACCGTTGCCCATGGCGCCATGGATCCCGGCCCTGGCACCACCGGCCATCCGGCCTCCGGGTGGCACTCCCGATGGCTACTCCGGGCGGAGCGCCGCATGCACGGTCACCACCCCGAGCGTCAAGTTCCGCCAGCGTATCGCCGACCATCCGGCCGCACGTATTCGCCCGGCCAGTTCCGCCTGCCGTGGCCATTCCCTGATCGACTCCGCGAGGTAGGAGTAGGCGTCACCGGACGGGGACAGCCGCCGGGCCACGGCCGGCAGGGCGGTGCTCAGGTAGCGCCCGTACCAGGCGTCCAGACGGTCCGCGGCCAGGTGGCCGAACTCGCAGATCACCAGCCGCCCGCCGGGCCTGGTGACGCGGAGCATCTCGGCGAGGGCGGCATCGGGGTCGGCGACGTTGCGCAGGCCGAAGGAGATCGTCACGGCGTCGAAGGCCCGGTCGCGGAACGGCAGCGCCAGCGCGTCCCCGGCCGCGAACCGCACCGGCCCCGCGGCCGGCCTGTCCGGCTGGGCTGGCTGGCCGCCTTGCGCGCGCCGACCTGCAGCATGCCCAGGGAGAAATCACAAGCGACGCAATACGCTCCCGACGTGGTGAACGTGCGCGACGAGGTGCCCGTGCCTGCCGCCAGGTCAAGAACGCGCTCGCCGGGGCGGGCCGCCACCGTCGCCGCGACGACGCGGCGCCACCACCGGTCCTGGCCGAGCGACAGGACGTCATTGAGCAGGTCGTACCGCTCGGCGATCTGGTCGAACATCGCCGAGACATCGCCGGGCTGCTTGTCTAGGTGAGCACGGATCGTGGCTAGCCCGCTTCCGTGATCATCCCGGCGCCGACGGTGGCACCCGTCGCCTCGTCGACCAGGATCAGGCCGCCGGTCTGCCGGTTGCGGGTGTACGGGTCGCAGAACAGCGGATGGGTGAGCCGCAGCGTGACCCGGCCGATCTCGTTGAGCGACAGGCCGCTGACGCCCTCGTGCCGGTGCAGCGTGTTGACGTCCAGCCGGTAGTGCAGGTCGCGGACGATGGCCTTCGCGGTGCGGGTGGTGTGCTTGACGATCAGCCGGTCCCGCGGTGCCAGCCTGCGGCTCTCCGACATCCAGCAGACCATGGCGTCCACGTCCTGGGTGACCGACGGCTGGTTGTGCGGCCGGCAGATCATGTCCCCGCGGGAGATGTCGATGTCGTCCGCGAGCACCAGGGTCACCGACATCGGCGGGAAGGCCTCGGAAACGGGCCCGCTGGCGGTGTCGATCCGCTTGACCGTCGTGGTGAAGCCGGAGGGCAGGTGCATGACCTCGTCACCGGGCTTGATCACCCCGCCCGCCACCTGGCCGGCGTAGCCACGGTAGTCGTGCAGCTCCGGATCGGTCGCCTGGTGCGGGCGGATGACGTACTGCACCGGGAACCGCACGTCGATCAGGTTCCGGTCGGAGGCGATGTGCACATGCTCCAGGTGATGCAGCAGGGAGGGGCCGTCGTACCAGCGCATGTTGGCCGACCGCTGGACCACGTTGTCCCCGTGCAGCGCGGAGATCGGGATGAACGTCAGGTCCGCGACCTCCAGCTTGGTGGCGAACGAGGAGAACTCCTCGGTGATCCGCTCGAACACGGCGGGGTCGTAGCCGACCAGGTCCATCTTGTTGACCGCGAGGACCAGGTGCGGCACCCGCAGCAGGGTGGCCAGGAAGGCGTGCCGCCTGCTCTGCTCGGTCAGCCCGTTGCGCGCGTCCACCAGGACGATGGCGAGATCGGCGGTGGAGGCGCCGGTCACCATGTTGCGGGTGTACTGGATGTGCCCGGGGGTGTCGGCGATGATGAACTTCCGCCGCGGCGTGGCGAAGTAGCGGTAGGCCACGTCGATCGTGATGCCCTGCTCCCGCTCGGCACGCAGCCCGTCGGTGAGCAGGGCGAGGTTGGTGTACTCCTCGCCACGGGCCCGGCTGGTGCGTTCCACGGCCGCCAGCTGGTCCTCGAAGATGGCCTTCGAGTCGAACAGCATCCGCCCGATGAGCGTGCTCTTTCCGTCATCCACCGAGCCCGCGGTCGCGAGCCGCAGGATGTCGGTGTGATGCCCGGTCCAGGAACTCACGACGGCTTCGGCGCTCTCGCCCGGCATTAGAAGTACCCTTCCCGCTTGCGGTCTTCCATGGCGGCCTCACTGGTGCGGTCGTCCGCACGGGTCTGGCCGCGCTCGGTGATGCGGGTCGCCGCGATCTCCGCGATGACCTCCGAGATCGTGGCGGCCGTGGATTCCACGGCCCCGGTGCAGGTCATGTCGCCCACCGTCCGGTACCTGACCCTGGCCTCGTAGGGCTGCTCGTCGTCGGCCCGCCTGGTGTAGGAGCTGTCGGCGAGCAGGATCCCGTCGCGCTCGAACACGCTGCGCGTGTGCGCGTAGTAGATGGACGGGATCTCCAGGCTCTCCTTGGCGATGTACTCCCACACGTCCAGCTCGGTCCAGTTGGACAGCGGGAACACCCGGATGTGCTCGCCCCGGTGGATCCGGGTGTTGTAGATGCCCCACAGCTCGGGCCGCTGGTTCTTCGGGTCCCACTGGCCGAACTCGTCGCGGAAGGAGAACACCCGCTCCTTGGCCCGGGCCTTTTCCTCGTCCCGGCGGGCCCCGCCGAACACCGCGTCGAACTGGTGCCCGGCGATGGCGTCGAGCAGCGAGGTGGTCTGCAGCCGGTTGCGGCTGGCCCACCGGCCGGTCTCCTCGACGACCCGCCCCGCGTCGATGGACTCCTGGACGGAGGCCACCACGAGCTGGACGCCGATCTCGGCGACCCGCTTGTCCCGGAACTCCATCACCTCGGCGAAGTTGTGCCCGGTGTCGATGTGCATGACGGGGAACGGGATCCTGGCCGGCCAGAACGCCTTCTCCGCCAGCGCCAGCATGACGACCGAGTCCTTGCCGCCGGAGAACAGCAGCACCGGCCGCTCGAACTCCGACGCGACCTCGCGGATGATGTGGATGCCCTCGGCTTCGAGCGAGTCGAGCTGGGACAGCGAATAGTCGTTACGCACTGGGGCCATCGAGTGGTCTCCGGAGTGTTGACAGGGCAATGGGCATGGCGTCGCCAGAACCTCACTGGGGGCGGTGCGCCCCGGCGGCGCCGATGGCTTCCAGCAGTGACTGCGCGAGCACTACCGGACAGATCAGGATATCCGGCAGCATCGGATCTGGCTGGTTGTATTGCAATGATGAGCCATCCAGCCGGGATGCGTGCAGCCCCGCGGCCAGCGCAACGGCGGCCGGGGCGGCGGAATCCCACTCGTACTGGCCGCCCGCGTGGATGTAGGCATCCACCTCGCCGAGGATGACCGCGGCGGCCTTCGCCCCGGCGGAGCCCATCGGCACCAGCGTCACGCCGGTCTCCTCGCGGAGCCGTTCCAGGAACGCCGGGGGCCTGGTCCGGCTCACCACGATCCGCAGCTGCCCGCCCGGCCCGTCCGGCGACGGCGCCGGCGGCGGTGCGGCCGTGGTGAGCACCTGGCCCTGGGCCGGCAGCGCCACCGCGCCCGCGGTCAGCTCACCGCGTTCCCAGAGCGCGACGTGGACCGCCCAGTCGGTGCGCGGCGGCTCGCCGAACTCCCTGGTGCCGTCGAGCGGGTCCACGATCCAGACCCGGTCGGCCGACAGCCGGGCCGGGTCGTCGCGGCCCTCCTCGGAAAGGACCGCGTCGCCTGGCCTGCGCGCGGCCAGTTCGGCGGCGAGGAACTCGTGCGAGAGCCGGTCCCCCGCCTTGCGCAGGTCCGCCGGGTCGCCCCCCTCGGCGCGCAGCTCAAGCAGCAGAACACCGGCTCGTTCCGCAAGCTCAGCGGCAAGGCGGTCGTCATCGGACGTCATGAAAGGCGGCTCCATCTGCAGGCCTGGCGGGCAGCCCCACCAGGGTAGGACATGTTAGGAGTGGAACGCGTTCTGTGCGGCGGCGAGGCCATCGGCCAGGAGCATCTCCACGGCGTCGGCGGCCCGCCCAGCACCAGCGGCAGCTCGGCCCGCTCCGGCGCGGCGAAGTCCCTGAGCACGTACACGGCGGGGTCCATCCGGCCCGGCGGCCTGCCGATGCCGATCCTGGCCCGGTAGTACTCGCGCGTGCCGAGCCGGGAGGTCACCGACCGCAGGCCGTTGTGCCCGTTGTCCCCGCCGCCGAGCTTGAGCCTGACCGTGCCGAACGGCAGGTCCAGCTCATCGTGGACCACCACGAGCTGCTCCGCGCCGAGCCGGTAGAACCCGCTGAACCCGGCCACCGGGCCGCCGGACTCGTTCATGAACGTGAGCGGCTTGATGATGGTCACCGTCCGGCCGGCGAGCCGGCCGTCCGCGGCCAGCGCGCGGTACTTGCTGGCCTTGAAGCGCGCCCCGGCCCGCGCCGCCAGCACGTCAGCGGTCAGGAAGCCCGCGTTGTGCCGGTTCGCCGCGTAGCCAGGGCCCGGATTGCCGAGCCCGGCGATCAGCCACCTGTCAGCGGTCACGACGGCGGCCCTGTAGGTCAGCCAGAGGACTCTGCTGCCGCCTCGCGGCGTCCGGCACCGCGTCCGGCGCGGCCGGCGCCTCCTCCGCGACCGGGGTCTCGCCCAGGTCGGCCTCGATCTGCTCGGCGGTCGGCGCCGCCAGCACGTGCAGGACGAGGGCATCGGGCTCGGCGGCCAGCGTCACGCCCTGCGGCAGGGTGAGATCCCCCGCGTGCACGGCGGCCCCGATCGCCATGCCCTCGACGTCGACCTCGATCGCCTGCGGGATCTGGGTCGCCTCCGCCTCGACGGTCAGGCGCACCATCTGCTGGTCGAGCAGGCCGCCGGGCTCCACCTCGCCGCTGACCTGCACCGGGACTTCCACCGTGACCTTCTCGCCGCGGCGGACCATGATCAGGTCCACATGCTCGATGAGCCCCCTGATCGGGTCGCGCTGCACGGCCTTGGGCAGGGTGAGCTGGCTGCGGCTGGACAGCCCCTCCACCTGGATGAGCACGTTCGGCGTCTTCAGCGCCATCAGCAGCTGATGGCCGGGAAGCGTGATGTGCCGGGTGTCCGTGCCGTGCCCGTAGAGGACGGCTGGCACCCGGCCCGCGCGCCGCGCGCGGCGGGCGGGCCCCTTGCCGAACTCGGTGCGCGGCTCGGCGACGATGCGGACCTCGGGCACGGCAGTACTCCTTCATGAGGAACCTGGGCTTCTGAAGGAAACCTCGGCTCACCGGCGCAGCACCCGACCGCGATGCCGGGTGACCGGCTCACCCGCGCGGGCGAAGGCCCGCGGGCGCAGGTGAAAGCGGCACGAGTCTACCCGACCCGGCGCCCGGCGGAGCACGGGCCAGCAGGACCCCGGGCGGCGCAAGCACCGCCACAGCGGTCACCCCGGCCCGCAAATACCCCATCGGCACCGCCATGACCTCGCAAAATTTCCCTAAATCACGGACAGTGGCAATTCCCGGATGAATGCGGCTCTGCTCCTTGGATATGGCAGAATCGGTGCCTGACTGGCGCCTACGGCAGGTGCGCCGGCATTTGTGCCCGCGTCGTGAGCGGGCCGCCCGGTGGGTAGTTAACGCGCACCTGAGTCCACGATCAGAAGGCGGGATGGAGCAAGCACCCGGTATGACCATCGGCGCCTCCGCGCGGGATCCTGGCGATGCCCCCACGGCCCGGAACGGGGGGAACGAGCAGCCGGTTCCCGCGCCAGGCTCCGCCACGCCGCCGGGGCCAGGCGCCGCGGCCGGGCCGGCGGCGCACGGCTGGCGGGCCGCGGCCGACGCGGGCCGGTGGCGCTTCCAGCTGGTGCTGCTGCTGTGCTACCTCGCCGCCGGGGTGCTGGTGAGCTGGCCGCGGGCCAGCTACCTGACCGGCCGCCTGCCCGGCGACCTGGACCAGAGCAGTTACGTATGGGACTTCTGGTGGATCGCCCACCAGGTGACCCACCTGGGCAACCCGTGGTTCACGGCGCAGCTCGCCGCCCCGGCCGGGGCGCAGCTCGGCTTCGACACCCTGATGCCGCTGCCGGGCCTGGTGATGACGCCGGTCACGCTCGCGTTCGGCCCGAGCGTGAGCTACAACCTGCTGGCGATCGTCATCCCGGGGCTGACGTGCTATCTGGGCTACCGGGCGGCCCGGCTGTGGCTGTCCACCGCCCTCGGCGCGGCTGCCGCCGGCGCGTTCTACGGCCTGGCCACCGTGCTGGTCTGGCAGGACTGGTACCACATGAACATCGCCCTCGGGGCGCTGTTCTTCCCGCTCGCGCTGGAGGCCTCGGTACGGCTGCGCCGCCGCCCCGGCTGGCGCCGCGCCGTCCTGCTCGGCGTGCTTCTCGGTGCCGCCTTCCTGGTCAACCAGGAAACGGCGATCATGGCGGCGCTGCTGGCCGCGGCGGTCCTGGCCGAGTGGCTGGCCCGCGACCCGCTCGGCGGCCGCGCTGCGCCAGGCCGCCCTCGCCGCGGGCGCCGCCGTCGCTGGTCGCCAGCCCGCAGATCGTCGCCATGGCGCAGCAGGCGCTGACCGGCGGGGCGGTGCTGTCCGCCTCGCTGCTCGCGCACCAGGACACCAGGTACGGGGTGCCGCTGGACAGCATGTTCGCGCCCTCGCCCCGGACCGGGTACTTCGGCCTGCACGCCGTCGCGTCGGTCTTCCATTACCAGAGCCGCAAGGAGGGCATCCCGACCTTCGGCGTGATGCTGACGCTGCTCGCCCTGATCGGCCTGGTGGTGGCCTGGCGGCGGCCCACCGCCCGGCTGTTCGGGCTGGCCTGGCTCGGCTGCGCGGTCATCGCGCTGGGCTCGCAGTTGCGGATCGGGCACCAGCGGTTCGTCCCGCTGGCCGTGACCACGCATCACGTCCGGATGTCCGCGCTGCTGCCCTACACCTGGCTCATCCACATCCCGGGGCTGAGCGGCCTGCGGGAACCGGACCGGTTCATGCTGCTCGGCCTGCTCCCCGCGGCCCTGCTGGCCGGATTCGCGGTGGAATGGCTGCGCCGCCGGGCCGATGGCGGTGCTGGTCGTGGCGCTGGCCCTGGCGGTGCTGGAGGCCGGCTTCTCCGGCAGCCCGTTCATCAAGACGATGCCCACCGCGATCCCGCGGCTGGACGCCCCGATCGCCGCCGATCACTCGGGCTCCATCGTCGTGGACGTCCCGTTCGGCCTGGGCGGCGGGCTGGGGACCTACGGGGCCGAGGTGTCGCCGCACGCCCTTGTCGAGGCGACCGAGGATGGCCACCCGCGGGCGGTCTCCGACGTCTCCTGGGAACCGGCGACCACGGTGACCGCGATCAGGGCGCACCCGTTCTACCGCGACCTCGTCACGGCCGAGGAGCGTGGCCACGGTCAGCGCGCTCACCGCGGCGCAACTGCGGGCCGCGCGCCAGGACGCGCTCCGGATGCGGGTGGGCTGGGCGATCGTCTGGAAGCCGGCCACCACCGGGCAGGCCGTCCAGTACCTCCAGCAGGTCGGGTTCACCTTCGTCCGCCAGGTCGGCGACGCCGAGTTGTTCCGGCTGGCACCCGGCCGCGGGGGGGCATCGGTGAGCCAGCAGGACGCGCCCGGCGCGGCAGCGGCCGCCGGCTCCGGCCCGGCCGCCGCCACCAGCACGGCGGCCCCGGCGCGACCCCGGCACGGCGGACCCCAGCCGGCGGAGCCCGGCACGGCGGGCGCCCGGCACGGCCGACCCGGCACGGCCGACCCTGGCGCGGCCGAGAGCCGGCGGAGCCGAGCGCCCGGCACGGCCGACCCCAGCGCAGCCGACACCGGCGCGGCGGCTGCCCCGGGCGCAGCGGCCAGCGCGCACGCCGGCCCGGCCGGCGCACGGCCCTGCGCCCCTGGGTGCTGGAGATCCTGGTGCTGGCGGGCTTCCTCGCCGCCGGGATCGCCGCCACCTGGCCGCGGGCCGCCTACCTCACCGGGCGGCTGCCGCTGGGTACCGATCAGGCGGAGTACGTCTGGAACATGTGGTGGGTCGCCCACCAGGTGGTACACCTCGGCAACCCGTGGTCCACCAGTTACCTCGCGGCTCCCGTCGGCATCCGGCTCGGCTTCGACACGCTCACCCCGCTGCTCGGCGTGCTGTTCACCCCGGTGACGCTGATCTTCGGGCCTTCGGCCGCCTACAACCTGCTGGCCATCGTGCTGCCGGGGCTGGCCGGCTACGCGATGTGGCGGGTGGCACGGCTGTGGCTGCCCGGCCTGATCGGCCCGCTCGCGGCGGGGGCGTTCTTCGGGCTGTCCGGGATGTTCGCCTTCCAGGACTGGTATCACCTGCACACCGCGGCCGGCTGCGTGTTCCTGCCGCTGACGCTGGAGACGGCCGTCCGGCTGCGCCGCAGCCCGACGATCGGCCGTGGCGTGATCTTCGGCGTGGTGCTCGGCGCGTCGATGCTGGTCGACCAGGAGTTCTCGGTGGTGGCGATCATCCTCGCCGCCCTGGCGCTGATTCCGTGGCTGGCCCGCCGCCCCGGTGCCGCCGCGTACCGCGCGGTGGCCGCCGGTGCCGTCACCGGCATCGTGGTGGCCGGCCCCCAGCTGGCTGTGATGGCCCAGGGCCTCTCCCAGGGACACGCCAACCCGGGCCCGGGCGAGTACGCGAAGTTCGCCGCCGAACTGCCCAGCATGTTCGCGCCGAACCCGCGGATCACCGACTACGGTCTTGGCCGCCTGGCCACCGTCTACCAGGCGCACACGCCCACCGAGGCGCTGGCCACCTTCGGCGTGGTGCTGACCGTGCTCGCCGTGGTCGGCCTGGCGGTGAGCTGGCACCGCCGGTCCGCCCGGCTGCTTGCCCTGCTCTGGCTGGGCTCGGCCGCCGTGGCCCTCGGCCCGACCCTGTACGTGGCGGGCCGGCAGTATGTGCCGCTCGCCCAGGGCTGGCACGGCCAGCAGGTTTCGCTGCTGATGCCGGACACCTGGCTGATCAGGCTGCCCGGGCTTGCCTCGTTCCGCGAACCGGACCGGTTCACGCTGCTGGGCCTGGTCGGCGCGGCGCTGCTGGCGGGGGCGGCGATGGGCTGGCTACGGCAGCGAAGCCGGCCCGCACTCGCCGGGGTGGCGCTGCTCGCCGCCCTGGAGGCAGGCTGGCCCGGGCCGTCGGCCACGATGCCCACCGCGCTGCCCGCGGTCGACCGGCCGATCGCCGCGGACCGGTCCGGCTCGATCGTGGTGGATGTGCCCTTCGGCATCAAGGGCATCCCCTGGTACGGCAAGAACATCTCGCCGGGGGCACTGGTGCTCGCGACGGCCGACGGTCACCCGCGCGGCGACTCCTACACATCCTGGGTGCCGCGCTCGACGCTCAACGGCATCCGGAGCAATGCCTTCTACGCCGGGCTCACCGTCGCCCGCCTGGGCCAGCCGATCCCCCCGGCCCGGATCGCCGCCGCCCGCCAGGATCTGGCCAGGCTGCACATCGGCTGGGTGCTGGTGTGGCAGCGGCAGTGGATGGCGCCCGGCCGGCCACACGCCCGGCTGCACTACGCCGCGATCGACCGCTACCTGGCCGCGACGGGCTTCCGGCTGGACTACCGGGCCGACGGCGTCGATGTGTACCGGCCCGGATAAGGAATGACTCCCATGACTGTGCCATCCGCCCCGGCCCCCTCCGGGCGAAAATGGATGAACCTCGGCTTGGCCCCGGAAGGGCCGATTACACTGCCGACTACCCAAACCGGACCAGATCAGACCGGGGACAAAGGGTGAAGCTGTCGATCTTGATGCCCGCCTACAACGAATCCGCGACCGTTGGCACCGCGGTCAAGCGGGTTCTTGACATTCACTATCCGTGCGACATCGAGCTTGTCGTCGTCAACGACGGCAGCGTGGACAACACCAGCGAGGTGCTGGCCAGCATCGATGACCCCCGCGTGCTGGTCACCGAGCATGCGGCCAACCGCGGCAAGGGCGCGGCGGTGCGGACCGCGGCCTCGGTGGCCACCGGCGACTACCTGCTGGTCTTCGACGCGGACCTGGAGTACTCCCCCGACGACATCCTCGGCCTGCTCGCCCCCGTGTCGCGCGGCGACGCGGAGGTGGTGTACGGGGTCCGCAAGTTCGGCGCGTCGACCGCGCACTCGTTCTGGTTCGTCATCGGCAACCGGGTGAACACCTTCACCGCCAACGCGCTGTTCAACACCTGGATCAGCGACCTGCACACCTGCCTGAAGCTGCTGCCGGCCAGCCTGTTCCGTGAGCTGCCGCTGAGCGAGAACCGGTTCGGCCTGGACACCGAACTGACCGCCATGCTGCTGGCCCGGGGCGTGCGCCCGTACGAGGTGCCGATCACCTACAAGGCACGCAGCCGCGAGGAAGGCAAGAAACTCACCTGGGGCGACGGCCTCGTGGCGACGAAGATCCTGCTCCGGGTCAGGCTGCGCAAGGCGATCACCGACCGCCGGGCCCGGGTACGCCATTCACTGACTCACGGCACTTAGCCAGAGAGGCCGTAGCCAAGAGACGGCCCGCTGGCCTGGGCCAGCGGGCCGTGTTAAACCGCGGGCTCACCCGCCGCCGTAGATGGAATCCGGGTCGGCCCCGCCGCCGTAGATGGAATCATCATCGGAACCGTCCCCGTCATCCGGTGCCGGTTCCCTGCGTGGACGTGTCCGGTCCCCCCGTGGGTTCGTCCTGGCTCATCGTCGGCTGGCGGCTGCGGCTGCTGGCCCTCAGTCTCGTCGTCCCCCATAGCTGTCCCTTTCCCCCGGAATGACCGGGAACATAACGAATAGACCGGGTCATTACGGCCAGCAGCGTAACGACGCGGCGGGATTATTACAGCCACCTGACCGAAGTGTTACCTAAGGGGGACAAAGCACTCGCCCTGCCCGCGGGCCCTATCCCAGCCCTGGCAGGGCAGCCAGATCGTTGCGGACATCCGCGGCCCGTGCCTGGTCCCCGAGTTCCTCGAACAGGCGCAAGGACTCCGTGAGCCGTCCGCGGGCCTGGCCGTGGTCCCCGGCGCGGCTGAGCGCGTGGCCGAGCAGCCTGAGCGTTGCCGCTTCGCCGTGCATATCACCAATCTTCCGGCCTATCGCGAGGGATTCATGCAGCCGGGCGATGGCGCTGTCCACCTGGTCCAGGCACAGCAGGGCATCGGCGAGATCGGTGAGGGAGTCAGCTTCCCCGTATTGCTGCCCGAGTTCCCGGAAGATCGCAATGGCCAGTTCCAGGTGGCCAACGGCCTCGGTGAACCGGCCCAGTTCCTGCGAGGCCCGGCCCAGGATGCCCTGAGTGACGCCTTCGAGGTAGCGGTTGCCCTGCTGCCGCTGGATAGCCAGCGACCGCTGGGCGGCCGACCAGGCCTCGTCGAAGCGGCCCAGGTCGACGTAGGCCTGCGCGACGTTGGCCGCGGCACGTGCGCCACGCTCGTCGCCGTCACTGGACATCGCCAGGGCTTGCTCGAAACAGCCGACGGCTTCGGGCATGTGCTGGATCCCGTAGGCGATGCCGAGATGGTTGAGCATCCATGCCTGCGCCTGCCGGTCGCCGATCGCCCGGGCGCTTTCCAGCCCGATCTGGTGGGTGGCCACCCAGTCACTCCAGTGGCTGCGCCGCCGGTAGTAGAAGCTCATCGCGGCGGCCGGCAGCTTCCAGGCGATCTCGTGCAGGCCCGACGCTGCGGCCAGGCGCGTGGCCGCGGCCAGCCCGGCCCGTTCGGCCTCACACCAGGCTAGCGCCTCGTCCAGCGAGTCGAAGGCCAGCGGGTGGACACCGGCCGGCGCGGGCCCAGCGGGACCCGGGCATGCTGCGGGGAGATGACCGCGGCGGCCGCCTCGGCGGTGTGCAGGTACCAGGTGAGGATGCGGGCGATCGCGGCGGTCCGGTCCTGTTCGGTCTCCTCGGTGCGGGCCCGGTCGGCGGCGTAGAACGCGGAGCAGGTCGTGGAACCGGTACCGGTCGGGCTCGGGCGACTCCAGCAGGTGCGCGTCCACGAGCGCATCCAGCGCATCCGCGGTCGCACCCTGCGGCTCGCCAAGCAGGGCGGCCGCGGCGGGCAGGCTGATCGAGGGGCCGGTCCACAGGCCGAGCAGGCGGAACGCCCGCGGCCGGAGCCGGCGCCGCCGGGCGTCGCCGGGCGGGGCAGGGTGGCGAAACTGACCTCGAACGACGCCCGCACCGCCAGGTTGCCCGCCCGCAGCTCGTCGAGCCGGCGCCGCTCGTCGGACAGCCGGTCCGCCAGCGTGCGGATGCTCCAGTGCCGCGGGTGGCCAGCCGGGCGCCCGCGATCCTGATCGCCAGCGGCAGGCCGACGCAGGCCGCGAGCACCTCATCGGCGGCGGCGGGCTCGGCGGCCACGCGCCTCTCCCCGACCATCTTGGTGAACAGGGCGCGGGCCTCGTCCGGCGGAGAGCACGTCGAGGTCGAGGACGGCGATGCACCGGCCAGTTCGGGCAGCCAGTTGCGGGCGGTGACCAGCACCGCGCAGGAGGCGCTGCCCGGCAGCAGCGGCCTGACCTGCGCGACGTCACGGGCGTCGTCGAGCACGATCAGCACCCGCCGCCCGCGAGCCTGGTCCGGTAAAGCGCGGCACGCTCCTCCGCATCCAGCGGGATCCGCGCGGCCGTCGGTGCCCAGGTCGCGCGAGGAACCGCGCCAGTACTTCGGCCGGGTCGGCGGGCTGGGTGGCGCCCAGCAGGTTGGCGTAAAGCTGCCCGTCGGGGAACTGGCTGGCGCAGCAGGTGCGCCGCGTGCACCGCGAGCGCGGTCTTGCCCTGCCCGCCCGGGCCCACCACCAGCACCACCTGCACCGCACCGGGGCTGCCGTCGCCGCGGCCGCCCCGGCCAGCAGCTCACGAAGCTGCTCCACCTGCCCGGACCTGCCGGTGAAATCGGGATGTCGGCGGGAAGCTGGGCGGGCACGGCGGGCGGCGGCGGCCCCGGATCCGGCCTGGGCGAGGCGATACCGGCCTGCTCGCCGTCGGCGTCCAGGATCTGCTGGTAGAGCTGCCGCAGCTCGGCGCCGGGGTCGACGCCGAGCTCCTCGGCGATCCTTTCCTGGCCTGCTCGTACACCTCCAGCGCCTCGGCCTGGCGGCCGGACCCATACAGCGCGCGGATGAGCAGCGCCCACAGCTTTTCCCGCAGCGGGTGGTCGGCGAGCAGCCGGCGCACCTCGGGCACCACCTCGGCCGTGCCGCCCGCACGCCAGGTTCGCCTGGGCGCGCAGTTCCAGCGCCTCGACCCGCGACTCCTCCAGCCGGCCCGCCTCCGCCGCCACCAGCGGCGTGGCGGCCACATCGGCCAGCGCCCGGCCGCGCCACAGCCCGAGCGCCTCGGTGAGCAGGTCCACCGCCCGGGCCGGGGCACCGGAGGCGAGCGCCTGCCGGCCGTCGGCGACCAGGCCGGCGAACTGGTCCGCGTCCAGCTCGCCTGACCCCAGCACCACCTGGTACCCGGGCGCCCGGGTAACCAGCACCCGGCCGTCGGCGTCTCCGATCAGCCTGCGCAGATGGTGTACGTACACGCTGACCAGGTTGGTCGCCTTGGCCGGTGGCCTATCGGGCCAGACCTCGTCGATGAGCGTGTCGGTGGACACCGGCTCACCTGGGCGCAACAGCAGCGTCGCCAGTACCGACCGCTGTTTGGGCGCCCCGACCTTGGCCCACTCCTGGCCGGTCCATACCTCGACCGGCCCGAGCAGGCGGAACAGAGCCGCCCCGGATGGCTCAATCACGCCTTAATCGTCGCGCAATCGTGTGCTGCAAAGCTCATTTTCAACCACGGTGTGAGAAATGAGCCGGATGAGACCGGAATAGCTGCGGGTCTCCGCGGGGGCGATCCGCAGTGAACCGTAACCCGGCGGCCGCGCGGCCGCAAGGGCACGGGACGGTCTCGTCCGGCTTGGCGAACGGCCCGAGCCGCGCTGCGCGGCTCCACGGAGCCGGTGGCCGCTGCCCCCGCGCTTGCCGGGGCGGGGCAGCGGTCACCACCAGGCACCCCTCCGTATCGTCATCAGACCATTGGCCTGCAGGCCGCCGCCGGCGGAAAGCCAGCCCTCCGCCGGCGGCCCTGCCGTGCTTGCCCGGGGGCGACCCCCGGACCCCCGATCGCCCAAGGCCCGTTCCTTCGTCACGGGGCGTTGGCCGGGCTGCCCGGGGGAGCGCCCCCAGGAACCCCACCGGCCGCGGCCCCCGCGACGTCGCCGCGGGGGCCTTGGCCGGGTTCGCCCCGGGGAGACCCCGGGGTGACTTCGCTGGATCAGGGAGTACGGCAGGAAGCAGATCCCCGCGTGCCCGGAGACGCCGCCGCAACTGGCGGAGCCACCGAGGTTGTCGCTGGCGATCCACAGTCCCGCAGCTGGTGAGCAGCATGTCGTCCGCGCCCTCGCCGCGTGCCCGTGAGTACAGGCCCGCGGTGCCGCCGGTGTTCTCCAGCAGCGCGCCGCCCGTGGCGCCCGGGGTGAAGCCGCCCATGCCCTGGCGCGGGCACCGAGCCGGTACCCGGCGTGGTTGCAGCCGCTCGCGTTGTCGGCCCAGCGCTCGTCGCCGCCCACGTACACGGCACTGGTGTCCGCGGCGACCGAGTACAGCGAGTCGCAGCCGGTGTAGTTGACCCAGCTCATGGGTGACCGGGCCCGGCGTGGCCGGGAAGGCGGCAACCACCGAGCACAGCCCGGTCAGCGGGAAGGTGTGGGTCCAGCCGTCCGGGTTCTTGCCCGTGGTCGCGATGTAGACCTCCGAGCCGTCCGGCGACCAGGCCGCGGCCTGGATGTAGAACGGGCGGTTGACGGCGCAGAACTGGTTGAACTCGGTGGAGGTCCACGGCGGTCACCGTTGCCGAGCTGGCCCCGAGGCCGAGCATGAAGATCTGCTGGCGGGCCAGCCCGCCGACCGAGGTGAAGGTCCCCTCGACCAGCACATCCGACCCGTTCGGGCTGAGCTGCTGGTTGTAGACCTGGGTGTTGTTGGTCTTCACGTGCGGGTACACGTAGTTCCCCGACACGCTCAGTGCCAGGTAGCCGTCGTCCTTGCCGGTCGTCGGGCTCAGGCTGGCGTAGTAGGGGTCGGTCTTGCTGCCGTTGATCCCCTTGAAGGAGCCGCCGGCCAGCAGGTGCCCGTTGACCGCCAGCAGCGTGTTGACCGCGCCGCTGGCGTTGTCCTGGAAGCCCGGGACCACCGCCCCGGTGGTGGTGTCGATCTCGGCGATGTTCTTGGCCGCGGTGGTGCCCACCGTGGTGAAGTGGCCGCCGATGTAGGCGTCGGAGCAGTTGCCGTTGTTGAACGCGATCGAGTTGACCGTGCCGTTGACGTCAGGCGCCCACGTGCTGACCGTGTAGGGGGCGGTGTCGCTGAAGCTGAAGATGTTGTTCCGGGTGTAGGTCTGGTGGCGTGCCGTTCCAGCCGCTGATCGAGGTGAAGGTCCCCACCGCGTACATCGTCCCGCCGCAGTCCACCAGCTGGCGGATCTGCTCGGTGGTTCCGGTCGTAGCCAGCTGAGGCGTTCCCGCGGCGGGCGTCGCGGACACCGGGCCCGTGGCCGCTGCCGCCGGCACCAGCCCGGCCGCTCCTACCGCGACGACGGCCACCACCGTGCCCGCGCCTTGCCACGCGAGCCATCGCCCGAAACTTCGCATCATGCCCTCCCCATACCCTGCTCCCTGACATCTTGGCCCTGCCCGGCGGGCACGGCCGTGCGGCCAGGGTTACGGGATCGCATGATTCCCCCGTCGGCCGCAACATAAGGAGTATTAGCCGCTTATCGCGCAAAAGTGCACGTTATCGGGAAATTCGTGCACGACTGCGCCGCCCGGCCCGCAAATTTGTGCGCTGCGCGGCTAGCCGGTTGCGCTGGGCTGTCAGCGGCTCAGGTGCGGCCCTCGAACAGGCTGGTCACCGAGCCGTCGCTGAAGACTTCCTGGATGGCCCGCGCGATGAGCGGGGCGATCGAGAGCACGGTGAGCTTGTCGAACCGCTTCTCCGGCGGGATGGGCAGGGTGCTGGTGACGATGACCTCGCTGATCCTGGAGTTCTTCAGCTCGTCCACGGCGGCGCCGGAGAGCACCCCGTGGGTGGCGGTGACGATCACCTGGGCTGCTCCCTGAGCGAACAGGGCCTCGGCCGCCTTGGTGATGGTCGAGCCGGTGTCGATCATGTCGTCCACCACGATGCAGGTCCGCCCGGCCACGTCACCGACGACCTCAAGGACCGCGACCCGGTGGGCAACGTCGGGATCCCGGCGCTTGTGAATGATGGCGAGCGGGCTGCCGAGCCGGTCGGTCCACCGCTCACAGACCCTGACCCGCCCCGCATCGGGGGCGACCACCGTCACCTGCGAGATGTCCAGCCGGCCCTCGATGTAGGAGGCCAGGATCGGCAGTGCGAACAGGTGGTCCACGGGACCGTCGAAGAAGCCCTGGATCTGCGCGGTGTGCAGGTCCACCGCCATCATCCGGTCCGCGCCCGCGGCGGCGAACAGGTCGGCCATCAGCCGTGCCGAGATCGGCTCGCGGCCATGGCTCTTCTTGTCCTGCCTGGCATAGCCGAAGAACGGCGTCACCACGGTGATCCGCTTGGCCGAGGCGCGCTTGAGCGCGTCGACCATGATGAGCTGCTCCATGATCCAGCGGTTGATCGGCGCGGTGTGGCTCTGCAGCACGAACGCGTCGCAACCGCGGACCGACTCAAGGAACCGGACGAAGATCTCGCCGTTGGCGAAGTCCGACAGCCTGGTCGGGGTCGGCTCGATGCCGAGGCAGGCGCCGATCTCCTGGCCCAGCTCGGGATGCGCGCGGCCGGAGAACAGCATCAGCTTCTTCCTGGCCTTGACCGTGATGCCCGTCACGCCTGTGCTTCCTTTCTCGCGGCCCTGCCTGCACCGCTTCGCGGCCGCCGCCCCGGCTTGCCGGCGGCCAGCTCGGTGCCCGGCGCCAGGTAGGTGAAGGGATCCACGGTGACGCCCGGACCGACCCTGGCGGACACCCCGACCACGTGCATGAGCGCGGCGCCCTTGCCGATGGCGCTATCCCGCAGCGTGCAGCCCGGGCCGACGCACGCCCCCGCCTCGACCACGGTCGTGCCGGCAAGCTGGGTCCCCGGGCCGATCTCGACGTCGGGCTCAAGGATCACGCCCGCGTCGATCAGCGTGGTGTGCGGGTCGACGATCGTCACGCCGGCCCGCATCCATCCGTCCAGGATCCGCGCGTTGAGGATCCGGCGGGCGTGCGCGAGCTGGACGCGGTCATTCACCCCGCGGACCTCGTCACCGTCGGGGATCGTCACGGTGGCCACCCGGTGGCCCTCCGCGCGCAGGATGGCGACCACGTCGGTGAGGTATTCCTCGCCCTTGGCGTTGTCGGTCGGCAGCCGCTTCACCGCGTCGGCCAGCAGGCCCGATTCGAATGCGTAAACACCTGAGTTGATTTCCGTGACCGCCCGCTGCCCCGGGGTCGCGTCGGCTTCTTCAACGATCCCGGCAAATGCGCCGCGGTCGTCGCGCAGAATCCGGCCATACCCGGTGGGATCGGCCATGAACGTGGTCAATGCGGTGGCGGCCGCATGCTCGGCGGTATGCTCGCGGACCAGTGCGGCGAGCGTGCTGCCCCGCAGTAGCGGGGTGTCACCGTAAGTGACTACCACGGTGCCCTGGCCCAGGCTCACCGCCTCGGTCACAGTCCGCACGGCATGCCCGGTGCCGCCCTGCCGGTCCTGCACGACCACCCGCGCGGCCGGTGCGTGCCTGGCCAGGTGGGCGGTGACCTCGCGGCCGCCGTGGCCCACCACGACGATCAGTTCGGCCGGGCCGAGTTCCCCGGCGGCGGCCAGCACGTGATCGAGCATGCTCGCACCGCAGATCGGGTGCAGCACCTTCGGAAGCTGGGATTTCATCCGTGTCCCGGCCCCCGCGGCAAGGACGACGACAGCGGCCGGAGGGCTCACAGTCACGTCGCGGTGCTCCTTGGTTGACTGCCCGCCCCGCCCTGGTCTCGATCACGGTCGGTCACGAGGCGCGGACGGGAGGAGTTCACATGCCCGACTCTGGCAGGATACCGTCCGGCAACACGGTGGGTGGCCGCATGGCCGCGGCATGACCGGCGTCACATTACTGTCCGTCACCACGGGCCGGGATGCCGCGCCGGCGACCCGGCACCACTTAATTAAGTATCCCTACCAAGAAACTAGGTTACTCCAGGTTCACAGAAGAACTTGTGTCCCAAGCTTCTTAGTTCCGCCTAAGTTGTTCCAGAGTTTACCAGTTTCCGTATAATTGAAACGCCTTCCCGCTAAGGTTAAGTACCAGTATCGACAGACATGACCGGGTGTGGGGCCCTGCAGCGAAGTCACCCCGCTCCGGTCGCGTGTCCGTGTGGGGATCTCCGGCGGCCCAGGGTCGGAATGGGAGGGCACGTAAGTGCGAGAGCGATTGGCGGTAAGCCCGCGCGCCCATGTGGCGGTGCCTACCGGCGTGAGCGGCACGGCCGAGGCAGGCGGCTGGGTCGGGCGGTACCTCCGCAACGCGATGGCGCTCGACGCCGCAGTGGCGCTCGCGGCCGGCCTCATCGCGCTGCGAGGGCGATACGACAGTCACGGTCACGTGCCGCCCGCTTACATCGTGCTGACCGTGAGCCTGCCGGTGATCTGGCTGGGCACGCTCGCGCTGGCGGGCGCCTACGAGCCGCGCTTCATCGGCGCGGGCGCCGATGAGTTCCGCCGCGTCATCAATGCCGGGCTCGGGCTGACCTCCGCGATCGCCATCCTCTCCTACGCCACCAAGGCCCAGGTGTCGCGCAGCTACGTGCTGATCGCGATGCCCTGTGCCGTGGGCATCGACCTCGTGGCCCGCTACGCGCTGCGCAAGCGGCTGCACCGGCTGCGGGACTCCGGCGCCTGCATGCGCCGGGCGGTGGCGGTGGGGCACCCGCAAGCCGTGGCCGACCTGGTCAACGAGCTGCGCAGAGAGCCCTACCACGGGCTCACCGTGATCGCCGCGTGCCTGGCCGGTGCCGCGTTCCGGCCCGAGGAGATCGCCGGCATGCCGGTGCTCGGCGGGCTCGACGACGTGATCAGCGCGGTCCGCGGGTCGGACGCGGACACCGTGGCGGTGCTCGCCTGCCCCGAGCTGAAGCCGGTCCAGTTGCGGCAGCTTTCCTGGGAACTGGAGAAGACCGACACCGACCTGTGCCTGGCGCCCGCGCTGCTCGACGTCGCGGGACCGCGCACCAGCGTCCGCGCGGCCGCCGGGCTGCCGCTGCTGTACGTGGACCATGCGGACCTGTCCGGTCTCCGCCAGGTCCTCAAGGGCCTGTTCGACAAGGTCGCGGCCGCCTCCGCGCTGCTCCTGCTCGCCCCGGTGATGCTGACGATCGCGCGCGATGATCCGGCTGGAAGACAGCGGCCCGGCGTTGTTCAAGCAGGTGCGGGTGGGCAAGGACGGCAGGCCCTTCCGGCTGTACAAGTTCCGCACCATGGTGCCGGAGGCCGAGCAGAAGAAGGCGGAACTGCAGCTGCACAACGAGGGCGCTGGCGTCCTGTTCAAGATTCGCGACGACCCGCGGATCACCAAGATCGGCAGCAGGCTGCGCCGCTGGTCCCTGGACGAGCTGCCGCAGTTGATCAACGTGCTGCTCGGGCAGATGTCCCTGGTGGGACCGCGCCCCGCGCTGCCGGAGGAGGCGGCCAAGTACGGGGACTACGTACGGCGCAGGCTGGCCGTGCGGCCCGGGCTGACCGGCCTGTGGCAGATCCATGGCAGGTCCGACCTCTCGTGGGACGAGGCGGTGCGGCTCGACCTGCGCTACGTGGAGAACTGGTCGCTCGCCTCCGACTTGCTCATCCTGTGGAAGACCTGGCCGGCCGTGGCCCGCGGGCACGGTGCTTACTGACCTGATCCTCCGCCACGCGAACCCCGTCGCTTACGCCTGGCCGCAGTGTTTGCGGCCAGACCTGGACAATCCTGGGAATTTCGCCATATCACATATTTCGTCAGTGTGCCCGCTAGATAGCCCCTAGAATGTTGCGCTTAGGGTGCATACAAATACAAAACACCTGCAGCGCGGCATCTGGGGGGCCTGATGACCGCACCGGTCATCAGGAGCAAATGGAGGCATGATGCAGGGACTGGGGCGTTTGTTGCTACGCAACGCGCCTGTTGCCGTCCTGTGCGCACTGACCGCCAGTGCCGCGGGCCTGATGCCGGAAGTGGCAGCCGCCCAGAGCGGCCCGGCGTCCCCCAACCCCGCCACCGGCACCCCGGCGCTCGCGCCGACCGGGACGACCGAGCAGGTCAGGCAGCTAGTGGCGTGCAACGGCGTCATGTACGCGGTAGGCAGCTTTACCGAGATCAGCCAGGGCGGCCAGACCTTCACCCGGGACAATGTCTTCAGTTTCAGCCAGGCCGCGCCCTACAAGATCACGTCCTGGGCCCCGGACGTCAACGGCACCGTCAACTCCATCCAGTTGACGAGCGATTGCGCCACGCATTTATCGGCGGGAAGTTCACCAAGGTAGACGGTTCTGCCGCCGACAATATCGCCTATATCAGAACGTATAACAACACAATGGTCCAGGGCTGGGCACACGATGCCAACGGCCTGGTGGACACAATCCTGCGGACCGCGAACGGCCACCTGCTTGTCGGCGGTCAATTCACCTCGATCAACGGGTCAAGCAAGAAATATTACGTGAGCCTGGATCTGTCCACCGGCAAGGACGACGGGTACCTCAACCTCAACATCTCCGGGCACTACACGTTCCCGGGCGCGGGCGTCAGCAACACCGAGGTCTACAACCAGCAGTTGTCACCGGACGGCGGGCACGTGCTCGCCGAGGGCACCTTCACCAAGGTCGAGAGCAACGCGCGGCAGCAGATCTTCATGCTCAACCTGGGATCCAGCCACGGCAACGTGAGCACCTGGTACTCCAGCGAGTTCAACCAGTTCTGCGCCGACAAGCACCCGTTCTACATCAAGGCGGCGGCCTGGTCGCCCGACCAGTCGACGGTCTACGTCGCCGACACCGGGTTCGTGCCGCAGGGCTGGAACCACCAGTTCCCGCTCACCGGGCTGTGTGACGCGGTCGCCGCGTTCCCCGCCACCCGGACCGGCGGGCTGAGCCACGAGTGGATCAACTACACCGGCTGCGACTCGCTGTACTCGGTCGCCGCCGACGACAGCGCCGTCTATGTCGGGGGCCACGAGCGCTGGGCGGACAACGCCAGCGGCTGCAACCAGGCCGGGCCGGGCGCGATCCCGGCCCGCGGGCTGGGCGGCTTCACGCCGAGCGGGACGCTGCTCACCGCGCCAGGCGGCACCACCGGCCTGTACACCCGTGGCCGCGGCCTCGGCGCGGACCAGATCTACCGGACCTTCGGCGGGATCTGGATCGCCAGCGACAACGAGGACGGTACCGACACCTGCGGCAACGCGAGCGGGCTCGCCGGTATCTGCTTCCTGCCCTACTCGTAGGGCACCGCACCACCGTAAGTCAGCACAACCAGGAGGGGAAAGTATGCAGCAGCGCACCAGCGCTCAGCTATGGGGGAAGCAGGGCGCGCGTGGCGCGCTGATCGCGGGCATCGCCGCAGTGGCGTGCTGTCTCCCCGCACCGGCATCGGCCGCTTCCGCCAGCCCGGCGCTGGCGGGGGCGGTGTCGCCCACGCCCGGCGAACGGCACGCCCACGCTGGTGGACACCGGGACCACCGAGCAGATCCGCCAGCTCGTGGACTGCGGCGGGATCATGTACGCGGTGGGCACCTTCACCGAGATCAAGCAGGGCAGCACGACCTACACCCGGGACAACGCCTTCAGCTTCAGCGCCACCGCGCCGTACGCGATCACCTCGTGGGACCCCGGACGTCAACGGCACGGTGGACACCATCGCGTTCAACGGGAGCGACTGCTCCACCGCCTACCTCGGCGGGCACTTCTCCTCGGTGGGCGGGGCCGCGGCCAAGAACATCGCCGCGGTCGACACCACCACCGGCGCGCTGGTGCCCGGCTTCAAGGACAACGCCAGCGGCGAGGTGGAGACCCTGGCCGTGGCGAACGGGCACCTGCTGGCCGGCGGCGCCTTCAAGGGCATCAACGGCAGCACCGCGGACCCGTACTTCGCCAGCCTGAGCCCGGCCACCGGCAGGGACGACGGTTTCGCGCACCTGGGCATCTCCGGGCACTACTCGTATCCCGGGCGTGGACAGCAACCCGACCAAGGTCTACAACCAGCAGCTCAGCCACAGCGGGACGCTGGACCTGGTCGAGGGCGACTTCACCTCGGTGGGCGGCCAGCGCAGGCAGCAGATCTTCATGCTCGACCTGAGCGGGCCGGCGGCGCACGGTCACCGGCTGGAGTTCGCCCGAGTTCGACGGCAGCCAGGGCAACCTGCCCCACGGCTACGCCTACCAGTGCTGGCACACCGAGTCGTTCTACGTCAGGGCGGCCGCCTGGTCGCCCGACGACTCGACGGTCTACCTCGCGGACACCGGGTTCCAGCCGTGGAACTGGTCGATCGGGACAGCCCGCGGATCGGCCTGTGCGACTCGGTGTCGGCGTTCCCGCCGACCCAGGCCGAGGTCACCCACGAGTGGATCAACTACACCGGCTGCGACTCGCTGTACTCGGTCGCCGCCGACGCCAGCGCCGTCTACATCGGCGGCCACGAGCGCTGGGCGGACAACCCGAACGGCTGCAACCACCCGGGGACCGGCGCGATGCCCGCACCCGGCATGGGCGGCTTCACCCGTCCAACGGGGCCCTGATCACCAACTCCAGCGGCACCGCGGGCCTGTACAGCAGGTCCCGCGGCCGCGGCGCGGATGACATGCTGGTCACCAGCGCCGGCCTGTGGGTCGCCAGCGACAACTTCGGCGGCAACACCTCATGCGGCGGCAGTTCCGGCCACGCCGGGATCTGCTTCCTTCCCTACTCATAACCAGGGGAGCCACCCATTCCCCGCACAGGAGGAACCATCATGCAGCAAGGGGACCACGCCCACCGACGGCGGGAGCTCGGCGTGCGCAGCGCGCTCATCGCGGTCGCTGCCGGCGGGTGCCCTCTGCCTTCCCGGCGGCGCCCGGCCGCTGGCCCAGACCGGGCCCGGTGTCGCCCACCCCGGTCGCCGGACGCCCACGCTGGTGGACACCGGGACCACCGAGCAGGTCCGCCAGCTCGCGGACTGCGGCGGGACCATGTACGCGGTGGGCACCTTCACCGAGATCAGCGGAACGGCACAGATCTACGCCGGCAACAACGTCTTCAGCTTCAGCGCCACCGCGCCGTTCACGATCACCGCCGTGGAACCCCGACGTCAACGGCACGGTCAACACGGTCGCGTTCAACGGCGGAAACTGCGCCGACGCCTACATCGGCGGGCAGTTCACCACGATCGGCACCACCACGGCCAAGAACATCGCCGAGGTGGACACCACCCTCGGCGCGGTCGTCCCCGCCTTCAAGGACAGTGCCGGCGGCCAGGTCGAGACGATCCTCGCTGGACGGCTGCGACGGCGCACCTGCTGACCGGCGGTTTCTTCAAGGGCATCAACAGCAGCAGCGCCGACCCGTACTACGCCAGCCTGAACCCGGCCACCGGCAAGAACGACAGCTTCCTCGACCTGGGCATCTCCGGCCACATCACCTTCAAGGGCGTGAAGGACAACTCCACCCAGGTCTACAACCAGCAGCTCAGCCACGGCGGCACGCTGGACCTGGTCGAGGGCGACTTCACCTCGGTGGGCGGCCTGAACCGGCAGCAGATCTTCATGATCAACCTGAGCGGCACCACCGCCACGGTGACCGGCTGGACGTCGCCCGAGTTCGACGGCAGCGACCCCAACGGCACGCTCAACCCCGACGACGTGTACTTCAACTGCGGGGCGTCGCACCCGTTCTACATCCGCGCCGCGGCCTGGTCCCCCGACGACTCAGACGGTCTACATCGCCGACACCGGGGTCCACCCCTATAACCTGCTGGGATGGCACCACCTTCCCGCTGCGGGCTGTGCGACGCGGCGGCGGCGTTCCCGGCCACCCAGACCCAGGTCTTCTCCGACTGGATCGCCTACGACGGCTGCGACTCGCTGTACTCCGCGGCCGCCGACAACAGCGCGGTCTACGTCGGCCGGGCACGACCGGTGGTTCAACAACCAGAACGGCTGCAACAAGGCGGGCCCCGGCGCGATACCGGCACCGGGCCTGGCCGGGCCTGACCCCGGGCCGACCGGCGGGTCGCTGATCCTCAACTCGGCCGGCACCGCCGGGCTGTACAGCAGGTCGCGCGGGCACGGAGCGGACGACATGCTGCTCACCAGCCGCCGGCGGCTGTGGATCGCCAGCGACAACTTCGCGGCGGGACCTCCTGCGGCGGCAAGAAGGGCTTCTCCGGCCTCTGCTTCCTGCCGTACACGTCCTAGCGCCGGGCCGGGGCTGTGCCAGGCGGGGCCTGCGGGCCACCGCCTGGCACAGCCGTCCCGGCAGGCCCGCCCGGTCACGTGTCCGCCTGCCGCCGGTCCGGTGAACTCTGTACCTTAATGTCCGAACTTCGCCCGTAATGCCCTGACCAGCCGATATGATCACCGGGCATGCACCGGGAGCCTCGCTGCGTGGCCGCAGCGGCTGACCCGGCCGGGGCAACATGCCAAACAAACGGAAGGCCACGATTGATGGATCGCGTTCTTGTCACGGGCGGGGCCGGCTTCATCGGCTCCCACCTCGTGGAGTCGCTGCTGGATTCTGGCGCCGACGTCCTGGTTGTTGACGACTTCAGGCTCGGCAAGCGCGAACACCTGGGCAGCGGCCCGGCCAGCCGCCTGACCGTGATCGAGGGCGACATCAGGAGCGCCGGCGGACCTCCGCCCGGTCGCGGACTTCGCCCCGGACACCGTGTTCCACATGGCGGCGCTGCACTTCATCCCCTACTGCAACGCCCATCCGCAGGAGGCCCTGGACGTCAACGTCCTCGGCCTGGACACGGTGATCCGGGCGGTGCGCACCGCGCCGCTCAAGACGTTCGTGTTCCCCTCCAGCGGCGCGATCTACGGGTTCGGGGACGAGCCGTGGCCCGAGACCGCGCCGGCCCGGCCCGACGAGATCTACGGCATCTCCAAGTGGATGGGCGAGCAGATCATGGCCCGGTTCCACGAGGACCGGCCCGAGGCTGCGGACCGTGGTGGCCCGGCTGTTCAACACCTACGGGCCGCGGGAGACCAACCCGCACGTGCTGCCCGAGATGATGAAGGCGCCTGAGCGCCGGAAAGACCATCGAACTCGGGAACCTGTGGCCCCAGCGCGACCTGATCTTCGTCACCGACACCGCCGCCGGCCTCGTGGCCGCGGCCCAGGGCGGCCCCGGCCTGGAGGTCTTCAACGTGGGCACCGGGACCGGGACCACGATCGAGGACGTCATGGAGACGATCGGGGAGATCACCGGGCAGCCGGTGGACGTCCGCCAGGTGCCCGAGCGGATGCGCGACGGCGACGGGCACCTCATCTCCGACCCGCAGAAGCTGTGCAGGCCACGGGCTGGAAACCGCAGTACGACCTGGAAGCCGGGCTCCGCGCAACTGCTGGCCTCCGAGGGGCTGCTGTGACAGGCCGGCGCCGGGCAGAGGTGACCGGCGGCGCCGCGGGCTCGGCGCCGGGTACCGGGCCCAGAAGCGGGAGTTCCTCGGCATCGGCCTGTCCTGCCTGCCCGACGAGGAGTTCGTCGAGGCCGTCCGGCAGGCGGTGGAGACCCGGTCGCGGCTGACCGTCTCGTTCATCAACCCGGACTACGTCCTGCGCGGCCACAAGACCGCCGGGCTCATCGAAAAGATGAACCAGTTCGACATCGTGCTTCCGGACGGCTGGGGCATCGTCCTGGGCGGCCGCCTGCTCGGCCTGCCGGTGCCCGACCGGCAGGGGAACGACGATATCTGCCCGAAGATGTTCGCGCTGTCGGCCGAGAGCGGGTTCTCGAACTTCCTGTTCGGCTGCAGCGAGGGCACCCCGGAGAAGGCCGCGGAGAACCTGACGGAGACGTTCCCCGGCCTGCCCGATCGCGGGCACGCTGCACGGCTACTGGGACGTGGCGCGGGGTCACCCGGGCCGCTATGACGAGGCCGACATCGACATGATGGTCGAGACCATCAACGCGTCGAACGCCGACATCCTGCACGTGTCCATCCCCACGCCCATGCAGCAGACCTGGGTGTGGCAGGTGGCCGACCGGCTCAACGTCCCGGTGATCATCACCGGCGGCAGCTACCTCGACCACCTGGCCGAGCGGGTGTACTGGTATCCGGGCTGGGTGAACACGATGCGGCTCGGCTGGGCGTACCGGCTGACCAGGGAGCCTGGCCGGCTGTGGAAGCGCTACTCGCTGGACCTGATGGCCTACGGCGGCATGGTGGCGCGGGCCAAGTTCGGCAGGCGGAAGCTAGCCATCTTCCGGCACAGACAGGTGCCCGGCAGCGTCGCTGCCGGGCACCTCGTTTCACGGGTACCTGGCGGCCGCGGGCCAGCGCGGGATTCCGGGCGGGTGCCCGCCGGGCTCACCGCCGCGGCGCCAGCTCGGCTCGTGGCCGAGCCAGGCCGCCAGCCGCTCGTCGTAGGGGCCGGTAGTGCTCCTCCAGCGTCTGCCGCACCGAGTCGGGCATGGGTGAGCGCGGCCGGGCGTTGCGGCGCTTGAACGCCGGATGTAGCCCCGGTTGGGCAGGCCGAGGAACGCCAGCACCCCGTCGTAGACGGTCTCCGGGTCGGTGAAGAAGTCGCCGCTGTCGACCACGTGCATGCGGTCCCGGCCGAAGAGCCGCTCCAGGCGTTCGAGCTGATCGGCGTACTGGCCGCGGGCGCTGTAGGAGTGGTGCTGGTGGCTGTAGCTGAAGTAGCCCGGGTCGGCCGCGATCCGCTCCGCCTGGCCCGCCAGCCGGGCAGGCTCCAGCTCCAGGGCCGCTCGAACGGCTCGGTCTCGAAGCCGTGCGCCACCTCATGGGCATGCCCGGAGTAGGCCCGCTCCACCGGGTCGCGCAGCAGCACGAGCAGCTTCACGCCGGGCAGGTCCCGGGCGATCCGCTCCGGCGGCCAGCGGGTGGAACATGTAGTAGGGGCTGGACTCGAACGAGACCGGGGCGACGTCCGGCCTGCGCGCGCCGACCGGCGGGCGGTCGCGAGCAGCGGGAAGTGACTCCGGTACCAGGACGAGCCCACGGCGGTAGGAGATGTCGAAGAAGTGCACCTCTTCGTGCAGCACCGCGCTGAACACGGCGGGGTGCTCGTCAAGCGTCCGGGACAGCGAGGTGGTCCCGCACCGCTGGGCACCGACGATGAGGAAGCTGGGCAGGATCCGGGCCCGGCTGGTGGGCATGCGGGCCGTGACCAGGGTCAGCCGGGCCGCCTGTTTGAGCGCCGGGTTGAGTGACTTGGGATCGCGCACATAGCCCGAGAAGCTGCGATCCGGGCGCAGCTGCGGCGGCGTCCGGCGGTACGCGGCGCCCTTGCCCGTGTCGGGCATGGCGGGTAGCTGCGGTCTTGTCGGCCGCGTTCATGGCGCCACCGGCCTTCGCGCGCCGCCTGGACCGACCCTCTCCATTGGCGATCTCCCTTCACGGCTGTCCTGTCGGGCCGGAACCTGCCGTTTGGCCAACAGCATGGCAGACTTGGGCACTCCGCTGCAGGAAGTGGCGGTTGTCCGGGGATCACGATGCACGGCTGCGGCTCACCGGACCCAGCCCGGCTGGCGGCCGAGCAGTTTCGCCAGCCGTTCGTCATGAGGATGATAGTACTCCTCCAGCATCCGCCTGCACTTGGCCTCCATCGGCGGGCTGGGCCGGGCATTGGCGGCGGCGAACGCCGGCTCGAAGGGCCGCAGCCCCAGGAACGCCAGCAGGTCCCGGTATTCCCTGGCCGGCTGGCTGAAGTAGCGCTGCGCTGTCGATCACATGCACCTGCGCGCGGGGGAAGAACTCGATAGACGCGTTCGAGCTGTTCCGCGTAGTGGCCCCGGTGCCGGTAGGAGTGGTGCCGGTGCGCGAAGCTCTCATAGGCGGGATCGGCCCGCATCCGCTCGATCTCACCAGCCAGCCGGTCGTCTTCCAGCTCCAGCGCCCGCTGGAAGTTCTCCTGCTCGTAGCCCCGCGCGGACTCGTGCTTGTGTGCGGAGAAGGCCCGCTCGACCGGATCGCGCAGCATGGCGACGAGCTTCACCGCGGGCATGTCGTGGCCGAGCCGCTCGGCCGCCTGCGGGTGGTACAGGTAGTAGCCGCTGGCCTCGACAGGCGACCGGCGGGCCGTGGCGCCCCGCCCTGAGCCGCGCGATCTCGGTCACCGGGAAGTGGGCCCGGTACCACCGGGCGCCGCGGTGGTAGTTCAGGTCGAAGTAGTTGACGCCCTTGCGGAACGTCGGCGGCATCACCTGAGGGTGGGCCGTCAGGGCACGGAACAGGGACGTGGTGCCGCAGCGCTGCGCGCCGATCAGGATGAACCCGGGCGCCATCCGCAGGCCGGCGGTCGCCCCGCTCATCCGGGGTAGCTGCGCCGCCCAAGCCGGGTGAGCGGCTCCGGACCGGTGGCCCGGATCCGCGTGGCGGCTTCACGTGCCCGTTGGCTCAATGCCAGTCCCACCGCCGCCGCAGGCCAAGGCCGAACTCGCTGTCCAGCGCCGCGATCTCCGCGTCGAGCTGCTCGTGCATGAACGCGACATCCTCGGGCGCCATCTCGGGCCGGTCGTCACCCAGCGGCTGGTACAGCATTCGCTGCACGACCGCCGACCGCTTCATGCGTGCCCACCAGGGCCGCCCCGTCATGCCGCCGTGACCCAGTTGGCGCCGTGCTTGGCAACCATCGCGAGCGGCAGCCACCGTGCCTTGCTGGCCGGCAACTGGGCCTGGAGCTGCTCCGGGCTCAGCGGCAGCGCTCCGATGCCGAGCCAGTCGGTGACACCGTCGAGGAACGCCTGCGGATCGGCTTGCAGGTCGTCGAAGAGCGCGATGTACAGCGAGTCACGGCCGTAATAGCGCAGGTAACTGCGCAGGTGAGTGGCGTAGCGGCCTTCTTCGAGCAACTCCGGGGAGGTCTTCGTGGTGTCCCGGAAGGTGGCGGCCGCCTCGCCGTGCTTGGCCAGGTAAAGGTAGGAGGAGAATGCCCGGGAGATCGGTTCCCGGAGCGTGACCATCAGCCGGACGTCCGGGCCGAGGCAGGCGTGGATCCGCTCCGGCGCCTCGCCGCACGACAGATAGTCGGGACAGACCTCACCGATGATCTTGTGTTCTCGCTGCGCGCTGCGGAACTGCGACCGGTACCACCCGGGCCCGCGATCGTAGTAGCGGTTGAAGAAGTAGAGATCCTTCGCCTGGGTGAGGTAGACCTCGGGATGGCCGATGAGGACCTCGTGCAGCCAGGTGGAGCCCGATTTGCTCGGCCCGATGTGAAGGAAGTTTGGCAGCAGGTCGGACATAACACCCTTTCACGCCATGCCGCGACGGAACAGCCGGGCCGCTCGCAGTAGATGCTGGGGATGAATGCGCGTGGTGGCGTGCACAAAAGCGATATACGGGATAGGGCGATATTGGCCACCGCAGCGCCGCCTTGGTGGCGTAGCGGATGGCTGGTCCGCGCTCGCCGAGCGCGGACCGTGCGAAGGCGATCTGGCCGAGCATGCGCGCGTGACCGCGGGGGGAGGCGGCTATGTCCGGATGCTTGGCGAGCATGTACTCCAGCGCCAGGGCCGCGTTCTCGGCGCCGCCCGCATACCAGGATCTGCCGTCCTTGCGGATGTCGGCCAGCGGGCGGGTGACGATGCCGATCTGGCCTGCCCGGGCCGCCCGCAGCACCCAGTCGTAGTCCTCGGCATAGCCGCGCGGCAGCTTCTCGTCGTAGGGGCCCACCTTGGCGAACGCCTCACGGCGCATCACCAGGGTGGAGGAGTGCAGCTCCTTGACGCGATTGCGCAGCAGCAGCTCATAGCTGATCGTGCTCCGCCCGCCCCGGCCACTCGACCACCTTGCCGGGCAGCATCAGCCTGATGCCCGAGCCCACCACCAGCAGTCCCGGCTCGTGCCGGAGGCGCTCGACCTGGCTGGCCAGCTTGTCCGGGTGCCAGACATCGTCGTCGTCGCAGGTCGCGACGATGTCGCCGCGGGCGGCGTCGAGGCCGGTGTTCCGGGCGCCCGCCAGGCCGGGTGAGTGGGTGTTCGCGGCCACCTTGACCTGGCGCTGCGGCGTGCCCAGGCGCGGTGAGTTCCTCATCCGGTGGCTCCTGGTCGTGCACCACCAGGCACTCGATCTGCCCGGGATAGGTCTGGGCCACGACCGCGGCGATGGATTCGCGGACGAGCTCAGGCCGGCCACGCGTCGGCATGATCACCGACACCAGTGGCCACTCCTCGGGCACCGGGACCGGTGCATCAGTCATGGGCCTGAAGTTTCTCCGCGGGGCTGCCTGCGGCCTTCAGGCCGTAGCGCAGCATGAGGGGCAGGCCGATCGCCGTGACGATGAGGCGGTCGCGCCGGGACATGCTGGTGCGCCACTTCTCGTCGGCGCGCAGCGTTATCTCACCGCCGGTGAACCGGGACGGGTTTCCGGACAGGCCGTGGCTGGTGCCCAGCACGACCCGCCCGTTACCGAGGTGTGCCAGGTGGGCCGGTGGCGCGGGGAGGCCGATTCCGGCCAGTGCCGCCGCCACGGCCTGCCCCGGCTGCCGGACGAACTCCTCATAGCGCATCCGCGTGACCGGGAGGCCGCACCAGCGCAGCAGCCCGGCCTGGCCCTGCACGGCCACCCAGCGGGCGGCCGCCTCCGCGGCCGACAGATGCGTCATGACATCGGTCTCGGCGACCGCGTGCGGGCGGGACACATCGCGTTTGCCCAGTGAGTAGGCGACCCCTCGCACATCCCTGACCAGGTGGATCACCCGTACATCCAGCCCGGCCCTGGCGAGCGCCAGCGCCTGGACCGGCCACTTGCTGGCATCCACGACGCAGGTCGCGGCCGCCTCGGCGGCGATGGCCGCATACAGGCCGGCGTAGCTCGCGCCGTAGGCGGCGACGTCGGCGCGGAACGCCGAGCCGGCCAGCGGCATCGCCAGCAGCCGCGGCATGCGCCGCTGCCGGGCCACCTTGCCCTGGAGCCGGTCGGTTGCCGTGAGCTTCTGCTCCTGCCAGCCGCCGAAGGCGCGCGTCTCCGACCCGGGACCAGAACGCGCACTGCGCGAAGGGCTCGCCGCAGCCGCAGCGCTCCCCGTGGGTGGCGGTCCGCCGGTACAGGTCGATGAGCTCACCGACGTTGACGAAACCCGGGATCTCGCCGAGAGCACGCTCCAGCAGGGTGCTGCCGGAGCGGCCGGACCCGGCGATGTAGACGACAATGGGCGCCTGCCCGGGCTTCGGGGTGACTTCCGCCCCGGCGCTGTCGCTTGTGGCGGCGACATGGGATCCGGCCAGCGCGGTCACTACGAAACACCCCCATGTCGCTTATTTCAGCACTCGTTCTCCCCGCCTGATGAACTTTACTGCTGCATCTCGTCCGATGTGGTGGGAATCGGGGTAGATCGTTTTGGAACGGAATAATTGTTTTGTGTTGAACGTGCGGTAAATCCCGCAGGTCAGGCCACCGGGGGTCGCCCCCCGGGCAGAACAGCTAGCTCTGGACGGTCGCCAGGGTGTAGGGCTGCACCTGCAACCGCGCCGTCCCCGAACTGGTCGTCGTGGTAGTCGCGGACGGGCCGGTGATCAGCGTCGTGACCGAGGGCGCGGTCATCTGGGCCGCCTTGAACCCGCCGGGGAAGATCGAGGACAGGTTCAGGGTCACTGACTGCGACGAGCAGTTCACCAGGACGAGCTGCGGCCTGCGCGTGCCGTGACCGCCTCGCCGGTCAGCGCGGGGGCGCCGGTGCCGCCCAGGGCGGGGCCGCCGGTGAAGGCGAGGGCCTGGGACTTCCTCGCGCCGTGGAAGGCACCCTGGATCACCGCGAGCGTCGTGCCCGCCGCGGTCAGCGCCAGCGGGACGGTATGCGGCTGGCCAGCCCCGAGGCCGTCCGGGCCGTCGAAGATGGCGCCGCCGTGAGCGGTGCCGATGGACCCGCTCAGCCCGATGTACCCGAACTCGGGATTGGCCAGGTACAGCAGCGTCTGCTCGGCCACGTACAGCCCGTGCAGCCAGGTGCCCTGGAGCACGTGGCCGGGAGTCTGGTCCTCCATGTTGTAGGCGGTGAGCCAGACCGGGAGCTTGTCCGCCTCGATCAGCTTGAGCTGCCTGGACTTGAACGTCTGGTACCGGATGTACGGCTGGGCGAGCACGGTCGCGGGCGGGCCCGCCTGGTAGACGCGCTGGATCTCGTGCACGGACATCACGTCCTCGCCGTGCAGGGCCGGCAGCACATCCTGATCCCAGGTCTCACGGCGCTTCGATACGCCGGGGATGAAGTTGGGGTCCGCCGCCACGGCGGCGACCTGCACTCCGGGGAAGTCCCTGTGCAGGGCGGTGATCCAGGTGTTCATCTGGCCCGCGTAGCCGGCGGCCGTGGGGAACCGCTGGGCATAGTCCCGCCCGTGCGGGCCGTGGTTGACCGCCCCGTTGAGGTACAGCTCGTTGCCGAGTTCCACCTTCGCCACCGGCATCCCGGCCGCGGCCGCGGCGCGCAGGAAGGCGATCTGCCCTCGCAGCATGGCGCCGTTGAGCGAGGCGGAGCCGATGGCCCCCTGATAGGTCAGCACGTTCAGCACGAACATCGGGGCCGATCCCGCCGCGGCGAGGCCCACTTTGAAGACGCCGATCTTGTCGTCGACGGGGTTCGGCTTCTCGGCGGGCCAGTTGCCCGGCTGGAACCAGCCCTTCTGCCAGTCCCAGTAGTTGGCGTTCGTGCCGCCCGGGTAGCGCAGCACACCGGGGCCGAACTTGCCCAGCACGGCGTCGAGCGCAGTGTCGTCCCAGCGCGGGCCGGTGGTGTTGACCGCGTTCAGGCCCAGCAGGCCCGGTGTCACGGTGCGGACCGGGCCGGTCAGTGACACCGGGACGGCCGCTGCCCCGGTCCGCGCGGCCGCGGGCCCGGCGATCCCCGCCGCGCTGATGCAGACCGCGGCCAGGGCAGCCAGCCCGGCCCCAAGCGCACGCCGGGCGGGCCGGGCACGCCGGGCGGGCCCGCGAGCGGACCAGGCCGCAGCGCGGTCAGGAGTAGCCGAGCCGGGCGAGCAGCGGCCCGATCTCGTCCTCAACCTCGCTAATCTGCCCCTGGTCAAGGGTCTTGCGCCACCTTCCGACAGAGTCCGGCTTGGCCCGCGACAGCCCGCCGCGCAGCGCGTCAAGCCCGGCGGGCGTGGTCTCCAGGAACCCCCCCAGCACATCCGCCGCGTGCATCGGGTCGGACACGACGGATTCGTAGCGCACCTCGATCGACCGGCCGGCCGGGAGCGTCGCCAGCCCCGCCAGCGCGGCCTCGGTGAACCGGCGCCAGCACCATGCCGACCGCACGATGTCGGGCACCGCGGCGAAATCCTCGCGCCGGTCGGGTTCGACCCACCACCGGGCCGCGGGGCCCCACGACTGCCCGCCCCGGCCGCGCTTGCCCGAGCCCGCCGACGCGGCGTTGAGCCAGGGCTGCTCCGCATGTGAGACCGCGGCGTCCCGGCCGTCCCTGATGATGTGGATGAACTGCGCGTCAGGCATCGACTCGGCCAGGAACGGCACGACGAAGCTGTTCTCCGGGTTCTTCTCCGCGAAGCGGCGGCCGCCGTGCAGGCCGGCGAGCAGCATCGCCGAGTAGAAGGCATGGAACACCGCGGCGCAGCGGCGCTCGCTCCAGGAGCCGTCGTACACGCAGCGGGCCGCGGCCTTGGTCAGCCGGGGCTCGAAGTGGTAGGAGACCTCGGGCATCCGGCCCAGGCAACTGCCCAGGAATGTGGTGCCGGACCTGGGCGCCCCGATGATGAAGATGGGCCGGTGCAGCCTGGGATCGAGGGCCTGCGCCGACGGCCGCTTGCGGAGGGCCGGGTCCCTGCTGCGGTCGCGGATGTCCGAGGCGAGGCCGAGCACACCGAGCTGGACCATCTGGCCGAAGCCAAGCCCCGATGGCGGTGGCTGCGGCTGGCTCCTGCTCCCGTGGCGCGGGGTAACTGCCATAGTGTGCGACCTCGTCTGGATGCTGGCCGGGCGATGGGCCCGATGCTACCGGCGGTGACCGGCACGTGCGGTTCGAAAGGGACGTTAACCAGCCAAATCGTCCCGCCCTGCTTCCGGGGTGGCGACCCCCCGAACCCCGATGGCGGCACTTGCCGGCCTAGTGCTTGCCGTTCTGCTGCGCCCGGTACTGGGCCACCTCGCCGACCAGTGCGGGGATCAGCCACGTGCCGGGGGCGCCGAGCGGTGCACCCGCCGCGGCCTGCCGGTCCACGAGGTACCTGGTGGACATGTCGGCCAGGTACAGGGCAGCGGTCAGGCGGGCCTGCGCGGCGTCGATGCCGAACGGGGCAAGCAGCCCGGGCGCGCGCGCCAGGCAGTCGGTGGCGGCAGCCAGCGGGTCCCGGTGCTGTGGCCCGACCTCACTCTGCAGCCAGTAGTGCAGGGCGTCGAAGCCGAGCGGCACGCCGGAGCCGAACCGTTCCCAGTCCCACACCAGGAGCCCGGCCCTGGTGCTCGCCATGTTCCAGGGCGACCAGTCGCCGTGCCATGCCCCGAAGGTCAGGCCCGCGCACAGCCCCGTCCCGGCGAGCGTGTCCAGCGCCTCGAGCAGCGCGGAGCGCTCCGGGCCCGGGTCCGCGGCTTCCAGGCGGTCCCCGAGCTGCCGCAGGTAGGCGTCACTGGCCAGCGCTCCCTGCTGGAGCCCGCCGACCCGGGCCACGGTTTCCATGGCGGCGGCCAGCTGAGCGGGGGTAAGCGCACGGCGGCGCTGCCAGACCGGGAGCGCGCTCAGCACGAGCACGTCCATGCCATGCCACTGGTCGTGGTGGATCACCCGGGGCACCGAGATCCCGGCCAGCCCGGTATGCTCCAGCCAGGCGAGGGAGGCGGCCTCCGCCCGCACCAGGTCGCGGGTCAGGGCATTGAACCCGATCTTGACGAAGCCGGCCGGCTCCCCGGTGGTCGTGTGCAACTGGAGCACTGGCTTGCGGTTGGCGCGGGCCGGTCCCAGGCGGATGCTCACCCTGATGTCGGGGGAGAGCACGGACCTGAGATAGGACTCGACGCTCTCGGCCTCCGGCGGGGCGGTCACCCGCACCCTGACCCCGAGCAGCGTCCCGCCGAGCCCGCTCGCCAGCCCGATCGCGAACGCCGCGACACCCATGCGGGCCGGCCACGACCTCGGCTGGCCGTACTGGCGCAGTGCCGCCGCGGCGGCACGGGGCGCCGCGGGCACCAGCAGCCGGGGGTGACGGACCCCGGGAATCAGGACGAAGTCACGGCTCTCCGGCCGGGCGGGGCCGCCGAGGGACCGGGGCCGCACCGCCCCGGTGAGCTGCGGCCAGCCGTGGGCCCCGCCGTAGAGCGTCATCTCCGCGGTCGGCGGCCAGAGGAGCTCACAGACCTCGCGCAGGTACGCGAGCCGCTCCCAGTCGTCGGCCAAGCGCAGGGGCGGCGCCCCCGCACCAGTGGCCGCGGCAGGCCTCGCGTCCCTGACGCCGTCCATGATCCCCATAGATCACATCCCCTAAAGGACAGGTATACCCCGACCTTAATAGGTCCGTAAACTCCGGCTCAGGTCTCGCTCCAGTAAAAGCCTTGCAGCTGGCAAGCCCCCCGGGTGCGGCCGATGGCCACAGAACAGGCGCGATAAGAATATCGAAACACCAGGTCATGGCGGAGTAACATGCGGTGACTGAACGTAGCGCGGATGCCTGCCCCGCAGACCATTCCGGCCACGGCGAATCGCCCGGTCAGCCGGCCCGACCGGCACCGCCAGTCCCATAGTCACTTGATGCCCCTGCCTCATTCACGTACTGGGCCGCGCTTCACCCGAGGATGGTTGGCGTCCCCCTTAACGGACGCCCGAGGTGGGGGTAATGGTTCACTCCGCGGCGGCATGGATTTTGATTTTCTGATACTGCCGATCCGTCATCGATCAGCTGCCGCGCGCCGTAGTCGCCCCTGGATGGCGGACACGCCCGGCATGGCCGACAGGCGCAGCACGCCGCGGAACTTCCAGAGCCCGGCCGCCTGCACGCACGGATCCGGCGGCCACGGCCACGGCCAGCGAGACCAGGCCGCCGCCGAGCACCGCACGGATCACCGAACGGGATGGCGCAGAAGCTCACCGTGGACAGGCCGCACGCCAGCACGCGTCCCGCGCCCGAACGGCTGCAGGTGGATGGACGCGGCTAGCTGGGCCATCGGCATCAGGTTGGTGACCATGATGGCGATGGCCCACCCGATCGCGGCGCCGGTGATGCCGTACCGGGGGATGAGCACCAGGTCCAGGCCCACGTTCACGCCCACGGCCAGCAGGCCGTTGATCAGGCTCCAGCTACTGCGGCCCGTGGTGATCAGCACCATGTCGACCTGACCGCAGGCGGTGGCCAGCAGCATGGTGAGGCCGAGGATGAGCATCACGTCGGCGCCGGCCTTGTAGGAGTGGCCGAACACGCTGAGCACTTCCGGCCCGAAGACGATGGCCAGCATGTACAGCGGCCAGGTGAGCAGCACCAGCCAGGCCGTGGTCACCTGGTAGATGACGTTCGCGCTGCGCCGGTCGCCGAGGGCGAAAAGCTCGGTGAACCGGGGCTGCGCCGCCATGCTGATCGCCATGTTGCCGAGCTGGCCGGCCACCAGGAACCGGGTCGCCGCCGTGTACACGGCAGCCTGGACCGGCCCGATCAAGATCGCGACGAGCACGATGTCGATCCGCTGCAGCGTGATGGACGCCAGGCTGGCGATGCCGCGCGGGCGTGGTGAACCGCCAGAAGCCGCGGGGGTTGGCGTTTGCCACCCGGCGCTGCGCCATCCGGCGCCGCCCCGGCATGGCGCCGCCCATGGTCTTCGGCACCGGGGTGGACAGCGCCAGCAGCGCGGCGAGCTCCGGCGGGACGTCGGGCATGCCGCGCGCGGGCCCTTGGAGGGCTTGCCGCCGGATCCGGCGCATCCAGAACCAGGCGATGGCCATGGCGGGCACGTAGGGCAGCGCCCACAGCGGCGCGAGCAGCGCGGCGCTCCCGGCGGCCACGGCGATGGCGATGCCGGCCAGCTGGACCACCGAACGGCCGATCTTGTCGATCACGACCGTGGGCCGCATGTCCCGGTAGCCACGGCCCACGCCCAGGTAGGTGTCGAGCAGCGCGGCGAACGGCAGGGTGAGGGCCAGCGCCCGCAGCGCCTGCGCCACCGCGGCCGGGCTCAGCGCCCCCCCTTGGCGAGGTGGCCGCTGAGCAGGACCTTCGCCAGCGGGGTCGCCACGGCCACCATGCCCACCATGAGCAGGATCGACGCCACGATCACCGGGATGATGGCCGCGCGCAGGATCGTCGGGATCCGCTTCTCTTCACCGAGCGAGCGCAGCCGGGCGATGAAGTAGACGAGGCCGACGTTGGCGCCCAGGCTCGCCACCGCCTCGACGATCAGGAACGCCGAGGTGGCGGTGAAGAAGGCACCTGCCACCGCCCTGCTGAACTCGCGGGTCACAAAGACCGTGACACCCACGGTGGTCAGCGCGGAGACGCCCGCGCCGATCAGGTTGAGGGTGCCGCCCCTGGCGACCTCGGCCAGTTGCGGCTGGCCGCCCTTGCCCGCCGGGCGCCCGCCCGGGCCGGGGGTGCCTTGCGTCGCCACGGCGGGATGGCCGTTGGCGGCCCGGACCGGGGCAGTGCCTGTCCGGCCGCGCTGTGCCGGCATACGCGGAGCGCCGGCATAGGCCCGCGGTTCCGGCCACGCCTCGCTGGAGCTACGCCTCACCCGCGCCAGCGTGTCACCCCCGGTGACCTCGTCATGCCTCAGCCCTCGCGGCGACGGCCCTGGCGCTCAGCTGAGCGCGCAGCTGAGCCTCGGACTCGGCGGCCGCTTCCACCGCTTCCTCGTGCAGTACCCGGTCATTCTTCCAGAGCAGGGCATAGGCAAGCATGGTGAAGGCAAGGGGCGGCCCCACCGCGATATAGACGATCATGAACGGGAAGCCCAGTATCAGCACGAGCACGCCCACCAGCCCGTAGGGCGTCGGATCTCGCCAGTACCGCCAGATCCCGTAGAGGAAGAAGGCGCAGTACAGCCCCGCGCCCAGGAAGCCGCTGGTGATGAGCAGCATCCAGAACTGGCCGTTGCCGCCGATGTCGCGGGAACCACAGCTGTGGCACTTGGCCGTCTTGCCGACCGCGATCGAGTTGGTGCTGCCCAGCTCGTGCCTGGTGTCCCCCTAGCCGACGACCGGGGAGGACGCCGCGACGTCTATGGCAAGCCCGGACAGCGACGAGCGGACGGCATTGCTCTTGCCATGCGACAGGCGCTGGCTGATGAGGCTCTGCAGCGGGGAGGCGACCACCACGACCGCCACCAGCGCGAGCACCCCGAAAAGGCCGGCCAGCAGGGCCAGCCTGCCGCGCAGCGCGAACCGGACCGCCACGTACAGGATGGAGACGCCGAGGCCGACCCACAGCCCGCGGTCCAGCGAGTAGACGACCGGCACCAGCGCGACCGCCAGGACGATCAGCAGGTTCCGGCGCTCCTTGCGGTTGCCGTAGGACCACCAGGCCACCATCAGCCAGGGCAGCATGATGGCCAGGACGTTGCCCCACATGTTGGTGTAGTCGAACGGGGCCCTTGGCCGGCCCACCGCGTAGCCGAGGATGTTCTGCACCTGGGAGAACCCCGGGTGCAGCATCATCGCGAGCAGCCCGTTGTTGTTCTGCAGGCTCTGCGGCAGCACGTAGGCCGTCGGCGAGGTGAACTGGAAGTGCGGGTCGGCCACGCCCAGTATGCCGCCGATCGCGGTGTAGATCCCGACGAGGCCGAGCAGCCACGCGAGACGGCGCCGCGGCAGTTCCGCCTCGGTCAGGTTGCCCGCGTAGACGAGCAGCACGGTCACCGCGAAGTAGACGCCGGTCCGCAGCGCCCAGGAGATGATGCGGCTGCCGGTCGGGCTCACCACAGAGTCGGGCGAGGTCAGCGAGATCGTCGCGATGGAGAAGAGGGTCACGATGAGGAAGAGCGTCCAGATCTTGAACCCGGGCGGGAGCCTGATGGTCCGCTCCCTGGTTCACCCGCCAGTGCCACATCCGGCGGATCATGGGGAAGGCGAGCAGGATCGGGAAGTAGTCCCCGATGCCCAGGCACCACCACAGCGGCCAGCCGGCCAGCAGGGCCACGATCGGCCATGCCGGGTCCCGCGCGAACCAGCTGAGCCGCTTGGCCGGGCGGGCGCGGCCGGGGACCTCTGGCTGCGCCGCGGGCGCGCCTTTGGAGCCACCGTGGCCGTTCTGGCCGGCTCGATCAAGGGCGGTCGTCACGATCGGCTCCTCGTTGCCTCGGCGGGGCACCCGGGCGCTGCCGCGCGTGCTCCGGCCTGCCTCATCACTGTCCCCCGGACGTGCTGAACCGGGTGCCGGGCGGCGCCAGGATGACCCAGGTAGGGCCGGGCTGGAACGCCATCGGGTACCCGTTGCCGTCGATGTAGTTGGTGAGCTGGTTCAGGTGCGGCTTGGACCAGCTACCGGGCGCGGCGGTGCCGCTGCCGCCCGCGCTGCCGGAGAGCACCTGGCGGAGCCCGTGCCGATGACCCGGGCGCTCGGCACCGTGGTCCCGGCGCTGTGGTTGACCACCGCCTGCTTGTACGGCACCGTCTGCACGACCACGTTGGCGACACCGACCTTCGGGCCGCCCTTGCCAGCGTCCACAGGCCGGTCTTCGAGTCGAACGCCCATGACTCGGTGCCGTAGCCGGGGATGGTCACCGTCGCGGACGAGGGCCTGGACAGGTGGTCGCTGGCCAGCACGCTGCTACCCGGGCCCTCGCCCCGGTAGTAGAAGATCTGCGGCGGCGCGCCGCCGCCGCGCACCGCCCGCTGCACCGCCCTGGTGGAGGTGGTCACCCCGTGCCCCGCGGTCGAATACAGCGACGCGTGGGTGGCCTTGCCGATGTCGGTGACCTGGGTGTGGTCCAGTTCCTTGGTGAAGACCGGGGTGCTGCCGTCGTAGCCGAACAGCGGGCGCAGCACGGACAGCGTCTGCCCGTCGGTCGGCTGGGTGCTGGTCACCGGGCCCACCCCGGTCGCCTCCTTGGACTGGAACACCGCGATGTACCGCACCGGTGCCGCGAACTCCTGGTAGACCACGTCGGCCGAGCCGAGGCCGCTCGGGCTGGACCCGGCCAGGACCAGCGCGACGGCGCGCCGCGCCGCGTCGGCGGCGCTGGCCGCGGCCAGATCGGTCAGCGGCGCCGGTCGGGCCCGCCTTTGTGGTGTGGGCGCCCGGCACTCGCCGCCGGGCTCGCCGACGGTGACGAGGCGCACCGGACTGGACCAGGTTGGGCGCGCTCGCGGCACAGGCCGCCACGGCCAGCCCGGCCGCGACCGCGAGCCCGTTTCCGGCCCAGCGCGACGGCCGCGCTGGCCGCCCGCGTGTCATGGGTCAGGTTCCGGAACGCTGTCTGCCCGGCCGCCGTGCCCGTCGCGGGAACGGCCCGCGCGGTCCCTCCGGTCCGACATGTTCGCGGACATGCCCGAGATGGGGGTGAACTCGCCCGGCCCGCGCCCGGCGGCCGCGCTGTCCGGGCCCTGCTCGGAGCCCGGCCCGGCGCCGGGCCGCGGCGGTGCCTGGCGCGGCGGGCGGACGGTGATGCGCCCGCCCAGTGCGGGCAGGATCGCGGCACCGAGCACCGGCGTCCGGAGCTGGCGGAGCCGGCGGACGCACTCGGTGGCGTCGGACTTGGTGCTGCGGGCGACCTCGATCGTCACCAGCGCCGCGTCGGCGAACTCGCCCAGGGCGAACGTGTCGGCCCCGTCGTCGGCCGCCTGCGCCTCGATGATGACGTACCGCGCGTCCCGGCGCAGCTGGCTGGTGAGCGCCCGCGCCGTGTCGTGCTGCAGGTGGTAGAAGGCCAGCGACGGGTCGGCACCCGGGGTGATCACCCACAGCCCGGGCATGCCCGCCGGGCCGCGCACCACGTCCCGGACGGTGGCGTTGCCCGCGACCAGCTCGGCGAGGCCCTCGCCCTCGCCCAGCCCGAGCAGCTTCGGGGCGACGGTGCTGTTCATGTTCGCGCAGACAAGCACGACCTCGGAGTGGGTCCTGGCGAGCGTGACGGCCAGGTTGGCGGCGACCACGCTGCCGGCCGGGCCGGGCGTCGCGCCGGCCACGAACACCACATGGTTGCCCTCACCGAGCGCCGCCGCCACGCCATGGGCCAGGTCGGTGAACGCCTGCCCGGTCTTCGACCGCGGCGAGGCGATGGAGACCTCCCGGCCGAAGGCACCGGCGGGCAGGTCGAGCAGGACCGGCAGGTCGAGCACGCGCTCGACGTGCGTCGGCGTCGTGGATGCGCTTGTCGCGCCGGTCCACGAGGAACGCGAGGATCAGGCCGATGAGCAGGCCGGCCACCAGCCCGCTGGGGAGGATCAGCAGCTTCTTGGGGCTGCTCGGCTTGCCCGGCGGGGTGGCGACGTTGTTGATGGACCCGCCGTTGGTGTTCGCCAGCTCGCCGTTGGTGTTCGCGTAGTCCTCGGTGAGGTTGCTGCAGCTTGCTCTTGTCCGATGTCCAGCTGCGCGTGTCGGCGGCCCTGCGTCGGCGAGTTCGACGGCAGGGTGCTGATCTTGGTGCTCAGCGCGGCGATCTGCGCGTTGAGCGCGCTCGAACTGCGTCTGCAGGGTCTTGAGCTGCCCGTTGATGTCGGCGACCGCGCTCTGCTGCCGGTTCTGCAGGTAGGCCTTGGCGAAGTCGTTCGCGCAGGTGGCCGCGCCGGCCGCGGTGGACGCCTTGCAGGTGATGTCGAGGATCGAGGAGTTCGGCGGGACCGTGACCGCGATCTGCGTGGCCAGCTTGTACGGGGTAGCGGGCTGTGCATCATCTGCCCGGCCAGCGTGGCGACCGCGGTCGACGTGACGACCTGTGCCTCGGTGTCGAGGTTGACGGTGGCGCCGCTGGTGCGGCTGCCCGCCACCGAGTTGGACTGGTCGGCGGCGGTGGGGATGACGTTCACCGAGGCCGTGGCGGTGTAGGACTTGGGGGCGACCGTGACATAGCCGAATGCGCCGACCAGGCCGATGATCATCGCGCCAGCACGATCCACCACCGGCGGCGTAGCACGCCGACATAGTCAGCCGCCTCAAAGGAGTCCGGCCGTTGGACGGGATTCATGCTGCGGTGCTCCTCACTGTACTGACTCCCTCGCTTGCGTCCGGCGCTTGGCGCCGAGCCAGCGGGGTGGCCGCCACACCCCGCTGTTCCACTGCCATCGCCCCGGATCTCCACGGCAGGCCCGTCCCCTGCACAGGCCGCTGCGGTCCGCGCGGCGGCCAGCTGGCCGCCCCTCAGCCCGAACTGGCCTGGTATCCTCCTACGACTGTTATGACGCTGTACACGTCTTTGACGCTGCGCCTGCCGGATGGCATCGGACCCCCTGTCCGTGCAACGTCGAGCCGATGGAGCGGGATGAAATCATCGATGTGCGACGAGTGCAGAGCTTACAATATGTGATCTGGACGCGGGTCGGATCATTCGGCTGCCCCGCCAGCCCTCAGGCCTTTATTCGGGGTTCGGCCAGGGCCTTGCCAATCGTATAAGCCGGGCATTCCGCCTTGTCCGGCGTGGCCGGCCGCGGGCCGGCCCCCCGGCTTCGGGCCCCGCGGTCGTGACAGCCAGTGCCTGGCCTGTCGCACACGGTTGTACCTAGCGGAAATTCTGGCTGTTCCCAGACGGAACACAGCGTCCGCAGGGGGAGGCCCTACGTTGGACACCATGAAGGATGCCGACTTGGCGTCTTGAGGGACGTCATTAGCGCTAAGGGGCACCACTGCCGAGGAGCGCGGGGGCGGCGCTTCTCCCGCGCGCGGCAGCGGGGGCTGGCCGTGGCGGCAAGCCTGGCCGTGGCTATCGCGGCGTGTGCTGCTGGCAGTGGGGAAGCGGTGAGCCACGGTCATGGGGCAGCATGGCGCCGCGCACCGCGGGCACAGGGCACCGGAAACACCGAAGGACGGGGGCGGAGCGAGCCTGGGCGCGCTGAACCGTCTGGCGGCGGGAAGTCCAGCAAGACGCCCTGGCCGGCGGGCACGCGGCCGGCGTCACGGGGGCGACATTTTCGGCGGCGACGTGCCACTGGCCGTGGTGGAGCGGAAGCTGGGCCGCAAGCTTGCCATCGTCCGCGTCTACGACACACTCGGTGAGAATTTCCAGGAAGATTGGACAACTTCATGGCGTCGGGCAGCACGATGCTGGTAAGCCTGGACACGGTACCGGGCGGGGCCCCGTACTCATCGATCGCGGCCGGCCAGGAGGACGGCACGATCCGTCTTTCCTCGAGGCGCTCAACGCCGCGGCCTTCCACTACCGGCTCCGCGCCATCTACTTGACCTTCGAGCACGAGGCGAACGTGTCCGGGACACCACCGGGCCTCGGCACCCCGGCGCAGTTCGTCCAGGCCTGGGACCACATCCACCAGATCGCCGTGGACCACCACCTGGAATGGAGCCAGGGCGGCCGGGTGCACTGCGTGCTGATCCTGACCCACTTCGCCTACTCAACGGTTCCGCGTCCCAGTTCTGGCCGGGAGCTAGCGAGGTCGACATCGTCGGCGCCGACGGCTACAACACCGGCGGCTGCCGCACCGCCAGGGCGGCCCACCGTAGCTTCGGCAACGGCCGGACGCCGCCGGTGAGCCCGGCGTCGCTGTTCACCGACACGGTCCGCTTCGCGGCGAACAACGGCGGCCTGCCGGTGTTCATCGCCGAGTGGGGCAGCGTGGCGTACTCCTCGACCAGCGTCGGGTCGGACTGGATCAACCAGATGGACTCTTCGTGCAGGGGAATCCGGCGGTGCACGCGGCGCTGTGCTGGGACGGCCAGGTGCCGCCCGTGCAACTACATCCTCAACAACTCGCCGTCTTCGCTGTCGGCGCTGACCGGCCCCTGGCCCAGGTCGCCGCTCATGCAGGGCAGGCCAGCCGGGCCTGGCAAGCCCGCGGCCCGCGCGGCGCCGCCGCTGGGCCCGGCCGACGCCGTCGGCCGCGGCCCAGGAACCGTGAGCGCGCCCGCCCGGCCCGTGCTCGCCGGGCGAGGATTCGAACCGGTTGAGCGGACCAACCGGGTCGTCCTGCCAGGCAGGACAAGCGGTTTTCGTCCGCTCAAACTCTACCGGCCGGGGCCTCCAGAACGCCTCGGCCGCCGGGCATGCGGCCTTCGGCTACCGCTCCGCGCCGAGGGACGTACGGACGGCCGTGCCAGCCTGCACGCCCAGAATGCCGCACGCTGCGCGACGTATCTCGCGATATGAGACGCTCCGGCATCCAACGTGTTACATAGGCCACTTCTTGGTGAAATCTGCGTATGCCCTCTTGCCAAACCTACGTTCTCGTAGGTTACGGTGACGTAAGCGTAGTCCCCGCCCTGAGGCGTACCCCCGCCCGTGGCGCCCCGAGCAGAGCGAGGAACCGATGACGGCACCCCCCGACACCCTGGTAACCGGCCCCCCCGTCGCGGCGGGCAGTCCCGCCAGCCCGCCGCCCACCCCGCTCCCGGACATGGAGCCCGAGCCCAGTTCCTTCCGCGACCGCTTCCTGGTCGCGCTGTTCGTCGTGGTGCCACTGCTCGCCGTGGCCGCCGCCGTCCCGCTGGCCTGGGGCTGGGGGCTGGGCTGGCACGACGTGGTGATCGCGGCCGTCTTCTACGTGATCTCCGGCATGGGGATCAGCATGGGCTTCCACCGCCACTTCACGCACAGCTCGTTCAAGGCGAACACGCCGCTGCGGGTCGCGATGGCCATCGCGGGGAGCCTGGCCATCGAGGGCCCACTGCTGGTCTGGGTGGCCGACCACCGGCGCCACCACAAGTACAGCGACCGGGAGGGCGACCCGCACTCGCCGTGGCGGTTCGGCACCGACTGGCAGGCCCTGACCAAGGGCTTCATGTACGCGCACATGGGCTGGATGTTCAACCCGAACCGGACCTCGCAGCAGAAGTTCTGCCCGGACCTGCTGGCCGACCGCCCCATCCGCCGCGTGTCGAACGCGTTCCCGCTGTGGGTGGTGATCTCCCTGCTCGCCCCGGCGCTGATCGGCGGCCTGTGGTCGATGTCCCTGGCCGGCGCGCTCACCGCGTTCTTCTGGGCCACCCTGGTCCGCATCTGCCTGCTGCACCACGTCACCTGGTCCATCAACTCGGTCTGCCACACGTTCGGCAACGAGGACTTCGAGGTCAGGGACAAGTCGCGGAACGTCGCCTGGCTGGCCATCCTTTCCTTCGGCGAGTCCTGGCACAACCTGCACCACTGCGATCCGACCTGCGCCCGGCACGGGGCCCTCAAGGGCCAGATCGACATCAGCGCCCGGGTCATCCGGTGGGCCGAGCTGCTCGGCTGGGCCTGGGATGTCCGGTGGCCGGACGAGCGCAGGCTGTCCGCCAAGCTCACCGGCCAGCGCGACGTCGCGCTGGGCTCCACGACACGGGCCGGCGTGGCGAAGCCGGGTGACCGGACCGCCGCGTGACCGCGATGATGGATAGGTGAGCAATTCGAGCACCGGCAACAGCAACCACCGCAGGCGCATGACCGGCAAGGAGCGCCGGGAGCAGCTGCTCGACATCGGCCGCAGGCTGTTTGCGGAGCGGGGTTTCGAAGGCACGTCCATCGAGGAGATCGCGGCCCAGGCAGGCGTCTCCAAGCCCGTGGTCTACGAGCACTTCGGCGGGAAGGAAGGCCTGTACGCGGTCGTGGTGGATCGCGAGGTGGAACGGCTGCTCGCCATGGCGACGGCCATTCTCGGCGGCGCCAACACCAGGGAGAAGTTCGAAGCGGCGGCGGTGGCGCTGCTGCGCTACATCGAGGACAACTCCGACGGCTTCCGCATCCTGGTCCGCGACTCCCCTTCGCCCGGGTCCGGCACGTTCGGCAGCCTGATCAGCGACATCGCCAGCCAGGTCGAGTACATGCTGGGCGACTTCTTCCGCGACCGCGGGTACGACCCGAAGCTGGCCCCGATGTACGCCCAGATGCTGGTGGGCATGGTGGCCATGACCGGGCAGTGGTGGCTGGACGCCCGCAAGCCGAAGGTGGAGGTCGTCGCGGCCCACCTGATCAACCTGGCCTGGAACGGCCTGTCCCAGCTGGACCGCTCGCCGAGCATCTCGGCGAAGGCGGCGCGGGCGGCGGCCGCCCCGCGGGACTAGCGCCGGCCGCCCTCACCGGACCTGCGCGACCACGAAGACCCGGCGGAACGGCAGCACGGTCCCGTAGGGCGCCGCCGGGTAGGCCAGCGCCACCTGCTCGCGGTACTCGGCGAGGAACCGCTCCGCCTGGCCGGGATCCAGCGCGGCCAGGACGGGGCGCAGCCCGGTGCCCCGGTACCACTCCACCACCGGGTCCGGGCCGGGCAGTACGTGCAGGTAGGTGGTCTCCCAGGCATCCACAGAGCAGCCTGCCCGGGCCAGCAGGTCGAGGTACTCCACGGGGCGGCCGGCCTGGCGGTTGAGCGCGACGCCGCGCAGCAGCGGCGCCCAGCGGCCCGACCGGACGAGGTCGAGCAGGATGGCGTGCGTCGGCTGGTCGAAGTTGCCGGGCAACTGGAAGGCCAGCCACCCGCCCGGCGCGAGCAGGCCCGGCCACCGCCGGACCACGTCCAGATGGCCGGGCACCCACTGCAGGGCCGCGTTGGACAGCAGCACATCCACCTTCCGGCCGGGCTGCCAGTCGCTGATGTCGCCGAGCGCGAAACTCAGCCTGTCGTGCTTGCGGGCCTCTTGCTGGGCGGCGGCGATCATCTCGGGTGAGCTGTCCACGCCCAGGATCTCCGCGGCGGGCCACCGGCCGGTCAGGGCAGCGGTCAGGTTCCCCGGCCCGCAGCCGAGGTCCGCCACGAAGCCGGGATCGTCCGTCCCCACCCGTGCGACCAGGTCGAAGAAGGGGCGGCCGCGCTCACCGGCGTAGCGCAGATACTGGCCCGGATCCCACATGGCAGCCCTCCAAGTCTCTTGATGTCAAGCTATCTACCGCCACCCTGCCCTGGATAATTCTTGATGTCAAGAGATATTCTCTGGACATGGAGCACGCGGGCACGTCTTCCGGCGGTGCGGCAGGGGGCCGGCGGCCAGCCGCCCGACCGATGAGGTCGACGACCTGGTGGCCGCCTGGCAGGCCGAGCGCCCCGACCTGGACGTGCGGCCGATGCAGGTGCTCAGCCGGATCTCCCGGCTGGCCCGCCACCTCGACCGGGAGCGCCGCAGCGCCTTCGCCGCGCACGACCTGGAGTCCTGGGGGTTCGACGTGCTGGCCGCGCTGCGGCGGCAGGGCGCCCCCTACGAGCTGAGCCCGGGCGCGCTGCTGCGGGCCACCATGGTCACCTCGGGCACGATGACCAACCGGATCGACCGCCTGGAGCAGGCCGGGCTGGTGCGCAGACGGCCCGACCCGCAGGACAAGCGGGGCGTGCTGGTCACGCTGACCGCGGCCGGCCAGTCCCGGGTGGACGCCACCCTCGCCGACCTGCTGGAGAAGGAACAGGCGCTGCTGGCCGGCCTCACCGAGAGCAGCCGGCACACCCTGGCCGGCCTGCTGCGCGTCCTGCTCGTCCCCCTCGACGCCGGCTGAGCCGCCCTGGACTACTCCGCGTCCTCGGCGACGGCCAGCCACTCCTCCTCCAGCCGCGCCCTCTCCGCCTGCACCTCGCGCAGTTGTGCCCCGAGGTCGATCAGCGCCTCGTAGTCGCTCGCCGCCGCCGCCAGCTCCCCGGTGAGTTCCTTCTCCCGCACCCCGAGCCGGTCGATCTGCCGCTCCAGCCGCTGCAGTTCCTTCTTTGCGATACGGCGATCCCTCGCTGCCCCGGCCCCTGCCCCTGCCCCCGGTTCCGGGGCAAACACCGCCACGCTTCCCGCCCGCACCACGGCACCGCGCCGCTCCAGATACTCCTCGATCCCGCCCGCCAGGAACGACAGCTTCCCGTCCCCCAGCAACGCCACCACATGATCGGTCACCCGCTCCAGGAAATACCGGTCATGACTCACCACCACCAGGACCCAGCCCACCCGTCCAGCAAGTCCTCCAGCTCCGTCAGCGTATCCACATCAAGATCGTTAGTCGGCTCATCCAGCAGCAGCACATTAGGCTCCCCCACCAGCAAGGCCAGCAGCTGAACCCGCCGCCGCTCCCCACCAGACAGCTCCCCGGCCGGGGTCCACTGGGTGTCCCCCAGCAGTCCCAGGCTCTCCAAAAGGATCCCCACCGACCCCGCGCCCTCCCACGCCTCCAGATTCCCCCGGACGGCGGCGACCACCTCGCGCGGCGACATCGCGGGATCCAGCCCCTCGCCCCCCTGCCCCAGGTACCCGAGCTGGACCGTCTTCCCCCGCACCACCCGCCCAGCGACCACCACCGGACCTTCCACCTCAGCCGCCGCCCCGGGATCCGTCACAGGGACGGCCGGTGGGCCACCTGGGCGCGGAGTTCTGTCCGCGCCCAGGTGACCCGCCGGACGCCCCTCAACCCCGCCCAAATCCCCCGCGAGCAATCTCAGGAACGTAGTCTTCCCAGCCCCGTTAGGCCCCAGGATCCCGATCCGGTCCCCCGGCCCAAGCTGCCACGACACGTCATCGAACAAGACCCGCCCCGGCACACTCACGGACACATCGAACACGTCGATGACCGTCTTTCCGAGCCGCGCCGTAGCAAGCCGGACCAGTTCGATCCCGTTCCGGGCCTCCGGCTCGTCGGCGATGAGCGCGTTGGCGGCGTCGATCCGGAACCGGGGCTTACTGGTCCTGGCCGGCGGCCCGCGCTGGAGCCACGCCAGTTCCTTGCGGAGCAGGTTGCGCCGCCGCCGCTCGGTGGCATCGGCGACGCGCGCCCGTTCGGCGCGGGCGAGCACGTAGGCGGCGTAGCCGCCGTCGTAGGCGTGCAGCCTGCCATCGGCGAGTTCCCAGGTCCGCGTGGTGGCGGCGTCCAGGAACCAGCGATCGTGCGTCACCACCACCATCGCCGTGCCCTGGTCGGCGAGGAACGCGGCCAGCCAGGCAACGGCTTCCACGTCCAGGTGGTTCGTCGGCTCGTCGAGCAGCAGCAGGTCGTGCTGGCCAGCGAGGAGCGACGCCAGCGCCACCCGGCGGGCCTCGCCGCCGGACAATCGTTCTGCAGCTGAACTGAAATCAATGCCGGGAAGCAGTGCGCCGATCACCGAGCTGGTGCGCGGGTCGCCGGCCCACTCGTGCTCGGGCCGGCCACCGGTCACCAGGGCGGCCACGGTCCCGGTCAGCCGGTCGGCCTGGGCGAGGTGGCCGACGCGCAGGCCCCTGGCGCGGGTGACCCGGCCGGTGTCCGGGCGCTCGGTCCCGGCGAGCAGCCCGAGCAGGGTGCTCTTGCCCGCGCCGTTGCGCCCGACCAGGCCGATCGACTCGCCCGCGGCGACCCCGGCCGAGACGCCGTCCAGCAATGCCCGGTGCCCGTAGGACTTGACGACGTTCTCCAGGTTGACCAGGTTCACAGCGGCTCCGTGCTCACGTGGGCGCGCTCACCCCTTGTCTGGCCCGATGCCGGTCACGCTGGCACCAGGCACCGGGCCTGCCACGTGGACCACCGTCCGGCACACCCCGGCCCCGGCGAGCGCGACGGCCAGGGCCGCGGCATGGCGCGCGTCCTTGGCCAGGTAGGCACAGGTCGGCCCGGAGCCGGAGACGATCGCGGCCAGCGCGCCGTGCTCCATGCCCGCGGCCAGCGTGCGGCGCAGTTCGGGGCGCAGCGAGATCGCCGCCTGCTGCAGGTCGTTGGTGAGCAGCGGGCCGACCTCGGCGGGGTTTCCGGACCGCAGCGCGGCCATCAGCCGGTTGTCCAGCCCGGCCGGGCCCGGCGGCGCCGCGGTGCCGGTGTGCCCCGCCCGGGACCGGGCGGCCGGTTTCACCGCAGCCGCACCGGCAGCGTCCGGCCCGGCATGCGCGGCGCGGATCCGGTCACAGGCCGCGTAGACCTGCGCGGTGGACAGCCCGCCCGTGGCGAAGGCGAGCACCCAGTGGTAGGTGCCGGCGGCCAGCGCGGGGGTGACCCGCTCGCCCCGCCCCACTCCGATCGCCGTGCCGCCGACCAGCCCGAACGCCACGTCGCTGCCGATTCCGGCGGCCAGTTCGCACAGTTCGGCCTGGCTCAGGCCGGTGCGCCACAGTTCGTTGCAGGCGACCAGCGCGGCGGCGGCGTCGGCGCTGCCCCCGGCCAGCCCGGCCGCGACCGGGATCCGCTTGCTGATCCGGATCGCCACGCCCGGGGAGTCCTTGGCACCGGGTCCCACGGCGCCGAGCAGCGTGGTGACGGCGCGCGCGGCGAGATTGGTGCCGTTGGCGGGGACGCTGTCCGCCCCCTCGCCGGTGACCGAGACGCTGTTGCGCTCCGCGGGGGTCACGGTCACCTCGTCGAAGAGCGACACAGCGTGATACACGGTGACCACATCGTGGTAACCGTGGGCCCGGGGCGGGCCGACGGCGAGTTGCAGGTTCACCTTCGCCGGCGCTCTGGCGGTGACGGCGCTCACAGGGGTAACGATGCCCTTGATCCTAATGGCAGGCACGTCCACGATGCCTGGACCGGCACGGCCCAGGGCGGCGTGACGAAGTCACGAGGCCTTGTGGCCAGCGGGGGGTTCCGGGGGGTCGTCCCCTCGGGCCAGCGCGATCCGGGCGAAATCGGCGACGGTCAGCGCCTCGCCGCGGGCGCCGGGGTCCACCCCGGCCGCGCGCAGGATCCGCTCGGCGTCGCCCGGCGTCCCCGCCCAGCGCGCCAGCGCCGCGCGCAGCGTCTTGCGGCGCTGGGAGAACGCGGCGTCGATCACGGCGAAGGTGTCCTCGCGGCTGGCACCGCCACCGGGCGCCGGGTGCCGGGCGAACGCCACCAGGCCCGAGTCGACGTTCGGCACCGGCCAGAACACGGCGCGGGGAACCGGGCCGGCCCGCCGCGCCGACGCGTACCACGCCAGCTTGACCGAGGGGACGCCGTAGACCCTGCTGCCCGGTGGCGCGGTCATCCGGTCGGCGACCTCGGCCTGCACCATGACCAGGCCGCGGGCCACCGAGCCGAAGGTGGCGAGCAGGTGCAGCACCACCGGCACCGCGACGTTGTAGGGCAGGTTCGCCACCAGCGCCGTGGGCGGCTCGCCGGGCAGGCTGGTCACCCGGGCGGCGTCGGCCGTGACCACCTCCAGCCGCGGCGCGAGCCCCGGCGCCACGGCGGCCACGGTCCGCGGCAGTTCCGCCGCCAGCACCGGGTCCACCTCGACCGCGACCACCCGGTGCGCGGCGGCGAGGAGGCCGAGGGTCAGCGAGCCGAACCCCGGGCCGACCTCCAGCACGGCATCCCCGGCAGACAGGCCGGCCAGGGCCACGATGCGCCGCACGGTGCCCGGGTCGATGACGAAGTTCTGGCCGAGCCGCTTCGCGGGCCGGACGTCCAGCCGGGCCGCGATCTCGCGGACCGCGGCGGGCCCGAGCAGGTCGCCATCGGCCATGACGCGGCGTTACCAGGGACCGAACATGCGCTCGCCGGTCGCGGTGAGCAGCGCGCACATGTCCGCGACGCCGATCTGCTTGACGCCGGCCAGGCAGCGCACCGTGTGCGCCACCATCGCGGGCGTGTTGGGCTTGCCGCGGTGCGGCACCGGCGTGAGGAACGGGGCGTCGGTCTCGGCCAGGAGCAGGTCCGCGGGCGCCGCCGCGGCGGCTTCCCGCAGCCCGGGCGCGTTGGCGAACGTGAGGTTGCCGGCGAAGCTCATCACGTACCCGGCGGCCGCGCACTGCCTGGCCATCGCGGCGTCGCCGGAGAAGCAGTGGAACACCACCCGCTCCGGCGGGCCGTCGGCCGCCAGGATCGCCAGCACGTCGCCGTGCGCCTCCCGGTCGTGGATCATGAGCGCCTTGCCGGCCTGCTTGGCTATCTCGATGTGCGCGCGGAACCAGTCCCGCTGGATCTGTGGTGCGGCGTGGTCCCGGTAGTAGTCCAGCCCGGTCTCGCCGACCGCGCGGACCTGGGGCAGGGCCGCCAGCTTCGCGATCTCGGCAAGCACCTCGTCGCGGTGCGCGGGCGAGGCGGCCGCCGCGGCGGTCTCGTTGGGGTGGATCGCCACCGCCGCGTAGACGCCCTCCCCGGGGTCGGCGTGATCGGCCGACCAGTGCGACGAGGGCAGGTCCACGCCCACCGTGATCACCCGGGTGATGCCCGCGGCGCGCGCGGCGGCGAGCACCTCCCCGGCGGGCTGCTCGATCAGGTCCAGATGGCAGTGCGCGTCCAGCGCGGGCGCGGGCAGCGGATCCGGCGCCGGGACGCTGCCCGGGGCGGGAACCCCGTCCCTGGCCGCGCGGGCAGCGGTCACGAACTCTCCAGCCGCGCCAGTTCCTCGTCCACCACGGAGGTGTCCAGCTTGGCGAACAGCGGCTGCGGGACGGTGAGCGGGGTCCCCGGCCGGACCGGGACCGACGCCCACCGGGCGACGCTGTCATAGTCGCCGGTGATCACCGGGTAGGACGGCCCGCCGTCCTCGTCGACCTTCTCGATGTGCGGCAGGCCGGCCCACGGGCCCCCGCCGCCCAGCATCGCGTGCACCTTCTCCGACGAGCGGGGCAGGAACGGGGTGAACAGCGTCTTGGCGTCGTCGACGAGTTGCAGCACCACGTGCAGGATCGTGCGCATCCGCTCCGGGTCGGCCTCGCGCAGCTTCCACGGCGCCTGGTCCGACATGTACTTGTTCGCCTCGGCGACGGTCCGCATGGCCTCGGTGGCCGCGTTCTTGAACCGGGACCGGGCGAGTTCACCGCCGACAGCGCCGAACGCCTGGCGGGACCGCTCCAGCGCCGCGTGGTCGGTGTCGGTGAGCGTGCCTGGCCCGGGGACCTCGCCGATGTTGCGGGCCGCGAACGACACCGCCCGGTTGACCAGGTTCCCCCAGGTGGCGACGAGTTCGTCGTTGTTGCGCCGGACGAACTCGCTCCAGGTGAAGTCGGTGTCCTGGGTCTCCGGGCCGGCCACCGCGACGTAGTACCGCAGCGCGTCCACGTCGTAGCGGGCCAGGAAGTCGCGCACGTAGATGACCACGGACCGGGACGAGGAGAACTTGCGCCCCTCCATGGTCAGGAACTCGCTGGCGACCACCTCGGTGGGCAGGTTCAGCGCGCCGAGGGAACCCGGGGTGCCGCCCTTCGCGCCGATCCCGCTGTAGCCGAGCAGCATCGCGGGCCAGATCTCGGAGTGGAAGACGATGTTGTCCTTGCCCATGAAGTAGTAGGACTCGGCGTCCTCCGACTGCCACCAGGCCCGCCAGGCGTCCGGGTCGCCGGACCGGCGCGCCCATTCGATCGACGCCGACAGGTAGCCGATGACCGCGTCGAACCAGACGTAGATCCGCTTGTCCGGCCGGTCCCGCCAGCCGTCCAGCGGCACCGGCACGCCCCAGTCAAGGTCCCTGGTGATCGCCCGGGGCTGCAGGCCGTCCAGCAGGTTGAGCGAGAACGCCAGCACGTTGGGCCGCCACCGGCCCTTCTTGCTCTGCAGCCAGGTGCCGAGCACCTCGGTGAACGCGGGCAGGTCGAGGAAGAACTGCTCGCTGTCCACGAACGCGGGCGTCTCGCCGTTGATCTTCGACCGGGGGTTGATCAGGTCCACGGGGTCAAGCTGGTTGCCGCAGTTGTCGCACTGGTCGCCGCGCGCGCTCTCGAACCCGCAGATCGGGCAGGTGCCCTCGATGTACCGGTCGGGCAGGGTCCGGCCGGTGGACGGCGAGATCGCGCTCAGCGAGGTGCGGGAGAAGATGTAGCCGTTCTGGTAGAGGCCGGTGAAGATCTCCTGGGCGACCGCGTAGTGGTTGCCGGTGGTGGTCCTGGTGAACAGGTCGTAGGACATGTCCAGGCCGACCAGGTCCTCGGTGATCACCTGGTTGTACCGGTCGGCGAGCTCGCGCGGCGTGGTGCCCTCCTTGTCGGCCTGGACCTGGATGGGCGTGCCGTGCTCGTCGGTGCCGCTGACCATCAGCACCCGGTTTCCCGCCATCCGCTGGTACCGGCTGAACATGTCGCAGGGCAGCCCGAAGCCGGAGACATGGCCGATGTGGCGCGGGCCGTTGGCGTAAGGCCAGGCCGGCGCGGCGAGAATGTGACGAGTGGTGGCGGACATGCGCACCAGCGTAGCGGTGCGCACGAGCCGTTCCGGCATGGTTATCCGGGCTGGACGGCCGCCACCACGGCGTTGTACACCACACGTTTGGGCAGGCCCGATTCGGCGGCCACGGCGGCGATAGCCAGCTTGCGCGGCATCCCCGCGGCCTGCCGCGCGGACACCTCCGCCACCGCCGCCGCCACGCTGGCCGCCCAGCCGGGCTCGCCGGGGTGCTGGCGGGCCCTGGCCGCGGCGCCGCCCACCACGAGGGTGATCTCCCCGAGGACGCCCCGCTCCGCCCAGGCGGTCAGTTCGGCTGAGCGTGCCGCGGGCGATTTCCTCGTGGGTCTTGGTCAGCTCGCGGCAGGCGACGGCCGGCCGGTCCGGCCCGAACGCGGCAGCCAGCTCGGCCAGGGTGACCGCGACCCGGCGGCGCGACTCGAAGAAGACCATGGTCCGCGGCTCGGCGGCCAGTTCGGCGAACCGTCGCTCCCGGGCGCCGCTGCCGCGCGGCGGGAAGCCCTCGAAGCAGAACCGGTCGGTGGGCAGCCCGGAGACCGCGAGCGCCGCGGTCACGGCGGAGGGACCGGGCAGCACGGTCACGCAGATGCCCGCATCGGCGGCGGCGCCCACCAGCCGGTATCCGGGGTCGCTCACCCCGGGCATCCCCGCGTCCGCGATGAGCAGCACGTCGGTCCCGGCCTCCAGCGCGGACAGCAACTCGGCCACCCTGCTCTGGTCTACGGCGTTGTAGTACGAAACTAGGCGGCCGGTAATTTTCACGCCGAGTTCTCTGGCGAGCCGGAGCGCCCTGCGGGTGTCTTCGGCCGCGATGAGCTGCGCCGCCGCCAATGCGCCCGCCAGCCTGGGCGAAGCGTCCGCCGGCTCGCCGAGCGGGGCCGCCGCCACGGTGAGCGTGCCGGAGTCGCGGTTAATCATTTCGCGACCACGGTAGGCCATTGCCGCGGTGCCCGCGGCGGCGGCAGCCCATACGATGTGCCTCGATGATGGAAACTCGGGTCGAGCCCGCGCCGGCCGGGACCACCACCCGGCTGGACGCGCTGCGCGCACGTCTGATCCCCGCCATGCCGCTCGGCGCGTTCTGGGGCTGGGCAGGGCCGCTGCTGGTCACCGCGTTCGGCACCTATCTGCGGTTCGACCGGCTCGGCGATCCGCACGCCGTCATCTTCGACGAGACCTACTACGTGCCGGACGCGCTGGGCATCCTGCGGTTCGGCGTGGAGCACAACTACCTGAGCAACGGCACCACCCGCAACGCGCTGCTGGCCCGCGGCGACCCGCACGTCTTCACCACCGGCGGCGAGTTCGTGGTCCATCCCCCGTTCGGGAAGGTGCTCATCGCCGCGGGGGAGTGGCTCTTCGGGCTGTCCCCGTTCGGCTGGCGGTTCGCCGTGGCCGTGGTCGGCTCGCTGTCAATCCTGCTGCTCGCCCGGATCGCCCGGCGGATGACCAGGTCCACGCTGCTGGGCTGCGTCGCGGGGCTGCTGCTGGCGCTGGACGGCCTGGAGTTCGTCATGAGCCGGACCGCGCTGCTGGACATCTTCGTGATGTTCTGGGTGCTGGCCGCGTTCGGCTGCCTGGTGGTCGACCGGGACAAGTACCGCGAAAGGCTGACCGCCGCCGCCGCGGCAGACCCGGCGGCCGGCGGCGCGCCGCCGCCGGGAATCCGCTGGTGGCGCATTGGCGCCGGGGTGTGCCTGGGCCTGGCGTGCGGGTCCAAGTGGAACGGCCTGTGGTTCGTGCCCGCGTTCGCCGCGCTGGCCCTCGCCTGGGATGTCGGGGCGCGCCGGACCGCCGGGCTGAGCAAGTTCACCGGCCCGGGCCTGCTCCGGGATCTCGGCGGGCTGGCCGGCTCGTTCACGCTGCTGCCGCTGGTCGCCTACCTGGCCACCTGGACCGGCTGGTTCGCCACGAGCAGCGGCTACGACCGGAACTGGGCACAGCAGCACGGGGTCAACATCCCGGTGCTCTCGCCGCTGATCTCGCTGTTCGAGTACAACAAGGCGATGCTGGCCTTCAACACCGGCCTGGACAAACACCACCCGTACCAGTCACAGCCCTGGACCTGGCTGACGATCAGCCGCCCGGTCTCCTACTACTGGAGCTGCCCCACGTCGGGGCACGGGGTGTGCGCCAAGGGAGATGCCGCCGAGGTGCTCGCCATCGGCACCCCCGTGCTCTGGTGGGGCGCCATCCTGGCCCTGCTGGTGTGCCTCGGCTGGTGGCTGACCCGCCGGGACTGGCGGGCGGGCGCCGTGCTGCTGGGTGTGGCCGCGGGCTGGCTGCCATGGTTCGCCTACGCCAAGCGGACCCAGTTCTACTTCTACTCGGTCGTCTTCGTGCCGTTCCTGGTGCTCGCCGTCGTGCTGTGCCTGGGCCTGGTCATGGGTTCCGCCACGGCGGGCTCGGCCAGGCGCGCGGTGGGCGCGTCCCTGGCCGGCGCCTTCGTGCTCGCCGTGCTGCTGAACTTCGCCTACCTGTACCCGCTGCTGACCGCCCAGGCCATCCCCTACACCTCCTGGCTGTCCCACATGTGGTACCACGGCTGGATCTAGCCCGCGCCCGGTCAGCCCACCGCCCGCAGCCCCAGCCACCGCCCCTCCACCGCCCCCCGCACCGCGCCCTACGCCCGTCAGCCCGCACCGCGGCCCCACGCCACCGCCGCCCTCTCAGCCCCCGCGAACCCCTCGCGCACCCCGCCCCGCGCACCGCCGCCCCCGCGCACCGCCGCCCTCGCGCACCGCCGCCCCTCGCGCCCGCCCAGCCCGCCACCCGCCCTCGGCCGCAACCTCAGCCTCCGCGGCCCCTCCGCCCCGCCAACCCCTCTCGCGAAGCTCGCCGCCGCCCGGAACGTTTGTGGTCGTTGGCACACCACCCACATTCTTTTGTGGGTGGTTGCGCACGACCGACCACAATCACGCTCGGCGGCCGCGATGGCCAACGCGCGTCCACTCTGATCCGCAGATATTGTCCTGATTTGCGGTAATTTGCGGCCGGCGGCGAGCGCCCGGCGGATCTCGTCGGCCACCTCGCGGCGCTGGGAGCGGATCCGCTGCGGAGGGAATGGAGCACGATGATGCCGTGCGCGCTCATCCGGGCATGCCGGGCGAGCGTCTGCTCCCACTCGCGCGGGGAAAAGTGCCAGGCGCGCGAGTCAGCTTCCCCGGCCACCCCGGATTCCGGCCACCAGCAGTCCGGCATCGCCAGGAACTCCCGTCCACGAGCAGCCGCGGGTTGTACAGCGGCGTCGGCAGGCGAGCCCACCGGATCAGGTCGCGCAGGTCGGCCTCCGCAGCGGACCGGACTCCCTCCGCGACCTCGGCCAGTGCCTGGCGGAGCAGGGCCGAGCCATTGACCGGCCCGGCGGCAAGCTCCTCGGCCAGGTGCTGGATCGAGCACCTGCCGCCGCTGCACGGCCTCGGCGACCAGCGCACGCACATCGGCCAGGTCGGTCATCGGCCGCACCGCGTCGGCCACCGCGCGGGGCGGGAGGGCGAACCGGACCTCGCCTGCGACGCAGAACCCGCGGGGTAACCGGCGAGTGCGGTGTAGCCGTGCGAAGGCAACATCGGCGCGGCGGCTGCCAGCGGTACCAAGACATCCACCATGCCGGAACTGCTCCCCGGCGGCCCCGCCCGGCTGGCTGGCGGACAGCCCGTGCCGGCGTAGCGCCGCCACGCCCGTCAGGACGCTCTGCGGACCGGCGTACAGCAGCGCTGCCATCTCCCGCGCTGCGTCGTCAGGCCGGCCGGTGTGCGTCAGGTACACGCCTGGGAGCAGCACCTTCCATGGCCCTCCGCCGCGGATGCGGTAATCCACGACCCGTTCGGTCATGCTGCAACCGAGAGCCTGCTCACGGGCGATTACGCCGTGCTGGCTGGCGGCTAACGATGCGAGGCGCTGGCGGTCGAAGGCTGCGGTTCTTGGCATGGGAGCAGGGTCACATGCGGGGCTGACACTTCAGCAGGTGGGCGCGGGACCGGGAGGCGCTCCATCTCGCCTGGCTCGAACTTCGCCAGGCCACCGGCGTAGACCCGGCCTTGCGCGGCCGTCACCGAGCCGCGGAGATAGGCGGCCAGGCTGTCCAGGGCCATCGGCGGCAGCGGGTCCCGTGGGTACAGGCCGTGCGCGATGTTCACGTGGCGGGCGCCGGCCAGGTTGCGCACGAAGGTGGGCGGGCGCCTGGCCATGTAGGTCGCGAGGATCGGGGCAGGCTCGCCCATCCGGACCCGCCACCAGGGGCTGCGATGCCTGGCTACGTAGGACTCCGCGGCACCTTCCGCGCGGGCCAGGGCCAGGAAGGCGTCCACCTCGGCACGCTCGCCGGGTGACAGCACCCCCAGGTCCGCGGGGAGGTCGATGACCCGCCGCAGCGCGGCGCTGCTCGCCAGCGTTTCCCCGGCGCCGAACAGTTCGCTGGCGCGGGTCACCGCCGGGAGCAGGAACCGGGCGGGCAGCCCGGCCCCGGCCCGTTCCCCGTGGTGATCCATACCTTGTTGGCCCGGTCACCTGGCCCCGGTGCACGCGGCACAGCTCACCGAGTTCCACCATGCCCGCGGCGCAGCTACGCCGCGGCCGGGACGGGCTCGCGGCCAGCGGGAAGCTTCCGCTCGGCCGGTGACAGGCCTGCCACCTGGGCGGCTCCAAGCCGGAAAGCCAGGTCAGCAAGGGCGTACTCGGCCACGGGGGTGATCACGCACCCATTGTGCCGACGTGGCCCCGGCCGGGCAGGCACACCGCCGGCCTGTCTCGCGGACGGCCCATAACAAATCTTCAGGAAACATTCAGCATCGTGGCGTACAACAGGACTATCCGCGCTGGGTGAGGAAAGTTGCCGGAAACCCGAGCCACTTTGGGGTTAGCAAACGTCTATACGGGTGAGAGACGATACGAAGCGGAGTCACCATGGCGAAGAGCGAAGAGGCACCGGACCGTGATGAGCGGTTCGAGCGCGACGTCGTGCCCGTTCTGGGCCAGCTGTACATGGCCGCGCTTCGGATGACCCGCAACCCCACCGACGCCGAGGACCTGGTCCAGGAGACGTCCGTCAAGGCCTACGCGGCCTTCCACCAGTTCCGGCCGGGCACGAACCTCAAGGCGTGGCTGCACCGCATCCTGGCCAACACGTTCATCAACGGCTACCGCAAGCGGCGCAGGGAACCCCGGCAGGCGACGGCCAGCGACTACGCCGACTGGCATGCCCAGGGGGACCCGCTGGCCTCCGCGGCCCGCTCGGCCGAGGCCGAGGCGCTGGACCGGCTGGCCGACTCGGAGATCCTGCGCGCGCTGCGTGACCTGCCGGAGGAGTTCCGGGTGGCGGTCTACCTCGCCGACATCGAGGGTTACGCCTACAAGGAGATCGCCGAGATCATGGGCACGCCGATCGGCACGGTCATGTCCCGGCTGCATCGCGGCCGGGGCCGGCTCCGCGACAAGCTCGCCGCCTACGCCCCCGGAAAGACCCTGCCTGGCTTCACCGGCTAGCACCCGGGCCACCCGTACGGCTGCCCGCTAGCCCTGGAACAACCTGTCACACACGCGCGCGCCTGCCTTGCCGTCGTCCAGGGGACAGTACTTCGCCGCGAATGCCTGGTAGGAGTCCCGGTAGCCAGCCGCGGCGCCGTCGGCATCGGCCAGGGCCGCCAGTACCTCCTCGGAGGTGGCCAGCAGCGGCCCGGGGGCTTCCGCCTCGAAGTCGAAGTAGAAGCCGCGCAGCTTGTCCCGGTAGGTGGCCAGGTCGTAGGTGAAGAACAGCATCGGGCGGCCCGGTCACCGCGAAGTCGAACATCACCGACGAGTAGTCCGTGATCAGCACGTCGGCGATCGTGAACAGGTCGGTGATGTCCGGGTAGGCGGTCACGTTCCGCGCGAAACCCGGCTGGGCTCCGGCGTGTACGTCGTTGGCGAGATGGTGATGCCCGCGGATCAGCAGCACGTGGTCCCGGCCCAGCGCCCGGGCCGCCCGGTCCAGGTCCAGCCGCAGGTCGAACCGGTATCGCCCGGAGGCATAGAACTGGTTGTCCCGCCACGTCGGGGCGTAGAGCAGCACGCGCTTTCCGTCTGGTATCGAAAGGCGCTCGCGGAGCTGAGCCGCGCCCTCGCGGCCGCGGGACAGCGCGTCGTTGCGCGGGTAGCCGTATTCGCAGATCTCGCCGCCGAAACCGGAACGCGCGCCGCAGGATCGGGGTGCTGAACGGGTTCTGCGACAGCAGCAGGTCCCACTTGGCGACGTCGCCGGCGAGGTGGTCGAAGTACGCGCTGCCGCTGGCGAACTGCGGCTTGCCGATGTCGAAGCCGATCTTCTTCAGCGGCGTTCCGTGCCAGGTCTGCAGGTAGACCTGGCCGTCCCGCTTGCGGAACTCGGGCTGCATGTCGTCGTTGGAGACGATGTACCGGCACCGGGCGAGCGCCTCGAAGTACTCCTCCGTACCGGAGAGGACCACGCTGCTGCCCGGCGGGACGTCCACCGAGTAGTCCGTCACGACCCAGACGTGCTCGCGGTCGTCACCGCGGCGGCGGAGTTCGTCGGCGATGCCGCGCGGGTTGTCGGTGCACTGCTTGCCCTTCCAGCTCACGAACAGCACGGCATCCCGCAGCGGGCGGCGCGACTGGATCGGGTAGAACGCGCGGCGCAGCACCCGCCGGTTGAAGTTGCCCTGCTCGGACAGCCGAAGCTGGGGCTCCGCGGTGATCACCGGCGCGTCGTAGCCGGCCGTGGTGAAGGCGTAGAGCTTGGGACCGGCCGCGACCTTCCGGTGCGAGATCCCGGCCAGCCGCCCGTGGTCGCAGGCCATCCGGGTCAGCGTCCCGGCCGCACTGCGCGCGAACAGGTCCCAGGGGCCGTCGGCCAGCGGCAGCGGCCGGCCGAACGTGGGCATCGCCGCGGGATGGATGCGCACGCTGAACCGGCCGCCGGATACGTCGCAGGCCAGCACGTGCTCCATGCTGGCGTCGGGGCAGCGCAGCACCGCCGCCAGCCCGGCCTCCCCGAGGTAGCTGCCCTGCAGCAACAGGCTTCCGCCGGGCTCCCAGGCGTGGGACTCGATCACCGGCCGGGGCGCGCGCTCGGCCAGGACGACGGTCCCGTGGCGGGCCCGTTCCACCGCGACCTCGCGCCCGCCATGGCGGCGCCGGGCCTCGGCCACGGCTTCGGGGAACGTGACCGGAATCCGGCCCTGCCCGGCCGGCTTGACGTACAGGTCCCAGGCCGCGCCGTCATCGCCGGGCCGGGGCCCGGCACCGGCCGGCTGCTCGGGCCCGGCGGGCAGGGCCTCCAGCGGCACCTCGCCGCGCACCTCCGCCCGGCCTGCGCCAGTCGCGGGTCACCGTCGCCGGGAAGGACCGGGTCGCCCGGCCGCCGCGGCGGGCGAGCACCAGTTCGGCGCCCGCCGGGACCGGCGCCTCCGCACGCGGGCCGCCCTCCCGCAGGCCGCCCTCGGCGACGCGCGGGCCGGCCCCGGCCACGCGCGCGCTGGTCCCGCCGCCGCGCGGCCGCCCGGCGCGCGACTCTCCTGCCAGGTCCAGGCCGATCCGCAGGCTGACCGCGCGCTCGCCGCAGTGGAACGCGGCCAGCCTGGCCGGGGTGCGCAGCACGCCTACGTGCAGGTGGCGGCCCACCCAGGTGGGGCGGACCTGCACGCCAGGGCGCGGTTCGAGGAACCCGGGACGGCCCGCGCCGCCCAGGGCGGGGCTGTGCAGCCGTGCGGGCCGCCACACGCCGTGCCCCCGGACCAGGATGAAGCAGTCCCAGTCGCCGGTCAGCCAGCGGCCCGCGACCCGGAACCAGCGGGAGCTGATCTCGCACCGGAACCCGGCCCAGGTGTAGTCGTAGCTCTCCTGGCCGGACAGCACCGTGGCCCGAGGCTGGCGGAACGAGGTGGCCAGCGACACGATCGGCGGCCGGAACCTGGCCCGCGGCCGCAGTATGACGATCTTGTTGGTGTACCGCCGCTTGCTGATGTCGATGGACGGGACGTAGGCCAGGCCGGAGATGACGAGGTTGCCGCGCTGCCAGCCGACGCTCTCCACCTGGACGAACGGGTCGAGGTCGCGCCAGTGCGGCCGGTATACCTCCGGCGGGATGCGCAGGGCACGGTCGCCGCGGAACGGCAGGTCGGCGCGCAGCCTGCCGAACCGGCGCACCACGCCGATGGTGGTGACCGGCTGGTCGAGCAGCCAGCCGAGGTAACCGAGCAACTGCCGGTCCAGCCGCCGGCGGGTCAGGTAGTAGGCCAGCTTGTGCGTGGCGGGCAGGCCGCGGAGGACCCGGCGGGTCACCGTGGCCAGGTAGCTGTTCGCCAGGTCGAAGTACTCCGCGAGATAGTCGTCGCTGACCCTGCTCAGGTCCCTGACGTACAGCCACAGGTCATTCACCAGGGCCTTGCGCTGGTGAGCGCGGGCGGTGCGGGCCGGAGCGCGCTCGCGGAGGAAGGAGTCGATCGCGAGCAGCGCGGTGATCCGGTCCCGCAGGTTCTGGATGTCGGCGCGGTTCTGCGTGATGGAGAACTCCCCAGCCGCCCGCTCGCGCCAGTAGTAGATGTGGTCGCCGATCACGTCCACCGCCGTGGCCAGGACATGAGCCCTGGTCATGAGCTGCAGGTCCTCCCAGACGACGCCCTCCGGATAGTGCAGCGCGTGGGCGTCCCAGAACGACTTGCGGAACAGCTTGTTCCACACCGAGATGTCGTAGAGCAGTTCCGGCGACCGGGTCACGTGCGTGCCGATCTTCCTGCCCTTGATCGCCCGCTCGTGCAGCGCCGAGGGGTGCACGCCGCCGGTGCCGATCCGCCGCACCGCGCCGGAGACGAAGTCAGAACCCGAGCTTTCCAGGGTGTGCAGGAGCGTCTCGTAGGCGTGCGGCGGCACCATGTCGTCGCCGTCCACGAAGGCCAGGTACTCGCCGGTGGCGCGCTCGACGCCCAGGTTGCGGGCCCGGCCGGGACCGCCGTTGGGGACCTGGATCAAGGTGAACCTGGGGTCGGCGGCCGCGCGGGCCAGGGCGACGCGCGCCCCGTCGTCGGCCGACCCGTCGTCCACCATGATCACTTCAAGATCACGGAACGTCTGGGCCGCGATGGACGCCAGGCAGTCGCCCAGCACATCAGCGTTGTTGTAAAACGGCACGACGACGCTGATACGGGGAGTGTTCACTCAGCTACGATACGCGCAGAGACGCCGCCGGCGGCCGGTCCTGCGCTATCGCGCCAACCCGGCGCGCGGCGCCGGGCGCTATCGGGCCACCCCGGCGGCACGCTCCCAGCCCAGGGCGACCGGGTCGTAGGCGCGCTCCACGAAGATCTGGTGCCACAGCGAGAACACGATCAGCACCCACAGGTGCCGCCACTCGACACCGGGCTCACCCGAGCGCAGCGCCTCCAGGAGCCGCAGCGCCTCCTCGCGGTTGACCCACTCGTCCGTCTGCGCGGTGCGGAGCAACTGGTCGGCGTAGTCGTAGGCGTCGCCGGTGAGCCAGTGCCCGATCGGCACGGGAAAGCCCAGCTTGGCCCGCTCCGCGGCGGCCTTGGGCAGCACTTCGCCCATCGCCGACCGCAGCGCCAGCTTGGTCGTCCCGGCGCCGATCTTCTCCGTCCGGGCCAGCCGCGACGCGACCTTCAGCACCTCGGCGTCCAGGAAGGGGACCCGCAGTTCCAGGCTGTGCGCCATGGTCATCCGGTCGGCCTTGACCAGGATGTCGCCGGCCAGCCAGGTGTTGATGTCCACCAGTTGCATGGTGGAGACGTCGTCGAGGCCGGCGTGCTCCGCCTGGTCGTAGACCGGGCCGGTGACGTCCCACGGGCTCGCGTCGCCCGGCCGGACCGCGATCCGCGCGATCTCGCCGTCGCCGAACACGCGGGCGTTGCCGATGTAGCGCTCCCGTAGCGGGGTCGAGGTGCGCTCCAGGAAGCCGCGGCCCTTGACCCCCTCCGGGATGATCGCCGCCGCCTTCTTGATCGGGGCCCGGCCCCAGCCCGGCAGGCGCTCGCCGGCCCGGACCACGCCGGGCTGGTGGTAGATCGCGTACCCGCCGAACAATTCGTCGGAGCCCTCGCCGGACAGCACGACCTTGACGTGCTTGCTGGCCTCGCGGGCGACGAACCACAGCGGGACCGCGGCGGCGTCGGCCATCGGGTCATCGAGGTGCCAGATGACCTGCGGGAGGTGCTGGAAGAACTCCTCGCGGGTGATCACGTAGGGAATCGACCGCACGCCGATGGCCGCCGCCGTCTCCTGCGCCCGGTCGATCTCGCTGTACCCCTCGCGCTCGAACCCCACGGTGAACGTGAGCAGGTCCGGCCGGTGCTCGGCGGCCAGCGCGCAGATCGCCGCGGAGTCGATGCCGCCGGACAGGAAGGCCCCGAGCGGGGCGTGGCTGCGCAGGTGGACCGCCACCGAATCGCGCATCACCGCGAGGATCGCGCGCGCGGTCGAGTCGCTGGGGGCGCGGGACGGCCGCAGGTCGGCCCGCCAGAAGCGGTAGACGTCGACCGGCCGGCCTGGCCGGGCGATCATGGCGTGGCCGGGCGGCAGCACCCGGATCGGCGGCGTGATGGTGTCCGGCGCCGGCACGTACTGGAAGGCCAGGTACCTGCGCAGCGCGTCGGAGTCCAGGTCCCGCAGTTCCCCCGGCTCGGCGAGCGCCTTGCGCTCCGAGGCGAACCGCAGCCTCAGGTCCACCGTGCCCGGCCGGCCGGGCGCCGCCCTGCCCGCGCCGGCGCGCCCGGCCGCGGGCGCTGCGGAAAGATCCGCTGGCGCGCCATCTTGTGACAAAACGCCAGGCCCATCGGGCTCCCCGGCCGCGTGCCTGCCTGGCCGCCTGGCCGGTCGCTCCAGGGGAGTGAACCAGTCATCCGGTGCGCCGTTGGCGGCGGCGGGCTCCGGCGCGGCCGGCCCGGCGCCGGACCCGGGCGCCGCATGCCGGCCGCCGCGCGGGCGGGGCGTCAGGTCAGGAGCGGGCCCGCCGCCGGTGGCCGCCGCGGTCCTGGCGCCGTCGTCCTCGCCGTCCCGGACGGTGCCGGGCCCGCGGTCGATGCAGTAGTAGAAGGGCTTGATGCCGAACGGATCCCTGGCGCAGAACAGCTCGCGGGTCCAGGTGTCCCAGATGGCGAGCGCGTACATGCCGCGGAGCCGGTGCACGACGTCCTTGCCCACCAGGGCGTAGGTCTCGAGCAGCACCTCGGCGTCGCCGTTGGATCGCAGGGTGACCCCCTGCTCCCGCAGTTCGGCGGCCATCTCGACGTAGTTGTAGATCTCCCCGTTGAAGAGCATCCAGAAGCGGCCGTCCGCCGAGCGCATCGGCTGGTGCCCGGCCTGCGACAGGTCCAGGATCGACAGCCGCCGGAAACCGAGCGCGACATCCGGGTCGGTGTACACGCCTTCGTCGTCCGGCCCGCGGTGGCTGATCCGGTCCAGGGCATGGGTGAGCCATGCTTGGTCCGGGTCTGCCTCAAGGGCCAGTGCCAGGCAGCCGGCGATTCCGCACATCGACGTCCCTAACAGTGTCCGCGAGTGGTCCGGAAATCGATCCTACGGTGGGCTCGCACGCGATGGGCGCCAGCTTCGCGGACCCGGCAAAACCGGCCGCGGCGAAATCGGCCCTGGTGATCATGACTTTTGGGGTGCCAGCGGGCCCCAATCTCATGATCACGATGGGCGGCTACTCGCCCCGCCAGACCGGCTGCCGCTTCTCCGCGAACGCCACCGCACCCTCCATGGCGTCGGCGGAGAAGAACACCGGCCCGGCGATCCCTGCCTGCCGGTCGAACGCCTCCGACAGCGGCCAGTCCGCGGATTCGGCCACGATCCGCTTGGTCGCGGCCAGCGACAGCGGCGCGTTCCGCCCGATCTCGGCGGCCAGCGCGCGGGCCTGGGCGAGCGCCTCACCCGCTGGCACCAGGCGGTTGATCAGCCCGGCCGCATGCAGGCGAGCCGCAGGGACCCGGGCACCGGTGAGCGCGATCTCCATGGCCAGGTGGTAGGGAATCCGCCGGGGCAGGCGGAACAGCCCGCCCGCGCCCGCGACCAGCCCGCGGCTCACCTCGGGCAGGCCGAACACGGCCTCCTCGCTGGCCACGATGAGGTCGCAGGACAGCACGATCTCGAACCCGCCGGCCAGCGCGTACCCCTCCACCGCGGCGATGACCGTCTTGGCCGGAGGGCGCTGTGTGATGCCGCCGAAACCGCGGCCGCCTGCCGTCGAGTCCTCCCCGGCCGCGAACCCCTTGAGATCCATCCCGGCGCAGAAGGTACCGCCCGCGCCGGTGATGATCAGCGAGGTGATGTCGCTGCGGGAGTCGAAGTCGTCGAGGACCGCCGCGATGCCGCGGGCCACCGCCTCGTTGACCGCGTTGCGCGCCTCGGGGCGGTTGATGGTGATAATGCCAATGCCATCGGCCACCTCGACCGATACCGCGTCGGCCACTGCCTGCCTCCCCATCGCTTGCGGGAACGATGCCCGCCGCGCGGCTGCCGCGCGGCGGGCGGTTACTTGGGCTGGAACCTGATTCCGCCGTCGAAGCGGACGACCTCGGCGTTCATGTAGTCGTTCTCGATCAGCGAGCGGACCAGCCGGGCGAACTCCGCCGCGGTGCCCATGCGCTTGGGGAACACGATCGGGGCCGACAGCCTGGCCTTGAAGTCCTCGCTGGCGGGCCCGGTGCCGTAAATGGGGGTGTCGATGATGCCCGGGCAGATCGTGTTGACCCGCATCCCGATGGCCGCGAGGTCACGGGCGGCGGGCACGGTCATCCCGATGATCCCGCCCTTGGAGGCCGAGTAGGCGAGCTGGCCGGTCTGCCCTTCGAGCCCGGCCACCGAAGCGGTGTTGATGACCACGCCGCGCTGGTTGTCCGCATCGACCGGCTCGGTGCGGGCGACCGCCGCCGCCCCGATGCGCATCAGGTTGAAGGTGCCGATCAGGTTGATGTCGATCACCTTGCGGAAGGTGGCGAAGGAGTGCGGCGAGCCGTCCCGGTTCACGGTGCGCTCCGCCCAGCCGATGCCCGCGCAGTTCACGATCACACGCAACGGCGAGCCCAGGCCGGCGGCCACCTCGACGGCCGCGGTGACCGAGGCCTCGTCCACGACGTCCGTCTGCACGAACTTGCCACCGATCTCGGCGGCGACCGCCTCGCCGCGGCCGGCGTTCAGGTCGGCGATGACCACGGTGCTGCCGGCGGCGGCGAGCGCGCGCGCCGTGGCCTCGCCCAGGCCGCTTGCCCCGCCGGAGATGATTGCTGCGGTTCCTGTCAGGTCCATGGCCGGAGCATACTTGCTTGCTACTCACCGGTAGCAAGCCGGGCCCGGGAATGTCTGCACCTGCCTCTATCTTGGGTCTTGGTAGCGACATGGCGCGCGCGATCACACGGCCGGATGGCCTGGATAAGGGCTAGCGCCGGTCCGTGGTCAAGATATATCTTGAATATCGGTTTGCTGGCGGAGAGGCATGGGCCCGCCGCTCCGGGCGGGGTGTCCCTGCAGGCCGGCACCTCACGTGCCCGCGGCGCGGTGCGCATGAAGGCGAGGAGAAGTCGTGCGGAAGTTCCACGGGAACCCCTGGGCAGTGTTGCTCGTCGTCTCGCTCGGGTTCTTCATGACCCTGCTCGACCTGACGATCGTCAACATCGCGATCCCCAACCTGATCACCAACCTGCACGCCTCGCTCGACGACGTGCTGTGGGTGATCAACGCGTATGCCCTGGTGCTCGCGGTCCTGGTCATCACGGCGGGCAGGCTCGGCGACCTGATCGGGCCAAGGATCATGTTCAGCAGCGGCATCGCGGTGTTCACGGCCGCCTCGGCCGCCTGCGGTCTGGCCCCGAACCCCGGCTGGCTGATCGCGTTCCGCGCGGTCCAGGGGCTGGGCGCGGCCATGCTCATGCCGCAGACCCTGACGATCATCACGAACACGTTCCCGGCGGAACGGCGCGGTGCCGCGTTCGGTATCTGGGGCGCGGTGGCCGGCGTGGCCACCATCGCCGGGCCGACCCTGGGCGGCCTGCTCGTCACCGCGTTCGACTGGCGGTGGATCTTCTACGTGAACCTGCCGATCGGCGTGATCGTGCTGCTGATCACCCCGGTCATCATCCCGGACCTGCGCCTGGGCCGCCGGCACCGGATCGACATTCCTGGCGTGCTGCTGGCCAGCGGCGGGCTGCTGGCGATCTGCTACGGCCTGGTCGAGGGGCAGAAGTACAACTGGGGCACGATCACCGGGTTCATCAGCATCCCGCTGATCCTCGGCCTGGGCGTGGCGCTGCTGCTCGCCTTCCTGCTGGTCCAGAAGCTCACCCAGGACAAGGAGCCACTGGTCCCGTTCGCCCTGTTCCGTGACCGGAACTACTCCGTGGTGAACTGGGTGTCTTGTGTGCTGGCCATCGGCATGATGGGCATCTTCCTGCCGCTGACCATCTACTTCCAGTCGGTGCTCGGCTTCTCGGCGCTGAAGGCCGGGCTCACCATGGCGCCCGCCTCGCTGATGTCCATATTCGTCGCCCCCGTGGCCGGCCGGATGGTCGACAAGATCGGTGGCAAGTACATCCTGATGACCGGCCTGACCCTGTTCGGTGTCGGCATGGGCTGGCTGGCCCTGATCGCGCACCCGGACTCAACCTGGCCTACGTTCGTGGCGCCGCTGGTGGTAGCCGGGTTCGGCATGGGCTGCATCTTCGCGCCGATGACCACGGTGGCCATGCGCAACGTCGACCCGCGCATGGCGGGCGCCGCCTCCGGCGTGCTGAACACCGTCCGGCAGGTCGGCCAGGTGATCGGCGTGGCCGCCGTGGGCGCCCTGCTGCAGAACCGGCTGGTCTCCTCGATCGCGTACCAGGCGAGCACCCGGTCGGCCGCACTGCCGCCCCAGGTGCGCGGCCGGTTCGTCAGCGAGACGGACAGGTCCGCACAGAGCGGCATCCAGGTGGGCGCCGGCCAGAGCGGCGGCAGCACGCACCTGGCCAAGGGCATCCCCGCGCAGGTCGTCGCCGAGATCACCCGCATCGCGCACGACGTCTTCACGTTCGCCTTCGTCACCGCGATGCGCCAGACCCTGCTCATGCCGATCATCCTGCTGGCCGTGGGCGCCCTGAGCTGCCTGGCCATCAAGGAACCCAAGCGCACCGCGGCCCGGCCCGCCGCCCCCGAACCAGCCATCACCGAACCTGCCCACCCCGCGGTCTGAGGCCCGGGGGACCTGTAACCCCGCGGTCACCAGGGGCTAGGCAGGCTCGAACATCTCTCCTGCCCAGAGATCCGGCACGATCTCGTCTTCCGGATCCCACGGGAACCGGTCCGCGAACGCCGGCTCCAGGTCCGAGATCCAGGTCGCGTCCGGGTCGAACCTGGCGAAGAACGGCTTGCCGACCAGATCCGGGTCCCGGGCCTGGATCATGTGCATCACGAACACCTGCTGGCCCGCCAGTTCCGTGACGCCGTCCACGCAGACCTTGCCGGGAGTCGCGGACATGGAGGGCCCGCGGACCGTCCGGGCCAGCCCCGAGACGCATCGGTAGGCGTCCCGGAAGACCTGGTAACCACGCGCGAGCGGCACGGCGAAGTAGTCCTGCGGGCCGGTGTCCCGCTCCACGAACATGTAGTACGGGATCATCCCCATCCGTACCTGCGCCTGCCACATGTTCGCCCAGGTAGCCGCGTCGTCGTTGATCGAGCGGATCAGCGGAGCCTGGGTCCGGATGACGGCTCCGGTCGCGCGGATCCGGCGCACCGCCTGCGCCACGACGGCGGGCTCAAGCTCCCGGGGGTGGGAGAAGTGCGCCATGAACGCGAGCGTCCTGCCCGTGGCCACGACCTGCTCGAACAGCCGGAGCGTGTCGTCGGCGTCGGGATCGGTGACGAACCGCTGCGGCCAGTAGGCCAGCGACTTGCTGCCGATCCTGATCGACTCCACATGCTCCAGGCCGGGGCCGAGCAGCGGCTCGATGTAGCGGCGCAGCACCCCGGAACCCATGATCATCGGGTCCCCGCCGGTGATCAGCACCGAGGTCACCTCGCGGTGCCCGCGGAGATAGTCGGTGATCCGGCCGATCTCCGTGGTGGCCATCTTCAGCTCCGGCTCGTCCACGAACTGCGCCCAGCGGAAGCAGTACGTGCAGTACGCGTGGCATGTCTGGCCCTGCTTGGGGAACACCAGCACGGTCTCGTGGTACTTGTGCTGCACCCCGGGCAGCGGCTCCTCGCCGAGATCCGGCACGTTCAGCGCGAGCTGCCCGGCGGGGTGCGGGTTCAGCCGCATCCGGATCTCGTGGACGGCGCCCCGCAGTTCCGCCTCGCGAGCCCCGTCCGTGAGCAGGCCGGCGATGCGGTGCACGTCGGCCGCGGGCAGCATGGCCGCCTGCGGGAAGACAAGGCGGAAGATCGGGTCGTCGGGTGCCGCCTCCCAGTCGATGAGCTCGTCCACCACGTACGAGTTGGTACGGAACGGGAGCACCATCCCGACGGCCTTGATGGCCATCCGCTCGGTAGCGCTGAGCCCGGCACGCTGCACCAGGCTGTCGAGGTGCTTCGCGGTGAAGGCGCGGAACCGGCGGCCAGCCGGCTCGATCTGGGGTTGAGTCACACGTCTCCCTCGGGGTCAGGTACGACCCTGGCAGTGCCAGGGTCGTAAAATGCCGTCAGCCTGTGACCGGAAGGCGGTGTCCGCCGCGTGCATCCTCTATGACGCTCGCTGCGGCGCGGATAGTCATAACCGGGGGATAACAAGATCGTCACATCAGCAACGCTGAGGTCACGCTCTCGTCACCCACACCATCCCCAAACTCCGCCTGTCCCCGGGGCCGCTCGGCGGCGCCCGGGTATCTCCCGGCCTCACTTTGTCGGAGCCGGCGTGCGCGCGAGCGCCGCCGGCCTGGTGCTGATCCCCGCGCCCTGGAAAGATCGTTACCCCGAGTATGGGTTATGAATCATGAAGGCTGGGCAGCGGCGCACCGGGCCGGGGCGGCCGTGAGAAAACCCCGCAGCGCACGGGGGTGCCAGCGGTCACGGGCCTGAGCCACAGGTGAGAAGCTTGACGCCATGCGGCACATTCCGTCCCTGTCGGCAGCATCCTGACGCGGCCGCACGGATCACGCCGTGTCAGGAGAATCCACGCCAGCGCGAGGCGGCCCGGCGCACCACGATCGCGGTGGACGCCATGGGCGGCGACCACGCCCCGGCCACGATCGTCGAGGGCGCGGTGGCCGCGGCGGCCGCCTTCGGCATCGACGTCATCCTCACCGGCCCCGCCGCACAGCTCAGGCCGTTGCTCACCGGGCAGCCCCCGGCCAGCGCGCAGAACGGGGCCCAGCGCCCGGGCTCACCGGGCCAGGTCAGGATCGTGGCCGCGGACGACTCCATCGCCATGGACGAGGGTGCCCTGGCCAGCCTGCGGAGGCCACGCTCCAGCGCGGCCATCGCGTGCCAGCTGGTCCGGCGGGGGCAGGCGCAGGCGGTGGTGTCGGCCGGGTCCACCGGGGGGATCGTCGCGACCGCCCGGCTGCGGCTTCGGTCACTGCCCGGGGTCATGCGGCCCGGCCTCGCGGTGGTGCTGCCGACCAGGCCCGCACCCACGGTGCTGGTGGACGCGGGGGCCACCGCGGATCCGAAACCGGAGATGCTGCTGGCGTTCGCCCAGCTCGGCGTCGCCTACGCCCAGGTGGCGCACGGCATCGCCGAGCCCAGGGTGGGCCTGCTCACCATCGGCTCCGAGCCGGGAAAGGGCAACCGGCTGGCCCGCCGCGCCCAGGAACTCCTGGCCAGCGTGCCGCCGCACGGGGGGCTGCCGCTGCGCTTCGTGGGCAACGTGGAGGGCGGTGACCTGCTCTCCGGCAAGGCGGATGTGATCGTGACCGACGGTTTCACCGGCAACGTCGCGCTGAAGACGCTGGAGGGGGCGGCCGCGTACGCGGCCGGGCAGATGCGGGCCGCGCTGACCGGATCCGCGGCTGCGCGGTTCGGCGCGCTGTTCCAGCGGCGCGGGCTGCGGGACCTGGCGGGACGCATGGACGCGGATACCTACGGCGGCGCGGCGCTGCTCGGCCTTGAAGGCACGGTGGTGATCGCGCATGGTGCGTCCACCGCGAAGGGAGTCACGTCGGCCTGCCGGCTGGCGGCGGACCTGGCCCACTGCCAGATCACCGAGAAGATCAAGGAGCGGTTCGGCCCAGGCAGGGACCGCCACTTCCGGCGGCGTTCCTGAGGGCTCCCTGGGACTGGAGCGCTTCTTGTGGCGCTGCGGCGACCCAGCCTGCCGGAGCCGCCACTTCCTGCGGCAGTTGCGCGGACCGAGGGCGGGCCGCGGGAGCGGCACCGGGGCCCGGCCGCCGATAGGCTTGTGACTATGGCCGATCCTCAGGAGGTTCTCGCGGAACGGGTGAGTGCGGCGGTCACCGCTGCCTTCGGCGCCGACTTCGCCGGCGCCGATCCGGTCATCCGTCCCTCGCAGTTCGCGGACTTCCAGGCGAACGTGGCACTCCCGCTCGCCAAGCGGCTCGGCATGCCGCCACGCCAGGTGGCCGAGCAGATCGTGGCGCATCTCGACGTGGCCGGTATCTGCGACCAGCCCGAGATCAGCGGGCCCGGCTTCATCAACCTCACGCTGGCCAGCGACTGGATCGCCGGCCAGGCATCGGGCCAGCTGCGAGACGGGCGCCTCGGTGTGCCGGTAGCCGTCCCGGCCGAAACGGTGGTGGTGGACTACTCCTCGCCCAACGTGGTGAAGGAAATGCACGTCGGCCATTTGCGCACGACCGTCGTCGGGGATGCGATCGTGCGGATCCTGGAACACCTCGGGCACACGGTGGTGCGGGCCAACCATGTGGGGGACTGGGGCACCCAGTTCGGCTTGCTCATCGAGCATCTGCTGGACGTCGGCGAGGAGGCTGCCCGCGCTGCGCTGTCCGCCGGTGAGATCAACGCTTTCTACCAGGCCGCCCGGGCCAAGTTCGACGCCGACCCAGCCTTCGCCGAACGGTCCAGGCACCGGGTGGTAGCGCTGCAAGCGGGCGACCCGGACACGCTACGCCTGTGGCAGCTCATGGTGACCGATTCCAGGCGGTACTACAACACGATCTACCAGCGGCTGGGTGTCACCCTGACGGATGCGGACCTGGCGCCGGAGAGCTTCTACAACCCCCTGCTGGCCGACGTCTGCGCGGAACTGGAGGCAGCCGGGATCGCGGTGATCAGCGACGGCGCGCTCGTTGCCTTTCCGCCCGGCTTCACCGGCCGGGACGGGGCGCCGCAGCCAATGATTCTGCGGAAGCGCGACGGAGGCTACGGCTACGACACCACCGACCTGGCCGCGATCAGGTACCGCATCAAAGACCTGAAAGCCACCAGGCTCATCTACGTGGTCGGCGCCGAGCAGTCGCTCCACTTCAGGATGCTGTTCGCGGTCGCCCGCCAGGCCGGGTGGCTGACGGACGAGGTCAGGGCGGAGCACGCGGTGATCGGCCTGGTCACTGGGTCGGATGGCGGGCGGATTCGTACTCGCACCGGCGAATCGGTCAAGTTGATCACTCTCATCGATGAGGCGGTCGAGCGGGCCGAAGAGGTGATCGCTGACCGGTACGACGATCCTGACCTGCGTCACCAGATCGCGGATGCGGTCGGCATCGGCGCGCTCAAGTACGCGGATCTCTCGGTTGCCCGCGACTCCGGGTACACCTTCGACTTCGACCGGATGCTCGCGCTGACCGGCAACACCGGCCCCTACCTCCAGTACGCCACAGCGCGGATCAGGTCGATCTTCCGCAGGGCGGGCCTCGACCCGGCCGGCGCGCCGGCCCGGTCCGGATCACCGAGGACGCGGAGCGGGCCCTGGCGCTGACACTGCTCGGCTTCGGCCGGGCCGTGCACCTGGCGGCCAGAGCCGCCGAGCCGCACCTGCTGGCCGGCTTCCTCTTCGATCTGGCCAGCACGTTCACCGCGTTCTACGAGGCGTGCCCGGTGCTGAAGGCGGACGATCCCGCGGTGCGCGACAGCAGGCTCGCGCTGTGCGCCCTGGCCCTGCGGGTGCTGGTGACCGGCCTGGGCCTGCTCGGCGTTCCGGTGCCGGAGCGGATGTAGCAGGCGCACCAGCGGCTCCCCGGCCGGCATCCGCGGCCGGGGCCCGCCGGGTGGCGGCGGGCCGGGTGGCCGAGCGCGCTGGCATCAGGAGATTCCGGACGCATCTCTCAGAGAAATCCCAGCTTCGGCGTCCCGATGTCCCAGACCGGTCGGTCATGATCGCAACATGAGCAACCAGTACGGGCAGCCGGACGCCGACCCGGCAGGCAACCAGCCCACGCAGCAGTTCTGGGCAGGTCCCGACGTACCCACCGCAACACCTGCCTGGGGAGGCCAGCCCGGCCAGGCCGGGCCGGGCGGCCCTGGCTTCACCGGGCACCCGGCGCCGGGGCTGCAGCAGCATCTGAAGAAGGACCACCGCAAGGCGCTCCACTGGACGGCCGGCCTGCTGGCCGCGGCCCTGCTGGCCGGCGGCGGCGCCGTCGCCGGGATGCGGCTGGCCAGCCATTCCTCGCCGGGCACTTCGTCCGGGCCGACCACGAGCCAGGCCGGCCTGGCCAACACCGCGCAGCAGGGTGCACTGCTCGACCAGACACTCAGCGACGCCTCGTCGCCCGGCGCACTCAGCACGGGTGCCACCCTTGCCGGAGGCGCCGGGGCCTCCGCGTCCGGCGCAGCGGCCGGCGCCGGCGCCAAGGCCCCGGTCTGCGCCAGGGCACGCCACGTGTCCCGGGTGGCACGCCGGTCCGGGATGCCCGGGCTGGCCCGGCGGATCGGCGTCGGCGCGGCCCGCTGCCGGCTCGTCCGCCGTCGCGTCTTCGCGTTCTTCCTGCTGCGCGGGGTCGATGGCCAGTTCACCATTCAGACCAAGCAGGGCACCAAGACGCTCGCCTACGAGCGCGGCGTGATCCAGTCGGTCAGCGCAGGGAAGTCCATCACCGTGAAGGCCAGCGACGGGACCACCTGGACCTGGGACCTGGTCTCCACGACCGTCATCCGCGACCGGCAGGGCAAGCTCAGCCAGAGCTCCCTGACCTCGGGAACGCCCGTCTGGGTGGGCGGCCCCGTGGTCCAGGGCGCGAAGGACGCACGGCTCATTGTGGTCCGGCCTCCGCAGCCAGCCTCGATGCCCCCATCCTCCACATCGGGTAGCTGACTGTAGGGCCGGTGCCCCCTGGCCCCGCGGGATGGGCCCCGCGGGGGGACAGGTCCGGCAGGCCCACGCCATCCCAGGCGAGGGACCTGCGGACCAGTCCGTTGGGGGGGCCAGCACCGCCTCCCGCGGGATTGGGCCCCGCGGGAGGCGGTGGCATGCTTTGGCCCGGTTCGTCGGGATCGGGCCCGGACGACCTGGTTCGCTCGCGGGGCGGGACCGGGCACGAACCGGCAGAATGGTCCTGGACAGATGACATCAAGCGACCGGATTCCACAGGTGCTCGTCGTGGACGACGAGCCTAATATCCGTGAGCTTGTACAGGTCGCGCTGAAGTTTCACGGCTGTGCGGTGAGCACCGCAGCCACCGGCGCCGATGCGCTGCGGCTGGCGGAGTCGTCCCGGCCGGACCTGATCGTCCTGGACGTGGTCCTGCCGGACCTCGACGGCTTCGAGGTCTGCCGGCGGTTGCGGGCCGGCGGCAACGAGGTGCCGGTGATCTTCCTGACCGCCCGGGACACCTCGTCCGACACCGTGACCGGGCTGGCGCTCGGCGGGGACGACTATGTCACCAAACCGTTCTCGGTGGAGGCGCTGGTCGCCAGGGTCCGTGCCGTGCTGCGCCGGGCTTCGCGGTCCAGCCCCGCGCAGATCCCGGAAAGCGACATCGTCCTGCACATCGGCGACCTGGAACTCGACGAGTCACGGTGGACCGTGCACCGGGCCGGCGTGCCGGTGGACCTGTCGCCCACCGAGTTCCGGCTGCTCGCCTACCTGATGCGGCACCAGGGCCGGGTGCTCACCCGGGCCCAGTTGCTCGAGAACGTCTGGGGCTGGGACTACGCGGGCCAGTCCCAGATCGTCGAGACCTACGTCAGCTACCTGCGTCACAAGCTGGATCCACTGGGCCCGCCGCTCATCCACACCCAGCGCGGCGTGGGTTACAGCCTGCGGGCACCGGGGCCGGGCGGCGGCGCCGCCGCGGCCGGGGAGCCGCGGCCGGGCGCGCCGCCGGGGCCTGGGCACCTGGGATGAACGGTCCCGGGCGCCTGTCGCTGCGCGCCCGACTCCTCGTCGTGCTGATCGCCGTCACCGCGGCCTTCCTGCTCATCATGGGCGGGGTGACCGCGTTCGTGCTGAGCAAACGGCTCGGTACCCAGTTCGACGACTCGCTGATATCGGCCGCGGCGCACACACCGGAGCAGATCCAGGCCAACCCGGGCAACTATGTCGCCGTGCTGATCACCCAGCCGCTTTCCGGTCACCCTCCAGCCGCTGACCGGGAGCACCGGGACGACCGAGGAACTGGTGAATGCCATCGAGAAGATGGCCGCGACCGGTGACCTCCGGGGCAACCTCAACATCAAGGACATTCCATTCGCCGTGCCCGGGACCTCACCGCGGCTGCGGGCGGTGGCCCGGCCCGTGGTGCGGCGGGGCCTGTCCGCGCAGGCGGGCGTCCGGCCGCGGCTCGGCCGCCGTGCTTGTCGTCGCGAGCCCGGTGGACGTGTTCGCCGGCCAGGTGGGCGGCATCGTGGTGGCCGAACTGATCACCGGCGGGGCGCTGATCCTGCTGCTGGCCCTGGGCGGGCGCTGGCTCATCGGCCGCGGTCTGGCGCCGCTGAGCGAGATGGCGGGGACGGCGCAGCGGATCACCACCCAGGGCGACCTGACCGCGCGGATGCCGGACGCGGACGGAAGCACCGAGGTGGGCAAGCTCGGCACCGCCATCAACACCATGCTCGACCGGATCCAGCAGGCGTTCGGGGCCCGGCTCCGCTCCGAGGCCAAGGTGCGGCAGTTCGCCGCGGACGCCTCCCACGAGCTGCGCACGCCGCTCACCACGATCCGCGGTTACGCCGAGCTGTACCGCCAGGGGGCGCTGGACGACGGGCAGCTACCCGATGCCATGCGCCGCATCGAGCAGGAGGCCAGGCGGATGGGCACGCTCGTCGCGGAACTGCTGGAGCTGGCCCGGCTGGACCGCACGTCGTCACTCGACATCACCGAGACGGACCTGGCGGTGCTGGTGCGGGACGCGGTCGCGGACGCCCGGGCGGTGGAACCGGCCCGGCCGGTACAGGCGGAGGCCCCGGAGTCCCTGGTCGCGGTCGTGGACGAGGCCCGGATCCGCCAGGTGCTGGCCAACCTGCTCGGCAACGTCCGCGAGCACACCCCGGTGACCACGGCCACGGCGGTCCGGCTTGCCCAGGTCCGCGGCGGCGTGGTGCTGGAGGTCGCGGACGGCGGCCCAGGCATGGCCGCCGACGACGCCGCGCGGGCATTCGACCGGTTCTACCGGGGTGCCGAGCAGCACAACGGCGGGCCGGTGCCCGGCCCGGCGGTCGGCTATGGCACGGATCATGGCCCCGGCAGCGCCCGCTCGGCCAGTCCCCATTCGGGGAACGGGGATGCCGCCGAGAGCGGGGGCAGCGGGCTCGGCCTCGCCATCGTCGCCGCCATCGCCCAGGCGCACGGCGGGCAGGCCACCCTGGAGTCCGCTCCCGGCCGCGGCACCCGGGTCCGCATCTGGCTCCCGGCCACCCCGCCCGCCGCGCCCCGCCCAATACCCACGCCCCGGTTATCCCGCGCCGGCCACCAGCACGCCTACCATGCCGCGCCGCCGCCGGGGGAGCCGCTGTCCGGCCGGCACCCGGCGTACCGCCCGGCCGTATCCCGCGCCGCCACCCACCCCGCCGCCCGGCAGCCGTTCCCACTCCCCGCCAGCCGTCCCCGCCCCGCGCTACCCGGCCGCACCGGCCCAGCGGGCGTTATCCCGCCGGGCCACCGACCTGCCCCGCCGTCCCGGCGACCGTCATCCCTTCCGGCCGGCTACCCGGCCCCGCCAGCCCAGCAGCCACCATTCCGCCAGGCCGGGTACCCGGTCCCGATGCACGCCGCCCCGCTGGGGCAGCCTGCCCCGGCCAGCCGACCGCCACCTGCCGGACTGCCGATGTCCGCCGGACCGCCGCTTCCGCACCGTGGCGGCGCCAGGTACCCGGCACCACCGCCGCTCGCGGCCCCACCTGTCCCGCGGCCCGGCACCGGCAACTCCGGGCCGGGCGAGTTACACCACGACTGGCTGGAGCCGCCACGGCCGCCACCGCCAGCGCGCGCACAGACATCGTGGTCCCCGCCAGACGATGGCGCCGCCGACGACGGCCGCCCGGCCCGGCCGGGCGCCGCACCCCAGGCGCGGTTACCCCAGCCGGGCCGCCACCGCCGGGCCGGGCACGGCTCGTAGCCGCCTGACGCCCAGTGCGGGGGCCGGGCGGCCGCCGCGCGTTACGCCCCGGATCCGGCCGCGCCCGGGCCCGTCCCGGACGGGCCCGTCTCGGCCGGGCCCGTCTCGGCCGGGCGGGGCAGGTGCTCGAACAGGTAGTAGACGGCCAGCAGGCCGAAGATGATCAAGGCCGCCAGCGCCGAGAAGAACCGCGCGATCAGGGTGGCCACCACATAGGCGACCAGGCCGCCGGTGAACCCTGGAATGGACTTGCGCAGCGCCTCGGGCGGCATGGCCGAGCCGAGAGCCGCCGAATGGGTCGCCACGTAGATCCACAGGCCGGCGAAACCGAACGAGATCGCGATCATGACGAGCCCGTAGGTCACCACGGCGGCGGTGGCCCCGCGGTGGGTCAGGTTGTCCGCGACCAGAACGGTGGGGAACGGGATGGCCACAATGCCCATGAGCAGCAGCAGGTTCAGCACCAGCAGTGGCCGGTCCACCCGCTCGACGTGGGCCAGCATCGTGTGGTGGTTCATCCACATGATCCCGATGGTGAGGAAGCTGACCACGTAGGCGAAGTACTGCGGCCACGCGGCCAGCAACTGGCTGTGGTGAGCGTGCCGTGCCCGGGCAGCCGCAGGCTGAGCACGAGCAGCGTGATCGCGATCGCGAACACGCCGTCGCTGAACGCCTCCGCCCGCCCGGTGGACATGGCTGCGCCGGTCAGCCGCCGGCGGGGAGGCGGGCGGCGGGGAGGCGGGCGGCGGGGAGGCGGGCGGCGGCTGACCGTCATCCGGTGCCGGAGCGGTGCCCGCGACCGGCTGGACCGAGCGGGCGAGCAACTGGGCCACGTCCACGATCTCCAGCGACTCGGGGGCTTCCCCCGAGGCCTTCTTCGCGGCGATCGCGTCGCCCAGCATGACCAGGCAGTACGGGCACGCGGTGGACACCGTGTCCGGGTTGGTGCCCAGCGCCTCGTCGATGCGCTCGGTGTTGATCCGCTTGCCGATCCGCTCTTCCATCCACATCCGGGCCCCGCCCGCGCCGCAGCAGAACCCGCGCTCCTTGCACCGGTGCATCTCCTGCGGCTGGACCCCGGGCACCTGCTCCATGATCTCCCGGGGCGGGCTGAACACCTTGTTGTGCCGGCCGAGGAAGCACGGGTCGTGGTAGGTGATCTTCTCCGCCACCGGGGTGACCGGGGTCAGCTTGCCCTCGGCGACCAGGCGGGCCAGCAACTGGGTGTGGTGGATCACCTCGTAGTTGCCGCCGAACTGGGGGTATTCGTTGGCCAGTGCGTTGAAGCAGTGCGGGCAGGACGCCACGACCGTCCGCGGCTTCACCTCGTTGAGCGTCTCGATGTTCTGCTGGGCGAGCATGGCGAACACGAACTCGTTGCCCATCCGCCTGGCCGGGTCACCGGTGCACGTCTCGCCCGGCCCGAGCACCGCGAACTTCACCCCGGCGGTATGCAGCAGGGTCGCGATGGCCCTGGTGGTCTTGCGGGCCCGGTCCTCCAGTGCCCCGGCGCAGCCCACCCAGAACAGGTACTCCACGTCGTCCCCGAGCGGCCCGTCGGCGATCGGCACCTCGAAGTCGAGGCCCGCCATCCACTCGGCCCGCCGGGCGCCCCCCATGCCCCACGGGTCGCCCTTGTTCTCCAGGTTCTTCAGCATCCCGGCCGCCTCGACCGGGAAGCTGGACTCGATCAGCACCTGGTAGCGGCGCATGTCGGAGATGTGGTCGATGTGCTCGATATCCACCGGGCACTCCTGCACACAAGCCCCGCAGTTGGTGCATGACCACAGCACGTCGGGGTCGATCACGCCGTGCGCATCCGCGTCACCCACGAGGGGCCGTTCTGCCTCCTGCTTGACGTGCTCGGGGAGCTTCTCCCGCTCCTCGTCGCTGGACGCGAGCAGGTACGGGCCCTTGGCCAGCGCGTGGTCGCGCAGGTCCATGATCAGCTTCTTGGGGGACAGCGGCTTGTCCGTCGCCCACGCCGGGCACTGGGACTGGCACCGCCCGCACTCGGTGCAGGTCGCCATGTCCAGCATGCCCTTCCAGGTGAAGTCCTCGATCTTGCCGCGCCCGAAGATGTCGGTGTCCGGGTCGGCCTCCTCGAAGTCGAGCACCTTGCCGCCCGAGCGCATCGGCTGCAGCGCGCCGAGGCCGTTCGGGCGGCGGGAGAACAGCACGTTGACCGGGGCCAGGACGATGTGCAGGTGCTTGGAGTAGGTGAGGAACACCCCGAACCCGAGGATGACCGCGAGCTGGGCCAGGATGAACGTGGTCTCGAGCACGCTGTTCACGCCGGTGCCGAGCGGGGCGAGCCAGTGCCCGACGAGCTGCGACGCGAACGCCCCGTGCGCGTAAGGGAAAAAGCCGGTATTGATCTGCGCGCCCCGGTACAGCAGCAGCGTCGCGACCACAAGAAAGATCATGACCAGGACGAGCCACGCGGCGCCGGTGTGCGACCCGGAGAACCGGGAGTCGCGGCCGATCCGCTTGGGGCCGGTGCGCAGCCGGATGATCGCGAAGGTGACGATCCCGGCCAGCACCGCCACGGCGAACAGGTCCTCGATGAACCCGATGACCGCCCAGTGGCCGATGACCGGGATCGCGAAGCTGCGGCTGAACAGGTCACCGTAGGCCTCGATGATCGTCAGCAGCAGGACGATGAAGCCCCAGAACGTCAGCGCGTGCGCCACTCCGGGCACCGACCACTGGAGCAGCTTGCGCTGGCCGATGACCTCGGTGGCCTGGGTTTCCACGTCCCGGCCGGGATGCTCCCGTACGGCGGCGATCCGCTCCGGCGCGGGCTGGCCCGCCCGGGCCACCCGGTACAGCCACCACAACCGCTGCCCGGCGAGCACGGCGGCGGCCGCCGTCAGCACAAGCCCGATGACGATACGCAGGACCACGCGGACCTCCTCATGCGGCGGCTGCCCGCCCGGGGGAGCGCGGCAGGCCTTGCCGGGGCGGCGCCGGCGGCTGGTGCCCGTGGCCGGCCCCGCTGCCGGTCCAGGGTACGCCGCGCACCGTGCCCGCAGAGATCACCGGGGATGCCGGTGCGCGGCGCGCCCCGGCTGGCTTTCCCGGCATCCTACCGGTTGGTAACTTAGCCGGGCCGTGCTGGCCCGGGCGGGCGACCCCCCGGAACCCCCGCTGGCCATGGCCCTGTTGGCTGCGTGGGCCGCACCGGGGAATGCCCGCAGCTGGCCTCTTACCTGGGCCCGGCCACCAGTTCCGGGAATAGGCCCTCGAGACGAAAAGTTGAGCCAGGTAGACTCAAGTGATTTGCCAAGCACCAACCAGCGTGGCAAGCTTGCGTCGGCCAGACTCAACTTCACTACTACCAAGGACTACTCATGGCACGTGCGGTAGGGATCGACCTCGGGACGACCAACTCCGTTGTCGCTGTCCTCGAAGGCGGCGAGCCCACAGTCATCGCCAATGCGGAGGGCTCGCGGACCACTCCGTCGGTGGTCGCGTTCGCCAAGAACGGCGAGGTGCTCGTCGGCGAGGTCGCCAAGCGGCAGGCGGTGACGAACGTCGACCGGACCATCCGCTCGGTCAAGCGGCAGATGGGCACCAACTGGACCGTCAAGATCGACGACAAGAAGTTCACCGCGCAGCAGATCAGCGCGTTCATCCTGCAGAAGCTGAAGCGGGACGCCGAGTCCTACCTGGGCGAGACGATCACCGACGCGGTCATCACCGTGCCCGCCTACTTCAGCGACGCGCAGCGCCAGGCCACCAAGGAAGCCGGGACCATCGCCGGGCTGAACGTTCTTCGCATCATCAACGAGCCCACCTCGGCGGCGCTCGCCTACCACCTGGAGAAGGAGGGCGAGGCCACCATCCTGGTGTTCGACCTCGGCGGCGGCACGTTCGACGTGTCCCTCCTGGAGGTCGGCGAGGGCGTGGTCGAGGTCAAGGCGACCAGCGGTGACAACCACCTCGGCGGGGACGACTGGGACCAGCGGATCGTGGACTGGCTGGTGCAGGACTTCAAGAACGGTTACGGCGTCGACCTGTCCAAGGACAAGATGGCGCTGCAGCGGCTGCGGGAATCCGCGGAGAAGGCCAAGATCGAGCTGTCCGGTTCCGCCGAGACGCAGATCAACCTGCCTTACATCACCCACTCCGAGCAGGGCCCGCTGCACCTGGACGCCAAGCTCACCCGGGCGGAGTTCCAGAAGATGACCTCCGACCTGCTGGACCGCTGCAAGGCGCCGTTCAAGCAGGTGATCGCGGACGCCGGGGTCAAGCTCACCGACATCCACCACGTGGTGCTCGTCGGCGGCTCGACCCGGATGCCCGCCGTGGTGGACGTGGTCAAGGAACTGACCGGGGGCAAGGAGCCGAACAAGGGCGTGAACCCCGACGAGGTCGTCGCGGTCGGCGCCGCCTGCAGGCCGGCGTGCTCAAGGGCGAGGTCAAGGACGTCCTGCTGCTGGACGTGACCCCGCTGTCGCTGGGCATCGAGACCAAGGGCGGCATCTTCACCAAGCTCATCGAGCGGAACACCACCATCCCGACCAAGCGCTCGGAGATCTTCACGACCGCGGACGACAACCAGCCGTCGGTGCAGATCCAGGTCTTCCAGGGCGAGCGCGAGATCGCCGCGTACAACAAGAAGCTCGGCATGTTCGAACTGGCCGGGATCGCTCCCGCGCCGCGCGGCATCCCGCAGATCGAGGTGGCCTTCGACATCGACGCCAACGGCATCGTGAACGTCTCGGCCAAGGACCTCGGCACCGGCAAGGAGCAGCGGGTCACCATCAGCGGCGGCTCGGCCCTGGGCAAGGACGAGATCAACCGGATGATGGCCGAGGCGGAGAAGTTCGCCGAGGAGGACGCGCGGCGCCGCGACGAGGCGGAGACCCGCAACCGCGCCGACACGCTCGCCTACCAGACGGAGAAGTTCCTCGCCGAGAACGCCGAGAAGGTTCCCGACGACATCAAGTCGGAAGTCGAGGAGGCGGTCGCTGACCTCAAGAAGACGCTCGAAGGCACCGACATCGATGCCATCAAGGAGGCCACCGAGAAGGCGGCCCAGGTCAGCCAGAAGATGGGCACCGCCATCTACGCCCAGTCCCAGGCGGCCAGTGCCGCCGCGGGCGAGCAGGCGGCCGGCGAGGCCACCGCGGAGCAGGACGACGACGAGGTCGTCGAGGCGGAGATTGTCGACGAGGACAAGCCCGGCGAAGAAGGTGGCACCGCCTGATGAACTCACCTGAGGAGACCAACGCAGGACCCGTTATCCGCGACCTCAGGCGCATCGACCCACGCACGGGGCAGGTCAGAAACCCCGAGACGGACGCGCCTGCCACCGCGGGCCGCGGTCCCGGCAAGCCCGCCAGGCCGGGCAAGCACTCGGTGTCCAAGCCGGGCGGCGCGCCCGGCGCCCCGGAGGCCACCGGGCCCGAGGCGCCGGCCAGCGCGGCCGGCTCCGGAGAGGGTCCCGCCGGTGGCGGGGCACCCGGGCCGGCCGCGGCGGGACCTGCCAGTGCGCCGGAGAGCGAACTCACTGCCCGGCTCGCCGAGCGCACGGCTGACCTGCAGCGCGTGAGCGCGGAGTACGCCAACTACCGCAAGCGGGTGGACCGGGACCGCATGGTGGTACGGGAGCAGGCACTGGCCAGCGTGCTGGTCTCCCTGCTGCCGGTGCTCGATGACATCGGCCGGGCCCGTGAGCACGGGGAACTCTCCGGCGGCTTCAAGTCGGTAGCGGAGTCGCTGGAGTCAACCGTGACCAAGCTCGGCCTGGTGAGCTTCGGCACCGAGGGCGAACCGTTCGACCCGAACGTGCACGAGGCGCTGACGCACTCCTACTCCACCTCGGTGACCGAGCCGACCTGTGTCCAGATCCTGCAGCCCGGCTACAAGGTCGGCGAGCGGATCGTCCGGCCCGCCCGGGTGGCCGTCGCCGAGCCCGGGGAGGACGAGGCAGGCCAGCCGGACGAGGCCGGCCTGCCCGGCAGCCCGGGCGAGGCGGGATCGCAGGAGAGCCGTGAGGACGAAGACTGACGCCTGGAGATACCAATGAGCACCAGGGACTACCTGGAGAAGGACTACTACAAGGCTCTTGACGTCTCCAAGACCGCGACCGCGGACGAGATCAAGAAGTCGTACCGGAAGCTCGCCCGCAAGTACCACCCCGACGCCAACAAGGGTGACCCCAAGGCCGAGGAGCGGTTCAAGGAGATCTCCGAGGCGTACAACACGTTGTCGGACACCAAGCGGCGCAAGGAGTACGACGACGCGCGTTCCCTGTTCGGCAGCGGCGGCTTCCGGCCGCCGGGGCAGGGCGGCGCCGGCGGGTTCCCGTTCGACCTGGGCGACCTGTTCGGCGGCGGCACGGGCACGGGCACGACCACCGGTTCCGGCGGCCGGCTCGGCGACCTGTTCGGCGGCATGTTCGGCGGCGGCCGGCCCGGCACCCAGACCCGGCCGCGCCGCGGCACGGATGTGGAGACCGAGACCACACTGTCGTTCCACGACGCCATCGACGGCGCCACGGTCTCGTTGCGGCTGACCGGCGAGGGAGCCTGCCCGACCTGCCACGGCACCGGGGCGAAGTCAGGCTCGATGCCCCGGGTCTGCCCGAACTGCCAGGGCACCGGCCAGACCAGCCGGAACCTGGGAAGCTATGCGCTGTCCGAGCCGTGCACGGAGTGCCGCGGCCGCGGCCTGGTGGTGGACGACCCCTGCCCGGACTGCTCGGGCAGCGGGCGCGCGATGAGCAGCCGCACGATCCAGGCCCGGATCCCGGCGGGCGTGTCCGACGGGCAGCGGATCCGGCTCCGGGGCAAGGGCGCCCCGGGGGAGCGCGGCGGCCCGGCGGGCGACCTGTACGTGCGGGTGCACGTCACGTCGCATCCGATCTTCGGGCGCTCCGGTGCCAACCTGACGGTGACCGTGCCGGTCACGTTCACCGAGGCGGCGCTGGGGGCCGAGATCAAGGTCCCGTCGCTGCGCGGGGTGCCGGTCAGCGTCCGGATCCCCGCGGGGACGCCGAGCGGCCGCACCTTCCGTGCGCGGGGCAAGGGCGCCCGGCGCAAGGACGGGACGAACGGGGACCTGCTGGTCACCGTCATCGTCCAGGTGCCGCAGAACATGAACAGCGGCGCCCGGCAGGCGCTGGAGTCCTTCCGTGACGCGACCGCTGGCGAGGATCCGCGCGAGGACCTCCTGCGACGGGCAAGGCAGACATGACGCATAGCAGTTCCGGCGGCGCGCGCCGCCAGGCCCGGGAGGTGGTGCCCGCAGCGATGCGGGCGCTGCCCCTGGGCGACCGCCCGCAAGGGAGGCAATGACATGAACGGGAACCCGTTCGAGGTGGCGGACGACAGTCCGGTGTATGTGATCTCGGTGGCGGCCGAGCTTTCCGGCCTGCACCCGCAGACGCTGCGCGCCTACGACCGGCTCGGGCTGGTGTCCCCCGGCCGTTCGTCCGGCCGCGGGCGGCGCTACTCGCTGCGTGACGTGCTGCTGCTGCGCGAGGTGCAGCGGCTGTCCCAGCAGGACGGCGTCAACCTGTCGGGCATCAAGCAGATCCTCGAACTGGGCGCCGAACTGGACCGGGCCCGCCGCATGCTCGCCGAGATGACCGCGGAGATCGCGCAACTCCGGGTGGAGCTGGAGTCGACCCGCGCGGTGGCCGCCCGGCTGGCCGGGCTGGTGCGCAACCCCGCCGCTGGCGGCCAGCTGGTCCCGGTGCGGAACCTGGGCAGCAGCGCATCGGCAAGGAACGCACCAGTCAGCAGTGCACCGGCGAGCAGTGCACCGCAACAGCGCACCAGCAAGCAGCGCACCATTCGAGGACAGCGATTAATGATTGACAAACTGACCCGCCGGAGCAGCGAGGCGTTCGGCGCAGCCAGGCAGCAGGCGACGGCCGACGGGAACCCGCACGTCGATGCCCTGCACCTGCTCGCGGCCCTGATCGAGCAGGAGGGCGGCACGGCGGCCTCGCTGCTGCGCGCCGTCGGCGCCGATCCCGGCGCGGTACTCGCCGACGCCAGGGCTCAGCTCGCCCGGCTCCCCAAGATCGCGGGGACGACCGTCAGCGCCCCGGAGAACTCACGGGCCCTGCTCAAGGTGCTGACCACGGCCGGGGAGCGGGCCGAGAAGCTGAACGATGAGTACATCTCGACCGAGCACCTGCTCGTCGGGCTGGCCGCTGACGGCGGCCAGGCGGCAACGTTGCTGGGCAAGCACGGGGCCACCGCCGAGGCGCTGCTCGACGCGTTCGAGAAGGTACGCGGCAGCGCCCGCGTCACCTCCGAGGATCCGGAGGGGACCTACCAGGCCCTGGAGAAGTACGGGGTCGACCTCACCCAGCGGGCCCGCGACGGCGCGCTGGACCCGGTGATCGGCCGGGACTCCGAGATCCGGCGGGTGATCCAGGTGCTGTCCCGCCGCACCAAGAACAACCCGGTCCTGATCGGCGACCCCGGCGTCGGCAAGACCGCCGTGGTCGAGGGCCTGGCGCAGCGGATCGTGGCCGGCGACGTGCCCGAGTCGCTGCGGGGCAAGCGCCTGGTCGCCCTGGACCTCAGTGCGATGGTCGCGGGCGCGAAATACCGCGGCGAGTTCGAGGAGCGGCTCAAGGCGGTGCTGAACGAGATCAAGGCCAGCGACGGCCAGGTGATCACGTTCATCGACGAACTGCACACCGTCGTCGGCGCGGGCGCGGCCGAGGGTGCCATGGACGCGGGCAACATGCTCAAGCCGATGCTGGCCCGCGGCGAGCTGCGGATGGTCGGCGCGACCACCCTGGACGAGTACCGGCAGCGGATCGAGAAGGACCCGGCCCTGGAGCGCCGCTTCCAGCAGGTCTTCGTGGGCGAGCCGTCAGTCGAGGACACGATCGCGATCCTGCGCGGGCTCAAGGGCCGCTACGAGGCCCATCACCAGGTGCAGATCTCCGATGCCGCGCTGGTCGCCGCGGCGGCCCTGTCCGACCGGTACATCTCCGGGCGGTTCCTCCCGGACAAGGCCATCGACCTGGTCGACGAGTCCGCCTCGCGGCTGCGTATGGAGATCGACTCCCGGCCGGTGGAGATCGACGAGCTGCAGCGGACCGTGGACCGGATGAAGATGCAGGAGATGGCGCTGGAGCGGGAGGCCGACCCGGCCAGCAAGGAGCGGCTGGAGCGGCTCCGCGCCGACCTCGCCGACCGGCAGGAGCAGCTCACCGGGCTGCTGGCCCGCTGGGAGCGGGAGAAGGCCGGCCTCAACCGGGTCGGCGAGCTGAAGAAGCGCCTCGATGACCTGAACGGGCAGCTCGAACGCGCGGAGCGGGACCATGATCTGGTGGCCGCCTCCCAGCTGAAGCACGACGACATCCCGGCGATGGAGAAGGAACTCGAGGCTGCCAAGACGGCGGCCGAGAGCGGGGCCGGGATGGAGGGCCCGGCGATGGTCAAGGAGGAGGTCGGGCCGGACGACGTCGCGGATGTCGTGTCGTCCTGGACGGGCATCCCGGCCGGCCGCCTGCTCGAAGGGGAGACCGGCAAGCTGCTGCGAATGGAAAGCGAGCTGGGCAAGCGCCTGGTGGGCCAGGCCAGGGCGGTCCAGGCGGTGTCCGATGCGGTGCGCCGGTCCCGTGCGGGAATTTCCGACCCGGACCGGCCGACCGGCTCGTTCCTGTTCCTGGGGCCCACCGGGGTCGGCAAGACGGAACTGGCCAAGGCGCTCGCCGAGTTCCTCTTCGATGACGAGCGGGCCGTGATCCGCATCGACATGAGCGAGTACAGCGAGAAGCACTCGGTGGCCCGGCTCGTCGGCGCGCCGCCCGGCTACGTCGGATACGAAGCCGGCGGCCAGCTCACCGAGGCCGTCCGGCGCCGCCCGTACTGCGTGATCTTGCTGGACGAGGTGGAGAAGGCACACCAGGAGGTGTTCGACATCCTCCTCCAGGTCCTCGATGACGGCAGGCTCACCGATGGGCAGGGCCGGACCGTGGACTTCCGGAACACGATCCTGATCCTCACCTCGAACCTGGGGTCGGCGGAGATCGCGAACCAGTCCCTGGACGAGGACGCGAAACGGGCCACCGTGATGGCCGTGGTCCGGGCGACCTTCAAGCCGGAGTTCCTGAACCGGCTGGACGACATCATCCTGTTCGACCCGCTGACCACCGAGGAGCTCGCGGAGATCGTGGACCTGCAGGTGGCCGCGCTGGCCCGGCGGCTTGCCGAGCGGCGGCTCACGCTGCACGTCACCCCGGCGGCGCGGGAATGGCTGGCCCTGACGGGGTTCGACCCCGTCTACGGCGCGCGGCCGCTGCGCAGGCTGGTCCAGTCCGCCATCGGCGACCAGCTCGCCAGGGCGCTGCTCGCGGGCGACATCGTGGACGGCGACACGGTTCTGGTGGACCGGGATGCTGCCGCCGACGAGCTCGCGGTCACCGCGGAACACCGCCAGCCCGCGGCATCGGCCAGCGCCTGACCCGGCGCCTTCGCCGGGGGCTGCCGCGCCCGGCGGCCCCCGGCGCCAGGGCCGGCCGGCACCGGCAGGACCGGCTTCCTACGTTCCGGAATGCGTGTCCAGCAGCCGGTCGTAGTCGTCCTCGGGCAGGCCGAGGTCGTTGCGGATCCGGAACCGCAGGCTCAGCAGCAGCCGGAGTTCGTTCACGTCACCGGGCACGTGGGTGAGGGGCCCGGTCATGGTCACGTCGCCGGCCCTGCCCGACCGGGCCCGGGGTCCGGCCGAGGCACAGTTCGACGCCCGCGGTGGCCCAGCCGAGCGCACCCTCCAGGTCGGACTGCTCGACCAGCAGCTCCGCCAGCAGATCGCACATCCGCGCGTCCCGCGGCGCCTCCGCGCCGAGCGCGCTGACGTAGGCGTCCGCCTCGGCGCTGCGGCCCAGCTGGAACAGGGCGCGGGCCAGCGGAATCCGCGGATCCATCGAGGCGGGGCCGCCGTCGGCGATCGCGCGCATGAAGCCGTTCACCGCCGCGGCTGGGTCATCGGCGAGCAGCCATTGCTCGCCAGCCCGGATGTACGCTTCGGACCTGGGCATTTCCGCGGTCTGCGTGCCGGTATCGGCAAGCCTGGTCATCTCTTGCGCCGCAGCCCGATGCTCGCCGCTGCAGGCGGCATCGAACTCGATCGCGTCGAATGCTTCTGGGCTCAGGGCAACCACGGTAGGGACGTACCCATCTGAAGACCCCAGCAACGCGCTGGGCCGGTCCATTGGCGGCAAATCAGGGGCATTCGCACTCCTGCCCGGAAGTATTGGTCATGCCGTCCCGAATCAGCCCGGGAGGATTGTCGTTGCGCATCGTCAGGACCGCGGCGGGCCGGGTCAATGACGGACCCTTTCCAGCGCGTCCCAGAAACCGCGCCGCAGGCCGTGCCGCACCTCATCGTGCAGCAGCGAGTCGATCGGCAGCGCGGAGTCCTGCAGCAGCCTGGCTTCGAGGTCGGAGGGCATCCGCGGCTTGCGGGCGAGCACGGCCTCCAGCCAGAGCGCCGGCGCGTCCCGCGCAACGGCCTGGCCGAAGCTGAACCCCTCACCGTGTGCCGCCTGCACGGCGTCGGCCAGGGAGACCGCCACCGGCTGCGGCACCAGCGCGTGCTGCGCGGCAGGCTGCGGGCCGCTGTGCGGGCCCTGCGGCGGGACATACGGTCCGGGCATCGCCCCGCCGGGCTGGCCCGGCGGCGCAGGGAGCTGCCTGGCCGGTGCTGCGGGCCCGGCGGACGGCCGGCCCGGCAGCACCGCCGGGTACCCGCCCGGCATACCGCGGGCCTGCTGACCGGGCGGAACGCCCGCGACCGGAACTCCGCTGACCGGAACTCCGCCCGGAGGCGCCGTGCGAAACCGCGCCGGGCGGCGCACTCATGGCCGGGCCCGGAGGGGCACCCGCCGTAGGCGGCCTGACGCCGGCCGGGCCCTGCCCGGCCGCCCGATCCACTGGCTGGCCGGTAAATCCGGGCGGCGCGGCCGGCGGGGCCAGTGCTGCCGGGGCGGCCCTGGAGGCGGTGGCCCCGGAGGCGGTGGCGCGGGAGGCGGCGGGGCCGCCTGGTAGGCGGGCATGCCCTGCCGCGATGGCGGAGCCTGGGGGCCGGGCAGGCCGGCGGCCGCCGGAAACCCCTGCGCCACGGCCGGGGCCCCGGGCTGCCCGGGCACGGGCTGTCCCGGCATGGCCGGCCCGGGCATGGGCTGGCCGGGCATGGGCTGGCCCGGCATGGCCGGCCCGGGCATGGGCTGGCCGGGCATGGGCTGGCCGGGGGCGAACTGCGGGGCGGGCGGCGCGTGCTGGGAATGCTGGCCGACCGCGGGACCGGAATCGGGATGCGGCGACAGCGGGCCGGCATGCTGCCCGCCAGCGCGCGGTGCGTGCGGCGGCGGCGCGGCCTGGGCCGGGGCGGCGAGCGGCCCGGACATGTGGGCCGGCGCATGGCCCGGCGCTGGCGGGGCCGGCGGCATCATCGGCTGGCCCGGCGCGGCGTGCTGGCCGGGGTGCTGGCCCGGCGTGGCATGCTGCCCGGGAACGGCGGCGTGCTGCCCCGGCGCGGCGGCGTGGCTGTGCGGCGCGGGCGGGCCGGCCAGTGCGGCCGGCCGAGCCCGGCTGGCTCACCGGCCCCGCCTGGGCCGGCTGCCCGCCGGCAGAGCTGCGGCTGCCCCGCCGGCAGGCCTGGCTGCGCCGCCGGCAGGCCTGGCTGCCGCGCCGGCAGGCCCTGGCTGCCCCGCCGGCAGGCCTGGCTGGGCACCGGGCGGGGCGGTGAGGCTGTGGTTCCCGGCGGCTGCCGGGCCGGAGGCGCCGGCCAGCGGCGGCCGGTGGCTGTTCGCGGGCTGCGCCGCCCGCTGGTACTCGGCGATCACCGGTCCGGTGTAGATCGCTGGCTGGGCGGCGTGCGGGCCCGCGGGCTGCCGGAGCCGGCACCCGGGGCGCCGCCGTGGCCGTTGGTGGCCGCGCGGCTGGCATAGGCGCCGACCGCCTGCCGATCCTCCTCGCCGGCCGGCTCGGCCCCGACGACGAGTTCCACCGACGGCCGCAGATGCGCCTCGCTGATCTCGACGATGTCGTCGCATTCCTGGCGGAGCGCGGCAGGGGCCGTCCAGCCGGGCGCGGCGATGTGCACCAGGATCACTCTCAGGCCGAGATCCTGCACGTCGGCGATCACCTGCGCGAGACCCTCTTCCGCGCTCACCACCAGCGCGTCACTGATCGCCCGGTTACGGGCGAGCGTGGTCAGGTCGCGGTGGATCTCGCTTTCGACCCCCTCGCGGCGGCCGGGCTTCATCTTGCCGAGCCGCAGCTTCACGCCGGGCATGTCGGCGAGGATCTCGTGGTCGGACCCGCGGCGGCCCTCGACCGTGGCCTCGTACCAGTAGCAGCGCAGCAACGGCATGCCGGTATGATCACGGGCCACGTTCCTGAGGACTCCGAGTACCCCGGCATAGTTCCAGGAAACGGACTCCCGGTTGCGGGTTCCGTGGACGGCCATCGCGCCATCTCCTAGCACGTAGCCCGCGTCCACGAACAACGCGCAGCGATCCACGCGACACCGCCCTTCCGTCCAGGCGAGACGTTACCAGCGGACAGCCACGTCCGTGATGGATCGCGCACAGATCGCGGACCTGCCCCGGCCATCCCCGGGCCAGGTCCGCCGCTGTGGAAAGGCATCGGGGCTACGTCGTTGTGCTGGCGAAGGCATCGCGGCCAGGGCCGGGCAGCGGGCAGGATTGGTGATTATGCGACTGCTTGTGCTCGGCGGGACACACTTCGTCGGACGGGCCATCGTGGACGAGGCGTGCAGCCGCGGCTACGACGTGACGACCTTCTCCCGGGGGCGGTCCGGCCATCACCGGCCGGGTGCCGAGGCACTCACCGGGGACCGGACCAATCCCGGCGATCTGCGGCAGCTCGCCGGGCGCGACTGGGACGCGGTGATCGACACCTCCGTGCTGGCTCCCGCGCACGTGACCGCGTCGGCCAGGCTCCTGGCCGGCCATGCCGGGCACTACACCTACATCTCCACCTTCTCGGTGTATGCGGACTACCCGCGCGAGCCGGCCACCGAGGACTCACCCATCCTCGACTGCCCGGCCGACGCCACCGGCACCGTGGACAGCCTCGGCTACGGCCAGCTCAAAGCCGGCTGCGAGCGCGCGGTCAGCGCCGCCTTCCCCGGCCGGTGCCTGCTCGTCCGGCCCGGCCTGATCGTCGGGCCGCACGAGAACGTCCAGTGGACCACCTGGTGGCTGGCACGCCTCGCCCGGGGCGGGACGGTGCTGGCGCCCGGCGGCCCGGACAAGCCCGTCCGGATGACCGACGTCCGGGACCTGGCGGCCTGGGTGGTCGGCAACACCCGGCGCGGCCTGCCCGCGACCGTCAACGTGCCCGGCCAGGAGGGCACCACGTTCGGCGCGCTGCTGGCCGAGTGCGCGCGGCTGGCCAGCGCCGACGGCAGCCCGCACGCCGAACTCCGCTGGGCGGGCGACCGCGACCTGCTCGACGCCGGGGTGACCCCGTGGACCGGGCTGCCGATGTGGGCGCCGGACATCCCCGAGCTTGCCCACATCTGGACGGTCCCTGGTGACCGGGCGAAGCGCACCGGCATGCGGTACCGGCCGCTCAGCGACACCGTGCACGACACCTGGCGCTGGCTGAAGCACGAGGCCGCGACGGGCCAGGTGCGCGCCCCGCACGGCCTGCTGGAACTCGGCCTGGACCCGGATCAGGAGCGCGCGGTCCTCGCCGGGCTCAGCTAGCCACGGCGCGGTCCCCGCGGCACCCCGGCTACGCTGCGGACCGTGACCGACCGCGATGAACTCCTGCAAGTGATCAACGACAAGGCCGTGGTCCGCGGGGACTTCGTACTGTCTTCGGGGCAGCACGCGGACTGGTACATCGACCTGCGGCGGGTGCTGCTCAGCGGTGCCAGCGCCACCCTGGCGGGCCGGGTCATGCTCGCCGTCACGGCCGACCTCGACTACGACGCCGTCGGTGGCCTGACCCTGGGGGCAGACCCGGTTGCTGCGGCGATGATGCACGCGGCGTGCGTAACGGGCCGAAATCTGGATGCGTTCGTGGTGCGGAAAGCAGAAAAGACACACGGGCTGCAACGGCGGATCGAAGGCCCCGGCGTGGCCGGGCGCCGGGTGCTCGCGGTGGAGGACACCTCGACCACCGGCGCCTCGGTACTGACCGCGGTCGACGCGCTGCGGGACGCGGGCGCCGAGGTGGCCGGGGTGGCGGTGCTGGTGGACCGCGGCGCCCGGGCCGCGGTGGCCGCGCGCGGGCTGGAGTTCCGTGCCGCCTACGGCATCGGGGACCTGTGCTTGGGCTGATGCCCCCCGTAGTCGGCCGTCCCGGCGGCCTGCTCCCGGCGGACCTCGCGCAGCCGGTGCCAGATGAAGGCGACGATGCCGATCACGGCGACCACCGCAATGACGTAACCGGCCAGCGCGAATCCGTGCGCCGACCTTCTGCCACTGGGTGCCGACCGCGTAGCCGATCAGCGTGATCGCGGTGACCCAGACGGCCGTGCCGAGCAGGCTCAGCAGGGCGAACATCATCAGCGGCACCTCGACGAAGCCCGCCACGATGGAGATGAACGTGCGCACCACCGGCAGCGCGCGGCCCACCGGGATCGCCCAGGCCCCGCGGCCGGCCAGGAACCGTTCCGCGCGGTCGATGTCCGCCTCCGTGATCAGCAGGTAGCGGCCGAACCTGGCGACGAGGGGACGCTCACCCACCCGGCCGATACCGTAGGAGACCAGCGAGCCCAGCAGTTCCGCGATCGTCCCGACGATGATGATCGCGACGATGTTGAGCCGGCCCTCACCGGCCAGCACGCCCGCGAAGCCGAAGGTGATCTCCGACGGGATCGGCACGCAGCAGGCCTCAAGGAACCCGAAGAGGAACACCGCCGCGTAGCCGGCGTGGATGATAAAGCTCTCCATGGGCAATGTTGTACCAGGTACCGGGCCGTGCTATGGCCGCCATTGCCGTCGGGTGCCGTCTTCGTGGGATAAACGCTAGTTCGGGTCGGCGAAGGCCGGCGACCCGGCCGGCCGGCCCCGCCCAGGAGATACTGGACTCTGGTCACCAGACGGGAGCTGATCGTCATGCCTATCGCGACGCCGGAGATCTACGCCCAGATGCTCGACCGGGCCAAGGAGCACGGCTTCGCCTACCCGGCGATCAACGTGACGTCGAGCCAGACCCTCAACGCCGCGCTGAAAGGGTTCGCCGACGCGGAAAGCGACGGGATCGTCCAGGTGTCCACCGGCGGCGCCGATTACCTGTCCGGCGCGGCCGTCAAGGACATGGTCACCGGCTCGGTCGCCCTGGCGCACTTCGCCCGGTCCGTGGCGGACCGGTACCCGGTGCACGTGGCGCTGCACACCGACCACTGCCCCAAGGACAAGCTCGACGGCTTCATGCGCCCGCTGGTGAAGCTGTCCCAGGAGCGGGTGGCGCGGGGCGAGGACCCGCTGTTCGGCTCGCACATGTGGGACGGCTCGGCGGTGCCGCTGGCCGAGAACCTGGCCATCGCGGCGGAGTTGCTCGACGAGTGCACCAAGGCCCACGTGATCATGGAGATGGAGATCGGCGTGGTCGGCGGTGAGGAAGACGGCGTCGTCGGGGAGATCAACGAGAAGCTGTACAGCACCCCGGCGGACGCGCTCGCCACCGCGGAGGCCCTGGGCCTCGGCGAGCGGGGCCGGTACATCCTGGCCGCGACGTTCGGCAACGTGCACGGGGTCTACAAGCCCGGCCACGTGAAGCTGCGGCCCGCCGTGCTCAAGGAGATCCAGGACGCGGTCGGCGCGAAGTACGGCAAGGACAAGCCGTTCGACCTGGTGTTCCACGGCGGGTCCGGGTCGGCGCTGGAGGAGATCCGCGAGGCGATCGGCTACGGCGTGGTGAAGATGAACGTGGACACCGACACCCAGTACGCGTTCACCCGGCCGGTCGCGGCGCACATGTTCACCAACTACGACGGCGTGCTCAAGGTGGACGGCGAGGTGGGCAGCAAGAAGGCCTACGACCCGCGTGCCTGGGGCAAGGCCGCCGAGGCGAACATGGCCGCCCGGGTGCAGCACGCCTGCGAGGACCTCATGTCGGCGGGCAAGCGGCTGACCTGACAGCCGGCGCGGCGGCCTCGCAGCCGGGCGGCGGCCGCGCGCGAAGGGCAGGATGGGGACCATGGAACACCAGAACCTGATCGCTGGGCCGCCGGCCACCTACCTGCCCGAGGATCCGGCCGCCGCCGAACTGGACTCGGGCGCCGGCCCCGTCGCCGTGGCCGCCGCGCATCCCGCCTGCCTGGCCGCCTGGGCGGCACTCGCCGACGCGGCCATGGCCCGCGGCGAGCCGGTGACTGTCCTACGCGTTCGCCCGGACCGGCTACCACCGCGGCCTGGACCAGTTGCGCCGGGCCGGCTGGCAGGGACACGGGCCGGTCCCGTGGGAGCACGAGCCGAACCGGGGCTTCCTGCGGTCCCTGCATGCGCTGGGCCGGGCCGCGGCCGCGCTCGGCGAGCAGGACGAGGCCGAGCGCTGCCGTGCCTTCCTCGCCGACTCCAGCCCGCAGGCCGCCGCGGCACTGAACGGCGCCTGATCACCCAGGCTCCTGGAGTACCCTCGCATCGCCGCTGCGGGATCCCGGGAGCCGCGGCCTCAACACCGGGAAGGGGCTGGTCACATGCCGGCCATCGTGCTGGTGGGCGCCCAGTGGGGTGACGAGGGCAAGGGCAAGGCGACCGACCTGCTCGGGGACCGCGTGGACTTCGTGGTCAGGTACCAGGGCGGCAACAACGCCGGGCACACGGTGGTCATCGGCGAGGAGAGCTACGCGCTGCACCTGCTGCCCTCCGGCGTGCTGTCCCCCAGCGTGACGCCGGTGATCGGGAACGGCGTGGTGATCGACCCGGAGGTGCTGTTCGGCGAGATCGACGGCCTGGCGGCCCGCGGCGTCTCCTGCGACCGCCTGCTGATCTCGGCCAGCGCGCACCTGATCATGCCGCACCACCGGGCGCTGGACCGGGTGACCGAGCGCTACCTCGGCAACGCCAGGATCGGCACCACCGGGCGCGGCATCGGGCCGGCCTATGGCGACAAGGTGGCCAGGACCGGCATCCGCGTGCAGGACCTGCTCGACCCCGGCATCCTGCGGCAGAAACTGGACCTGGCGCTCATGGAGAAGAACCAGGTGCTCACCAAGGTCTACAACCGCAGGGGCATCGACGCGGGCGCGGTCGCGGCGGAGTACGTGGACTACGGGGAGAAGCTGCGCCGCTATGTGGCGGACACGGTGCTGGTGCTCAACCGGGCCCTGGACGAGGGCAAGTCCGTGCTGCTGGAGGGGGCCCAGGCGACCCTGCTCGACGTGGACCACGGCACCTACCCGTTCGTGACCTCCTCGTCCCCGGCCGCGGGCGGCGCCTGCGCGGGCTCGGGGATCGGGCCGACCCGGATCACCACGGTCATCGGCATCGTCAAGGCGTACACGACGCGGGTCGGCGCCGGGCCGTTCCCCACCGAACTGGACGGCGACCAGGGCGAGTGGCTGCGCAAGGCCGGCGGGGAGTACGGGGTGACCACCGGCCGGGCCCGGCGCTGCGGCTGGTTCGACGCCGTGATCGCCCGGTACGCCGCGCGGGTCAACGGCGTCACCGACTTCTTCATCACCAAGCTGGATGTCCTGTCCGGGCTGGACAAGGTGCCGGTCTGCGTCGCCTACGAGGTGGACGGCACCAGGCACACCGAGATGCCGATGACGCAGACCGAGTTCCACCACGCGGTGCCGGTGTTCGAGTACCTCGACGGGTGGTGGGAGGACCTGTCGAAGGCCAGGGAGTTCGCCGACCTGCCCCGCAACGCGCGGCAGTACGTGCGGGCGCTGGAGGAGATGATCGGCGCCCCGGTGGCAGCGGTCGGCACCGGCCCGCGGCGCGATCAGACGTTGCAGCTAAGGCCGCTGCTGGGCAGGTAGGCTCGCCGCGTGCGAGTCCTCCTCCTCGGCTCCGGTGGCCGTGAGCACGCGCTGGCGCGGGCGCTCGCCGCCGATCCCGGCGTGACCGGCCTGCACGCGGCGCCGGGCAACCCGGGCATCGCCGCACTGGCCGAGGTCCACCCGGCCGATCTCGCCGACATCGGCGCGGTGACGGACCTGGCCCGGTCGCTGGCTCCGGGGCTTGTCGTCGTCGGCCCGGAGGCGCCGCTGGTCGCGGGGCTCGGCGACGCGCTGCGCGGCGCCGGGCTGAGCTGTTTCGGGCCCAGCCGGCGGGCGGCCATGATCGAGGGCTCGAAGTCGTTCGCGAAGCAGGTCATGACCGCGGCCGGGCATCCCGACCGCCGCGGCGCACACCTGCGCAACCGAGGCGGAGGTGGCCGCGGCGCTGGAGCAGTTCGGGCCGCCGTACGTGGTCAAGGCGGACGGGCTCGCGGGCGGCAAGGGCGTCGTGGTGACCGGCGACCTGGCCGCTGCGCTCGCGCACGCCCGGGCCGCGGGCAAGGTCGTGGTCGAGGAGTTCCTCGACGGGCCTGAGGTGTCGCTGTTCGCGCTCGCCGACGGTGCCTGCGCGGTGCCGTTGCTGCCCGCGCAGGACTTCAAGCGGGCGCGGGACGGCGACCAGGGGCCGAACACCGGCGGCATGGGCGCCTACGCCCCGCTGCCCTGGGCGCCGGCCGGGCTGGCCGGCGAACTGATGGATGCGGTCATCACCCCCGCGGTCAGCGAAATGCGCCGCCGCGGCACCCCGTACCGCGGCCTGCTGTACGCGGGCCTCGCGCTGACCAGCCGCGGGCCGCGGGTGGTCGAGTTCAACGCCAGGTTCGGCGACCCGGAGACCCAGGTGGTGCTCGACCGGCTCGCCACCCCCTGTCCGGGCCGCTGGCCGCGGCCGCTTCCGGCTCGCTGTCCGGCGCCGGCCCGCTGGACTGGGCGCCAGGTGCCGCGGTCACGGTGGTGGTCGCGGCGGAGGGCTACCCGGCCGCCCCGGTGACCGGTGCCGCCATCGAAGGCACTGACGATGCCGAACGAGTGCCCGGGGCCTATGTGCTGCACGCGGGCACCGGCACCGATCGGGGCGGGCGGCTCGGTCAGCACCGGGGGCCGGGTGCTCAGCGTCGTCGGCACGGGTGCGGACCTGCGAGCCGCGCGGGCCGCGGCCTACGCAGGCGGCGGAGCGGATCCGGATGCGGGGCGGCTGGTTCCGCCGCGACATCGCCGCCGAAGCCGCCCGGGCCGCGCCAGCCCCGGCATGACCGGCCCGGAACCCGGTACGGCCAGCCCGGGTCCGGACCGCGCCCGCGGCCCCGCCAGGCCCGGATCCTGCCAGCCCGCCCGGCCCCGCGGAACCCGTTGAGCCGGGCACCACGGCCCCGCTGACGTGCCGTTGCGGGTGACCACCCTGGAGCTGTTCTTCGACCTGGTCTTCGCGTTCACCCTCACCCAGCTGGCCTCGCTGCTTGAGCACCACTTCACCCCCAGCGGCGCGCTCGAGGTGCTGCTGGTATTCGGCGTGCTGTGGTGGATGTACGGCGGATATAGCTGGCTGACCAACGCCCGGGCCCCGGTGCGCACCCCGGAACGGCTGCTGCTGCTCGTCGGGATGGCCGGTTTCCTGGTCTGCGGCCTGGCGATCCCGCACGGGTTCGGCCCGGGAGACACCGGCGACCGGGTCGCCCTTGGCCTTGGCTACCTGCTCGTGGTCAGCGTGCACGCTGCGCTGTTCTACCGGGTCAACCGGAACATCGTCCGGGTCACGCCATTCAACGTCACCTCGGCGCTGCTGGTGATCGGGGCCGGGTTCACCCCGGTGCCGGCCGCCTATCTGCTGTGGGCGGTGGCGGTTGCCGCCCAGTGGCTGTCCCCGCTGATCGCTCACCCCGGTGGCCGGTTCGACATCCAGCCCGCCCACTACGCCGAACGGACCGGGGCCCTGGTCATCGTGGCGCTCGGCGAGTCGGTCGCGGCGGTCGGCATCGGGGCCGCCCCGGCGGGCGTCACGTTCCAGGTTGCCCTGGCCGCCGTCCTGGGCCTGGCCGTGTCCGCCGCGCTGTGGTGGACCTACTTCGGCGACGGCGACGACGAGCGGGCCGAGCGGGCCATGGCGGCCACGGACCGGTCGCAGCGGGCCAGCCTGGCGCTGGCCACCTACTACGCCCATATCCCGATCCTGCTCGGCGTGGTGACGCTGGCCGCCGGGGCGTTCCTGACCATCGGCAACCCGGCACAGCCGCATCCGGACCAGGCCATCGCCATTGCGGGCGGTGCCGCTCTGTTCCTGGCTGGCACCGCCTGGTTCCGCCGGGCGCTGCGGATCGGGCCTATCGCGCTGCGGCTGGCCGGCGCCACCTTCGCCGTGGCCACGGCCGCGCTGGGCGCGGCCGTCTCGGCCGAGGCCCAGCTCGCGGCGCTGCTCGCCGGGATCGTGGCGATGCTCGTCGCGGAGCACCGGGCGAGCGCGCGGGCCCGGACCGCGGCCGGGTAAGGGAGAATGGGCCTGTGATCGAGCGTTACACGCTGCCCGAAATGGGGCGGATCTGGAGCCAGGAGCACAAGTACGAGGTGTGGTGCCGGGTGGAGACCCTGGTGCTCGAAGCGCACGCGAGCGCGGGCACCGTGCCCGCGGCGGCGGTCGCCCCGGTGCGCGCCGCGCCGCCGCCCTCGCCCGAGGCGGTGGCCGCGGCGGAGGCGGTCACCGACCACGACGTGATCGCGTTCCTCACCGCCTGGGCGGACAACACGGTCCCGCGGTCGGCGGCCGCGTTCGTGCACTTCGGCATGACGTCCTCGGACCTGCTGGACACGGCGCTGGCCGTGACCCTCACCGAGGCCACCGACCTGCTGATCACCCGCGCCACGGCCCTCGTCGCGGCGCTGCGGGAGCACGGGCTCGCGCACCGGGACACGCTCCGGGCCGGGCGGACACACGGGATCCACGCCGAGCCGGATGTCTGGGGGCACCGGGTCGCGGACTTCGCGTTCGCCGTGGCGCGGTGCCGGGACCGGCTGCGGCGGGCCAGGGACGCGGTCGCGGTGGGGAAGCTGTCCGGGCCGGTCGGCACCTACTCCAACATCGATCCGGCGATCGAGGCCCGGGTACTGCCCCAGCTGGGCCTGCGGCCGGCCGAGGTGTCCACCCAGGTGGTGTTCCGCGACGGCATCGCCGAATGGGCGAGCGTGCTCGCCATGCTGGCCACCGCCTGCGAGGCGATCGCCCTGGAGGTGCGGCACGGGCAGCGGACCGAGGTCCGCGAGCTGGCGGAGGCGTTCTCGGCCGGCCAGAAGGGTTCCTCGTCCATGCCGCACAAGCGGAACCCGATCCGCTCCGAGCGGATCTGCGGCCTGGCCCGGGTGGTCCGCGGGTACGTGACCCCGGTCATGGAGGGCATGGCGCTCTGGCACGAACGTGACATTTCTCATTCCAGCGTGGAACGGGTGGCGCTGCCCGACGCCGCGGCAGCAACCGACTACCTGCTGCACCTGACCACCGGAGTGATCACCGGCTGCGGGTTGATGCGGCCAGGATGCGGGCGAACCTGGAATCCACCGGCGGCCTGATCTACACCTCCAGCGTGCTGCTGGACCTCGTCGCCGCCGGGATGTCCAGGGAGGATGCATACGCGCTGGTACAGGCCGCCGCCGCGGCAAGCTGGGACACCGGCGCCAGCTTCCGGGAGGCGCTGCGCAAGGAGGCCAGCCAGGCCGGGCAGGCGCTCGACGAGGCCCGCCTGGACGAGGTTTTCCGTGCGGAACGCTACGTGGCACGGCTCGGCCCGGTCTTCGCCCGGCTGGCCGACCTCACCTGACCATCGGGTCAACTCCGTACACACCCGCCTCACCTGCAACAATAGGGAGGGAGCGCGGGAACCCGCAGATCGGGCGGCGGGTGGGCCGTGCGGGCGCCCGGCCGGCAATCCCGCCGAGCCCGGGATGCCCGCAATGACCCGCAGACCCCAAAGCCGGTGGGATACTGGACACCGCGCACAGCAGGCTGCCGCATCTCCAGGGCAGCGAGCGGGCGGCCCATGCGGGGCTGCCCGGGACATGTCATCCGGCCACCGGTCGGCCCCATATGCAGCCAAGGAGCAGCGTGTCCGTGACCGTTGGACCCGAGACGTGCTATCGCGTGCGAGGCGGCGTACCGCTGCGCGGAACCGTGTTCGTGCAGGGCGCCAAGAACGCCGCGCTCAAGATGATCGCCGCCTCGCTGCTCGCGTCCGAGGGCCGCACCGTGCTGCGGAACGTGCCGCCGATCGAGGACGTCCGCCGGGCGATCGAACTCGCCCAGGCCGTCGGGGCCGTGGTCAAGTTCCACGAGGCGGAGCGCACCCTCGTGGTGGACGCGTCGCAGCTGACCAGCCCGGTCCTGCCCGCGGATATCGCGCGGCGGTTCCGCGGTTCTGTGCTGTTCGTGCCCGCGCTGCTGCACCGGCTGGGGGAAGCCGTCATCGAGGGCGTCGGCGGGTGCAACCTCGGCAGCCGCAGCCTTGACTTCCATTACCGCGGCTTCGCCCGCCTGGGCGCCACCGTGGACAGCAGCGGCGACAAGATCTACATCAAGGCCGGCAAGATGCGTGGCGCGCACCTGTACCTGGACACGCCGTCGCACACCGGGACCGAGAACCTGATCATGGCTGCCTCGCTGTCCCCGGGCACCACGGTCATCGACAACACCGCCCTCGAGCCCGAGGTGCTCGATGTCATCGCGTTCCTGACCAAGATGGGCGCGCAGATCAGCGGCGGCGGCACCGGGTTCATCAAGGTCCGGGGGTCAGCGAGCTCAGCGCGACCGAGCACGCGGTGATGGCCGACCGGATCGACGCCGGGGTGTTCGCGATGGCGGCCGCCATCACCGGCGGTGAGCTGAGCCTGGTCGGGGCCAACCTGGAACACTTCGGCGTGGTCCGGTGGAAGCTGGAGCAGATGGGCGTGGAGTTCGCCGCCAGCGGCGCGGTGATCCAGGTGCGGCGCGAGCGCGCGCTGCGGCCGATCAACGTGATCACCAGCCCCTACCCGGGCTTCGCGACCGACCTGCAGTCGCCCATCATGGCGCTGAGCAGCCTGGCCGAGGGCCCGAGCTACATCAGGGAGACCATCTACGACGGGCGCTACACCCTCGCCGGGGAGCTCACCAAGATGGGCGCGAGCGTCGAGGTGGACGGGGACAAGGTGGTCGTGCACGGCCCGTGCGCGCTGAAGGGCACCAAGGTCGAGGCGCATGACCTGCGCACCGGCATCGCGCTGATCCTCGCCGGTCTCGCCGCCGAGGGGGAGACCGTCGTCGCCCCCGGCTACCTGATCGACCGCGGGCACGCGGACGTCGCCGGGCGGCTGTCCGCCCTGGGGGCCGATCTGAACGTGGAAGAAAGCGGCTGAGCAGGACCGGCGTGACCCGGTAACTCTGCCGCCGGCCGCCTGCACTTCACGCGCAATTAGCCCAATCCCCTAGTCAGTAGTGGCCGGGGTGGGTTACGACTGGCGCATGACCAATGGGCAGCGTCAGGCCGCGCTGGAGCTCACCATCGGGGTGGTGGGCTCCCATGATCTCGTCGAGCGGATCATGCTGTCCGGCACGGCCATGCCCGCCCCGGCCACTGGCCCGGCCGGGGCGGCACCCGGGCCCGGCGGCAACGGGTATCGCCATCATGCCCGCCGTGGCCAGGCGATTGGTCGCCGTCGCGTACCGCACCGAGCAGGAAGCCGGCGACAAGGTGCTGCGGCTCGGTCCCGGCATCGACGTCTGGCTGTTCGCCAGCCGGGTCGCCTGCACCTACGCCAGGCAGGCGGGCGTGCTGCGCAAGCCCGCAACCTATGTCCCGCTGGGCGGCAGCGCCCTGTATGCGGCCCTGCTGCGGGCCGCAAGGAAGGGCGACTACGACCTGTCCAGGCTCAGCGTGGACGTGCTGAGCCGGGCGGAGGTCGAGGACGCGTTCGCCGACCTGGGCCTGGCCAGCGGCGACGTGCACGTGCGCGAGGAACCGGGAGGCGCCGCGGCACTCGCCGCGTTCCACGAGCGCCTCTGGCGGCGCCACGAGACCGCGATCGCCGTCACCTGCATGGAATCGGTGGCGCAGCGGCTGACCGCCCTGGACATCCCGGTCCTGGTCGTGCGGCCGACCCGCAGCGCGATCGCCTCGGCGCTGCGGACGGCCACGCTGCTGGGGACCCAGCGCCGGCTGGAAGACGCGCAACTGGCCGTCGCGGTGGTCGAGGTGCCCGCGCTCAGGGGGACCTCGCGCCGGTCATCCCCCCGGCAGCCGCGCGAGGAACTGCGGCTCATCGTGCACCGCCTGCTGCTCCAGGAGGCGCAGCGGATCAAGGCCACGCTCAGCCCGGCAGGCGAGGACAGCTTCCTCGTCACCGCGACCCGCGGCTCGCTGTCCGGCGCCACCGACGGCTTCCGTGTCCCGCCGTTCGCCGAGCGTGCCCGCGCGGAACTCGGCATCGTGCTGGAAGTGGGCGTGGGCCTCGGCCTGACCGCGCAGGACGCGGAGGCACACGCCCGCGCTGCGCTGGCCCGCGGCCACGCCGATCCGGACGCCCGCGGGTTCGCCCTCGACCGTGAGGGGCACGCGCTGGTGCCCTGGCCCCGCGAGCCCGTGGTGGTCCGGGCGGGCAACCCCCGCGGCATGGCGACGCTGTCGCGGCTGACCGACCAGCTGCCGGAGGACTCCGGGCCGCTCGTGGTCGACGCCGAGACCGCGGGCCGCCTGCTCGGCGTGACCTCGCGCACGGCCCGCAGGCTGCTGCGCACCCTCGCGGAGGAGGGCCTGGCCTGGCCGCTGCCGCCGAACCGGATTCCGCAGCCGGGGCGGCCGCGCCAGCTCTACCGCCTGGTGACCGAGAAGCTGGGCACCGGCGCCGGCTGAGCCTGCCGGGCGCGCGGGCCGGGCGCGCGGGCCCGCGGTTGCCATGGTCAGTGCCGCCGTGGATAGGCCCTGGCGACGGCGAGGAAGGCGTCGTCGGCCTCCGGCGTCCCCATCGAGATGCGCGCGCCCTCGTCCCCGAACGGCCGGATGCTGATCCCGGCGTCCGCGCACGCGGCCGCGAAGTCCTGGGTGTCGTCGCCCAGCCGGAGCCAGACGAAGTTGGCCTCGGTCGGCGGCACCGTCCAGCCCTGGGCCAGCAGTTCGTCGCGTACCCTGGCCCGCTCCTTCACCGCGAGGTCCACCCGCTCGTGCAGTTCGGCCTCGGCCGCGAGCGAGGCGATCGCGGCGGTCTGGGCGAGCGAGTTGACGCTGAACGGGAGCATGGTGGTGCGCACCGCGGCGGCCACCGGTTCCTGGCCGATGAGGAACCCGACCCGCAGCCCGGCCAGGCCGTGGGCCTTGGAGAAGGTGCGCAGCACCGCGAGGTTCGGGTAATCGCGGTACAGGTCGATGCCGTTGGGCACGCCGGGATCCCTGACATAGTCCGCGTAGGCCTCGTCCAGTACCACCAGGCAGTCCGGCGGCACCTGGCCGAGGAACTCGGCAAGCTCACCGGTGCGGACGACCGTGCCGGTCGGGTTGTTCGGGTTGCACACGAAGATCACCCGGGTCCGCGGCGTGATCGCGGCGGCCATGGCGGCCAGGTCGTGCGTCTCGTCCCGCAGCGGCACCCGCACGTCGGCAGCGCCGGTGAGCGGGACCAGGATCGGGTAAGCCTCGAACGACCGCCACGCGTACAGCACCTCGGTGCCCGGCTCGGCCGCCGCCGCCAGCAGTTGCTGCGCCACGCCGACCGAGCCGCAGCCCAGCGCGATGTGCGCGGCCGGGACGTCGTACCGGCGCGCGATCGCCTCGGTCAGCGCCGCGGCGGTGTTGTCCGGATACCAGTTGATCTCGGCGGCCGCCGCGGTGATGGCCTTCGCCACCGAGGGCAGCGGCCCGAACGGGGACTCGTTCGAGGCGAGCTTGAATGACTGGCCCTGAGCGTTGGCCACCCGGCGGCCGGGCTTGTACGGGGCGAACTGATTCAGAACGGAACGGAATCGGGGCGATCGGTCGGACACCGTTGTCCTCCGGCTGGGCGGTCGGCTGCGTCACTAGCAGTCTGCCACCGCCGTCAGGAGGGAGCAGACCCCAGGGAATCGAGGACCGCGCGGAAGGTGGCCAGCATGTCCTCGGTGAACAGGACGAAACGGGCCTCCGCCAGCCCGCTCGGCGTCCGGGTCACCGCGGTCAGCGCGATCCGCGCGGCGCTTTCCGCGGGCCAGCCGTAGATCCCCGCGGACACCGCGGGGAACGCGACAATCCGGGCACCGAGTTCGTCGGCAACCCGCAGCGACTGCTCGTAGCAGGACGCCAGCACCGCGGAACGGTCGTCGCGGGCCGAGTACACCGGGCCGACCGTGTGGATCACCCAGCGGGCACCGAGACCACCGGCCGTGGTGGCGGCCGCCTGCCCCGCCGGCAGCCCCTCCGGATAGCGGGACCTGCGCAGCTCATGGCACTCGGCGAGGATCGCGGGGCCGCCGCGCCGGTGGATCGCGCCGTCCACGCCGCCGCCACCGAGCAGGGACGAGTTCGCCGCGTTGACGATGGCGTCGGCCCGTTCGCCGGTGATGTCCCCGCGCTTCAGCGTCACCTTCATGACGTTGTGACTTTCACGGCCACCGCTGGTGTGCCTCGCTCCATGAGAACCAGGCTACGGGCATCGCCGCCAGGGGCCCCGGAGGTGCGGCTCCGCTGGCCACCCGCAGGCCCACCCGGCAGGACAGGCCTGATGCCCGGTCTCGGCATCGGGCTGCCCGTTTGCCCCGGACCGGGCCGGTCTTCTCCTGTTTCGGAACGGAGGTTAGAGTGACTTGCGTGAATAGGCTGGGCGAACTTGAGCGTGCCATCATGGACGTGCTCTGGGACAGCACAGAGCCGTTGACCGTCCGCCAGGTCGGTCTCCGCCTGATCAACCGTGACCTGGCGCACACTACGGTGATGACGGTTCTCGACCGGCTCGCAAAGAAGGGCTTCGCCCGCCGTCAGCGTGACGGCCGGGCCTGGCGCTACCGGGCGGCGGCCAACAGAGAGGCCTACGTCACCGAACTGATGCTGCACGCCCTGGACCAGACCGGCGACAGGTCCGCCGCGCTCGCGAGCTTCGCCCGCCGGGTTTCCGATTCGGAAGCGGACGTGCTGCGCCGGGCACTCGAATCGCTTGGAGAGCTCCCCCGGGACTGACCCCACGTGTTTCCCCCCGTTTTCGTTCTCGCCGCCGTCGCCGGGGGCACGGCCCTAGGCGCGGCTGTGCTGGCGTCCGCGCGCTGGCCGTACCGCTCGCCCGGCGCGGCCATCGTGCTGTGGCAGGCGCTCGGCCTGAGCTGGGGCCTGGCCGCGGTCGGGGCGCTGGCCGCGCTCGGCGCGGTGCCCGGCCGGTACGGGGTGGCCGGGGGTGCGCTCTCCAGTGCCGTCCGGGCGCTCCGCTCCGCCGCCCTGAGTTTCCGCGCCCCGGCAGTGATCGCCGTGGCCCGCCTCGCCGTCCTCGCCGCCAGCGCGGCCCTGTTCGTCCTGCTGGTCTGGGTGCTGCTCGCGGCGTCCGCGGCGGTCCTGGTGGCCCGGCGGCGGCACCGCGACCTGCTCAGCCTGCTCGCCCACGGCGATCCCAAGGTCCCGGGGGCTCTGGTGGTGGACCACCCGGCGGCGGCCGCCTACTGCGTCCCCGGGCTGCGCTCCCGGATCGTGATCAGCGCGGGCACCCTTGACCTGCTGGATTCCGCCGAGCTTGCCGCGGTCCTGGCGCACGAGCGGGCCCACCTGCGCGCCCGGCACGACCTGGTGCTGCTGCCGTTCTGCGCGCTGGGCCGCGCCTTCCCCCGGTCCCGGCTGGTGCGCCAGGCGCACGCCACCGTCGCGCTGCTGGTCGAGATGCTCGCCGACGACCGGGCGCTGCGGCAGCGGCCGGCCAGGGAACTTGCCACCGCGCTGCTGCGGGTCGGCGCGTCCGGCGCCGGTCTCGCGCCCTCCGGCGCGCTGGCGGCGGCCAGTGCCGCGGAGACCGAGATGGCCGCCCGGGTCACCCGCCTGCTCACCCCGCCCGCCCGGCTGCCGCTGCACGTCCAGGCGCTGGTCTGCGGCACCGCGGCCCTGCTCGTCGCCGTCCCCGTGACGCTCCTGCTGCATTCCTTCTGAACGACGCCCCGTGGTGCCCGCCGTCGCCCGCGCGCGGACTCCCCACCCGCCAGGAGCTTTTGTGGTCGTTGGCACGGCTGACCACAAAAGAATGTGGGTCGGTGTGCCAACGACCACATATGCCGGGTCGTGACAGGGAGCGGGCTGAGGTGTGCGGTCAGTCGGAGACGCGGATCCGGAGCCGGCGGAAGCCCTTGCCCTTGTTCTCGATCTTGACGACCTCGATCCGGCCGATCTGGCTGGTCGTGGCGACGTGCGTGCCGCCGTCGGCCTGCTGGTCCAGGCCCACGATGTCGATGATCCGGACCTCCTTGACCTCAGCCGGGACGAGGTTGGTGGCGGTGCGGATGATGTCCGGGATGGCGAACGCCTCGTCCCTGGGCAGGACCCGCACGTCGATGCGCCGCCCGGCGGCCACCTCGGTGTTGCAGGCGGCCTCGACGGCCTCGCGGAAGCCGGGCGCCACCTCGGTCAGGTTGAAGTCCATCCGCGCGGAGAGCGGTTCCATGTTCCCGCCGGTGACCAGGGCGCCGAAGTCGCGGAACACCACACCGCAGAGCACGTGCAGCCCGGAATGGGTGCGCATCAGGGCGGTCCGCCGCTCGTCGTCGAGTGCGCCGCGCACCGCCGTGCCGGCCGGTGGCAGCGGGTCGCCCTCGGCCGGGATCAGGTAGAGGTCATCGCCCTTGCGGGCGCCCACGATGCGGGTCTGCACCCCGCCCCAGAGCAGCACGCCGTGGTCCGGGGGCTGCCCTCCGCCGCCGGGGTAGAACGCCGAGGAATCCAGCACGATGCCCTCGGGGTCGCTGGCCAGGACGGTCGAATCCCATTCGCGCAGGGTCTGGTCGCCCAGTTCCAGCCGGTGCGTGCGCCACTCAGTCTCACTCACCCAGGCAGCCTACTGCCGGGCCCACTCTGGGCAGAGCTTGAACCAGCCGGGGCCAGCCACAAATCGCGGGGTCCGGGGGCTCGGCCCCCGGCAGACATCGCGGCCCGCGGCGAAGGCGGCCAACGGCCGCCGAGCAGGCAAGGCCCGGCCCGAGGCGGCTACCAGGGGCCGTACGGGCCGGAAGAACTGCTCCCGCCCTTGAAGTCCCTGACCCTCGGCCGGACGTCGGTGAGGTAGATCGCCGCGGCGACGAAGGCGAGGATCGGGAAGAGGCTGATCAGGTTCGGCCCGCCCAGTGTGCTCGACCACAGGCCGATCACCGTGGCCACGCCGAGGATCACCAGCCAGATCGGCTTGGTCTGCTTGCTCGCGGCCACGAAAGCCGGAGCCGGGCGCCGGATCGCGTCCACGAAGGCCCACACCTCGGCGCAGAGCGCCGCGACGGACAGCACCTCGAAGAACCAGTAGAGCGGGGTGAGCGCTCCCGCAGTGACGAACACGGGTTCAGATTATCCTTCTCCGGCCAGTGGCCGGGCCCGAGCGGGACATTCCCGTCTGCGCGGGCCCGGGCCCGGGCGGGGCTGTCCCCGCCCGGGCCGGCCCGTGCTGGGCCCGGCCGGCCCGGCCACGGTCAGTGGCCGGTGCTGGGGCGGGACGGGGCCTTGCCCTTGGCCTTGCCGTTCAGTGCGGCCTTGCCCGGCGCGGCGCTGCGGTGCTCTTGGGCCGGGTGCTCTTGGCCTGGGCGGTGCGCGGCTGCCCGTTCAGGGCCTTCTTGCCGTGCGCGGCCAGCGTGTCGTAGCCGCCGGCGGCCTTGGCGCGCGCCGTCTGCACGGCCTCGTTGGCGCGGGCCTGGGCCGTCTGCACGTGCCGCTGGTCGCGCGCGGGCCTGTGCCGTCTGCGCGGCGCTGGTCGCGCGGGTCTGGGCCGTCTGCGCGTACCCGGTCGCGCGGGACGGCAGCGAGGTCACCGGGTTCTCGGTGCCCCACCGGACGAGCAGCCCGGGCAGGTCCTTGAGCGTCTGCGACGCGAGCACCCCGGCGCCGGCCACCGCGTGCACGGGCTTGCTGTCGGTGAGCTTGCGCATCTCGGTCATCACGTCGATGTTGCGGTACATCGCCTTCCACCTTTCCTGGCCGCCCGCGGGCGGCCTTCTTTCGATGTGCCGGCGCACAGGCGCCGGACGTCCTTGTCGTGATCCCGGTGTGTTTCCGGCTCCGGTGCCGGATCGGGCGGCAAGCGCCGCGCCGGCTTGGAGTGTCAGCCCGGCGGCGTCAGCCCCGGGTCCCGGTCGCTGCCGTGCTGGTTTCCCCGGGAGCGGTTTGCGCGGGGCCAGCCTGACCGTTTGCTGCCGGGTCCGGCGCCGTTCCGGTGGCATCCAGGCTGGCGTCCTCCGCGGCCTCGGCCCCGGTGCCGTCGGGCTCCGGGCCTGCGAGTTCCAGGCCGGGCGGTTCGGCGCCGCTCGCCACGGTGCTCTCGATCACGGCCGCCACCAGTTCCCGGCGGAACGACTCGTAGATCTCCAGCAGCACCTGCTTCTGGCGCTCGGTGAGTTCGGGGTCGGCGAGCACCGCGGCCCGCACGCCCGTGTCCGGGCGCCGGTCCTCCAGGATTCCCGCCTGCACGTAGAGCGCCTCGGCGGAGATCCGCAGTCCCTTGGCTATCTGCTGCAGGATCTCCGCGCTTGGCCTGCGCAGCCCGCGCTCGATCTGGCTGAGATACGGGTTGGAAACCCCTGCCGCCGAGGCAAGCTGCCGCAGCGAGATCTTGGCCTGCTCGCGCTGCTGGCGGATGTACTCGCCGATGGAGCCGACGTTCACGGGATTCACACTCCTAGTGAACCACATTGTGCTTGCAATTGCAAGCGCCCTGCTAGCACCCTGGCGGGGCCTGGGTCAGGCCGGGAGGACGGGCCGGATCCCGCCGACAACCTGGCCGCCGCCGAGCACCGGCACCTCGGCGATCTGGTCCAGGGCATCGCGGTCCACCCCTTCGCCCTGGTCCGCGCCGAGGATGCGCAGCAGCGCGACCGTGATGGCCGGGATCGCCCGGGGCGTGCCGTCCTCGATCTTCACCGCGCCGGCCCGGCCGTCCGCCAGGGCGAACGCCTGCACGCCCTCGGCCCCGGACTTGATCAGCAGCCCGGGCACCGCCTCGTGGAGCGCGCGTTCCGAGCGGTTCGTCCCCGACGTCCATGCGGGATGGGCACGGACGGCATCGGCGACTGTCCGTTCTGCTGAACCGGGGGCGGCAAGCACCAGCGACCCGAAAGCTCGCGCCAGGCCGGTCAGGGAGAGGGCGAACAGTGGTGCGCCGCAGCCGTCGGTCCCGGTCGCGGCGGGCGCCTCGCCCGCCAGGCGCCCGAGGGCCGTCTTGATCTCGCGCTGCAGCGGATGGTCCGGGTCCCGGTAGGTCTGCGTCGGCCAGCCGGCCGCGATGCAGGTGGCGAGCATCGCGGCGTGCTTGCCGGAGCAGTTCATGTGCACCCGGTCCGGCCTGCCGCCCGCGCCGAGGAACTGCCACAGGGCGGCCTCGTCCAGCGGCAGCGCGGGCGGGCACTGCAGCGCGTCCTCGCTGAGCCCGGCGCTGGCGAGGATCTTCCTGACCCCGGTGATGTGGAAGTCCTCACCGGAGTGGCTCGCGCTGGCCAGGGCCAGCAGTTCGCCCTCAAGAGCCAGGCCGCAGGCCCGCATCGCGGCGGCCTGCATCGGCTTGTTGGAGGACCGGGGGAACATGGGAGCGGCGATCTCTCCCACACTGAAGAGCACCTCGTGCCCGTCGGCACCGAGCAGCACAGCCGAGCCACGGTGCCGGGACTCCTCGAACCCCGAGCGGATGACCTCGGCGATCACCGGGATGTCAGCTACGGCCGCTCACCCCAAGCATGGCGCGGGCCTGCCCGGGCCGCATCGCGGGCCGCTGGGCCAGATCCGCCAGCGTGGCCGCGCGCTCGACCAGTTCGGCGTTCCCGGTGACCGGGCGGCCTCTCGCGAACGTGACCGTGTCCTCCATGCCGACCCGCAGGTGGCCGCCCGCGGCGAGCGCGGCGAACATGACCGGCAGCGTGGTACGGCCGATCCCGGTCGCGGACCAGGTTGCCCCCTCGGGCAGCGCGGAAACCGCCTGGGTCAGCGTGGCCGCGTCCCCCGGCATCCCCCCGGGCACGCCCATCACCAGGTCACAGTGGACGTGACCGCCGTGCGGGGCACCGTGCCCGGCGAGCAGCCGGTGCAGCGTGGCGATGTGGCCGAAGTCGAACAGTTCGAACTCCGGTACCACGCCCAGGTCCTGGGTCCGGGCGTACAGGTCGCGGATGAACGGGTAGGGGTTGTGGAACACGTCCTCGCCGAAGTTGACCGTGCCGCAGGTGAGCGAGCACGCGTCCGGGGCGGCGTCGAGGACGGCGAGCCGGTTGGCGAAGCTGTCGGTGACGGCGCCCCCGGTGGACAACTGCACGATGAGGTCGGTGCCCTCGCGCAGCGCGGCCACGGTGTCCTTGAGCCGGCCGAGATCCAGGGTGGGCCGCGCCTGGCCGTCCCTGATGTGCACGTGGACGACGGCGGCCCCGGCGGCCTGGCATTCCTTCGCCGTGGTCACCAGCTCGTCCAGGGTGACCGGGAGCGCGGGGACGGCCGACTTCTCTGATTCCGCGCCGGTGGGCGCGACGGTGATCAGGGTGGCCGCGGCGGGCGGGTCGTTGCTCATGATCAGAGCATGCCTACTTTGCCCGGCCCGCGTCCATCCGGGGTGGCTGTCCGTCCGGTTTCGCTGCCCGCGGGCCTCATGCCGGGGGACCGGACGGGGCGTTCTTGGCAGTCGCGGCGGGGGCGGCGGCCAGGTGACGGCGGGTGAAGTCCAGTGCCTCGGACAGATCGGCAAGCCGGGCCTCGCGGGTGGCCGCCCGGCGGGTGTTGACCTCCAGCACCACGATGCCGGAGTAGCCGTCCGCGCTGAGCTTCTCCAGCACCGGCCCGCACGGCTGGGTGCCGCGGCCGGGCACCAGGTGCTCGTCCCGGTTCGGCACCCCGGAACCGTCGGCCATGTGCACGTGGGCCAGCCGGTCGCCAAGCTCCTCGGCCATGGCGTAGGCGTCGGAGCCCGACGCGGCCGTGTGCGACAGGTCGAGGGTCACGTGCGGGCTGTCCATCAGCAGCGGGTTCCAGTGCGGCGCGTAGGCGGCCAGTTCCGCGCCCCCGGCACGCAGCGGGTACATGTTCTCCACCGCGAAGACGATGCCGGACTCCTCGCTCATCCGCGCCAGCCCCTGGGCGAAGTCCCTGGCGTATTCCCGCTGCCAGCGGAACGGCGGGTGCACCACGACGACCTTGGCACCCAGTTGCTGCGCCGCGTCCTTGGACTTGACCAGCTTCCCCCAGGGCTCATAGCCCCACACCCGCTGGGTGATCAGCAGGCAGGGCGCATGCAGGGCCAGCACGGGCACGCCGTGATAGTCAGCCAGCCGCTGGAGGGCCTGGGTGTCCTGGCTCACGGCGTCGGCGGTCACCATGACTTCCAGGCCGTCATAGCCGAGGCGGGCCGCGATCTCGAACGCGTCGGCCACCCGGTCGGGGAATACCGAGCCGGTGGACAGCGCGACCAGGGGCTCACCGGGACTCGTGCGCAGGCTCAACATTGCTCCTTTCCCCCAGCGGCCTGCCTGGGGCACCTTCGCGTGGCCAGCTTATGCGCCCGGCCGGCCACGGGCGGTCATCTGCCCGGGCGCGGGTCCAGGTGTCCGACCCTGCCACTACCGTGCGGGCCATGGGTAATTCCTCCGCCGCGTCGCTGTATCAGTGCGCGGACTGCGGGTGGCGGGCCACCAAATGGTCCGGGCGCTGCGGCGGCTGCCAGGCCTGGGGAACCGTGGAACAGGCGGCCACCCCCGCGCTTTCACGCACCAGGCTGTCGGTCAGGGCCACCGACCGCCTGGCCCCGGACCGCGCGGTGCCGATCACGAAGGTGGACGCCCGGGCCGCGAGCGCCCGGCCCACCGGGCTCGGCGAACTCGACCGGGTGCTGGGCGGCGGCCTGGTCCCGGGCGCCGTGGTGCTGCTGGCCGGGGAGCCTGGTGTGGGCAAGTCCACGCTGCTGCTGGAGGCGGGCGCGCTGGTGTCGCGGACCGGCCCGGTGCTCTACGTCACCGGCGAGGAATCGGCGGCCCAGGTGCGGCTGCGCGCGGACCGGATCGGTGCCTTGGGGGACAACCTCTACATCGCCGCCGAGACGGACCTGTCGGCCGTGCTGGCCCAGGTGGACGCGGTCCAGCCGGTGCTGCTCATCGTCGACTCGGTGCAGACGGTCGTCGCGCCCGGCATCGACGGCACCCCCGGCGGGGTGACCCAGATCCGCGAGGTGACCGCCGCGCTCATGGCCGTGGCCAAGCAGCGGTCGCTGAGCACGGTCCTGGTGGGGCATGTCACCAAGGACGGTGCCATCGCCGGGCCGCGCGCCCTGGAGCACCTGGTGGACGTGGTGCTGCACTTCGAAGGCGACCGGCACGCCCAGCTGCGGATGGTCCGGGCGCTGAAGAACCGGTTCGGCCCCACCGACGAGGTCGGCTGTTTCGAGCTGGGCGAGACCGGCCTGGCGGGGCTCGACGATCCGAGCGGCCTGTTCATCTCCCAGCACGCCGGCCATGTGCCCGGCACCTGCCTGACGGTCACCCTGGAGGGCCGCAGGCCGCTGATCGCCGAGGTGCAGACCCTCGTGGCCCCGTCCGCCGGCGCGGAGATCCCGCCGCGCCGGGTCACCGCGGGCCTGGACTCCGCCCGGGTGGCGATGGTGATCGCGGTGCTGCAGCGGCGCGCCGACGTGAAACTGGGCAGGCAGGACGTGTTCGCGGCCACGATCGGCGGCGTCCGGCTGGCCGAGCCCGCGGTGGACCTGGCGATCGCCCTGGCGCTGGCCAGCGCGGCCGCGGACCTGAGCGTGGCCGGGCCGGTGGTGGCGGTCGGGGAGGTGGGCCTGGCGGGTGAGGTGCGCCGGATCCCCGGGGTTGCCCGGCGGATCGCCGAGGCGCAGCGGCTGGGTTTCCGGCGCGCCATCGTGCCCGCCGGATGGGCGTCCGAGCGCGGCGGCCCGGATGCCGAGGGGCGCGGGCTGCCCGCCAGGACGCTGACCGGACGTGCGGGAGGTCACCTCCGTCAAGGAGGCGATAGCCGCGGCCCTGGGCGGGTGACGGCCCGGGACAAGGCCGGTGCGGCGTCCCAGGCGCTCCCGCTGGGACCCCTCCGGGGCCGGGTCAGGGCAGGGCGGTGCCCGGGCGGTCGAGCATGAAGACCATCACCTGGCTGCTGAGCTGGCCGTCGAACGCGATGGCGGCGTAGGCGCCCTGGGGCACGGTCCGCCGCGGCGACCGGCAGCCTGGGGCTGAGGTGGCCCGGTCCCAGTAGATCCAGCGGACGGCGGGCATGCCGCGGCTCAGCGTGACCATCTGCGACCCGGTGCCGCGCACGCAGTCCGCTGATCCCCAGATCCGGGTGCGGCCGGAGGTCACCACGACCGTGGCGAACCTGGCTCCCATGTTGAGGCGGCACGGCCGGTTCCCCGTGGAGACGGCGTCCACGCCGAACAGGGGCCACCTCCCGCGCTGGTACCAGATCCGCGGCGAGGCGAGCGAGAGCACCACGTCACCGCGCGCGCAGGCCGCGACGTGCGGGCCCGGGGCGGGCACCACGGCGTGTTGGCGTGCGCGCCACGGCCCGGTGTTCCGGCGTGCGCGCCACGGACCGGCTGCGTGGCGGCGTGTGGCGTGCCGTGGCGCCGTCCGGCTGCCGGGGGCCCGGCCATGGTCAGCACATCGACGATGCCGGACAGCATGCCGGGGTGCCCGGCTCCGGCGCTCGTCGTCTGGGCCCGGCCGGGCGCGGACCCGGACAGTGACTGCGGGGTGCCCCCCGAGGCCGCGTGGCTTCCCCCGCCGGTGTGGCGGGCGTTGTGCTGCCCGGAGCGGTTGCCGTCCTTGTCCCGGTGGGTGCCGCCCGGACCGGCCGATGGCCGGCCGCGATGACTCGGTGCCTGGCCGGGCCCCGGGCCGTGCAGCGCCCCGCTGACCGCCCAGACCAGGACCGTCAGCACGGCGATGCCGATGAGCAGGGCAACCAGGCGGCGGCGCCAGTACGTGGCCGAAGAGACCTGGGCAGCCGTCAGGTCGTCCGCCCAGGGATCATCCTCGGTGGCTGCCGCCTGGGCCGTGGCCAGGCCGGGGGCGGCGTCCGGGGCGGGCGCAGGCGCTGGCCGGCGGCGGGCGCAGCGTCCGGGGCGCGGCCGGATCCGGTGCTGGCTCCGGAGCCTGCGCCGGGCCGGGGCCCTGAGCCGGTTCGCGGGCGGGAGCCGGTTCCCGGGCGTGCGCCGGGTCGCGGGCGTGCGCCGGGTCGCGGGCGTGCGCCGGGCGCAGAGCGGAGACCGGTTCCGGGACCGGGGCAGGGCGGGTGGCAGGAGCGGCGACCGGTGCGGAATCGGGCGCCGGTGCCGGAGCAAGCCCGGTGGCCGGGCCGGGATCCGGGCCACGGTCCGGCGCCGGAGCGGAGCGGACCGTGGCGCGGTGGGCCGTGGCGGGGCGGGGCTGTGGCGCGGTGCGGGGCCGGGCCGGGCTGGCCAGGTTGTCGTAGTCGAGGGCCTTGCCGTAGTCGCGGGCCGCGTCGCTGTCCGGGACCGGGCCGTAGTCCAGGGCCAAGCCGTCGTCCAGGGCCGGGACATAGTCCGAGACCGCGTCAAGATCGAGCGCCGGTGCCGGGCCGGGGACGGCCGGGCTCGCGGTCGCCCCGTAGCTTCCAGCAGGCGGCGCAGGCTCCGCTGGGTCAAACAGAAGTTCCTGGTCAGGCCGTTGATCGGGGGCGGCCGTGACCGGCCGCCGCCCGGACCCCCCGGCCCCCGCGGACGGGTTGTGGTCCATACGGTGAGTATGCAAGCTCGTTACTAAACGTAATCGAAGACGCGCCGGCACGAACGCAGCGTTATTGCCCGGCAAGGCCGTCCTGGCGCTGTGCGACAATCGCCGTTGTCATGGTGGACGGGCGGGCTGCGGCGATCCTGCACTGGTATGCGTCCCACGCGCGTGACCTGCCCTGGCGCCAGCCCGATGCGGGCCCGTGGGCCGTGCTGGTCAGCGAGATCATGCTCCAGCAGACCCCGGTGGCCCGGGTCCTGCCCGCCTATGCGGCCTGGCTGGAACGGTGGCCGACGCCGGCGGCACTCGCGGCAGCCGCACCGGCCGACGCGGTCCGGCAGTGGGGCCGGCTGGGCTACCCGCGGCGCGCGCTCCGGCTGCACGCGTCGGCCCGGGCGATCACCGAGCGGCACGGCGGCGAGGTCCCCGGCTCGCTGGAGGCGCTCCGCGCCCTGCCCGGCGTCGGCTCCTACACCGCGGCGGCGGTGGCCAGCTTCGCCTTCGGGCAGCGCCACGCGGTCCTGGACACCAATGTCCGCCGGGTGCTGGCCCGCCTCGTGCGCGGCGACCTCCGGCCGCCGCCGAGCCCGACCGCGATGGAGGTCAGGCTGGCGGAGTCGCTGCTCCCGGCGGAGCCCGGCCTGGCGCCGCGCTGGTCGGTCGCGGTGATGGAACTCGGCGCGCTGATCTGCACCGCGGACCGGCCGCGGTGCCCCGACTGCCCGGTCGTCAGCGAGTGCGCCTGGCACCGGGCGGGGCGGCCCGAGGACGACCCGCACCGGGCCCGGCGGCGCAGCCAGGGCTATGCGGGCACGGACCGGCAGTGCCGGGGGCGGCTGCTCGCGCTGCTTCGCGAATCCGACGGGCCGGTGCCGGCCGCCCGGCTGGATGCCGCCTGGGCCGACGCGAACCAGCGCGCCCGCTCGCTGGCCAGCCTGGTCGCGGATGGCCTCGCGGAACGGCTGCCCGGCGGCAGCTACGTCCTGCCGCGCTGACCTGCCCGCGGCTAGCCGGGTGCGTCCGGGCCCGCTGATCCGGTCGCAGGTACCGCGCGGTCGATATCCATGTCCGCGGCCAGCGCCTCGATCCGGTCGATCAGCCGCATCCGCTGGCCCGTCATGGTGGCGGTGAGCGAGCCATGTTCGTCGCGGACACGCCGGATGGCCGCGTCGATCTCATCGGCGGCCAGCTTCTGCTGCCGGCTGACGATGATCGAGTCCTCAAGCATGGCGGTGGTCGAGGCCATCAGCGCGCCCACCTCGCGGGCCTGGCTGATGCCCTGCTCGGCGGCCACGATGTGGCACTCGGTCTCGTCCTGGACGCTGGCGATGATCTCCCGGATCGACTCGGTCGAGGCCACGGAGCGCTCGGCGAGCCTGCGCACCTCACCGGCGACCACCGCGAACCCCCGGCCCGCCTCGCCGGCCCGGGCGGCCTCGATCGCGGCGTTCAGCGCCAGCAGGCTGGTCTGGGCCGCGATCTCGTTGATCAATTCGAGGATCTCGCCGATCTGCTGGGCCCGGCTCGCCGAGCGAGCCCGCCTGGCGGGCCACCCCGTCGATCTGGCTGCGCAGGAACGACATGGCATCGCCGGTACGCTCGGCCGCCGCGACCGCGGTGTGCATGCTCTCCGCCAGCGAGCCTGCCGTGTCGGCGAACTCCTGCGCGGTGGCCAGGGCGTCGGTGGCCACCGACGACTGCTGCTGGTCACCTCTCTGATATGCCGGGCCCCGGTTCGCAGTTCCGCCGCGACGTCGCCGAGCACAGTCGGACGCCGACCGCAGCCGGGCGGCCAGTTCGTCCCGGTCAGAAAGGCGGCTGAGCGCCCCGGCCAGTTCACCCTCGCCGCCCGGGCACCGGCCGAGCCGCCGCCGCGCATACCCCGACGAGCAGCACAGCCCGCGAAGACCGACAGCGGCGAGGGCGAAGACCGCCCACGAGGCGGCCCGGCCGTGCGCGAAGACCCTGCCCGGCCAGCACCCCCGATCCTCGCCACCGCCGCGATGATCACCAGCCCGGCGGCGGCCGCCAGGTTCGCGGATCTGCCCGCTGACCGCCGCCCGGGCCCGCTGGCCGCCGGTGTGTCCGGCGGAGCGGGCCAGGCGTCTTCGCGCGCAGCCGTACGGCGGCCGGACGGGGCGGCCTCAATTGCCCCGTCCGAAGCCGCCTGACGGCCGGGCGGCACCGCCAGGACACCGGTGGGCTCCCCGCGGCTAGCATCCATGGTGCTCGAAGGACTTACCCAGCGTAAGCAGCCGTGTACCGTGCCGCGCAGCCGGGCGCCTGGCCAGGACAGCCACTGGCCCGGGCCGGTTACCCGGCCCGGGCCAGTGGCCACGAGGAGCGGACGGCTAGGCCGAAGCAGACCCGCTCGCCGGCTGCTGCTTGACGGCGCTGCTTTCCACCTCGGCCAGCGGCGCGTCGGGCACCGAGTCGGGCTTCGGCACCCCCTTGAACGAGAACTGCGCCTCCTCGCCCTCGCCTTCGACGTCGACGATGACGATCTGGCCGGCCCTCAGCTCGCCGAACAGGATCTTCTCGGACAGCATGTCCTCGATCGACCGCTGGATGGTCCGGCGCAGCGGCCTGGCCCCGAGGACGGGGTCGTAGCCGCGCACGGCGAGCAGGGCCTTGGCGGTCGGCCGCAGTTCCAGGCCCATGTCCCGGTCCTTGAGCCGCTCGTCCACCTTGGCGATCATCAGGTCCACGATCTCGACGATCTCGTCCTCGGTGAGCTGGTGGAAGACGACCACGTCGTCCACCCGGTTGAGGAACTCGGGACGGAAGTGGTGCTTGAGTTCCTCCGAGACCTTGGCCTTCATCCGGTCGTAGGTGCCGCTACCGTCACCCTCCCGGGTGAAGCCCATCCGGAGGCCCTTCGAGATGTCCCTGGTGCCCAGGTTTGTCGTCATGATGATCACGGTGTTCTTGAAGTCCACCGTCCTGCCCTGGGCGTCGGTCAGCCGCCCGTCCTCCAGGATCTGGAGCAGGGAGTTGAAGATGTCCGGGTGGGCCTTCTCGATCTCGTCGAACAGGACGACGGAGAACGGCTTCCGGCGCACCTTCTCGGTGAGCTGGCCGCCTTCCTCATACCCGACATATCCGGGCGGGGAGCCGAACAGCCGCGACACGGTGTGCTTCTCCATGTACTCGCTCATGTCGAGCTGGATCAGCGAATCCTCGTCCCCGAACAGGAATTCCGCGAGGGTCTTGGACAGCTCCGTCTTGCCGACGCCGGACGGCCCGGCGAAGATGAACGACCCGCCCGGGCGCTTGGGATCCTTCAGGCCGGCCCGGGTCCGCCGGATGGCCTGGGAGAGCGCCTTGATCGCGTCGTTCTGCCCGATGACCCGCCGGTGCAGCTCGTCTTCCATCCGCAGGAGCCGCTGCGACTCCTCCTCGGTGAGCTTGAACACGGGGATCCCGGTGGCAGTGGCGAGAACCTCGGCGATGAGATCCTCGTTCACCTCGGCGACGACGTCCATGTCGCCGTCCTTCCACTCCTTCTCCCGCGCGTCCTTGGCGGCGATGAGCTGCTTTTCCTTGTCCCGCAGGGCCGCGGCCTTCTCGAAGTCCTGCGAGTCGATGGCCGACTCTTTGTCCCGCCGGACCTGGGCGATCTTCTCGTCGTACTCACGCAGATCCGGGGGCGCGGTCATGCGGCGGAATCCGCATCCGGGACCCGGCCTCGTCGATCAGGTCGATGGCCTTGTCCGGCAGGAACCTGTCACTGATGTAGCGGTCCGCGAGCTGGGCGGCGGCGACCAGGGCGCCATCGGTGATGGACACCCGGTGGTGGGCCTCGTAGCGGTCCCGCAGGCCCTTCAGGATCTCGATCGTGTGCGAGATCGTGGGCTCGGCCACCTGGATGGGCTGGAACCTGCGCTCCAGCGCGGCGTCCTTCTCCAGGTGCTTGCGGTATTCGTCCAGCGTGGTGGCGCCGATCGTCTGCAGCTCGCCCCGGGCCAGCATCGGCTTCAGTATCGAGGCCGCGTCGATCGCGCCCTCCGCCGCACCGGCACCGACCAGCGTGTGCAGCTCGTCGATGAACAGGATGATGTCGCCGCGGGTCCGGATCTCCTTGAGGACCTTCTTCAGCCGCTCCTCGAAGTCACCGCGGTACCGGGACCCCGCCACCAGCGCGCCGAGGTCGAGGGTGTAGAGCTGCTTGTCCTTGAGGGTCTCCGGGACCTCGCCCTTGACGATCTTCTGGGCCAGGCCCTCCACCACGGCGGTCTTGCCCACGCCGGGCTCCCCGACCAGCACCGGGTTGTTCTTGGTGCGCCGGGAGAGCACCTGCATGACCCGCTCGATTTCCTTCTCCCGGCCGATCACCGGGTCGAGCTTGCCTTCGCGGGCCGCCTGGGTGAGGTTGCGGCCGAACTGGTCCAGCACCAGGGAGGTGGACGGGGCCGACTCAGAAGGGGCGCCCGAGGCCGCCGGCTCCTTGCCCTGATAGCCGTGCAGGAGCTGGATCACCTGCTGGCGCACCCGGTTCAGGTCCGCGCCCAGCTTCACCAGCACCTGGGCGGCCACGCCCTCGCCCTCACGGATGAGGCCGAGCAGGATGTGCTCGGTGCCGATGTAGTTGTGGCCGAGCTGCAGTGCCTCGCGCAGGGAGAGTTCGAGAACCTTCTTGGCGCGCGGGGTGAACGGGATGTGCCCGGACGGCGCCTGCTGGCCCTGGCCGATGATCTCCTCGACCTGCTGCCGCACCGCTTCCAGGCTGATCCCCAGCGACTCCAGGGCCTTGGCCGCGACGCCCTCGCCCTCGTGGATCAGGCCCAGCAGGATGTGCTCGGTGCCGATGTAGTTGTGGTTGAGCATCCTGGCCTCTTCTTGCGCCAGGACCACAACCCTCCGCGCCCGGTCGGTAAACCTCTCGAACATCTCGTCGCTCCCTCACACAAGCGGCCGGGGGAGGCCCCGATGTCCGGCCCCTGTCCTCCGCATGGTAGCCCGCCTACCTTGGACCACGCTGCGCACGTTTTGTCGTGCATAAAACGTTCCCAGGCAGGAGGCGTTCATCCCATCCAACCCGGTCAAGAGGGAGACTGTTCCCTGCTACGCCGCAAGCGAACGCCCGGCAGAGCGGCGTTTGGCGCCGGATCTGGCGGCCATGGGCCGGTTCCGGCCGGCCGTTCGGGCGATGTCGGCGGCAGTAGCGTCGGGGCAACGGCAAACGGGGCTATGGCCCGCATGCGGTACTAGCGGCGGGGTGGCAGTCTGGGCACACCGCCCGCAGATCACCTGCGGGCCGCCCCGAAGAAACCAACTAGTGCGAGGACTCGTACTCCGTGATGATCGCGGCCGGAATACGGCCACGCTCACTGACCTTGTGGCCGCGCTGCTTCGCCCAGGCCCTAATTTCCGAACTGCGCTCGCGGCCGGGCCCGCTGCGCGAACGGCGCCGGCGGCCACCACCGCCGCCTGCCACACGGCGGGAGTGCTCAACGTACTTGCCGAACTTCTCGCGCAGATCCTTGGCATGCGTAGAGCACACATCGATCTCATAGGCGTTGCCGTCAAAGGCGAACGAAACCGTCTCGGTTCCCTCGATCTCACCGTCGTGGGGAAGGTCGCACACGACCGTCACGACCGTCTTCTGTGCCATGAGGCCAGCCCTTCTGCTGGGGACGTTTAATAGGTTGACGAACAATATACCAAGCCTGTTGCGTTTAGCAATTCAGGCCGTGATGATTCGGCCAGTGCAGTTCCTCATGCCGGGAACCATGTGAAGCGGTGCGCGCGATTGGCGTAACTCTGCGTAATCAGATACCGAAGTAGCCATCAATCGGGCAGAACCTTCTGTCGTCACGCGATGCAACCGCTGTTCGGGCTGATGTGACCTATACCTTATGCTGGTCCGAGGATGGGCCATGTGCGCCATCACCAGGATCGTCATTCGAAGCGCTGTCCCGAATATCAGCCTCATCACCGTCATCCGCAGACTCGTCGCGAGGGCTCATCTGACGGCGCAGGAACAACGTAAGCCCGATCAGGAACGCGGTGGCCATGATCAGCGGCGGCGTCAGCGCCTCCAGATCGGCAAGCATCCCGGCGCCTCCTCTTTCGCTCGTCCGTGCCTCTCCTGGCATTGTTACTCATGTCGGCGCGCCGGCGGGAATCGGCCACGGGCCCGCCCCCGCACCGCGGGCCCGCGGAGCGCGATGCTGGCCGGCCCCGCCGGGACATATAGCTGGCCCGGCACACCGGGACGGCTGCGCCCGGGCGGTACCGCGTGGCAGGATCAGGCGGCGTGTTCCACGCGGACCTGCATGTCCACTCGCGTTACTCCCGGGCGTGCAGCAAAGACGCCGAAATCAGCAACCTTGCCTGGTGGGGGGCCCGAAAAGGGCTCTCGGTGATCGGCACGGGCGATTTCACCCATCCCGCGTGGGCGGCCCAGCTGGCCGAGTCGCTGGTGCCCGCGGAGCCCGGGCTGCTGGCGCTGCGGCCCGAGCTGGCGGCCCGGCTCCGGCGCACGCAGCCGCCGAGCTGCCAGGTGGAAATCCGTTTCCTTCTCTCGACGGAGATCTCCACTATTTACAAGCGCGACGGCGCGACCCGGAAGGTTCATCATCTCCTCTACGCCCCCACGTTCGAGGCGGCCGGCGCCATCACCGCAGCCCTGGCCAAGGTGGGCAACCTGGCTTCCGATGGCCGGCCAATCCTCGGGCTGGACTCCCGTCACCTCTTGGAAATTACGCTGAACGCCGGCCCGGGGTGCTTCCTCATTCCTGCCCACATCTGGACGCCGTGGTTCGCCGTTCTTGGGTCGAAGTCCGGGTTCGACGCCGTGCCCGACTGTTACCTCGACCTAGCCGAACATGTCTTCGCCGTGGAGACGGGACTCTCCTCGGACCCGCCGATGAACTGGATTTGCTCCGGACTTGACCACTACCGGCTTGTGAGCAACTCCGATGCGCATTCGCCACCGATGCTCGGCCGGGAGGCAACTACGTTCAGCACGGCGCTGGACTACTTTGCGATGTTGCGTGCGTTGCGTACAGGCCAGGGACTTGCCGGGACGCTGAACTTCTTTCCTGAAGGTGGCCGTTACCATGCCGATGGCCATCGCAAGTGCGGAGTCCGGCTCTTCCCCGCCGAGAGTGTGCGCCATGCGGGTATCTGTCCGAAATGCGCGAAACCGCTCACCATTGGCGTGATGAACCGCGTGGCGGAACTCGCAGACCGCCCGGAAGGGTACCGGCCGCCGGGAGCGGCGGCCTCGGTCAATCTGGTTTCCCTGCCGGAGATCATCGGCGAGATCCGCGGCACCGGGCGGCAGAGCAAGACAGTCACCATCGAGGTGGACCGCCTCGTCGCCGCTCTCGGCCCGGAGTTGCACATCCTCTGCGAGGCCGACATCGCAGCTATCCGCCGCACCGCGGGCGGCATGGTCGCCGAGGCCATCACCCGGCTCCGCAAGGGCGAGGTGATCAAGGAAGCGGGCTACGACGGCGAGTACGGGGTGATCCGCCTGTTCCGGCGGGAGGAACTGTCCGGCACGGAGGCCATGTTCGACATCCCAGCGCCTGCCCCGATGCCGCTGGCCCGCAGGACCGGCGCCGCCAGCCCGGCTGGCCGGACGGCAGCAGCCGGACGCAGACGCGCCAGCGAGCACGCCCGGCCGGCGGGGCCGCCGGCGCGAGACTCCGGGAGCCTTGCCGACGGGACTCCGGAGGGCCACTGACAGGGACGGGAGCCTTGCCAACGGGGATGCCTGGAAGCTTGCCAACGAGACGCCGGAGGGCAGCGAACGCAGACCGCCGACAGGCAGGCCAAGGGGCCCGCCAGCGGCCTGCTGGCGGGCCTCGACGCCAGCCAGCGGGAAGCGGTGCAGGCGCCGGGGCCGCTGATGATCCTGGCGGGTCCCGGGACCGGCAAGACGCGCACGCTCACCCGGCGGATCGCCGTCCTTGTCGCCGAGCGGGGCGTGCCGCCCGAGGCATGCCTGGCGCTCACCTTCACCCGCCGGGCTGCCACGGAGATGCGCGAACGGCTCGCGGTGCTGCTGCCCGATCAGGCCCGCCGGTTGATGATCACCACATTTCACGGGCTGGGCCTGACGATCCTGCGCGAACACGGCGACCGGGCCGGCCTGGACCCCGGCTTCACCGTGGCCGACGAGAAGACCAGGCTCGCGGTGGCGGCGGAGGTGGCCGGCTCCGCCGCGGCGGGGCGGCGCCTGCTCGCGGAGGTGTCGCGGGATCCCGCCGCGGCGGGTGAGTTCGCCAGGCTGCTCGCCTCGCGCGGCATCGTGGATTTCGACGGCCTGATCGACCTTCCGCTGGCAATGCTCCGCCAGGACCCGGACCTCGCGGCGGCTCTGGCGGCGCGCTGGCCGTACATCAGCGTGGACGAGTACCAGGACACCGACGCCGACCAGTACGCCCTGGTGCGCCTGCTGGCCGGCGATGGCCGCGGCCTGACCGTGATCGGCGACCCGGACCAGGCGATCTACGGATTCCGCGGCGCCGATGTGGGCTTCTTCCTCAGCTTCGGCCGCGACTATCCCGGCACCAGGACCGTGGCGCTGACCCGTAACTACCGCTCATCGCCGGCGATCGTCGCGGGCGCCATGCAGGCGGTGGCACCCGCGACGCTGGTCCCGGGCAGGCGGATGGGCGCCGTGACCGGCCCGGGGCCGGGTGCCGCCGACCGGATCACCGTGCACGAGGCGGCCACCGACCGGGCGGAGGCATCATGGATCGCCCTGGCCATCGACAAGCTGCTGGGCGGCGCGTCGTTCCATTCGCTGGACAGTGGCCGCGCGGACGGGCATGCGGGCGGCAAGCTCGCACTCGCCGACATGGCTGTGCTGTATCGCACCGACGCTCAGGCCAGCGGCGCTGGGCCAGGCCCTGACCCGGGCCGGGCTGCCGTTCCAGAAGCGCTCACATGACCTGCTGGCCCGCCGCACGGCCGTCCCGGAGATCCTCCGGGAGATGAGCAGCCCGGCCGCAGCGGACGCGGGCGGGGCGGCCGGGCAGGCGCGGGCCGGCGTGGCGGGGCGGCTTCGTGCCGCGGTGCAAGGGCTCGCGGACCGCTCGCCGGGCGGGCGGTCTTCCGCTGGCCAGCCGTCAGCGGTGGACCTGCTGGCGGCCGGGGAGGTGCTGGCCCCGCTCGCCCGCCGGTGCGGCGACGACTTCGGGCAGTTCCTGACCGAGATCTCCCTGGGCGCCGAGGCGGACGCGCTGGATCCCCGGGCGGACGCGGTCTCGCTGCTGACCGTCCATGCCGCCAAGGGACTGGAGTTCAGCGTGGTATTCGTGGCCGGCTGCGAGCGGGACCTGCTGCCACTCTGGCTCCCGGGCGCCGGCCGGACGGATCTCGCCGAGGAGCGGCGGCTTTTGTTCGTCGCGATGACGCGCGCCCGGACGCACCTGTTCCTCACCTGTGCTGCCCGGCGGCGCAGGCACGCGACGGTGGTGGAAACCGGCCCATCGCCGTTCCTCGCCGCGATCGATCCGCGGCTGCTCGACCGCCCGGCGCCGCCGCGCCCGCGGCGGCCCGAGGTCAGCCAGCCACGCCTGCTCTGAGCCCAGCCCACCCGCCCAGGCGGCATCTGCCAGCCAGGCACAGCCCCGGCCAACCGGGGGAGCCTTACCGGCCGAGAACCACGCCGCCGTTGGGCGACAGCACCTGCCCGGTCACCCAGCCGCCGTCCGGCCCGATCAGCCAGGCGATCAGCGACGCCACCTCCTCTGGCGTGCCCTCCCGGCCGACCAGGGTCTGCGCCGCGCGCTCGCGCCGGGACTCGCCGGTCAGCCTGCCCGCCCAGAACTCGGTGTCGGGCACGAACCCGGGCGCGACCACGTTGGCCGTGCCGCCGTGCGCGCCGAGTTCCCGGGCGAGGTCGTAGGCGAAGCCGTGCAGCGCGGCCTTGACCGCCCCGTATGGGCCGCCGCCGCTGCCGCGCAGCGCCGCCACCGATGACAGCAGCACCACCCGGCCGCCGTCACGCTCGACCGTCTCGCGCAGCGCCTCGACCAGCAGGACCGAGGTGAGCACGTTGGACTCGAACGAAGCCAGCCAGTCCTGGCGGACACCGTCCAGTCCGGCCGCGCCACCGTCGTGCGGTGACAGCCCGCCCGCCGCGGCCACCACGCCTGCGCAGCGGCACTCCGCGGCCCGGACTGCCCCGGCGACCGCCGTGGCCCCGCCACCGTCGCCAGATCCGCGCTGGCCACGTCCAGGTGGGCCAGTTCCTTGGCCAGCCGGTCCAGCGGCTCGCGGCGCCGCCCCACCGCGAGCACATGAAAGCCGTCACCGGTCAGCCGCCGGGCCACCGCCCGGCCGATGCCGGTGCCCGCACCACTGACCACGACCATGTCCGCAGAGTTCATACCCATCTCCTCGGCTCACCCGGTCCGGCACGGTAACTGACCATGCCCCGCCTTAGGACACTTATGTCTGATCGAGGTGGCGCCGGGGCAACATCAAAGGTGCAGCAGCATGCGGTGGTTACCAAGGGTGTTCGGCTTGACCCGGTCGAGGTCCAGGAACTCGGCGACCCCTTCGTCGTAGGAGCGGAGCAGTTCGTCGTACACCTCATGCGATACGGGCGTCCCGTCGATCTCCACGAAGCCGTGCCGCCCGAAGAAACCGGTCGCGAACGTGAGCACGAACACCCGGCGCACGCCCACCTCCCTGGCGCTGCCGAGCAGGGCGGCCACCAGCCGGTGACCGATCCCGTGCCCCTGGCAGCCCGGGCGCACCGCCACGGTCCGGATCTCCGCCAGGTCCTCCCACATCACGTGCAGGGCCCCGCAGCCCGCGACGACACCGTCGACGGCACGTTCGGCCACCCAGAACTCCTGCACGTCCTCATACAGCGTCACGGTCGCCTTGCCGAGCAGGCGCCGCGACTCGACGTTGATGTTCACCAGGTCGGCGATCGCTCGCACGTCCGGGGTCCTGGCCCGCCTGATCATGTAGTCCATCGCGCCGCACACCCTAGCCGGAGCCGCGCCGCGGCGCCGGCAGCGGGGACGTCCGCGCAGGTCAGCGAGCCAAGGCGGCACCTCTACCGGGCTTGAACGTAACGTCACCATGCCGTCACCGACAGCGCTCAGGTCAAACCGGCATATCACGGGCAGATCACACCCGATCTCGGCCCTATCACAGGCTCATGAACTGGGCAGATGCCGCTCACTAATTCGCCACCGGCCTGCAGGTACCCCCTAAGGGGGGGCCCGCTTATAGCGAGCCAGCCACTGACAACCCTGGCGTTATGCAAAGATTCACTCGTTCCGGTTGGTGGTCCCCGCAGGCCCCATTAGCCTTGCGGCGCCGCAACCCACGCCGATCGCGTCCTCGCAGCATGGCCAGCGCACCATGGCCCGGCGAGCCCAGCGCGAGCGGCAGTTCGCTGAGGAGAGGAGTCCGGGTGGAGCACTTGCGTCCCCGCAAGTACATGCCAAGTGGTCCACGAATTGCTCTCCCCAGGCCCGGCCGGGCCTGGGGACGGGTGGCTACCGTGATCGGGGCAACCGCGCTGATCAGCCTCGTCATGCCCGGTGGCATCGGGGGTGCCACGCCGAACCAGCCCATGCCCAGCCTGAAGGATCTGGTGGCCCAGGCCAAGGCGCTGTCCAACGAGATCAACAGCCTCAACCAGCAGTATGACGGGCTGCGGATCCAGCTCACCCAGGCACAGACCGAGGCGAAGGTCGCCGAGGGCACCTACGTGCGGGACCTCTCCGAGCTTGGCGCCGGGAAGCTCGCCGTGGGCCAGCTTGCGGCCCAGAGCTACATGAACGGCGGATTGACCACCCCGCTGGAAGTGCTGACCACCAGCTCGGCGCAGACCCTGATCGGCCGGGCGGCGTTCGTGCAGGAACTGCAGCAGGAGAACGGCGACCAGGTGACCCAGATCGCCGAGGGCGTGGCCGCCGCGCAGCGCGCGCGCGCAAGCGCCGAGCAGCAGACCGACCGGGCGAAGCAGCTCGCCGCGCAGATGGCCGGCAAGCGGCGGCAGGCACAGGGCAAGATCAACCTGCTGAACAGTTCGGTGTTCAAGAAGGCCATGGCCGTGTTCAACGCGACCGGCAACTACCCGGACATCAACATCCCGACCGCCAACACGATCGGCGCGCAGGCGCTGCGCTGGGCGCTGACCCGGCGCGGCGACCCGTACGTCTGGGGCGGGGCCGGCCCGAACGACTTCGACTGCTCCGGCCTGGTCATGTGGGCCTACGCCAAGGTCGGCATCAGCCTGCCGCACTTCACCGGCGACCAGTGGCAGATGGGCGTGCACGTGGGCCGCAACCAGCTTGAGCCCGGTGACCTGGTGTTCTTCTACCCGGACATCGGCCACGTGGGGCTGTACATCGGCAACGGCCTCATGGTCGACGCGCCCGACTTCGGCGAGGACGTGCAGGTTCAGCCGGTCATGTGGAACGTCTACGTGGGTGCCGTCCGGATCGTGGGCTGAGCCTCAAGGCGGCGCGCCCCCGCTGCAGGCAGCCACCTGCGGGCGGGGGCGCGTTTGGCTGCTTGCCGGGCCGCGCTACTCGGGCCGGACCATCGGGAACAGGATCGTCTCCCGGATGGTCTCGCCGGTGAACATGATCAGCATGCGGTCGATGCCCATGCCCATCCCCCCGGTCGGGGGCATGCCGTACTCCAGCGCCTGCAGGAACTCCTCGTCGACCACCATCGCCTCGGGGTCGCCCCCGGCGGCGAGCAGCGACTGCGCGGTGAGCCTGGCCCGCTCCTCCACCGGGTCGACCAGCTCGGAGTAGCCGGTGCCCAGCTCGGTGCCGAACGCCACCAGGTCCCAGCGCTCCGCCAGCCGCGGGTCCTCGCGGTGCGCGCGGGTGAGCGGGGACACCTCGACGGGGAAGTCGCGGTAGAAGGTCGGCATGACGGTGCGCCGCTCGACCAGCCGCTCGTACATCTCCAGCAGCACCTGGCCCCGGTTCCACTTCGGCTCGGCCGGGACGCCCGCACGCGCACACAGCGCCCGCAGTTCCTGCTCGCCGGTGTCCGGGGTGACCTCCTCGCCGAGCGCCTCGGACACCGCGCCGTGCACGCTCTTGACCGGCCAGTCCCCGCCGATGTCGGCCTCGGTCCCGTCCGCCCGGTGCAGCTGGGTGCCGCCCAGCGCGTCCTTGGCGGCCCGCTGGATCAGCTCCCGGGTGAGCGTGGCCACGGTCATGTAGTCGCCGTAGGCCTCGTAGGCCTCCAGCATGGTGAACTCCGGGTTGTGCGTGGCGTCCACGCCCTCGTTCCGGAAGTTGCGCCCGATCTCGTAGACCTTCTCGATGCCGCCGACCACCAGCCGCTTGAGATACAGCTCCAGCGCGATCCGCAGGTACAGGTCCATGTCGTAGGCGTTGATGTGGGTGCCGAACGGCCGGGCGTTCGCTCCGCCGTGCACGCGCTGCAGGATGGGCGTCTCGGCCTCGATGAACCCGCGGTCGTGCAACTCCTCACGCACCGCCCGCGTCACGGCCGCCCGCAGCTCGGCCATCCGGCGCGCCTTCGGGTTGACGATCAGGTCTACATAACGCTGCCGGACCCGCGACTCTGGATCCGTAAGCCCATGGTGCTTGTCGGGAAGCGGCCGCAAGGCCTTGGCCGTGATGGCGAACGTGTCGGCCAGGACGGACAGCTCACCGCGCCGGGACGAGATGACCTCGCCTGCCACGCCGATGTGGTCCCCGAGGTCCACGTCCCGCTTCCAGGCCGCGAGGGCGTCCTCGCCGAGCCGGTCAGCCGAGAGCATCACCTGGATGTCGCCGGTGCCGTCGCGGATGGTCGCGAAGCAGAGCTTCCCGGCGATGCGGGACAACATCACCCGGCCGGTGACGCCGACCTTGTCGCCGGTGGCGGTGTCCGCCGCCAGATCCGGGTAGCGGGCGCGCACCTCAGCGATCGTGGCGGTGCGCGGAAAGCCCACCGGGTAGGGGTCGGTGCCCTCGGCGAGCAGCCGGTCGCGCTTGGCCAGCCGGACCTGGATCTGCTCGGGCAACTCGGCTGGGTTCTGGTCGTCCTCCACGCGGACGAGGCTACCGGCGATGCGGCGCGGCCAGGACGGATTTTCGGTGCGGTCAGCCGCCGGTGAAGTTGCGCTCGAAGACCAGCCGCAGGCCAATCAGCGTCAGCCAGGGCTCGTGCGCGTCGATCACGCTGATCTCGCTGAGGACCAGCGGGGCCAGGCCGCCCGTCGCGATGACGGTCACCGAGTCCGGATCGTCCGGCGCCAGTTCCGCGACGATCCGCCGGGCGATCCCGTCGACCTGGCCAGCGAAACCGAAGATGATCCCGGACTGCAGCGCCTCGACGGTGTTCTTGCCGATGACGTGCTGCGGCCGGGCCAGTTCGACCTTGAGCAACTGTGCGGCCCGGCGGGAGAGGGCGTCCACGGAGATCTCGATGCCGGGCGCCAGCGCGCCGCCGACGAACTCGCCGCGGCTGCTGACCGCGTCGAAGTTGGTGGAGGTGCCGAAGTCCACCACCAGTGCGGGACCGCCGTACAGGTGCATCGCGGCGACCGTGTTCATGATCCGGTCGCTGCCCACCTCCTTCGGGTTGTCCATCCGCACCGAAACGCCGGTGCGTACCCCCGGCTCCACGATCAGCGCTGGGATGTCGCGGTAGTAGCGCTGGCACATCTCGCGCATCTCATGCAGCACGGAAGGCACCGTGGAGCACAGCGCGATCCCGGTGATGTCCGGGTCCTTGAGGGCGGTGCTCAGCCCGATCAGCCCCTGCAGCACCACGGCGAGCTCGTCGGCGGTGCGTGCCGGGTCGGTGGCGATGCGCCAGTGCTCGACGACCTCCTCGCCCTCGAACACCCCCAGCACCATGTTGGTGTTGCCCACGTCAATCGTCAGCAGCATCGCCGCCCCCTCGGTTGCCCAGGGCCAGGGGTGTGTTGTCGATCAGCCGGGTCTTGCCTGCCCGGGCGGCCGCCAGCAGCAGGGCGTCGCCGGAGAAGCCCGGCTTCACCGGCGTGAACGTGTCCGGCTCGACCAGCGCCAGGTAGTCCGGGACCAGCGGCGGGTCGGCGCCGGCCGCCTCGTCCAGCACGCCCTGGGCGGCCGCGAGCACGGCGTCCGGGCCCGACTCAGCGGCCCGCCGGCCCGCCCGCAACGCACGGGACAGCGCCAGCGCGGTGACCCGCTCGGGCCCGGTCAGGTAGGCGTTGCGGCTGGAGACGGCGAGGCCGTCGGGGTCCCGCACGGTGGGCACGCTGGCGATCTCGGTGCCGAGGCAGAGGTCTTCGGTCATCCGCCGGATCAGGGCAAGCTGCTGTGCGTCCTTCTCCCCGAACACCGCGATCTGCGGGCCGACAAGCTGGAACAGCTTGACCACGACGGTGAGCACCCCGGTGAAGAAGCCCGGCCGCGACGCGCCCTCCAGCACCTGGCCCACCGGGCCCGGGTCCACGGTGATCAGCTGCTCCCTGGGATACATCTGGGCGTCGCCAGGCGCGAACACCAGCGCCACCCCCTCCCGCTCGCAGATCGCCAGGTCCGCGTCCAGATCCCGGGGGTAGCGGTCGAGATCCTCACCGGCCCCGAACTGGAGCGGGTTGACGAACACGGAGACCACGACGCTGCCGTTTGGCTGTGACAGGGCCGTGGCGCGGCGGAGCAGTGCGATGTGACCCGCGTGCAGCGCGCCCATGGTCGGCACCAGCACGATGGGAGAGCCGAGCAGCTTGCGCGCGGCGGTCATGCCGAGCCTGGTCCGGGCCAGGACGGGAGGCGTCACCGCGGCGCTCGCATCGTCTGCCGCCCTCGCGGGCGTCGGCCCCCGGGGGGCCTCCTGGCTTCGGACGGCGGGTCGACAGCGGGGCTCACCGCGGCGCTCCGGCTAGTACTTCGAGCAGGCGCTGGGCATCCGGCGCGGCCAGCAGGCCCGCGGCCAGCGCCCGGTCGGCGGTGAGCCGCGCCAGCGCGACGTAGGCCCGCAGCGCCTCGGGCGAGGCCCGCTGCAGCGCCGCCACGTGGCTGGCCACGGTGTCCGCGTCGGCGCGGGCGACGGGCCCGGTCAGCCCCGCGTCGCCGAGCACCAGCGCGTTGTCCAGCGCGGCGCTCAGCAGCGGGCGCAGCATCCGCGCCGGGTCCGGCACGCCCGCCATGCCCAGCAGTTCCGCCGCCTGGACCACGAGCGTGACCAGGTGGTTGGCCCCGCTGGCCAGGGCCGCGTGGTACAGCCCGCGGTGGTCCTCGTCGATGAAGACCGGCTCCCCGCCCATCTCGATGACCAGCGCCTCCGCGACCGGGCGCAGCGGGGCCGGGGCGGTGACCCCGAAGCTGATCCCGGCCATCCGGTTCAGGTCGTCCCGCCGCCCCGCGAAGGTCATGACCGGGTGCAGGGCCAGCGGCAGCCCGCCCAGGCGGGTCACCGAGTCGAGCACGCCGACGCCGTAGCGGCCGCTGGCATGCGCGAGCAGGCGCCCCGCCACCGGAGCCTCGGTGGCGGCCAGCCCGTTCACCAGCCCGGGCAGGGCGTCGTCGGGCACGGTGAGCAGGACCAGGTCGGCATCGGCGAGCACGGCGGGCGGGCGCCGGATCGGCACTCCCGGGCAGCATCGCGGCGGCCCGCTGGACCGAGGCGTCCGACACCGCGGAGACGGCCACCACCGTGTGCCCGGCCCGGGCCAGCGCTGCGCCCAGGACGACGCCGACCTTTCCGGCTCCGATCACGCCCACCCGGAGCCGGGCAGGATGCGGCTGACTCGGGTCCACCGGGCTCGGCATGGATTCGTATCCCTCTCGGTCCAGTCCTCGAGGGGCCTGCGCACGGGCCCCTTCGACAGGTCAGTGGACGCCGGATGGCAACGATCAGCATAGCCGCGGCGCCTTCCCCGGCAGCGCGGTGCGCGCCGCGGGCCGCCTCCCGCAGATCCCGGCCCGCGGGATCCGCGCGCCGTACAGTCGGCGGTGTGTGGATGACCTGGCGCCAGGCAATGCAGGCCGCGCTCTACGGCCCGGGCGGGTTCTACGCCAGGGGCGAGCCGCCGGCCCGTCATTTCCGCACCTCGGTCCATGTCTCGCCGGGCTACGCCGCGGCCGTGCTGGACCTGCTCCGCGAGGTCGACGCAGGCCTGGGCCGGCCGGCGCGGATCGACCTGGTGGACGTCGGGGCCGGGCGCGCCGAACTGCTGGAACAGGTGCTCGCGCTCGCGTCGGCGGAGCCGGGGCCGACGGAGCCGGGCCGGCCGGGCGAGGGCTGGCGGGGCGGGTGCTGGCCGGGCGGGGCGGCCGGGCGGGCGCTGGCCGGGCGGGGCTGGCCGGGCGGATCGCCGCCTGTGCGGTGGAGGTGGCGCCGCGGCCCGCCGGGCTCGATCCCCGGATCCGCTGGCAGCCGGTGCCGCCGGCGGGCATCACCGGGCTCGTGATCGCCAGCGAATGGCTCGACAACGTCCCGCTGGACGTGGTGGAACTGACCGCCGCCGGCCCGGCCGTGATCCAGGTGGATCCGGCCACCGGGGCGCAGCGGCCGCAGGGCCTGCCCGGTCCGGCGGACCTGGCCTGGATCCGCGACTGGTGGCCGCTGCGCGCCTGCGGGGAGCGCGCCGAGGTCGGCCGCACCCGGTGCACCGCGTGGGCCGGGGTGATCCGCAGGATCGGCCGCGGCGTCGCGGTCGCCGCCGACTACGGGCACCTCAGGGCGGCCCGGCCGGCCGGCGGGACGCTGACCGGCTACCTGGGGGGGCGGGCGGTGCCCGCGATCCCCGACGGGTCCAGGGACATCACCGCGCACGTGGCGCTGGATGCCTGCGCGGCGGCCGGGGCTGCCGCGGGAGCGGGCCAGACCGTGCTCACCACCCAGCGGGCGGCGCTGCGGGAACTGGGCCTGGACGGGCGGCGCCCGCCGCTGGCGCTCGCGGCCAGCGACCCGCACGGTTATGCCCGGGCACTGTCCCGGGCATCGCAGGACGCCGAACTGCTGGACGCCGGAGGGCTGGGCGGGTTCGGGTGGCTGGCCCAGGCGGTCGGCATGAGCCTGCCCGGCCCGCTGGCCCGCCTGGCCCTGGCTCCGCCCGGCTGAGCCCGCCCCCCGGCTGGCCGTGGCTCCGCCCGGCTGAGCCCGCCCCGGCTGGCCGTGGCTCCGCCCGGCAGCTCGCCCCCGCTGGCCGGCAGCGCCCCGGCAGGGCGGCATCCGGGCGGAGCGGAGGCTCATGTGACCGCCGGTGCGGTGGTGACTGCTGAGACGGCGGCTGGCCCGCGGCGTTTGTGGTCAGTGTGCCAACGACCACATTCTTTTGTGGTCAGCGTGCCAACGACCACAAATGCGGGCGGGCGGTCCGGCTGGCCGGACCACGGGAGCGTGGCAGCATGGGCGGATGCGAGAGCGCCAGGCACCCGGGAAGCCCGGTCCGGGCCGCCAGGTGGAGGCGGTCACCGGTGCCTGGCTGCCGGAGGCCGCCGCGGCGGGGGGCGCTGCGGCCGGGGGCGCTGCTGCCGGGGGCGCTGCTGCCGGGGGCGCTGCTGCAGGAGGCGCGGCTGCAGGAGGCGCGGCTGCGGGAGGCGCGGCGGCCGGCGGCGCGGCGGAGTTCCTCATCAACCTGGGGGCGTCGCATCCGTCGGCGCACGGGATGCTGCGGCTGCGGCTCACCCTCGACGGCGACCGGATCACGGCGGCCGAACCGGAGATCGGGTTCATGCACCGGGGCGCGGAGAAGCTGTTCGAGGCGCGGGACTACCGCCAGATCATCGTCCTGGCCAACCGGCACGACTGGCTGGGTGCCTTCGCCAATGAACTGGGCGTTGTGCTCGCCGCGGAGCGGCTGGCGGGGATCGAGGTGCCGCCCAGGGCCGTCTGGGCCCGCACCATGCTGGCCGAGCTGAACCGGGTGCTGAGCCACCTCGCTTTCCTCGGCTCCTACCCGCCGGAGATCGCCGCGGCAGCGGCCGTCGCAGACCGGGAGGCCGGGCCGGGCGAGCCACCGGCGGCGCAGGCGGCGTTCCGGGCGCGCGAGGCGATCCAATCGATCATGGAGGAGATCTCCGGCGGCCGGATGCACTACATGTTCAACCGGGTCGGTGGCCTGAAGGAGGAGATTCCGGCCGGCTGGCTGGCCCGGGCCTGCCGCGTCATCGACGGGGTGCGCGCGGCCCTGCCCGCGATCGGGGCCACCGTGGGCCAGGACGGCTTCCGCGCCCGTACCAGGGGCATCGGGGTGCTGACCCCGGCGCAGGTGCGGCAGTACGGGGTGAGCGGCCCCGCCGCCCGCGCCAGCGGGGTGGACTTCGACCTGCGCCGCGACGAGCCCTACCTCGCCTACGCGGAACTGGCCGGGCTGCTCCGGGTCCCGGTCCGCACCGAGGGGGACTGCCTGGCCCGGTTCGAGTGCCTGCGCGACCAGATCGCGGTCTCCCTGGACCTGGCCCAGGAGTGCGCGGGACGGCTCGCCAGCCTCCCCCAGGGCCCGCTGAGCGCCAGGTTGCCCAAGGTGTTCAAGGTGCCCGAGGGACATGCCTACGCGTGGACGGAGGGGCCGCTCGGGCTGAGCGGCTATTACCTGGTGTCGCGGGGCGGCAAGACGCCGTGGCGGCTCAAGCTGAGGTCGGCGTCGTTCAGCAACGTGGCGGTGCTCCCGGACCTGCTGCCGGGGCACCGGGTCGCGGACCTGGCCGCGATCCTGGGATCCCTGTTCTTCGTCGTCGGTGACATGGACCGATAGCGGCCCGGGGGAAGCTAGTGCGCGGCGCCGGAGTGCGGCGGCTGGCCGGGCTCGGCGCCCTGGTCCGGGCCGTTCCGTACCCGGCAGCCGTATTCCAGGTACAGCGCGGCGGCGACGAGCAGCACCGCGGCGCCGAGCGTCGCACCGGACACGGTCGCATCGGACCGGTACGCCGACTTGTCCAGCGACCCCGACACGTAGATCAGGAAACCGGCGGCCAGCCCGCCGATGAGGGCGCCCGCCAGCGAGCTGGCCTTGGCCAGCGCGGCCATCCTCGCCACCGCGATCGGGGGGATCGGGGTACCCCGGCCGGCCAGCCGGGTCCGCACGTTCCGGCCGGTGATCGCCTCGGCGATGGCCAGCAGCGCCAGCGCGGGCACCCCGCTCCACGGCAACGGCGGCAGCGACGTGTACACCTGCCGCAGCAGGAGCCACATCCCGACGGCGCAGATCAGCGCGGTGAGCACCAGGGTGCGCGCCTTGGTGGGCGTCATCGCGGCCGTACCGCCAGGCGGCCAGGGTCGCGCTCATGCCGGCGGGTGCAGCACGGCGCCCTCCAGCCGGGCGACCCCTGCGGTGCCGATGGCAGCCAGCAAATCCGCCACCGGCCCCCAGCCCGGGAGCAGCGCCCCGGGGTCGGCGTCGTGCCAGGGAGCGAGAACGAACGCGCGCTCGTGCGCGCGCGGATGCGGCAGCGTCAGTCCGGGGCTGTTGCTCACCTCGTCACCGTAGATTATGAGATCCAGGTCGAGCGTTCGCGGGCCCCACAGCTCGCCACGGACGCGGCCGAACGCGGCCTCAAGGCTGTGGCACCGTTCGAGCACGGCCTGCGCGGGCAGGGTCGTCTCCGCGATCACCACGGCGTTCAGGTAGTCGGATTGCTTCTCCGGCCCCCCGACCGGGGCGGTCTGGTACACCGGTGACACGGCCAGGAACCTGATGCGGGGGGTGTCGAACAGCCCGTCCAGCCCTCCTTGCAGGTAATCCAGGCGGTCACCGAGGTTGCTGCCCATGGCGATGACCGTGCGCCGGTTCATGCGGGCCGCTCCGGGCCGGGCACGGGCGGCGGGCCGGGCCTGGCCCGGCGGATGACGACGGTGACGTCGCCGAACGGATGAGCGATGGGCGCCTGCGGCTTGTGGACGGTGATCTCAACCTCCGCGACCAGGGGTTCGGACAGGCAGCCGGCCGCGAGCCGCTCGGCCAGCGTCTCGATCAGCCGGACGGGCGGCTCTTTGGCCAGGCACACCAGCCGGTTGGCGAGGGCACCGTAGTCAACGGTCTTGGACAGGTCGTCGGCGGCCGCCGCGGGCCGGGTGTCCAGCCACAGCACCGCGTCGATCAGGAACTCCTGGCCGGACCAGGCGTTCGGTCTCCAGCACGCCGTGCCGGGCGAAGACCCGCAGCCCCCGCAGCGTTACCCGGTCCAGTTCTGGCATCTATGCCTCCGTCGCGGCGGTACGCCAGGCTTCGGCGACGCGGACGGCGTCGGAGTTGGCGGGCACCTCGTGCACCCGGGCGCACCAGGCTCCCGCGGCGGCCACCAGGGCGGTCACCGCGACCGTGGCGTCGTCGCTGCCGGTGAAGGGCCGGGCGGTTCCGTCGGGGGCAGCCAGCAGCCGGCCGAGGAAGCGCTTGCGCGAGGCCCCCACAAGCACGGGGAAGGCGGGGCCGGTACCGCCGAGGCGGGACAGGCGGTCCAGGTTCACCAGCAGCGCCCAGTTGTGCGCGGGATTCTTGGCGAAGCCGAGCCCCGGGTCCACCACGATCATCGAGGGGTCCACGCCCGCCGCGATGACCGCGTCGATCCGCTGGCTCAGTTCCGCGCACACCTCGCCGACGACATCGGCGTAGACGGCCCGGTCCTGCATCTGATGGCTGTGCCCGCGCCAGTGCATGACCACATAGGGCACGCTCGCCTGGGCCACCAGGCGCGGCATGTCCGGATCGGCCAGGCCGCCGCTCACGTCGTTGACCAGGCTGGCACCGGCGTCCACCGCGGCAGCGGCCACCTCGGCCCGCATGGTGTCCACGCTGACCGGCACGTTCTCGCGGGCCAGCCCCGTGATCACCGGGATGACCCGGCGGAGTTCCTCGTCGGCCGTTATCCGCTGGGCACCCGGCCGGGTCGATTCCCCGCCCACGTCGACGATGTCGGCGCCCTGCGCGGCGAGCTGCCGGCCCCGGCCGATCGCCGCCTCCGCCCCGAACCACGCCCCGCCATCGGAGAACGAATCCGGGGTGACGTTCACCACCCCCATGACCAGGCACCGGCCCGGATCGGGCAGCCCGGGCGGGCCCGGGCCGCGCCGCATGCCAGCCGCCCGGGCAGCGCCGGGCCGGCCACCGGCGGGCGTGCCGCTTGTCACACTGGTCACCCTATGCGCGGCGGGCGACATCGACACAGCCCGGCTCAGCGGCCGGGCGGGCCGGTTCCGGCGGCCGGGCTCACCCGCGCGCGGCGGCAGGGCAGCGACTGGACGGCGCACCGGCGCCGCGGCGAGGCGGGCCGGGAGCGCGCGGTTCACCGGCGCGCTGTGCCCGGGCGCCCGGAGCCGCGGCGCAGCGGCCGGGCCAGCCGGGTGAGCCCCAGCCGGCGGGCGATCCGGCGCACCTCCACGGTGGGCCAGACCAGGAACGCCTCGGCTTCCAGCGCGGCGATGGCGACCCGCGGCGCATCCCTGGTCCCGGAGAACACGAAGAAGCGCGGCACCCACAGCGGGCAGAACTTGGCGTTGAACTTGTACAGGGACTCGATCTGGAACCACCGGGAGGCGAACAGCAGGATGCCCCGCCAGGCGCGCAGCACCGGCCCGGCGCCGATCCGCTCGCCGCGGGCGAGCGCCGCGCGGAACACCGCGAAGTTGAGCGACAGCTTCTTGACGCCGAGTTCCTGGGCCGCCTTGATCGTCTCCACGATGAGGAAGTCGTTCACGCCCGGCTGCGCGGTCCGTTCCCGGCGCATGAGGTCCAGGGAGAGGCCGTCGGAACCCCACGGCACGAAGTGCAGCATGCCGCGCAGCACCCCGTTCTCGGTGGCCGTGGCGATGACGCAGTTCCCGTCACCGGGGCCGCCGACGCGGCCGAGTGCCATCGAGAACCCGCGCTCGGTGGGGCTGCCGCGCCAGGAGTCCGCCCGGCGGACCAGCCATTCCACCTCCTCGGGCGGCACCTCGGAAAGCCGCCGGACCTGCGCCACGTAGCCCTGCCGGCAGACCCGGGCGGCCATCTGCCGTACGTTGCGCATCTGCCTGCCCTTGAGGCTGAAGTCGGCAACCTCCACGACGGCCTCGTCGCCGAGTTCCAGGGCGGTCAGCCCGCCCTCCCGGCACCAGATCTCCGCGCCGAGTTCGCTGCAGCCCATCACCGCGGGAGCCCAGGCGTGCTTGGCCGCCTCGTCGAGGAACGCGTGGATCGCGCCCGGCCAGGCCTCGGGATCCCCGATGGGGTCGCCGCTGGCGAGCATGACTCCGGAGACCACGCGGTACCCGACGCAGGATTTGCCGGTGGGCGACCAGATCACGCTCTTGTCGTCGCGGAGCGCGAAATAGCCGAGCGAGTCCCGGTGCCCGTGCCGTTCCAGCAGGTCCCGGATCTCCCCCTTGTTCTGCGCGCTGAGCGTGCTCTTGCGCTTGGCCGGGCGCAGGAACAGGTAGCCGGTGACCAGCAGCGTGAACACGCCGAGCGAGCTGGTCAGGGTGTTGAAGAAGTCACTCCTGCCCTCGGGCACGAACTGGACCGGGCCGGTGACGCCGACCAGGCCGTAGACGGTGTGCACGATCCGCTGCCACACCGAGTAGTCCTGGGCCAGCCCGCGCACCAGCAGCATGTAGGTCAGGCCGATCGCCACGTCCGCGATGAGCAGGCAGACGAAGACGCTCGCGGCGCGCCACCGGGTGCGCGGGTCGCCCACCGCGTAGAACTCGTCCCGGTAGTAGAGCAGCCCGCCCAGCACGATCGCGGAGACCACACCGGGAACCAGATAGGGCGCGTGCACCACGTGAATGACGACGCTGAAGGCGAGCAACAGGCAGGTCGCCTGCCAGGCACGGCGTTTTCTGCGGCGGAGCCCGTGGGAGAGCATCAACAGCAGCAGCCCGATGATCGCATCGGCGGTAAAAGTGACATTGGTCAGGACGCCCGGCACGAACGGCGTGATCCGGTGCAGCCGGTGCTCCAACTGGAGCCGGGGAATGACCGCGCTCACCACGTCGGCGAGCCCGATCAGCAGGGCAGAGCCAGCCCGTGGCGATGGGCACCCAGCGGCGCTGCTGCCTGCGGTCCGGCCCGCGTCCCGGCGGGACCTGGGTGTGTTCTCCGGCATCGCCCGCGTCCCCCGCGTCAGGCAGGGCGCTCGGCTCGCTCGCTTCAGACATGTGTATGAGGCCCTGCGTCACGGGGAATCAGCGTAGTCCCGCGGGCGCTTTCCATGGGTCTTCTCCCGTTATCTGCAAAGTACCCACGAGCGCGCCACTTCCCGTCCGTGGCTGGAGGTTCTCTCCCAGGCCTTTGTTACAAGGCTAGCTGCCCGTGCTGCAATTTCTATGCCTGCTGTTCCAGGCCGGCGCTTCGCGGGCGCGCAGCGGCGCTGCCGGGCACCGGTCCGGCGGCCGCTGCTCAGCCGTGGTGCAGCAGCAGGCTCATGGCCTCCGCGCGGGTGGTGGCGCTGTCCCTGATGATGCCGCGCACCGCCGAGGTGACGGTCTTCGCACCGGGCTTGCGCACCCCGCGCATGGACATGCACAGATGCTCCGCCTCGATCACCACCAGCGCCCCGCGCGGTTCCAGCACCCGCATCAGCGCGTCGGCGATCTGGGTGGTCATCCGCTCCTGGACCTGCGGCCGCCTGGCGTAGACGTCCACCAGCCTGGCCAGCTTGGACAGGCCGGTGATCTGGCCCTTCTCATTCGGTATGTAGGCCACGTGGGCCCGGCCGAAGAACGGCACCAGGTGATGCTCGCAGGTGCTGTAGACCTCGATGTCGCGGACCAGGATCAGCTCGTCGTGGCCGGCGTCGAACACCGTGCCGAGCACGTCCTCGGGGTGCCTGGGACAGCCCGGAGAACTGTTCCGCGTAGGCACGGGCGACCCGCGCGGGCGTGTCCGCCAGCCCGTCCCGGTCGGGATCCTCCCCGATCGCGGCCAGGATCTCCCGTACCGCCCGCTCGATCCGCGGCAGGTCGATCGGCTCGGTCAAAGTGGTTCGCCGGGCAGCGGCGTCATCGGAGCCGAACGGTGGCAGTGCCGGCGGCGAGCCGCCGCCCAGCGAGTTCGCCCCGCCGGCGACTGGCCGTTGCCGCCGGCCGCGGACAGGTCCTTCCCGTCGGAGGCAGCGGTCAGGGCCAGTTCCTTGGGCGTCATTATCGGCGGGCGGTCCGAGGGCAGCCGCTTCCCGTACCCGGTGTAGGAGCCACGGGACGGGCGCGTCTTGATCGGCGCGAAGATCTTGAGCACTTCATTCCTGCTCAGGGTCTCCTTGTCCATGAGCTGGAGGACCAGGTCGTCGAGCACCTCACGGTAGGTGACCAGGATCTCCCAGGCCTCGTCGTGCGCCGACTCGATCAGCCGCCGCACCTCCTCGTCGATCGTGGAGGCGATCTCTTCGGAGTAGTCCCTGGTGTGCGACATGTCCCGGCCGAGGAACGGCTCGCCGTCTCCGGTGCCGAACTTACGGGCGCCCAGCCGCTCGCTCATGCCGTACTCGGTCACCATGCCGCGGGCGATCGAGCTTGCCTTCTCGATGTCGTTGGCGGCACCGGTGGTGGGCTCGTGGAAGACCAGTTCCTCGGCGGTGCGCCCACCGAGCAGCATGGCGAGCTGGTCCATCATCTCCGACCGGCGTGATCAGGAACTTGTCCTCCTGCGGCGCCGAGGCCGTGTAGCCGAGGGCCCGGCCCCGCGGGATGATCGTGATCTTGTGCACCGGGTCGGCGTTCGGCAGGGCGTGGCCGACCAGCGCGTGGCCGCCCTCGTGGTAGGCGATGAGCTTGCGCTCCCGCTCCGAGAGGAGCACGCTCTTGCGCTCGGGACCCGCCATCACCCGGTCGATGGACTCTTCCAGCGCGGCCATGGTGATCTTCGTCCCGTTGGCGCGGGCGGTCAGCAGGGCGGCCTCGTTGATCACGTTGGCCAGGTCCGCGCCGGTGAAGCCGGCCGTCCGGCGCGCGATCAGGTCGAGTTCGACCCCTTCGGCGAACGGCTTGCCGCGGGCGTGCACCCGCAGGATGCCCTTGCGCCCGTTGAGGTCGGGCTGGGCGACGACGATCTGGCGGTCGAACCGGCCGGGGCGCAGCAGGGCCGGGTCGAGGATGTCGGGCCGGTTGGTGGCCGCGATGACGATGACCCCGCCCTTGACGTCGAAGCCGTCAAGCTCGACGAGCAACTGGTTGAGGGTCTGCTCACGCTCGTCGTGGCCGCCGCCGAACCCGGCACCACGGTGCCGGCCCACCGCGTCGATCTCGTCCACGAACACGATCGCGGGCGCGTTCGCCTTGGCCTGCTCGAACAGGTCACGGACCCGGGAGGCGCCGACACCGACGAACATCTCCACGAAGTCAGAACCGGAGATCGAGTAGAACGGGACCCCGGCCTCGCCGGCCACGGCCCGGGCGAGCAGGGTCTTGCCGGTGCCCGGCGGGCCGTAGAGCAGGACGCCCTTGGGGATCTTGGCGCCGATCGCCTGGAACTTGCCCGGGGTCTGCAGGAACTCCTTGATCTCCTGCAGTTCCTCGATGGCCTCGTCGGCACCGGCCACGTCGGCGAAGGTGGTCTTCGGGGTGTCCTTGGTGATCAGCTTGGCCTTGGACTTGCCGAAGTTCATCACCCGGGAGCCGCCGCCCTGCATCTGGTTGAGCAGGAAGAAGAAGATCAGGATGATCAGTATGTAGGGCAGGAAGCTGAAGATGACGCCGATGACGGTGTTACCGCTGGGCACCTCGACGTTGTAGCCGCCGCTCGGCGGGTTCTTCTGCAGCTCCGCGGCGATCTGCTGGCCCTGGTTGCCGACCCAGCTCGCCTGGAGGCGCTGGCTGGGGTTGCCGTTCGTGACGATCTCGATCGTCTGGTTCTTGTCGATCAGGGTGGCCGACTTGACGTGGCCCCCGTAGATATCGGCGACAACCCGGGACGTCGAGGCCGGTGTGTATAGGAGGCACCGCGGCTCGCGTAGGCGAACACGATGAAGAACAGCAGCAGCATGACGAGGACCGCGACGAACGGCCCGCGGAAGTAACGCTTCAGATCCATGGATCAACGACCCCGCCTGCTCTGGGCGGGTCCCTCCTGACCAGCCTGCATTGTTACCCGCCGACCTCCGGCGGGACTGTCCTGCGCCCCAGTGACCATGGCGGCTTCCTTGTCATTCCCGATGGAGGTGCGGGTTAGTTGACGTTACACCGCGCCCGGGAGTCCTCGGGCGGTCACACCACCCCAGCTTCCCCGGCGGTCCTCTCCTCGCATCAACGCTCCCCATCGCTGACGGTGTTCCCCGGTCCTACCCACTGTGTCCCGGGGTCAGGCATCACGGCCCTGTTCCGCCTCCCCGGCACCCGGCCCCGCGGCCGTTTCCGGGGCGTGCCCGGCGGCGTCTTCCCCGGTCCCGCCGTACACGTGGGGCGCGAGGGTGCCGATGAAAGGCAGGTTCCGGTAGCGCTCGGCATAATCCAGGCCGTACCCCACCACGAACTCGTTCGCGATCTCGAAACCCGTGTAGGCCACCTCGACGTCCATCCGCGCCGCCCCCGGCTTGCGGAGCAGGACGCACAGGCGCAGCGAGGCCGGCTGCCGCGAGCGCAGGTTGCCGACCAGCCAGGAGAGCGTGAGGCCCGAGTCGACGATGTCCTCCACCATCAGGACGTGCTTGCCGGAAATGTCGGTGTCAAGGTCCTTGAGGATCCGCACCACGCCGGAGGACCTGGTGCCAGAACCGTAGGAGGAGACGGCCATCCAGTCCATCTCCACCGGCAACCGCATGGCCCGGGCGAGATCGGCCATGATCATGACCGCGCCCTTGAGCACGCCGACGAGCAGCAGGTCGTGCCCGGCGTAGTCCGCGTCTATCTCGGCCGCGAGTTCCGTCACCCGGGCCCGCAGGCGATCGGCCGGGATGAGGATTTCCTTGAGGTCGGCTCCCACGTCAGTCGCGTCCACCGGCCCTCCGAGGTCCCTATCCGGCCGGCTCGCTGGGGTGACCGGCGGTGAAAAGCAGTTTGCCATGCTCCCTCGTGCCGCGGACACCTCCGGGCAGGTCCGCCCAGCGCTGCCCGTGCCAGGAGGTGACCAGGGCATCGAGGGCATCGACATGGCCCGCGGTCAGCGCGCCGGGCGGGCAGCCGGCCGCGACGGCGGCCTGCCGGAGCACCCGGGTCCTGATCGCGGCGGGCAGGCCGGCCAGCCGGCCTGCGTCCCAGGTACCGTCTTCGCCGCTGGCCTGCTCGGCCTCGCTGGCGGCGAGGTCGTCCAGCAACTCGGCGTCGGCCCGGAACTGGCGGGCGCCGCGGGCCAGGGCCTCGGCCACGCCGGGGCCGAGCGCGGCCTCCAGGGCGGGCAGTGCCTGGTGGCGCACCCGCGCCCGGGCAAAGGCTGGATCGGCGTTCTGCGGGTCGTCCCAGGGCCGCAGGCCCGCCGCCGCGCAGGCGGCCCGCAGCGTGGCCCGGCCGACCCCGAGCAGCGGCCGCCGGTAGGGCCCACGGCTGTCCGGCATGCCCGCCAGCGATCTGGGCACCGGACCCGCGGGCCAGGCCGAGCAGGACGCTTTCCGCCTGGTCATCCCGGCTGTGCGCGAGCAGCACCGCGGTGGCGCCGGTGCGGTGCGCGGCATCGGCCGAGCGCCGCGTAGCGCGCGGTCCGCGCCGCCGCTTCCGGGCCACCGTTCCCGGTCCCGCGCGGCACCCCCACCCGCAGGCAGGTCACCGGTTCCAGGCCGAGCCCGGTGAGCACCCCGGCCACCTCGCGGGCACGGTCCGCCGATCCAGGCTGCAGCCCGTGATCCACGGTGACGCCACCCGCGCGGAGCCCGCAGCGCGGCGCCTCGTGCGCCAGGGCGGCGGCCAGGGCGAGCGAGTCGGCTCCGCCGGAGCACGCGGCCAGCACGAGATCACCCGCGGCGAACTCCCCCAGGGACCGGCGGACAGCGGAGCGGACCTCCGCGACCTCCGGAGGGGGGCCCATCGGGGGTCAGCCGCTCCCGGCGGCCAGGGTTCCGCCCTCGCCCCCGACCCGGTCCAGCCACAGTTGCGGATCCGTCAGTTCCGCGGTTACCGGGAGGGTTTCCGGCGAGGTCCACACCCGGTTGAAAACCGGCATTCCCGCCTCGCGCACCACCGTCTGCACGAACCGCGAGCCCTGTGCGTACTGCTTCATCTTCAGGTCGATCCCCAGGATCCGGCGCAGTGTCTGCTCCATCCTGCCGGTCCCGGCGCGGCGGGCGTTGAACCGGGACCTGATCTGCGCGACCGTGGGCACCACCTGCGGGCCCACGGCGTCCATCACGTAGTCGCCGTGCCCCTCGACCAGCGTCATCACGCAGGTCAGCCGCTCCAGGACCGCCCGCTGCCGCGGGGTCTGGATCGCCTCGATGAGGCTGTCGCCGTGCCCGTTGCCCCGCACCGCCCCCGCGACCGCGTCCGCCGCGCCCCTGAGCCGGCTCACGATGGTGGCCGGATCGAGGTCCGAGGCCAGCAGGAAGTCGGTCATCTGCTCCTGGACGTAGCCACGGAGCCAGCTCACCGAGGTGAACTGGGTGCGGTGGGTCTCCTCGTGCAGGCACACCCAGCGGCGGAAGTCGTGCGGGTCGACGTCGAGTTCCCGCTCGATCATGAGGATGTTCGGCGCGACCAGGGTCAGCCGCCCGGCGGGCGCGGCGTCCTGCGGCACGGCCGGATCCGGCGGCAGGAACAGCTCATACTGCCCGAGGACCCGGCTCGCGAGGTAGGCCAGGATGAGCCCGGCCTGCATGCCGGTGACCCGGGATCCCACCGATGTCACCACGGAGCCGACGCCGGGAACCCGGCCCAGCTCCCGCAGGTGCTCCACCAGCGGGTCGAGTACCACCCGGAAGCCATCGACGTTGGCCCGGATCCAGCCGGGCCGGTCCACCACGGCCACCCGGCCGCTGTCCTCGGCGCCGGACATCCCGGTGACCTGCCGTACCGGCTCGATGACCGTGGCGGCCAGCTCGTGCAGTTCCGTGACCACGCCCCTGGCCTCGGCCAGGCTGACCTGCGGTCCGGGACGCACCCACCGCACGCCCGTGGAAATGGCCAGGTCCCAGTCGATCATCTGTCCGCTGCTCACATACCCACGGTACGACCCCGGGCCGACTCCCGGGGACAGCACGGTGGCCTCTGCGGCCTGCGGGCGCCGGCTGTCAGCGGCAGCCGCAGCCGGCGAGCGCCGTCGCCATGGCGTCGATCCCGCCCGCCGCGGCCTGCAGTTGGCTGCCGCGGGAGATCTGGTCCGCCATGAACGCGAACGCGAGCAACTGGCCACTGGCGTCGTCGATGATCCCCGCCAGGCTCGCCACCTTGGTCAGGTTGCCGGTCTTCGCCCGGACCATGCCCAGGGCCGCCGGCCCGAAGCCGCCGAACACGCTCTGCCCCGGGGCCAGCGTGCCGGAGAAACCCGCTACCGGCATGCCGGTGACGGCGGCACGCAGCGCACCCGGGCCGCCGACCGCCGCCAGCCGGACCACGGCGGCCAGCGCGGCGGGCGTGACCTGGTCCTGCGGGGAGAGCCCGCTGCCGTCCACCAGGTGGATGCCGCGACCGGCGCCGAGCCCGCCCAGCACCGCGGTCACCGCGGCCGCGGCGCCGCTGAACGAGGCAGGCTTCCCGGTGTGCAGCGCGACCTGCCTGGCCAGGTCCTCCGCGATCACGTTGTTGCTCTCCCGGAGCATCCAGCCGACGATCGCCGCCAGCGCGGGCGAGCGTACCGCCGCGACCTGGGTTGCATGCCGCGGCTGGCGCCCGGCGGCGACCTGGCCCGCCACGTTGATGCCATCGTGGCGCAGCAGCCGCGCGAAGGCAGCCGCCGCCTCCCCGGCGGGTGCGGCGGACCGGGGCCGGAAGTTGCTGGGGTCGTCGGCGTCCTGCGGCTTGCCCGAGGGTGTCAGCCGCCCCTGGTCCACCTCCAGCGAGGTGATCGCCGTGACGTTGCCCGTGCTGATGTAGCTGGGGGTCCAGCCCGGCGCGGTGGCCGGCCCGGTGAACAGCGAGGTGTCGTAGCTCAGCCGCACGGTCCGCACCCCGCGGCCGGCCAGCCAGTGGGCGGTCGAGGCGGCCAGCGACGCCAGCGTGCCGGGCTGCGGGTAGTCGCTGCGCGGCGGCGGGCCCGCCGCCAGCGTCGGGTCACCCCCGCCGACCAGGGTGAGCAGGCGCGGCCGGGCGCCGGCGACCACGCGGGTGGTGAACCGCGCCGAGGGGCCGAAGGTGCTCAGCGCCGCCACGGCGGTGAGCAGTTTCGCGTTGGAGGCGGGGACGAACGCCGACCCGGCGTTCTGCGAGAACAGCACCGCGCCGGTGTCCAGGTCGGTGACCACCGCTCCGACATGCTGCCCCAGTGGCCGCGCGGCGAGCATCGGTGCCAGCAGGGCGGCCAGCCGCGCCCGGTCCGGCGCCGGGGCCGCGCGCGCTGGCCGGGGCCAGCACCAGGCCGGGGGTTTCGAGCCGGGACCTGGCCAGCCGCGGGACCTGCCACAGGGCCAGCCGGGCGGGCAGCATATTGGCGACTGCCACACCCGCGCCCAGGGTAAGGACATTGAGCATGGCGAGCGTGACCAGTGCGGTGACACCGGCGCGGTTCGTCACCACCCGTCCTCTCACGAGATGCTTGGCTTACCGGGCACAGCGGCGCCCGGTAGACGGCACGGAGCCCGCGATGCCCGGGATACGGCGGGCATCGCGCGATGGAGTCACATCATTGTCGCGCCGAGGGAGGCGGGAGTGGAGTTCGAGGTAATCATCGAGATCCCGAAAGGGCAGCGGAACAAGTACGAGATGGATCATGTGACCGGCCGGATCCGGCTCGACAGGATGCTGTTCACATCCACCAGGTATCCCTCGGACTACGGGTTCATCGAGGATACGCTCGCCGACGACGGCGACCCCCTGGACGCGCTCGTGCTCCTGGATGAGCCGACGTTCCCCGGCTGCATCATCCGCTGCCGGGCGATCGGCGTGTTCCGGATGCGGGACGAGAAGGGCGCCGACGACAAGGTGCTCTGCGTCCCGGCCACCGACCCGCGGAACAACTACCTGCGGGACATCGAGGACGTGCCCGCCTACGACCGGCTGGAGATCCAGCACTTCTTCGAGGTGTACAAGGAACTGGAGCCCGGCAAGAGCGTGCAAGGCTTCGCCTGGACCGGGCGCCAGGCGGCCGAGGAGGAGATCGAGGCCTGCAGGCGCCGCGCCGCGGCGCAGGCGCATGGAACATGATCGGTGCTCGCGCGCGCTCCGGCCTATGCGCGACACTGGACACAGGGCCATGCCAAGGAGGGTCCCGTGGCTGAAACAGACGATGTGCTCGGCCGGGCGCCACTGTTCGAGGCGCTGGACGAGGAGGGCACGAAGGCGCTGCGGGCCGGGGTTCACGACGTCACGCTGGGCCGGGGTGACCGGCTGTTCGACGAGGGCGACGCCGGAGACCGGCTGTACGTGATCCTCGAGGGCAAGATCAAGCTGACGAGGACCGCGCCGGACGGCCGGGAGAACCTGCTGTCGGTGCTGGGCCCTGGCGAGATGTTCGGCGAACTGTCGCTGTTCGACCCGCGGCCCCGTACCGCCAGCGCGGTCGCGGTGACCGACGCCCACCTGGCCGCGCTCGGCCACGACTACCTGCGCCAGTGGCTCACCGGGCGGCCGGACGTGGCCATGCACCTGCTGCGCGCGCTGGCCCAGCGGCTGCGCCGCGCCAACGACGTCATGGCCGACCTGGTGTTCACCGACGTGCCGGGGCGCGTGGCGAAGGCACTGCTGGACCTGGCGGACCGGTTCGGCGAGGAGCAGGACGGCGGGCTCGAAGTGCACCACGACCTGACCCAGGAGGAACTGGCCCAGCTCGTGGGGGCGTCCCGGGAGACGGTGAACAAGGCGCTGGCCGACTTTTCCGCCCGGGGCTGGCTGCAGCTGCATGCTAAATCTGTGCTGATCCTGGATCGGGACCGTCTGGCTCGGCGCGCCCGGTGAGGGGAGTCGGACGGTCATCTGGTGCGTGCTAAACGCACGCCATCAGATAACACATCCGCCACCCCTGCGTGAGGCGCATTGGCCCTCAGCGTCAGCCGGCGGTGGGCGTTTGGTGGCGTGCTCGCCTTGGCTGTCAGCTTCCGTCCTCTTGCTGCAAAACGCCTGGTGGGAGCGCACCTTGGTCCGCTGAGGTACTGGAGTGCGGCGCGGACGGAGAAGGCGGCGAACGGCCAGAGGGCCGGGTCCACGTCGTGGTAGATGTGAGCGACGATCTGGTCCGTGGTGCGGTCGCCGGCGTCGAGGGCGGCTGCTACCTCAGCCAGGCGCTCGTGGCGGTGGGAGATGTAGTAGTCGAGGGTGGCGCCGGGATCGCTGAGCATCGGGCCGTGGCCGGGGAGGAGGGTGGTCAGTTCGGCCTGGTCCGTGAGTTGCCTGAGGCGGTCGAGGGAGGCCAGGTAGTCGGTGAGGTTGCCGTCGTCGGCGATGACGGTGGTGCCGCGGCCCAGGACGGTGTCGCCGGTGAGCAGGGCGTGGTCGGCGGGGAGGTGCAGGCAGACCGAGTCGGCGGAGTGGCCGGGGGTGGCGACCACGTGGATCTCGGTGCCCGCGGCGGTGAGCGTGTCGCCGGGGGAAAGGCCCTCGTCGCCGAGGCGGAACGCCGGGTCGGCGGCCCGGACCGGGGCGCCGGTCATCGCGGCGAACGCGGCGGCGCCGCCGGAATGGTCGGAGTGGGCGTGGGTGAGCAGGATCTGGGCCACCCGCTGGCCCCCGGCGGCGACCTGGTCATGGACGCGGTGCAGGTGGCCCGCGTGGGCGGGGCCCGGATCGACCACCACCGCCCGGGATGAGCCGGGCTCGGCGAGGATCCAGGTGTTGGTGCCGTCCAGGGTCATCGGCGAGGGGTTGGGGGCCAGGACGCAGCGCGCCCGCGGGGTCCCCATGCCGTCGATCACAGCGGGTACTCCACCCCTCGGGCACGGTCAGCCACGCGGCCCCCTCGGCGACCATCACCTGGGGAATCAGCGCGGTCATCCGGCGCCGCGCGGCGAGCGCCGCGGAGACCGTGCCGCAGGCCCGCAACTCCCCGAGCGTGACCGCGGTGGGCGGGAACAGCGAGATCTCCCGGCGGGACGCCGCTTCCAGCGCCGCGGCGGGCTCCGGCCATGCGGTCTCGTCCGCCTCCCCGCTGACGTCCCTGGCGCGCTGGCCGGCCGGCAGGGCGGCGGCGAAGAACCTGGTGTCGTAGCGGCGCGCCTCGGTCACCGGGGTGATCCACCGTGCCCAGGGCCGGAGCAGGTCGCTGCGCAGCACCAGGCCCCGGCGCTGCAGCAACTGGGCCAGGGAAAGCGAGCCCGCCAGCAGTTCCCTGCGGCTGGCCTCCCATTCCTCGCCCCCGGTCGTGGCCAGCACCGTCCCGGCGTCCGGCCCGGCCAGCAGCACACCGGACTCCTCGAACGTCTCCCGCACGGCCGCGCAGACCAGGGTGCGGGCCAGGTCGGCCGGGGCGTCCAGCCGCCTGCCCCACTCGGCGGCGTCCGGGCCGGCCCAGGGGATGCCCGCGGCGGCGTCGGCGGGGTCCACCGAGCCACCGGGGAACACGTAGGCGCCCGCCGCGAAGGCCATGGAGGACCGCCGCCGGAGCATGTAGACCTCCAGGCCGGGCTCGGCCGCCGCACCGCCGCCCGGCCGGGCGCCGGCCGGGCGCAGCAGCATGACCGTGGCCGCGTCCCGTGGTGTCACCGGGGGGACGGTGCCGTCCAGCACGTCACGGGCCCGTTCCGCGAACTGCGGGGGCAGCCGGATCGCGGGCCGGGCTGGCGGTTCAGTCACCGACCTCTACGATCAGCTCGATCTCGACCGGTGCGTCGAACGGCAGGACCGCCGTCCCGACCGCGCTGCGCGCGTGCCTGCCCGCCTCGCCGAACACCTCGAGCAGGAGTTCGCTGGCACCGTTGACGACCTGGGGCTGGCCGGTGAATCCCGGGTCGCTGGCCACGAAACCGGTCATCTTGACCACCCGGGTCACCGCGGACAGCCCGCCGGTGACCGACGCGACCGCGGCCAGGGCGTTCAGTGCGGCGGTCCGGGCCAGCGCCGCCGCCTCGGCGGGGCTCACCTCGGCGCCCACCTTCCCCGTCATCAGCAGCTTGCCCGCCACCATGGGCAGCTGGCCGGCCGTGTACACGTGCCGGCCGGTGCGCACCGCGGGCACGTAGGCCGCCAGCGGGGCGGGCACGGCGGGCAGTTCCAGCCCCAGTGCCGCGAGCCTGGCCTCCGGGGATTCGCTCATTCCTTGGGCCGTTTCAGGTACGCGACGAGCTGCTCGGGGTTGGGTCCCGGGATCACGGCCACCAGTTCCCAGCCGTCGTCTCCCCAGTTGTCCAGGATCTGCTTGGTGGCGTGCACCAGCAGGGGCACGGTCACGTACTCCCACTTGGTCATTGGCGGTAAGGGGCACGCCGGCCCGCGGGCCGGTTCCCCAGCCCCCTCTCGGTTCACAGGTGTGCTGGCTAGCCGACAGCCTACGGCCGGGGCCGCGCCAGCTGTCACCCATGTCCGTGGGCATCTTCACCCGCGTGCTGCGCCCGGGCTTCGGCCGGGCACACCCGGCGGGAGGCCGCCGGGCGCTGCGCCGGGTCCTGCTAGGCCGCTTCGGTCGTGCCCGAGGGCGGCGGGCTGGGCGGAAGCTCCCCGGGGCGGTCCTCCTCGGGCAGCGGCGGGATCTCGGGGTCGGGCGGGATCTCGGGGCAGCAAGCGCCGCCTCGGGCGGCGGCTCGATCTCCGGCGGCGGCTCGATGCCGCCGATCTCCGCCTCCGCCTCGGCCTTGGCCACCTCGGCGTCGCCGGTGTCGGCGAGGGAGGGACCGACGTTCAGCCGCTCGGCCGGCGTCATCTTCTCGAAGAACCGCAGCAACTCGACCGGGACGGGCATGACCAGCGTGCTGTTGCGCTCCGAGGCGACCTCGACGACCGTCTGCAGCAGCCTGAGCTGGAGCGCGGCCGGGTCCCTGGCCATGACGTTGGCGGCGGCGGCCAGGCGCTTGGACGCCTGGTACTCACCGTCGGCGGTGATGATCCGGGCGCGCCGCTCCCGTTCCGCCTCGGCCTGCCGGGACATGGACCGCTTCATGCCCTCGGGCAGGTTCACGTCCTTGATCTCCACGCGCTCGACGCGGATGCCCCACGGTCCCTCGGTCGGCTCGTCGATGATCCGCCGCAACTCCCGGTTCACGGTCTCGCGCTCGGCGAGCAGCTGGTCCATCTCGGACTGGCCGATGATCGACCGGAGCGAGGTCTGCGCCTGCTGGGACACCGCGAACATGTAGTTCTGCACGTTGATGACGGCCTTGATCGGGTCGACCACGCGGAAATACACCACCGCGTCCACCCGGACGCTGACGTTGTCCCTGGTGATGCCCTCCTGGGCGGGCACGGCCATGGCGATGATCTGCATGTTGACCTTCTGCAGCTTGTCGCCGACGGGCCGGATGATGGTCAGCCCCGGGCCGCGGGTCTCCGGCAGGACCTTGCCGAACCGGAAGATCAGCCCCCGCTCGTACTGCTGCACTACCCGCATGCTGACCGGCCGACGATGATCAGCCCGCCGACAACGAGGATGACGAGAACCACAACGAGCACTTCGAGCATGGGGAACACCCCTTCTCTGCCGCTGCGCGCGGCCGAAGCGGCCGCCTCTTGCGAACCAGCCTAATGACAATCCCGCCGTGGCGCGCCGCACGGCGGAGCGGGATCTCCACCGCCGGCCAGAGCGGGCGGAGCCCCGGATAGCCTGATGCTGGTGAGGGCTAGGGACACCGACTGGGAAGGCGTGCGGCTGCACGTCGTCACCGGCAAGGGCGGCACCGGGAAGACGACGGTAGCCGGCGCGCTCGCCCTTGCCCTCGCGTCGTCGGGCGGCCGGGTCCTGCTCATGGAGGTCGAGGGCCGGCAGGGCATCGCCCAGTTGTTCGACTGCCCGCCGCTGCCCTACGGGGAGCGCAAGGTGGCGGTGGCCCCCGGCACCTCGATGACACCCGGCGGTGACGTCTACGCCCTCGCCGCCGACGCCGAGGCGGCGCTCATCGAGTACCTGGAGATGTTCTACAACCTGCGGCACGCCGGCCGTACCCTCACCAGGCTCGGCATCGTCGACTTCGCGACCACGATCGCGCCGGGGCTGCGGGATGTGCTGCTGACCGGCAAGGCCGCCGAGGCCACCCGGCGCCGGGTGTCCGGGCACCACCTCTACGACGCGGTGGTGATGGACGCTCCGCCGACGGGGCGGATCAGCCGGTTCCTGAACATCGCCACGGAGGTCTCCGGGCTGGCCAAGGTGGGGCCGATCCGCGGGCCATGCCGACACCGTGCAGAGAGTGATCCGCTCGCCCGAGACCGCGGTCCACTTCGTCACGGTGCTGGAGGAGATGCCGGTACAGGAGACGCTCGACGGGATCGCGGAACTGCGCGGCCTGGCCAGGGGCGGGCTCCAGCTCGGTGCGGTCATGATCAACATGGTGCGGCCCACCGGCCTCACCGACGACCAGCTCGCCGCGGCGGCCCGCGGTGAACTGGACCGGCACGAACTGGTGCTGGGGCTGAAGACGGCGGGCATCGAGGGCAGCCCGGGGCCCGGCGGGAGCAACGACGTGGCCGATGCGCTCGCGGCCGAACTCGGCGAGCACGCGACCCAGGTACTGAGCCAGCGCGAGCACCGCCGTGCGCTGACCGGGGCCGGCCAGCCCTGCTACGACCTGCCGCTGATCACCGACGGCATGGACCTGGCCGGGCTGTACCGGCTCGCGGCGGCCCTGCGCGAGCAGGGAGCGGCGTGAGCGAGAGGACCAAGGTGCCGCCGCGGCTGGACACCGACCGGCTGCTGGACGACCCGCGCACCCGGATCATCGTGTGCTGCGGCTCCGGCGGCGTGGGAAAGACCACGACCGCCGCCGCGCTCGGCCTGCGGGCCGCGGAGCGCGGGCGGCACGTGGTGGTGCTCACCGTGGACCCGGCGCGCAGGCTGGCCCAGTCCATGGACCTGTCCAGCCTGGACAACACGCCCCGGCCGGTCCCGCTGCCGGACGCCCAGGACGGCGGCACGCTGCACGCGATGATGCTGGACATGAAGCGCACGTTCGACGAGATCGTCGAGGCGCACGCCGAGCCCGACCGGGCCGAGCAGATCCTGGCCAACCCCTTCTACCAGTCGCTGTCCTCCAGCTTCGCCGGCACGCAGGAGTACATGGCGATGGAGAAGCTCGGCCAGTTGCGGCGGACCGAGCGGTGGGACCTGATCGTCGTGGACACCCCGCCGAGCCGGTCGGCGCTGGACTTCCTGGACGCCCCGCAGCGCCTGTCCCGCTTCCTGGACGGCCGGCTGATCAAACTGCTCACGGCGCCCACCCGGGTCGGCGGGCGGGCCTACCTGAAGGTGGTCAACGTCGGCTTCGGCGTGATCACCGGCATCGTGACGAAGGTCCTGGGCGCGCAGGTGCTGCGGGACGTGCAGACCTTCGTCTCGGCCTTCGACACGATGTTCGGCGGGTTCCGGGAACGGGCCGATGACACCTACCGGCTGCTGCAGACGCCGGGGACGGCGTTCCTCGTGGTGGCGACTCCCGAGCCGGACGCGCTCCGGGAGGCGTCCTATTTCGTGGAGCGGCTGTCGGAGGACCGGATGCCACTGGCCGGGCTGATCCTCAACCGCGTGCACGGCTCCCCGGCCCCGCGGCTGTCGGCGGCACGGAGCCTGGCCGCCGCCGAGGCGCTGCTGCCCGCGGGCGGCGCGGCCGACGGCGCACCCGCACCAGGCGCGAACGGCGGCGGCGCGTCACTGGCCGACGCGACCAAGTACCCGCTGGCCGTGGCCGCGCTCCGGCTGCACGCCGAGCGGATGCAGCTCATCGCCTCGGAGCGCCGGCTGGCGCAGAGCTTCACCGCGGCGCATCCGGGGGTGCCGGTGGCGCGGGTGACCGCCCAGCCCGAGGACGTGCATGACCTGGCGGCCCTCAGAGTGATAGGCGAAACCCTCAGCCACGACTGATGCGGCAATGGCTGAGCCCGAGCTCGGTCGAGCTCGGAGCGTTCGTCTTCAAGAGGCGACGAGCTGGGTGTCGTCGGCGGTGCGCTCGTAAGCGTTCCTGGCGTGCTCAAGCAGCTCGCGCCAGGAGGTCACGTCGGGGCGGCGGCGGAGCAGCGCACGGCGCTCACGCTCGGTCATGCCGCCCCACACCCCGAACTCGATGCGGTTGTCGAGCGCATCGGCGAGGCATTCGGTGCGGACGACACAGCCACGGCAGATCAGCTTGGCCCGGTTCTGTGCCGCCCCCTGGACGAAGAGCTCGTCAGGATCTGTTTCTTTGCACGCGGCACGCGCGGTCCAGTCAGCGATCCACATGTGGTCCAACTCCTCCTGATCGTCACGCCCTCGGGGGGTCGTCACGCCGGGTGGCGTCTCACGAGCGATGCAGGCCGGCCGCGGGGGCACCGGCTCCCTGTTGCTGTGTTGCGAAACCGTAACTTACGCAAGGTGCGGGGTCAGGCGCTAGACCCCGTTCGGTCCATTTCCCAGATAGCCCACATGGGCCATGCCGCGCACAGTCAGTAGTCATTCGCTTGACGACGGGTAGTTTCCGCAGGATAGCGGCTTATGGGGGGTTTGCGCTAGGGGCCAGCCTGCGACAGTACGCACCCGCATCAGCCGCCGGGCGTACCCTGAGTCAGTGCGGATACCAAGCTTCATGGCTGAAAGCAAGCTTCTCGGCAAGGCCAGCGTGGTCGTCCGGCTCGTGGTGGCCTCCGCTGTCGGCGGTGCCCTCGTCGCCGGGATCACGCTGCCCGCTGTGGGCGCCATCGGCACGGTCGTCCGTAACGCAGCGACCAAATTCAACACCCTGGGCACGCCGGAACTGCACCAGCTTCCGGTCCGCTCGGCGATCCTGGACCGGCACGGCAAGGTGCTCGCCTACTACTACCCGCAGCGAGACCATGGCGGCATCGACCGGGTCCCGGTGACCTACGACCAGATCGCCCCGGTGATGCGGCAGGCCATCGTCGCGATCGAGGACTCCCGGTTCTACGAGCACGGCGCGATCGACTTCCGCGGCACCGTCCGCGCGCTGGTCAACGACCTGGAGCACAAGTCCGTCCAGGGCGGGTCCACGCTGGCCCAGCAGTACGTGAAGAACGTGGAGATCCTCTCCTCGCCCAACCCGGACCAGGCGTACGCCAGCGCCACCGCGGACACGATCGGGCGCAAGATCAAAGAACTGCGGATGGCCGTGCAGGTCGAGCACACGATGTCCAAGCCCCAGATCCTGGCCGGGTACCTGAACGCGGCGTTCTTCGGCAACCAGTCCTACGGCATCCAGGTCGCGGCGGAGCGCTACTTCAGCACCTCGGCGGCCAAGCTCACGCTGCCGCAGGCGGCCATGCTGGCGGGCATCGTGGAGAACCCCAGCGCGTACAACCCGCTGGGCAACCCGGCACAGGTCCAGGACACCCAGAAGCGGCGGAACATCGTTCTCGCCCGGATGGCCCAGCTGCACTACATCACCGACTGCCGCCGCCACCGCGGCGGGGAACAACAGGCCGCTCAAGCTGAAGCCGTCGGTGCTCCAGTCCGGGTGCACCAGCCGGTCGGCGAAGTACGCCGCGTACCTGTGTGACTACGTCGTCGCGGTCATCCGCCACGACACGGCCTACAAGCAGGTCTGGGCCAGGCTCAACGGCATCGGCGGGCTGACGATCACCACCACGCTCGACCCCAAGGACCAGCATGCGGCCGACCACGCGGTCAACTACATGATGCCGCCGCCCCCGAACGGCAGCAACCCGGGGCGGAACGCGGACACCGAGGTGCTCATTCAGCCGGGCACCGGCGACGTCCGCGCGATCGCCATCGACCGGCCCTACGGCAACGGCAAGCGGCACAACACGATCGACTATGCGGTGGGACCGCAGTACGACGGCAGCGAGGGATGGCAGCTCGGCTCGACCGGCAAGGTGTGGACCATGGTGACCGCGCTGGAGCAGGGGATTCCGTTCGGGTACTCCAAGCACGTCACCGGCACGGCCACCGTGTCCGGGTACACCAACTGCAAGGGCCAGGTCCTCGCCCCCTGGCATCTCACCAACGACCAGAGCGAGCTGAACCCGGCCACCTACTCGCTGTACACGGGGACCACGGATTCGATCAACGTCTTCTTCGCCTACCTGGAGCAGAAGGTCGGCCTCTGCAACGTCATCAAGACCGCCACCCAGATGGGCCTGACCTGGCCGGACGGGAAGTCGCTGCTCAAGCCGGACCGCCGGGAGCACCACCTGGCGAGCGCCGACAACGACCCGTCCTTCACGCTGGGCGCCGACAACCTGGCGCCGATCGACGTCGCCGCCTCCGACGCGACGCTGCCCGCCCGCGGCATCTACTGCAGCCCCATCGCGATCACGAAGATCGTGACGGACACCGGGCTGCGGCTGCCGGTGGAGTCGGCCCACTGCCACCGCGCGCTGTCCCAGGCGGTGGCGGACGCGGCCAACTACATCCTGCAGGGCGACCTGACCAGCGGGACCGCGACAGTCGGACCAGATCGGGCGGCCGTCGGCGTCCAAGACCGGGACCGCGGACTCCTACGTGTCGGCGTTCTTCGTGGGGTACACGCCGCAGCTTCTGGGCGCGGTCTGGACCGGCAACCCCGCCGGCAACATCGACATGATCGGCACGAACTCCTGCTACCGGCTGGACTGTCGCGGTTCCATGTACGGGTCGATGGCCCCGGGCCACACCTGGCAGATGACATTCATGGCCGCGCTTCGCGGCAAGCCCGCGCCCGGCTTCGTGCCCCTGGACCCGTCCAGCCCGCTGTTCTCCATGGGCAACGGCCAGTTCGTCATCCAGCCCAAGCCGCCCAAGCCGCCGCACCAGCCGGGCCCGCCGGTGGCGGCGGCGGCGGTGGCGGGGCGGTGGCGGCGGTGGCGGTGGCGGTGGCGGCGGCGGCGGTCATAACGGCAACTCGCCCGGCCAGTAGCCCTGCCTGGTCCGCCACGGCGGTGTTGCCGGGCCGCGGCGCGTGCGGCGTGGTCCGCGGTGACGCCGGGCTCGGCCGCACGTGCGGTGCGATCGGCCGCTCGCCTGGCGCGTGCCTGCCCGCGGCGCCTGGACCGGTGCCTTGCCCGCGGCGCCTGGACGCGGTGGTGCTAACCGCCGAGCCTGCGGCGGACCTCGGCGGCGACCCTGGCCCCCTCGGCCCGCCCCGCGACCCGCGGGGTGAGGACCTTCATGACCTGGCCCATGGCGCGCGGGCCGCTCGCTCCGGTCTCCTCGATCGCGGCCGCCACCAGGTCGCCTAGTTCGGCGTCGGTGAGCTGGGCGGGCAGGTAGGCGTCCAGCACGGCGCCCTCCGCGCGCTCGGCCGCCGCCTGCTGCTCCCGGCCGGCCGCGGCGAACGCGTCGGCTGCCTCGCGGCGCCGCTTCGCTTCCCGGGTGAGCACGGCGACGACCTCGCTGTCGCTGAGTTCCCGCGCGGAGCGCCCCGCGACCTCCTCCTTCGTCACGGAGGTGAGCGCCATCCGCAGGGTGCGGACGGTGACCTCGTCCCGTGCCTTCATCGCGGCGGTCAGGTCACTGCGGAGCCGATCCTTCATTGCAGCCATGGGCCTCATCTTGCCCGACAGCGCCCGGCCGGGCAGGTCGCACCGCTGGGCTCCCGGCGGCCCCGCCGGACCGCCGCCGGCCTGGTCTAATGGCCCCTGGCCTGGGCACTCCGGCCTCGGAGTGTCCCGGCACATGGCACCATAGGTGGATGCGAGCACCCTTGCGCGCCCTCACGCTCGCCGCCGTGGCCGGCGGTGCGGCGCTCGGCTACAGCAGCATCCTGGAGCGGAACTGGTTCGCCCTGCGCCGGGCCGAGGTACCGGTTCTGCCCGCGGGCGCCGAACCGCTGCGGGTGCTCCACCTGTCCGACATCCACCTGACCCCAGGGCGGCACCGGCTGCTCTCGTGGCTCAGGTCCCTGGATGCGCTGGCCCCGGATCTCGTCGTGAACACCGGGGACTCGATCGCGCACGAGCAGGCCGTTCAGCCACTGCTTGAGGCGCTCGGCCCGTTGCTGGACCGGCCCGGCGTGTTCGTGTTCGGCTCGAACGACCTCTACTCGCCGATTCCCGCGAACCCGCTCCGCTACCTCTGGGACACCTCGGCGAAGAAGCACAGCCGGCATGTCCCCGACCTGCCCTGGGCCGAACTCGGGACGGGCATGGCCGCGGCCGGCTGGATGGACGCGAACAATGCCCGCGGCCGGGTCAAGGCCGGCGGCCTCGACATCGAGGTGGGCGGGGTGCACGACTCACACATCCGCCGCGACCGCTACGAGGAGATCGCCGGGCCCGCCGATCCCACGGCCGACCTGCGGCTGGGCGTCATGCATTCGCCGGAGCCGCGAGATCATGGACCTGTTCGCGGCCGACGGCTACGACCTGCTGCTGGCCGGGCACACCCACGGCGGCCAGGTCCGCGTGCCGGGCTACGGGACCCTGGTCACCAACTGTGGCATCGAGCCCGAACGGGCCAGCGGGCTGCACCGGCATCCCGCCGAGGGCGAACCGGACCGGCCGTGGCTGCACGTGTCCGCCGGGCTCGGGACCTCGCCCTGGGCGCCGTTCCGGTTCGCCTGCCGGCCGGAGGCAACCCTGCTCACGCTGGTTCCCCGTATCGGCTAGACTTCCGGGGGTTCCCGGGCAAGCCTGTTCGGGAGTTCATGCCGTTCAGGCGGCGGGGTGTGGCGCAGCTTGGCAGCGCGCTTCGTTCGGGACGAAGAGGCCGCCGGTTCAAATCCGGCCACCCCGACCCAGGTCACAGGCCACTCTCCACAGTCGGAGGTGGCCTGTTTCTGTGCCGTACAGCAGCAAAGTACAGCAACAGCTACGAGCCAAGTTGCCTCCCGAGCCGCTTCAACGCCTGGAGGGTCTTGGCGTCTGACACCTCGGTGTAGACGTTCATCGTCACGTCGATCTGTGCGTGCCGCAAGATGCGCATAGCGACGCAGGGGGTGCACGTCAAAGCGGCGCCTGCGGCGCCGCTGGCCCGGCTTCAGCGCCGGGCTCAGCGTTGAGGGACGCCCGCCCGGCGCACGCCGGGCCGCTCCGGGTAGCGCGCAGATCAAGGGACAGCTCACTCATCAAGCGGTCGCCGTAAGACCAGTCATCTTCCTCGCTCTCAATTGTCCAGCTCGCGGCCACCGCGGCCGGATATCACACAGGGATGGCGAGTAAGGCTGTTGCCTACCCATCGAAACGCAATGAGCCGCCATAATCTATTTCCCGTATTTTTTCTCTAGCGCAAGGCGCGGCGGTACCACTTCTCAGCCTCGTCGGTACGGCCTGTCTCTTGCAGCAGTTCGGCAAGGCGCAGCATGGTAAGGCTGTATGTGGGATCATTTTTGGCGGCGCGGCGGTACCACTTTCTCGGCTTCGTCGGTACGGCCTGTTTCCTTTAGCAGCTCGCCCAGGTGCACCATGGCCAAGTCGTACCCGGCGTCGGCGGCGAGGCGGTACCACTTTTCGGCTTCGTCGGTGCGGCCTGTTTAACTAGCAGGTCGCCCATGTTATTCATGGCCAGGCGGAATCCGGGTCGGCGGCGCGGCGGTACCACTTTTCGGCTTCGTCGGTGCGGCCTGTTTCCTTTAGCAGGTTGCCCATGTTATTCATGGCCAGGTTGTATCCGGTGTCGGCGGCGCGGCGGGTACCACTTTTCGGCTTCGTCGGTGCGGCCTGTTTCCTTTAGCAGGTTGCCCATGTTCTACTTTCGGCCAGGTTGTATCCAGCGTCGGCGGCGCGGCGGTACACTTTTCGGCTTCGTCGGTGCGGCCTGTTTCACTTAGCAGGTCGCCCAGGCTATTCATGGCCACGCGGAATCCGGCGTCGGCGGCGCGGCGGTACCACTTTTCGGCTTCGTCGGTGCGGCCTGTTTCCTTCAGCAGGTCGCCCAGGTTATCCATAGCGGCAAGGGAGCCAGAGTCCGCAGCGTGGGACGGTATTGATCTTCGGCGTGGCGGTACCACTTTTCGGCCTCGTCGGTGCGGCCTGTTCGTTGTAGCAGCCGACCCAAGGAATTTATGGCGCCGGTATGTCCAGCGTCGGCGGCGCGGCGGTACCACAGCTCGGCCTCGTCGGTGCGGTCTGCGTCCCTCAGCAGGTCACCCAGGTCATCCCCTACGGCTAGTGCACTTCCCATGGCGGCACCGCGCCGAAGGGCCTGCTCACCGATGTCGGGCCGACCTGCTGCGCGGGCAACGGCGCTGAGCTGCAATAGGTCACTCATTCCGGCGTGCGCAACGAGTGTTGGCCACACCTGCGCCGGTATATCAGTTAGAGCGCTGACGTGTTGAATGTGGTCAAGAAGATAGTCGAAAGGCTGGTAAGCTTCATCCCCAGTAGGGACAAGGCAAGCACTCGCGCCTCTAACCGGCTGTATAGCCCATTCCAATGCTGCATCGAAACTAGGCAGGTTTGCTGATATCGCATGGGTGCGTCCAGATACCATTTATACAATTCCTCCAAGACCGCGCGAGAGATAGTCAGGTAACCAGCGCGCCGGGCGTCAATAGCACCACTAATGATGGCGCCAGCGGCAGGGTGCTCCCCTCGGCGGGCTGATTTCCAACGCTCCAATATTGCCGGTCCGGCTGCTAGATATTCTGCAAACCCAGCACGAGCAGTATGATTCAAAGCATCGGCGATCCGTTGATCAGTTCGCAGCTTCTGCGCCTGGTCTACCTCGGATTCGGTCAGTACTCGATCCAACGTGATAATACGAGCGCGGCGCAGAATCTCGTCAAACGCGCGTGCGATGGAAACCTCCTGCCCCGCTGCGTTCAACTCCGCTCCGGGCCTCGGCTCGCAGAGTAGCGAGCACTGCGACATCTGTACTGCCGGGCGGGCAAGGAAAACCGTCGAGCACAGTTGCATCCAAGCCGCCACCACAAAGTAGCGCTCTACATCGTCTAGCCAGACGACAGCATTCTTCATAGCGACCTTGATGATTTCCTTAGGGATGCAGGTCAGCCAGGACGGATAAGCCATCGATCACCAGCACGAGCCTGCATGTACTGGTATGCCCAGCAGAGACTTTCCCGAAGCGGAAGCTCCTTCAATAATTATCATACCACCGGCGCCAAAAATCTTCTCTAGTTCTGTGTGAGAGTCACGTCTCACGTACGGTGGCAACCGGTCTTCATTGGAAGGCCCGCTGCTAGCGAATGCGGCCGGATGGACACCCAATGCCATAGCATCGGTACAATCACGTACCCGCTGCAAACGCCCGCGCCGATTATGCATTCGTGTACTGGCCAACAGTATGTCGCCCTGTTGGCGAAGGGCGGTCAAACCAATCAGCAGCCAGTTTCTTGAATGGGTCGAGAATGAGCCCTGCCGCGAACGCTGCGCCGGTAATAACTGCATAGGTCCATGGGGGCAGGTGGGACACCTTGGTCAACGCCGCTGCCGCAATCGCCGCGAGTACCACGACCGCGAGGACGAATCCGGAGACTGCTCGCCGTACGGTTGTCACAGGGTCTCCCACGCAGGCAATCGTTCAAACCGCATCGATCGTGGTCGATCGAAAGGATAAGGATGACGCTCCCAAGCGACATCACTCATCTCGTCGGGAGCTTCTGAGGGCATGCCTTCAGAGTAAGACCTCTGCCCTTCTCACAGTAGCCAATCGTGAAGCAGCCACCTGAAAGAAATCGGGGGGCTGGGTTACATCGAGTGCCACCATGTCGTGCCCGTGTACAGGCTTGTGCCAAGGATCAACCGGATCTGCAAGGGCGAGCAGCAACGCCACAACGCGGCATCGAACCACGGCACGCCGATCGAGTGGTACCGCCAGTGGACCGAGCCAGGACGAGCAGACCCAGACGGCTTCAACCGTAGGTTCGTCTGTCTTCAGATCCGCCCCGGATGGGCAGCACCAACTTGTAAATGGCCGGTCCGGTGAAAGTTGCCCTCGTCGCGAGGATGTGCGCGGGATGATCTTGATGTGAACTGCCCGACGGGCGGCCAATGATGCAGATCAAAGCCCCATAGCGCGGCACTCTAATAGCGATCTCGAAACCGCGGTTGGTCCGCGTCTGGGCCGCGGACGCTTGTCGCTCCTTGGATCACACGACCTAGCCAAAGCGGGCGACGAGCGTCTCGTGACCACGATTCTGCACGTAGACAAGACAAGGTGCTGATCAGTGTGACGCGGCTCTTGATCATGGCTCTCGGGGTAGGTCCCTTTCAAGGCCGCTCCCTCCGATTTGGGCACTCCGGCTCCGGGATGATCACTAACGGACCGTCCACGGTGTTGCCGACCGGGGTGAAATCTGATCATCCGTGCGAGGCAGGTACAGCACAGAAGTACAGCAACGCACCCGTGCAACACGCACCCGCGAGGCACCCACCACCTACCGGTGCAAGCGGGCCGCGCCCGGGGAGAAGCGCCAGCACTGCCCGTAGTTCGGGACGAAGAGGCCGCCGGTTCAAATCCGGCCACCCCGACCAGTAATCCCAGGTAGGACGGGTTCCCAGAGATCGCGAAAACCCGTCCTTGATCATTTGACCGTCATTTGACCGTGAGATCCAGCGTCAAATCACGTAGATTTTGCCCTTGACCGTCATCCTTCAGGCGGCTCGTACGACCTGTTCATTGCGGGACTACGTTTGGGTCGGCGTGGCCAGGGCGTCGGCTGGCGCGTGGGTGGCGGCCCAGCGGGTGAGAGGTGCGGGGCGTCGTCGTCGCGTGAGCCAGCGTCGGCGCTGAATGCGAGCAGGGACAGGCCTGGGTCGGCGGGTAGTTCCATGACCTCGAAGTTCAGGTGCATGTCGCCGACGACGGGATGGTGAAAGTGCTTGTGACCGGTGCGGTGCAGGCGGACGTTGTGGGCCGCCCAGCGGGTGCGGAACGACTCGCTGCGCGTGGACAGCTCGCCGACTAGGCGGGTGAGGGCCTGGTCGTAGGGGTCACGGCCGGCTTCGGTGCGCAGCTGGGCCACGCTGTCGTCGGCGGCGCGTTCCCAGTCGTTCCAGAAGTCGCGGGCACGGGCGTCGAGGAAGGTGAATCGGGCGTGGTTGGCTGTCTGGTTCGCCGGGCTCCTCGGGGAGGCGAAGACGGAGCGAACAGGGCCTGTCCTAGGGGGTTGGAGGCTACGAGGTCCAAGCGGGCGTTGTTCACGATCGCCGGCACCGCGGTCATCAGGTCAAGGAGGCGCGGGATGGTAGGCCGTAGCTGCTGGGCGGGAGCCCTGCGGCGGGTCGTTGCCGCGGGCCGGCGGCGCGGGCGAGGTCGAGCAGGTGCGCGTGTTCCGCCTCGTCCAGTTGGAGCGCCCGCGCCAGGGCTTCCAGCACGCTGTCGGAGACGCCGCTGAGGTCGCCCCGCTCCAGCTGGGCGTAGTACTCGACGCTGACGCCGGCCAGGTCGGCGACCTCGCTGCGGCGCAGTCCCGGCACCCGCCGGTTGCGGCTGTCGTGCACAGCGATGCGTC
>CAWCKG010000025.1:0-125351 GCA_963795785.1 uncultured Actinomycetes bacterium
GTCAGGGATCCCGGGTCGCGATCCCCCACACGTGTGGTGCCGCGGGCGCGGGGATCCTGGTCTCCGGGAACCGGAACGCCTCGGACTGCACCACGGTGAAACCGGCCCCGGCGATCGTGGCGAGCGTGTCCCGCCCTACGTGGCACCCGCCGCCCAGCAGCGGCCACACGGTAGCGTCCAGCACGCGCTGCGCCCGGCGCAGCCCGGGAGTGTCCGCCCGGACATGCTCACAGAAGCGCAACTGGCCGCCCGGGCGGACCACCCGGCGCACCTCGGCCAGGGCTGCCCGCTGGTCCGCCACGGAACACAGCATCAGGGTCAGCACGGCCGCGTCGTAGCAGCCGTCCGCCCCGGGGAGCCGTTCGGCCACCCCGTCCTGAACCGTCACGGCGACCGGGGCCTGCCCGGCGTGCCGCTCGGCGATGCCGCGCAGGTAGGGATCCGGCTCCACCGCCAGGACTCCGGTGACCCCGGCCGGGTAGTGCGCGAAGTTCAGCCCGTTGCCCGCGCCGACCTCGATCACCGACCCGGCCAGGCCCGCAAGGGCCCGCTTGCGGTACCCGGCCATCCCTTCCGCGTCCATTCCCGGGCTGATCCGCGCGTAGAACCGCGCGAACAGCGGATGGCCCCGGCGTCCTGGCGGCACGGCTACCTCCCCTGGCTGCGGGCGCTGCTCAGGGTACGGCCACGGGCTCCGTCCAGGCGAATGCGCGGAACTGCTCGTCCAGCGGCGCCCCGGTCAGCCGGTTGGCCAGCGTCGACATGGTGTAGGTGCCGATGCCGAGCACCACCTCCAGGGCATTCTGCGCGGTGTACCCGTGGCCGAGGAACGCCTCCAGCGATTCCTGGCTGACCGCGCCCGCGGCCGCCACCACGTCCAGGGTGAAGTCCTGCACCGCCGCCAGCCGTTCGCCGGGCAGCGGCCGCTGGTCCCGCAGCGCGGCGATGAGGTCCGCGCCGGCACCGAGCGCCGCGAGCCTCGCGGTGTGCATGGCGACGCAGACGTGGCAGCGGTTGCGGGCCGCGATCGTGAGGATGACCACCTCCCGCGCGACCGGATCCAGGCTGGTGCTCTCGAACAGGCTGCTGGCCTTCAGGAATGCGTCGAGCAGTTGCGGCGAGGAGGCCAGCCGGGCGACCGCGGCGGGCACGTGGCCGCGCTGCCGGGCCATGGCCGCCATGATGCGGCGGGAACCGGGCGGCGCGGACTCCAGGGTGTGGTCGGGAAACGGTACGTCGCTCATGACATTCCTCCGGTCCGCAGGACCCGGCCTGCCGCCGGGCCTTACGATGGTCAATATGGTTGACCATATCGTAAACCAGGTTGTCTAACGTGGCAACGCCGCGGCCCGGCAGCCCCGGGTTCGAGCTGCCGCTGCTGCTGTTCGCCGGGTTCCGGGCGCTCATCGACGCCCTGCATGCCGAACTGGCCGCGCAGGGCCACCCCGGCGTGCGCCCGGCCTACGGGTTCGCCATGCAGGCGATCGGCCTCGACGGGGCCACGGCCAGCGAGGTGGGCCGCCTGCTGGGGATCTCCAAACAGGCCGCCGGGAAGACCATCGACCGGCTGGAACAGCTCGGCTATGCGGAGCGTGCCGCCGACGCCCGCGACGGCCGCCGCAAGCTGGTCCGGCTCACCCCGCTCGGCATCGACGCGCTGGCCAGGTCGGCAGCGATCTTCGACGACCTGCGCGCACAGTGGGCCGCCCGGCTGGGACCACAGCGGCTGGCCGCGCTCGAAGCCGACCTGCGCACGATGGTCCCGCGCGGCAGCTTCCGCCTCGACGTGCCCGGGTGGTTCGGCGCCTGAGCGACGGACGGTAGAGGATGGACGGGTGACAACGGACACCGGCGCCGCGGCTCCCGAGCCGCAGGCCGTGATCGCGCCGCTGACCGGCGCGGCGATCTTCCTGGTAGTCGTGCTCAGCCCCGGCGAGGACAGCGCCGCCGCGGTGCGGGACCTCTGCGCGGACCTGGCCGGCCTGGTCCGGGCCGTGGGATTCCGGGATCTGGACGGGCACCTGACCTGCGTCACCGGTTTTGGCGCGGCTGTGTGGGACCGGATCGCCGGGACGGGCAAGCCAGCGGGGCTACATCCGTTCCGGGAAATAGAAGCGGGGCCGCGGCACGCCGTCGCCACCGCAGGGGACGTGCTGTTCCACATCCGGGCCGTGCGGATGGACCTGTGCTTCGAACTGGCCAGCCAGATCATGGCGCGGCTGGGCCGCGCCGTCACCGTCGTGTCCGAGGTGCACGGCTTCCGTTACTTCGACGACCGTGACCTGATCGGGTTCGTCGACGGCACCGAGAACCCCACCGGGCCGGCCGCCGCGCGCGCGGCGCTGATCGGGGATGAGGATCCCGGCTTCGCGGGCGGCAGCTACGTGATCGTGCAGCAGTACCTGCACGACGTCGCGGCGTGGAACGCGCTGCCGGTGGAGGAGCAGGAGAAGATCATCGGCCGCACGAAGCTGTCCGACATCGAACTGTCCGACGACGTGAAACCCAGCTACGCGCACAACGCGCTGACCGTCATCACCGGGGACGACGGCGAAGAGGTGCAGATCGTCCGGGACAACATGCCGTTCGGCTCGGTCGGGGACGGGTGCTACGGCACCTACTTCATCGGCTACGCCCGCTCGCCTGCCACGATCGAGCAGATGCTCACCAACATGTTCGTCGGCTCCCCGGAGGGGAACTACGACCGGTTGCTGGACTTCAGCACGGCAGTGACCGGGAACCTGTTCTTCGTGCCCGCGGTGCCGCTGCTGGAGAACCTCGGCGCCGCCACGGCACCCGCCGGCGAAGCCGCACCCGCCGGCGAAACCGCGTCCGGCGACGCCACGACTCCCGCCTGGCCCGGATCTCCGGGCTCCCTCAATATCGGCAGCCTGAAAGGGGCACCTGGCGATGGATAACCTGCACCGCGAGCTCGCACCGGCATCCGCGGCGGCTTGGGCCGCGATCGAGGAGGAGGCCAGCCGCACGCTCAAGCGCCACCTCGCCGGGCGGCGGGTGGTGGACGTGCAGGGACCGGCGGGCTACGGGCTGTCCGCGGTGGGCACCGGCCGGGTGCGCGACATCGGCGCACCGGCCGACGGGGTGCTCGCCCGGCAGCGCATGGCCGTGGCGCTGGTGGAACTGCGCGCCCCGTTCACGCTGAGCCGCGAGGAGATCGACGATGTCGAGCGCGGGGCGAAGGACTCCGACTGGCAGCCGGTCAAGGACGCAGCCAGGCAGATCGCCTTCGCCGAGGACCGCGCGATCTTCGACGGCTATCCCGCGGCCGGGATCAAGGGCATCCGGCCGGGCGCCAGCAATCCGCCGGTGCGCCTGCCCGCGGACGTGCGCGAGTACCCGGCGGCTTTCGCGCAAGCGCTCGGCCGGCTACGCGACAGCGGCGTCGACGGCCCGTACTCGGTGCTGCTCAGCGCCGACGCCTACGTCGCGGTCAGCGAGACCAGCGACCACGGCTACCCGGTGCTGCAGCACCTCCAGCGGCTCGTCAGCGGCGACATCATCTGGGCGCCCGCGATCTCCGGCGCCGTCGCGCTGACCACCCGGGGCGGCGACTTCAGCCTGCAACTCGGCCAGGAGGCCTCGATCGGCTACCTGTCGCACTCCGGCACCGAGGTCGAGCTGTACCTGCAGGAGACGCTGACCTTCCTGGCGTACACCGCCGAGGCGGCCGTGAGCCTGCCCGCGGGCGACTGAGCAGATCGCCCGCGGGCAGGCCGCGGCGGCCGGTACCCGCTTAGGGGTAGGTGGCCAGGCCGAACGCCACGCCGACGGTGAGCGGGTCGGTCACGGTGATGTCCCCGCGCGCGGCGATCGCCTGCACGACCTGCTGGAAGTCGTTGTAGCAGTAGCGCTCCACGTCGTTGGTCCAGTGCAGGTCCGGGTTCGAGGAGGTGCAGTCCCACTGGGTGCCGTTGTGGACGTACGGCGGGTTCGTCCCGGTGACCAGGATGTAGGACTGCAGGCTCAGCCACTGGCCCGGCTGGAGCGCGTTGACCAGGGCGATGATCTGGTCGGCGTCGCGTAGCGCGGGCTGCCCTGCGCGGTGATCGTGTAGCACGGCGCCGACGGGTCGTTGCACGGGCCGCCGTTGAACGCCCGGGTGAACTGCCAGAACGGCGGGGTGGTGCCCATCGCGGCCGTGGTGGTCCCGGACTTGTGTACTCCCGGCCCCAGGCGAAGCACTTGGCACCGTAGTTGGCCTGAACGGCGGTCGGCAGCCCCTGCGCCCCGGGATAGGCGATGAGCCCGTGCGCGCCGGGCAGCCCGTGCTGCGTCTATGGTCCGCGCGGACCCGCAGGTCTGGGCCTGCTGCTCCGCCGGGGTGAGCGAGCTTATGTTGCCCGGGTAGGTGGCCGTGGCCGACACGAACGACCAGCCATAGGTCTGCGCCAGTGAGGTGGCCTGGTCCCAGGACGCGGTGAGCGAGTCGCCGCCATGGGTGCAGTTGTTCGTCGTCGTATAGGTCTTCTTCGTGACCAGGGAACCCGTCCCCGTCATCCCCAGCGACTGCAGATACGGCGCCACCGTGGTGTCCAGGCGCGCGATGCCGGTGTCGTCCTCCTGGCAGCCGTCTGCCGCGGTGATCTCCGAGCGCGAGAAGAACAGCGTCGCGTAGATCTGGCCGGCCGAGTGCGCGGCCCTGGTGCCCCGCGCGGTCCCCCCCAGGCCGCGACTCGCGACCGCGGCCGCACCCTGGCCTGCCGACGCGGGCCGCACCGCGGCACCGGCGCCGAGCGCCCCATGGTGCTTACCGCCACGCAGGTAGCCGCGGCCAGCACAAACAACGGCCGGCGGCCATGCCGGAACAAAGACGTCATCTCTTTCCCTACTGAGCGAGTCGGACAGGCTGTAGCGGGGAGAATCGTTCTCCATCTACCTAACGGCATAGCTATGCATGATCACTCACGTTTGCTCGGATCATTACTTTTAATTCGCTTCGTTACGCTCCCCGGCGCTGACGGAAGGTCGCACGCGAGCCACCGTGCGCTATCGTCGGCGGCCAGGCGCGGGTGGCGACGGCGTCAGCCGTCCGCCGCAGGGCATCGCACCGGCCGGAAATTGATGTGCCGGGGATGTCGAGACCGGCGCGGCAGCTTCGTCCTCGGAGATGACAGCGCCACCAGGGCGCGGCAACCGAACGGACGCAAACCATGGACTGGAAGCTGGAAGTCGTGGTCATCCCGGTCACCGACATCGACCGGGCGAAGAGCTTCTACACCGGCAAGCTGGGCTTTCACCTGGACGCCGACACCCATCCCACCGAGACCATGCGGGTGGTGCACATGACCCCGCCCGGCTCGGCCTGCTCGGTGGTGATCGGGCCGAAGGTGGTGCCGCCCGGCACCGACCTGGGCTCCTGTCGGCGAGCCTGCAACTGGTCGTCCCCGACATCGAGGCGGCCCGCGCCCAGCTGGCCGAGCGGGGCGTCGAGGTCACGCCGGTCCAGACGATGGACCCCAGGGACGGGGGAAAGTTCGCCTTCTTCGCCGACCCCGACGGCAACAACTGGGCCATCCAGGAGATCCGCGAATACGTCGGCGCGGAACCGAGTTCCTGACGGAACCGTGATATCGGCTAGGGACGCCGGGCGACCCCGCAATAAAGCCAGCGCGAGCCGTCGCTGTCGGCCATTGCCGGGTCCTCGGCCTCCCAGTCACCCACATAGCACAGGTGCCCCGGAACCTCCGGGTCGTGCGCGGACACCATGTCCAGGCCCGCGAAAAGCCGCTCCACCTCGGGCCGCGACCGGAAGTGCATCTGCTCCGTGGCACGGTTGAAGACGCGGCGGAACTCGATGGACCGCACGGGGCGGCTTCTGGTCACTGGTCAGATGCGACAGCGCCAGGTAGCTGTCCGGCGCCAGCGCGGCCATGTACCGGCGCACCAGGCTCCACGGGTCGCTCTCGTCGGCCACGAAGTGCACCACCGCGGTCATCAGCAGGCCGGCCTGCTCGCTGAAGTCGATCAGCTCCCGCAGTTCCGGGTCGGCCAGCAGGTGCTCCGGATCGCGCAGGTCACCCTGGACGACCCTGACCCCGGAGACGCCGGCCAGCAACTGGGCGGACTGGGCGCGCACCATCGGGTCGTTGTCCACGTATACGACGCGGCAGCTCGCGTCGACCGACCGGACCACATCGTGGGTGTTCCCGACGGTCGGCAGCCCGGAGCCGATGTCGATGAACTGCCGGACGCCGCGCCCGGCGATCCACCGGGCCGCCCGCTGATGGAATCCGCGGTTCGCCCAGGCACAGTCCTTGATCTCCGGCACCAGCGCCATGATGCGCGCGGCCGCGTCGCGGTCGGCCTTGAAGTTGCTCTTGCCGCTTAAGAGATAGTCATAGATCCGCGCAGGCGCTGGCCTGGCGGGATCCACTCCGGCCGGTACTTCGGCAGTCTCATTCATCGCACTCCCCCCAAGCCAGGACATACCCAGCTTGACGTGCTTTGTAGCTCGGCGGGCACGGAACCGGCCCCGCCACGGGCCGGCCGCGAGGCGCGCCGCCACGCGCACCCCGCATGTCCCCGCTCATATGACCATCGATCCTAGGAGACCCAGGCCGGCAAGGCCCGAGACAGCGCGAAATGCGCAGGTTCCGGGGCGCCAGTGTTCCCTGGCCCCGGGTCAGTGCAGGTGCGACCGCCAGTCCCTGGGCACCCGGCCCGCCGGGCCCGGCACCGGCTGGTCGGCGGGATGGTGCTCCGGCGGGGCCAGCTCCGGGCCGCTTGAGTACATCCGGTCCTCCGCGTAGCTCCAGAACCATGACTCGCCCGGCTCGAAGCTCCTGATCAGCGGGTGCCCGGTGGCGGCCGCGTGCGCGCTGGCGTGCTGCGCCGGCGAGGAGTCGCAGCAGCCGATGTGCCCGCACTGCGTACAGCGGCGCAGGTGGAACCACCAGCCCCCGGCTTCGTCGCACTCGGCGCAGCCCGTCCCACTGGGCGGGACCGTCGCGTCGATGGATTCCGCGGTCACCTGCACACCCCTTTTCCCGCCTCACGGCCGCCAGATGTGGCCAGTCGCTTCTGGTATAGCCAGCCGAACCCATACCCGCAAACCGCAGGCCCGGTGCAAGCCGTTACTCCGGGTATAGCCAGCCGAAGCATACCCGCAGACCGCAGGCCCAGCGCAACGTTACTCAGCCCGGCAGTCAGACAGCGATGACCGTCCCCGCCTCGCCGCGCAGCAGCGCCTCGGCGTCGCCGAGCTGGCCGATCGCGGCCATCTTCCCGGTCGCTTCCACGAACCGGCAGACGGCCTCGATCTTGGGCCCCATGGACCCGGCCGGGAAGTGCCGGGACCGCAGCTCCGCCGGGGTCACCCGGCGCAGCGGCCGGGCCTGCGGGGTGCCGAACCCGTCCTGGACGGCCGCGATGTCGGTCAGCAGCAGCAGTGCGTCCGCGTCCAGCGCCTGGGCCAGCAGCGCGGCGGCCAGGTCCTTGTCGACGACCGCCTCGGCCCCGTGCAGCATCCCCGCCGCGTCCCGCACCACGGGTGCCCCGCCGCCGCCGGCGCAGATGACGACCGCCCCGCTGTCCAGCAGCACCCGGACGCTGGGCAGCTCCAGCAGCTCCAGCGGCTCGGGCGAGGGGACAACCCGGCGCCAGCTGGCGCCGTCCTGGCGGACCTCCCAGCCGTGCGCGGCGGCGAGCGCGCGCGCGTCCGCCTCGTCGTAGACGGGCCCGACGAACTTGGTCGGGGCCCCGAACGCGGGATCGTCCGCGCTGACCACGGTGCGGCTGACCAGGCAGGCGACCCGGCGTGTCCGGCAGCGCGTTCTGCAGTGCCTGGAGCATCCAGTAGCCGATCATGCCCTGCGTCTGCGCCCCCAGCACGTCGAAGGGATACGGGACGTGCAGGCCGCGGTCCCGGGCGTTCTCCAGGGCGAGCAGCCCGACCTGCGGGCCGTTCCCGTGGGTGAGCACAAGCTCGTGCGCGTGCGCCAGCGGGGCGAGCGCGAGAGCCGCCTTGAGTACGTGTTCCTCCTGGACCCTGGCCTCGGGCAGTTCGCCGCGCTCCAGCAGGGCGTTGCCGCCGAGTGCGGCGACGACTCTCACGCGGGCTCCCCGAGCGTGGCCACCATGGCCGCCTTGATGGTGTGCAGCCGGTTCTCCGCCTGGTCGAACACGATGGAGGCGGGCGACTCGAAGACCTCCTCGGTGACCTCCAGCGCGTCCGATCCCGCGCTTGTCGTAGATCTGCTGCCCGATCTCGGTCTCGGTGTTGTGCAGCGCGGGCAGGCAGTGCATGAACTTCACCGCGGGGTTCCCGGTGGCCGCCATCGTCTGCGCGTTCACCTGGTAGGGCAGCAGCGCGTCGATGCGGGCGTCCCACTCCTCGGCCGGCTCCCCCATGGACAGCCACACGTCGGTGTACAGGTAGTCCGCGCCCGCCACGGCCGCCGCGACCTCGTCGGTGACCGCCATCCGGGCACCGGAGGAGGCGGCGAGGCCGCGGGCGATGTCCTGCACGCCGGGCGCGGGCTGCAGCGCCCCGGGAGCGCAGATGCGCACGTCCATGCCCAGCAGGCAGCCGGTCACCAGCAGGGAGTTCGCGGTGTTGTTGCGGCCGTCGCCCAGGTAGCAGTAGGTCACCTCGGTGAGCGGCTTGGCGGTGTGGTCGCGCATGGTGAGGATGTCGGCCAGCATCTGCGTGGGGTGCCAGTCGTCGGTGAGCCCGTTCCACACCGGCACCCCGGCGTAGGCGGCCAGCGTCTCCACCTTTTCCTGGGCGTCGCCGCGGTACTCGATGCCGTCGAACATCCGGCCGAGCACCCGCGCGGTGTCCTTCATCGACTCCTTGCGGCCCAGCTGGGAGTCATCCGGCCCGATGTAGGTGACGTCACCGCCCTCGTCGTGCGTCGCCACCTCGAACGCCGACCGGGTCCGTGTCGAGGTCTTCTCGAAGATCAGCGCGATGCTCCGCCCGGCCAGGCGGCGCGCCCGGCGGCCGGCCCGCTTGTCCGCCCGCAGCCGCCCGCCGAGGTCGACGAGGTAGAGAAACTCTTCCGCGCTGAAGTCGATCTCTTTGAGCAGGCTGCGCCCTCGCAGGTCCATGAATGCTCCCTCGTTCTTGGTGGTCAGGCCGCCCTGCGGAATCCCCGATGGCCAGGGCGCCTGGTGATCAGCATGCCAGGCGCCGCATGCGCCCATGAGGACCGGGATCTCAGGCATCGTCGCGTTCGATGGGGCAGGTCATGCACCGCGGCCCGCCGCGGCCCCGGCCGAGTTCGCTGCCCGCGATCGTGACCACCTCGATGCCGTGCTTGCGCAGCATGGTGTTGGTGGGCACGTTGCGCTCGTAGCCGACGACGACACCGGGCGCGACGGCGAGATAGTTGGTCCCGTCATCCCATTGCTCCCGTTCCGCGGCCCTGATGTCCTCGTCGGTGGTGAGCACGGTGACCTTCTCCACGCCCAGCACCTGGGCCATGGTGTCCCACAGGTCCCTGTTGCGGGTGATGGCCAGGCCCGCCTCGCCCTCCCCGGGCACCACGGTCCAGGAGCGCAGGTGACGGTCGAGGTAGGGGTAGCGGACGAAGGTGGCACGGTCGACCATGGTCATGACGGTGTCCAGGTGCATCATGGCGCGGGTCGCGGGCAGTTCGACCGCGATCACGGTGCTGGCCTGCCCACTCGCGAACAGGGCACGGGACAGGATCTCGACCGCCATCGGGGTGGTCCGCTCCCCCATGCCGACCAGGACCGCGCCATTGCCCAGCACGTGCACGTCGCCGCCCTCGACGGTGGCGGGCTGGTGCACCGCATCGTCGTCGCCGTAGTACCTCACGAAGTCGGCCGCGGCGAACATCGGGTGGTACCGGTAGATGGCCCGGCTGTGCAGCGTCTCCCGCTGCCGGGCGGCCTTGGCCATCGGGTTGACCGAGACGCCCCCGTAGATCCAGCACGAGTTGTCCCGCTGGAACAGGTGGTTGGGCAGCGGCGGGAGGACGAAGTCGTCGGCCCGCATCAGGTTCCAGCGCAGGCTGCCACGGGCGCGGGCCGGATGCAGGTCCGCCTTGAGCACCCCGCCCACCAGCGCTTCCGCCAGGGCAGGGCCATCGAGGTCCTCGAACAACTGCCGCACCGGGGCCGTCAGGGCGGGGCCGAGCAACTCCGGGGTGCAGAGCCGGTCAAGGACAAAGGCCCGGCCCTCGGGGATGTCCAGGGTCTCGCCCAGCAACTGCCCGAAGTAGTGCACGCGCACGCCCTTGTCGCGCAGCGCCTCGGCGAACGCGTCGTGTTCCTCTTTCGCCTTCTTCGCCCACAGCACATCGTCGAACAGCAGTTCCCCCACGTTGCGCGGGGTGAGCCGGGACAGCTCCAGGCCCGGCCGGTGGATGATCACCTGGCGCAGCTGGCCGACCTCTGATCGCACCTGGAAACTCATGGGACATGGCCTCCCCTTGATCGTCTGCACCCAGGCTGCCTCTGGCGTCACAGGCGTATCCAGGGACGAAGGTCCCCCGGCTCCCGGCGTAGGTCAGCCGGGGGCCAGTCCCGTGGCGGTGCGACCGCGGTCTTCCAGGAGATCGGTGGCGCCGCGGACCACGCAGCGCAGCGGGTCGTCCACGACCAGGGCGGGAATCCCCGCCGCCGTCTCGACCCGCCCGGCCAGGCCCAGGAGCAGCGCTCCCCCGCCGGCCAGGCAGATCTTTCCCCGGACGACGTCCTCGGCGAGGTCGGGAGGGAGGTCCAGCAGCATCTCCCGTACGGCTTCGATGATGGTGGCGACCGAGTGCTCCAGGGCAGCCGCGACGAGTTCTCCCGGGATGCGCTCGGCTCGCGGCGTCCCGCGCCCGGCATCGACGCCCACAATTTCGGCCCATTCGGGCGGGCCTGCGGTGAGACCCAGGTCCATCTTCAGTCGCCGCGCGGCATTCCGGCCGATGAGCAGGCCGAGTTCGGCCTTCACCGCGGCCACGATCGCCTCGTCCATGGCATTGCCCCCGAGCCGCAGGGACTCGGCCCGGACCAGATGGCCGCCGGTCACCACCGCGATCTCAGTCGTCCCGCCGCCCACGTCCACGATGAAGGCACCCGTGCCGCCGGTGAGGCCGAAGCCCGCGCCCGCGGCCGCGGCGACCGGCTCGTCGACGAGTTGCACCATGCAGCGCGGGCGGCTCGCCTCGACCGCGGCGGCCAGCGCCCGGCGCTCCACGAATGTCGCCCCGCTCGGCACGCAGACCACGGCGGCGGGCCGCAGCATGCCGCGCCGCAGCCGTGCCTGCCGCAGGAAGGCCTGCAACATGGCCGTGGCCGCGTCCAGGTCGGCGACGACCCCGTCACGCAGGGGGTGGATGACGTCGATGCCCTGAGGGGCCTTGCCGGCCAGGTCATCCGCCGCGCGGCCGACCGCGACGGTCTGGCCGGTGCCCCGGTCCACGGCGATCGCGGAGGGCTCCTCGACGACGAGCCCCCGGCCGCGGACGCTCACCAGGGTGTTGACGGTGCCGAGATCGATCGCCACGCCCGTCCGCAGCCGCATCATGCCTGCCTGTTCTCGAAGTAGACGCTGCCCGGGCACCAGGACCCGGTCACCTACGGTTATCTCCATACCCGTGGCCCTCCGGATCAATGACCGCGGCCCGGCCGCTCCGTCGGAACGGCCGGGCCGCGGTCAGGAGGCGGCCCAGCTCCGGCTGGGCCGCCAGGCACCTCAACTCTCGCTGGGCACCACCACGACCGGGCAGTGTGCGTGGTGCACGACCTGGCTGCTGACCGAGCCGATCGTCAGCCGGGCGAAGCCGCCCGCGCCGCGGGACCCGACGACCACCAGGTCGGCGGTGCGGGATGCCTCGATCAGCTCCTGCACCGGGAACCCGGAGATGGCGCGCACCGTCACCGAGGACGGCTTGGCGACACCGAGTTGGCTGGTCACCTTGAGAGTCATTTCCTCCGCCGCCTGCCGCAACTTCTCCACATCGGTCGCGTCCTGCGGGAGGGTGATGGGGTTGCCGGTCCAGCCGCTCATCGGGACCGTGTGGACGGTGAGCACGGTCACCGGCGCGTGCCGGGCCGCCCCCTCCTTGATGGCCCATTCCAGCGCGCGGATGGAGTGGGCAGATCCGTCGATGCCGACGGTGATACCAGGCATCTTCTGCCTCCTTCTGACGGGACTGTCACTCCGGGCAGCCCGAACTCTGCTTCCACTCTCGTCCCGCCCAGGCGCCGCGGCCAGGGACCTTCGGGCACGCCTGCGGGCCGTTGAGCCCGATCAGGACAGTGGCGGCCTGCCCCGTGGCGGCGCGGTCGAGAATGGCGTCCACCCGGCGCCTCGGTGAACCGGCGCCCAGCGGCCCGTAACCGAGCCTGAGGATGATCTGCGGGCACTCCGGCCACGGCCACCAGCCCGTGGCTGACTGCCGCATGTCGTGCAGCTCGATCGGCTGGTAGAGGAACGAGGCCGCGAGACCGCAGACCGTGGCGGTGAGCAGCACCCGCTGCAGCGCCTGGCCGGCCCGGAGCCAGTCGGCCGGATCGTCGCGGGCCGTGGCCAGCACGGCAAGCTGCGGATGTGACTCGTAGCTCGCCGTGACCAGCGCCGTGGCCGGCGAGGCGCGCCCCAGGTCGCGGACGGGGGCCGGGCCGCGGTCCGGCCGGGAACCGAGCGCGGCAGCGGGCACCCCGTCCTCGCCGTCGGTCCCGATCCAGCGGGCAAGCTCGACCCGGTGATCAAAGTCCTCGGCCAGCTCACGTTCGGCGTCGGCGGCGATCTGCAGAACCCGCGCTGTGTCGGCAGCGTCCAGCGGCCGGAGCAAGGCGAACTCGGCGCTCGGCCGCCCGCTCCAGGGCCAGCCATACGGCATCGGGGATGCGCTGGCCGGTGAACGGGACCCGGCTGGTGTGCCGCTGCCAGATGCCGTCGAACAGCTCACGCTCTTCGAGCGTGGCCGGGCGCCCGCTGCTGAGCTGGACGGACGCCATGAGCGTGGGCTCCGCCTGCGGGTCGGGAAGCGGCCAGACAAGCGGCTTGGCCCCGGTCAGTGCGGGCCGCCAGCCTCAGGTTGAACAAGGCCGCGCCGCAGCTCAGATGGAGAGCCCGGCCGTGCGCATCGGCCACCCAGAGCATCCGTTCCGGATCACCGTGTACCTCCAGGAGGTCATCACCGGCGACCCGGAACCGCCACGGCTGGGTGTTGTGAATCGACGGCGCGGCACCTGCCGCTTCAACGATCCGGCGCACGATGCCCGCGTCCGCCAAGGGCCGATACATGTCCCTTCGCCTCCTCCGGCGCGGGCGCCGCCATCGTGGCGACGCTCCTGCCTGCGGCCCAGTCTCACCACCTACGGCCGCGGATCACCAGGGACCAAAGCAGCGCCGTCCGGGACCTTCGCCCCGCCCAGGCCGGGGATCGCGGACGGCACGCTGAAAGTGGTTACGCCATACCTACTCAGGAGGTGCCGGGATGCGCGCCGTGGTCATCTACGAGTCGATGTACGGAAACACCCATGTGATCGCCGACGCCATCGGCAGAGGCCTGGAACAGGGATTCGAGGTCACGGTGGTGCCGGTCGCCGAGGCGACGCCGGAACTGCTGGACGAGGCAGGCCTGGTGGTCGCCGGTGGGCCGACGCACGTCCACGGCATGAGCGGGGCACGATCCCGCCAGGCGGCGGTGGAGGCCGCTCACAAGGACGGCAGCGGGCTCACCCTGGAGCCGCACGCACAAGGACCAGGCCTGCGTGACTGGTTCGGCACGGTGGGCCGGATCCACGGCTGCAGCGCCGCATTCGACACCCGGATGGACGGCCCGGCGATGCTCACCGGGCACGCGTCGAAGGCCATCGCAAAGCTGCTGGACCGGCACGGGCTGACCGAGATCGCCCCCGCGCAGAGCTTCCTCGTCACCAAGGACAACCACCTGCGGCCCGGCGAGGAAGACCGCGCCGAGCAGTGGGGCAGGGAACTGGCGGCGAAGCTGCCCGCAGCCACTCCTGCCCCGTGACCTAGGCCGGGATCACCACCACCGGGCAGGCCGCGTGGCTGACCACCTGGTGGCTCACCGAGCCCAGCAGCAGCCTGGCGAAACCGCCGCCACCGCGCGAGCCGACCACCACCAGGTCCGAGCCCGACGAGGCAGCCACCAGTTCCTGCGCGGCCAGGCCGCTGACCGCCCGCACCGCGACCGACGCCGGGCCCGGCGCCCCCGACCGGCTCACGCCTTCTGCACGGCCGCTTCTGCGGCACGGCGCACTGCCTCGGGCCAGCCTGCGCCGGATAGATCTCGGGGTTGCCCGTCCAGTGATGGCCGGCGACCTGATGCACGGCCAGGACGGTCAGTGCCGCACCGCGCAGCCCCGCCTCCCGTAGCGCCCACTCCAGCGCCCGGCGCGATGCTCAGAGCCGTCACTCCCACCGTGATCCCAGGCATAGCCGCTCCTTCGGCCAAGGCCACCCGAGCGGTCGCGCACTCCCCGTCAAGCTCCCCGGGGCACCATCCGGCACCAGAGGCAAAGCAGTATCAATCAGCGGACTCACCACCCCGGCGCGAGCCTAGCCGGTTGCCGCTGCCTGCTTCTGGTGCGGCTGACCGGGCGTGTCAGGCCGGTGCTCCGGGCTGATGAGCACCGGGCCTCGCCAGGTGCAGCAGCCGGTTCGACACGCTGCCGAACGGCAGGAGGCGCAGGTCGGTACGGCTGCTCGAGCCGAGCACGACTCCGCGTGTCGTACGGTCGGCGGCCTCCAGGATGGCCCGGCCACGTGCCCGTAGTCGGCCGAGCCGATGACGCCCTTGACTGTGACGCAGCATCCGCAGGCCCGAGACGACCTGTCCATGACGCTCTGCCGGCCCTCGTGGCAATCGACCTGCGCCCGGCCCCCATCTGCCAACGGCGTATTCGTGCACATGCAGCACGACGACGTCGTCACCGGTGCCAGGGCCGCTGGCGGGTCATCTCGGCCGCGGCCGCCACGTGCTCCCCCGGGCATTCCGGGCAGCGTCGACGGCCAGCAGAATCGTCGTCATGGCTTCCTCCCGGGTATGCGGACTGCTGACCGGCCAGGCGGCAGCACGACGGCGCGATCCGGCCACATTTACATGCGGCTACATCTGGCGCATCCGGTGAAGCCGGCGGATGTCATTCTTGCCTGCGAGCAATGCCAGGAAAACGACAGCGACCGGTGCCGCCCATATGACGTGCTTCATTTTGAACCTCGCAAATACCTAGTTCATCGCCCTATTTATTCCACTGTGCTCCCGTGCTGTGCGCGCCGCAAAGGGACGTTGGTCCCTGGTGCGGAGGCCATAAGGCGGGGGAACATGAGCCGTTCACCTGTGGTGGGCCGGTCCGCAGCCGCCAGAGGATGGGCTTGGCGAGGAGGTGATCCGCGATGAAGAGCTGCGTCAGGGACGTGATGACGACGCCGGTCGTGGCGGTCAGGAAGACCGCGTCGTTCAAGGAGATGATCACGCGGATGCGGGAATCCCGGGTCAGCGCCTTTCCCGTTATCGATGACGCGCGGACGGGTCATCGGCGTCGTGTCAGAGGCCGACATGCTGAACAAGGAGGCCGACCTGGCCACCGGCCCGGGGCCGCTGGCGAGCGTGCTGCGCTTCCGGGACCACGACAAGGCGGCCGGGGTGACCGCGGCCGAACTGATGACCAGCCCGCCGGTGACGGCCAGTCCCGAGACCACCGCTGGCCAAGCCGCCCGCCTCATGCGTGACCGCCGGGTCAAGCGGCTGCCCGTGATCAACGCCACCGGGCACCTGATCGGGATCATCAGCCGGGCCGACGTGCTGAGCGTCTTCACCCGCCCGGATGCGGACATCCGCCGTGAGGCCACCGAAGAGGTGATCGCGGAAAGCTTCCTGGTGGACTCGCGCCGGTTCGCCGTCACCGTGCACGATGGGATCGTGACGCTGACCGGCCGCCCGGAGACCGACCAGGCCGGCCGCGACCTGGTGGAGGTGCTCCGGCACATCGAAGGGGTGATCGCGGTCCGGGACCAGCTGAGCTATGCGGGCACGACCGCGATGACGCACCGGCAGCGACCGCACGCTCGCCACCAGCGGGCTCGCCCGGGTCGAGGGCGAAGGCGCCATGCATGTCCGGGTCCGCGGCAGCCACGTGGACGAGGTGCGGCTCGACATCTACGAACCGCCGCGCTTCTTCGAGGCGTTCCTGCGCGGCCGGTCCTACACCGAGCCACCGGACATCACCGCGCGAGTGTGCGGCATCTGCCCCGTCGCCTACCAGACAAGCGCCTGCCAGGCGATCGAGGACGCGTGCGGGGCACGCCTGGACGCGAGATCGCGGGCCTGCGCCGGCTGCTGTACTGCGGGGAGTGGATAGGCAGCCATGCGCTGCACATCTACATGCTGCACGCCCCCGACTTCCTCGGGTACCCGGGCGTCGTCGAGATGGCGGCCGACCACCGGGAGGTCGTCGAGCGCGGCCTTGCCCTGCGCCGCGCCGGGAACGCGATCATGGAACTCCTCGGCGGCCGGGCGATCCATCCGGTGAACGTGCGGGTCGGCGGGTTCTACCGGGCGCCGTCGGCGGCCGAACTGGCACCGCTGGCGCGGCAATTGCGCGACGCGCTGCCCCTGGCCCTGGACACGGTCCGGTGGGTGGCGGGGTTCGACTTCCCGGACTTCACCTGCCCGCATGAACTGCTCGCGCTGACCGAGCCCGGCAGGTACCCGATCGAGCGAGGGACGCTGGTCACCAGCGGCGGCCTGGCGTTCCCCGCCGCCGAGTTCGAGCAGCACATCATCGAGGAGCAGGTGCCCCACTCGACGGCACTGCACGCCCGGCTCGACCGGAACCGGGCGAGACGGGTGACGGCCGCTACCTGACCGGGCCGCTGGCCAGGTACTCGCTCAACTCCGGGTCGCTGCCGCCACAGGCCGCCCAGGCCGCGGCGGAGGCAGGGCTCGGGCCCGGCTGCCGCAACCCGTTCCGCAGCATCATCGTGCGCGCCGTCGAGGTCGTCTGCGCCATCGAGGAGGCGCTCCGGCTGATCGAGGAATACCGCCCGCCCGCGGCGCCCGCCGTGCCGGTGACCGCCCGCGCGGCCACCGGGTACGGCGTGTCGCGAGGCTCCCCGCGGCGTCCTGTACCACCGGTACGAGCTTGACGGCGACGGGATCATCCGCAGCGCCCGCATCGTGCCGCCGACCTCGCAGAACCAGCGGGCCATCGAAGACGACCTGCGCCGCTTCGTGCAGGCGCGGCTCGATTTCGACGACGCCCGCCTCACCAGCGCCTGCGAGCAGGCGATACGCAACTACGACCCATGCATCTCGTGCTCGACGCACTTCCTCGACCTGCGGATCGACCGCCGGTGACCGGGCCACCAGCGCCAGAGCGGCAAGGCCGTGGTCATCGGCGTGGGCAACGAGTTCCGGCGCGACGACGGCGCCGGGCCGGCGGTACTGGCCAGGCTGCGCGGACGGGTGCCCGGCGGCGTCGAGTTGCTGGTCAGCGACGGCGAGCCGGCCCGGCTGATCGAGGCATGGGCCGGTGCGGCGCTTGCCGTGATCGTGGACGCGGTGCGGGCCGAGCCTGCTGTTCCCGGGCGGCTGCACCGGCTGGTCCTGCACCAGGCCCGGCGCCGCTGAGGTCAGGCCGGTGAGTTCGCACGGGCTCGGGCTCGACAGCGCGATCGGCCTCGCGACAGGCACTCGACCGCATGCCGGGCACGCTGATCGTGCATGCGGTCGAGGCAGCCGACCTGGGCCAGGGCCCCGGCCTGACGCCCGCCGTGGCAGCCGCCATCGACACGCTGGCCACCGCCGTTCTCCGCGATCTGCCCAGCCAGGGCCCCAGCCCGGCTAGCTGCCCGGCTCGGCGGCCGGCGCGGACAGGTCCCGCCAACGGCCGAATGAAGTCCGCCCGGCCGGATGAGATCCTGTCGGGCCGCCCTCCGCGTTCACTAGCTGCGCTCACTACCTGGTCGCGGTCCTGCTGCGCTCACTCCTCGGTCACGGTCCTGCGCACTCGCCTTGTCCGGCGGACTTTGCCGCGGCCTGGGCCCGGGCTCTTTCGAAGCCGGGTGCGGCGACGTTGAAGGTGGCGAAGACACGGCGCAGCGCGGCCGTGCCCATGCCCAGCCGCCGCAGTTGCGGGATGAGCGCCGCGGTGTTCGGCTCGGCCACCGGACCGAAGCAGCCATAGCAGCCGCGGCCGTACGCCGGGCAGATGGCGCCGCACCCGGCCTGGGTGACCGGCCCGAGGCAGGGCGTGCCGTGGGCGACCATCACGCAGGCAGTGCCGCGGCGCTTGCATTCCTCGCACACGCTGTGCCCGGGAATCTGCGGCTTGCGGCCCGCCAGCAGAGCGGTGATCAGCTCCAGCAGCTGGCTCTTGTCGATGGGGCAGCCGCGCAATTCGAAGTCCACCCGGACGTGGTCGGCGATCGGGGTCGAGGTCGCCAGCGTCGCGACATACTCCGGGCGGGCATAGACGGCGGCGCTGAAGTCCGCGACGTCGGCGAAGTTGCGCAGGGCCTGGATCCCGCCCGAGGTGGCGCACGCGCCGATGGTGATCAGCATCCGGGACTGCGCCCGCACCTGCTGGATCCGCTCCACGTCCTCGGGTGTGGTCACCGAGCCCTCGACCAGCGACACGTCGTAGGGCCCCGCGATGTCCGCGCTGGATGCCTCGGTGAAATGGGCGATCTGCACCTGTGCGGCGAGCGCGAGCAGTTCGTCCTCGCAATCGAGGAGGGTCAGCTGGCAGCCGTCGCAGGAGGCGAACTTCCACACCGCGAGCTTCGGGCGCGGTGCCTGACCAGCCATCACAGCTCCCTTATCGCAAGCAGCGGCGCGGCCGCCGCATAGCTGACCACCGGGCCGTCGCGGCACAGCAGCAGCGGGCCGAGCTGACAGTGCCCGCATTCGGCCACCCCGCACCGCATGTTCCGCTCCAGCGAGACGCGCACCCGCGCGGCCGGGACGCCGAGCGCCAGCAATTCCCGGGCGGTGAGCCGCATCATGATCTCGGGCCCGCAGACCAGGGCCGTGGTGCGGCCGGGATCGACGTCCGCGCGGCGCAGCAGCTGGGTGACGACTCCCACGTGCCCGGCCCAGCCGGCCGCGGCCCGGTCCACGGTGAGCTCGACCTCGGCGCCGCGGCGGTGCCACTCCCCCAGGTCGCGGACGAAGATCAGCTCCTCCGGCGACCGGGCGCCGATCAGCACCACGATGCGCCGGTACCGGTCCCGCTGCCCGAGCGCGGCGAGCAGCGCCCCGCGCAGCGGCGCGAGCCCGATGCCGCCGGCCACGATCAGCAGGTCGCCACCGGCCGCGCTGGCCACGTCCCAGTCGGTGCCGTAGGGCCCCCGGACGCCGATCATCCGCCCGGGCCGGCACGCGCACAGCGCCCGGGTCACCGCGCCCACCGCCCGCACCGTCTGCACCAGCACCTGGCCGGGGCCGGTGCCGCTGATGGAGACCGGGACCTCGCCGACCCCGGGCGCGTAGAGCATGGTGAACTGCCCAGGCTGATGGACCGGGATAGGCCGGTCCACCGGCCGCAGGTCCAGGGTGACCGTGTCGTGCGTCTCCTCCAGCCGCCCCGTGACCTGGTACCGCGCGGGAAGCACCGGAGCGGCAGGCGCGGTCACGGCCGGTCCTGGCCGGTACCGGACGCGCCGTACAGATCCAGCATCCGCACCCGGGTGGCGTGCAGCCGCGACGATGCGGCGGACATGACCCGCCGCAGCAGCGCATACCCGAGGCCGGGATCTTCCTCGCAGGCCGCCCGCACCGCGATGGCGTTCAGCTCGAAGGTCATGGTGTCCTGGACGGCTGTCGCGCCGAACTGCCATTCGTAGGGCGGGACGAGCCAGGACAGGCCGACCAGATCGCCCGGTGCCCAGCGTCTCGACGATGAGCCCGCTGGCGGCCGGGCGAATGCAGATCAAGGGCGACATGGCCGCTTTGCAGCAGCCAGAACCGGTGCGCCGTGCCGCCTTCCTCGAAGAGCCGGTGCCCGGCCCGCAGCGGGGCCACCCAGCACGCCCGGGAGAGGGTGGCGAGGTGGCGGTCTGCCATGCCGCGCAGGAAGGCATGCCCGCCCAGTTCCGCCGGTGTCACGCCGCTCATGGGGCACCGTCCTCGGCGCAGGCATCCGATGCTGCGGCGTCCGATGCTTCCGCCCGCAGCGCCGCGACCTCCTCGGTGATGTCGATGCCCACCGGGCACCACACGATGCACCGCCCGCAGCCGACACAGCCGGAGCTGCCGAACTGGTCGTGCCAGGTGCCCAGCTTGTGGGTGAGCCACTGCCGGTACCGGCTGCTGGCCGAGGCCCGGACCGGGCCGCCGTGGATATAGGAGAAGTCCAGGTCGAAGCAGGAGGCCCAGTGCTGCCACCGCTCCGCATGGTCGCCGCTGAGGTCGGAGACGTCCTCGACCGTGGTGCAGAAGCAGGTCGGGCAGGCGAGCGTGCAGTTGCCGCAGCTCAGGCACCGGGATGCGACGTCCTCCCAGCGCGCGGCGTCGTGGCTGCCCGCCATCAGCTCACGCAGGCCGGACTCGGGCATGGAGCGGCCCATCTGCTGCGCCGCCCCGGCGACGGCGGCCCGGGCGCGCTCGACGGCGCCGTCGCCGGCCGGGCACGTGTGGCACGCCGGCCAGCACCGCGGCGCCGGCCGGTGTGCCGATGTCCACGAGGAACGAGTGCCGCTCGCCGGTCGGCAAGCTCGGTCAGCGCCAGGTCGTATCCGGGGCCCGCGGCGGGCCCGGTGCCCATGGACGTGCAGAAACAGGTCTCCCCGGGCTCGGTGCAGTTCACCGCCACGATGAGCACCCCCTCCCGGCGCGAGGCGTACCGCGAGTTGCCGTGCCCGCTGCCGAGCACCTGGTCCTGGATCTGGATCGCCCGCAGGTCGCACGGCCGGACGCCGAAGAACGCCAGCCGGGGCGGCGCCACGTCGTCCGTGCTGAACTCGATCCCACCGTCGGCCAGGCGGCCGACCACAGCTTCTCCCGTGGTGGATGCAGGAACTGCTTCCACGAGCCGGGCCCGGCCGAGTGAGCGAACGCGGCGCCGTCGGTGCGGCGCCGCAGCCGGTAGCCGCCGGGCGCCAGTTCGACGCCCCACCCGAAGGGCAGGTCGGCGGCGGAGCCGAGTTCGGCGAGGACGATCGCACCGTCCCGCACGGTGGGCCCGATAACGGAAAACCCCGCGCCGCGCAGCGACGCGAACAATGGCTCGACCGCTGCGGCATCCATCAACTGCACGCTGCCGGGCTGGATCGCCTCATCCACGGCTTCTCCTCCGCTGTGCACCCATGGGCGCTGCCAGCGGCCGGTCCCGTTCGCTCGTCCCGGCACCGGGACCCGGCCACGCCGCCTTGTCGTCGCACGGTGCCCTCATCGTCGGCCGGCGGCGTTGACCGCGCCAAGGGCCAAAGGACCCTATCCGGAAGGACCCGCTGCGCTGCAGGCGGCGGCGCTCAACTGCGAGCTCCTCGGTGTTGAAGCCGCCCCAGATGCCGTGCCGGGCAGGATGCCGGAGCGCGTACCCCAGGCACTCGGCGCGCAGTGCGCACAATGCACAGATGACCTTGGCCTTGCGCTCCGTGATCTCCCGCTCGGCCAGCCGCTCACCGTCGGGGCCGAAGAACAGCATCATGACGCCAGCGTCCCGGCACGCGGCCCTGCCTTCCGTACTCATGTCCCGGCCTCCTGCGTCCTGTCCAGCGTGGCCGATCCGGCAGCCCGCCGCTGCGCCCAGGTGTCCAGCCACCCGGGCCGCCGCTCTGCACCGATCCTCCTGGCATCCGCGGATGCCCCGCCAGGGACGAAGGTCCCCGGTCCTGCGCAATGGCAAGGCCTGGACGGCTCACTGGTCCCGGCCCAAGGCCAACGGCGGCACCACGTTCACCACTGTCGGCGGGCAGCCGACTGACCGTCGCCCCAGGACAGGTCTGGATCGTGCTCGCTTACCGGTAACCCGTGCGGGCGAACTACAGCCGTGGCTCTCGACGCCATGGTCGCCGGCGTCCTTGGTCCCGGACGCCTGGGCAGTTAGACCCTGCACAGTTGCCTGCCCCTCGTGGCCGGATCATCGCGTATATGTCGGAGGAACTACTCAGCACCCAGGGCGGAAGGCCGGATCGTGGTCGGCGTGGACGGATCGGTCCCGTCGAAAGCCGCACTGGCCTGGGCGGTCCGGCAGGCCAAGCTCACCGGTGCGGTGGTGGAGGCCGTCATCGCCTGGCATACCCGGGGACCTACGGTTACCCCGCAACCGTGCGGCCGATGACAGCCGACTACGAGGGAACTGGCGGCGCGGGTGGTCACGGATGCCATCGCCGAGGTCGCCGGTCCGGCCAGCCCGGTCGAGATAAGGTCCGAGGTCGTCGAGGGGAACCCGGCCGCGGCACTGCTGGCCGCGTCCGCCGGGGCCGAGCTGCTGGTTGTCGGCAGCCGTGGTCACGGCGGTTTCGTCGAGGCCCTGCTCGGCTCGGTCAGCCAGCACTGCGTGCACCATGCCCCGTGCCCCGTCGTGATCATCCGTGACTCGGCCGGGTGAGGAGGCGTCATGACGCATCGCACGGTCCGCGAGGTGATGACCCAGCCCGTTGTCACGGTCAGCCTGGACACCGGGTTCAAGAACGTGGCCGCGCTCATGGCGGAGCGCGGCGTCAGCGCGCTGCCCGTCCTCGGCGCCGGCGGCCGCGTCGCCGGGGTCGTCTCCGAGACCGACCTGCTCCGCAAGGAGGAGTACCAGGAGGACCCGTCGGCCGGCCGGCCGCCACTGCTCGGCCACGGCCGGGACCGAGCGGCGGGCCTGACGGCCGAGGATCTGATGAGTTCGCCTGCCGTCAAGATCTCCCCGGACGCGAGCGTCGTCGAAGCGGCCCGGGCCATGGACCGGCACCAGGTGGGGCACCTGGTCGTGGCCGGGGAGGATGGTTCGCCGGTGGGCATCGTCAGCCCCCGCGACCTGCTCAAGGTCTACCTGCGGGCCGATGAGGACGTGCGCCGTGAGATCGTCGGCGAGATCATCACGAAGTACCTCGGCACCGACCCGGCGCGCGTCGAGGTAGCGGTGAACGACGGCATCGTGACCCTGCGCGGCGAGGTGGAGCACAAGAGCATGGTCCCGCTCGCCACCCGCCTCACCCGGGCCGTCGACGGCGTCGTCGATGTGGTGGCCAGCCTGTCCTACGCCGTCGACGACAGCCATCGGCCGATGGCATCCGACGTCGATCCGCGCTAAGCGCACCCAGCGGCCCGTCGCGACGGGCCGGGACGTTGCGCCCGCCGAGCGTGACGACGCAGCACTGTAACGGCCGGCACGGCTGCACCCCGGTCGCGCGAACTGCCTGGCAGCGAAGCTGAACGTGGCAGCGTCGCGGCACAGGTGCGGCGCACGACCGGGGCAATCGCCTGCCGGCGTTACCTGCCGACCGGGATGACGACGACCGGGGCAGCCGAGTGGCTGACCAGCTGGTTGCTTGTCGAGCCCAGCATGAGCCGCGCGAACCCGCCGCCGCCGCGGGAGCCGACGACTACCAGGTCGGCGTCATTCGAGGCGCTGATCAGCTCCTGCGGCGCTATGCCGCTGACCGCGCGCACCGTCACCGACGTGGGGCCCGGCGCACCGGCCGCATCGACCGCCTTCCGCGTGGCCTCCTCCGCCGCCTGGCGCATCTTCTCCGCCTCGGCCTGATCCGCCGGGTAGACCTCCGGGTGGCCCGTCCAGTGGTTGCCCGCGACCTGCCAGACGGTAATCACGGTCAGTGCAGCCTTCCGGAGCCCTGCCTCTTTGGCCGCCCATTCAAGTACCCGCTGCGAGTGTTCCGAGCCATCAACGCCGACAACGATTCCAGGCATGGCCTGCTCCTTCTAACAAGGCCGCCACCATCTTTGGTGGCGTTGCAATCCCCCTAGATCAAACCCTGACCGGCCACGGGCGCCAGGGCCTTGGCAGTGCTCGCCCGGCGACCTTGGTCCCTGGCCAGGCGCCGTGGCCGCGGCAGGCCGGACGGCGGGCCGGAACCAGAACCACGGGTCACGGCGCGAGCGGGCGGCCAGCAGTTCGGGCACAGCGGGGCGGTCAACTCGACCGGATACTCGGCCGTGCTGTTGCCCAAGATCCGCGTTGACATAGCCGTCAAGGACGAGGATGCCGAGCAAGTGGTCGAAGCGATCACGAAATGCGCAAACACCGGGACCATTGGCGACGGCAAAATCTGGGTGAGCACTTTGGACGATGCGCTGCGGGTGCGGACCGGCGAGCGTGACGACGCAGCGCGCGGGGTAACTCGGTCAGCGAGCGGCCACAGGTTCGCTTCGCCCGCCACATAGGCGCACGGTGGCGACGGCTAGCTCGGGGTGCCCCGCTGTCCGGTCAGAGCTGGGCGCCGACGATCGCGGCGAGGTCAGCCAGCCGGCAGGTGTAGCCCCACTCGTTGTCGTACCAGCCGAACACCTTGACCAGGCTGCCCGCGGCCTGCGTCAGGCCCGAGTCGAACACGCAGGAGGCGGGGTCACCGATGATGTCGCGGGACACCAGGGGGTCGGTGCTGTAGCGCAGCACCCCGGCCAGGCCGTCCGCGGCCGCGGCGGCGAACGCGCTGTTGACCTCGTCGGCGGTCACGTCGCGGCCAAGCACGGCAGCCAGGTCGGTCAGCGAGCCGTCCTCCACCGGCACCCGGACGGATATGCCGTCGAGCCGGCCGGCCAGCTCGGGGATGACCATGCCGGCGGTGCGGGCCGCACCGGTGCTGGTGGGCACGATGCTGATCGCGGCGCTGCGGGCCCGCCGCAGGTCCTTGTGCGGGCCGTCGAGCAGCATCTGGTCGCCGGTGTACGCGTGGATCGTCGTCATGAAGCCCTTGACCAGGCCGAACGAGTCGTGCAGCACCTTGGCCATCGGCACCACGCAGTTCGTGGTGCACGACGCGGCGGAGATGACGTCATGCCGCTGCGGGTCGTACTCGGCGTCGTTGACCCCGACCACCACGGTGAGGTCGGCGCCCTTGCCCGGCGCCGAGATCAGCACCTTGCGGGCCCCGCCCTTGAGATGCAGCGCGGCGTCCTCGCGGGCGCGGAACTTCCCGGTGGACTCGACGACGACGCTGACGCCCAGCTCGCCCCAGTCGATCGCGGCGGGGTCACGCTGGGACGTCACCGCGACCGGCCTGCCGTCCACGATCAGTGCGCCCGGCTCGTATCCGACGGGCCGGCCGAGCCGGCCGTAGGTGGAGTCGAACTCAAGCAGGTGCGCCAGGGTCCGGGCGTCGGTCACGTCGTTGATGGCCACGACGTCGAGGTCGCCACGCTCCAGGGCACGCCGCAGGAAGGCGCGGCCAACCCGCCCGAAGCCGTTGATTCCCACCCGTGTGGCCATCGCAGTCTCCCTCTCGGCTGAACTCCGGGCCCGCCAGGCAGGCCACCGTCATCTGGCTTTCTCCAGCATCACAACCGCGCCGGGCCGGAGGCTAACGGCCTTGGGCCTTTTCTGGAGGGCCTTTGGTCCCTGGTGACCGCGGCCAGGGCCGGCGGATAGTGGCAGTCAGCGACGCACGAGCGGAGGCGCGGTGAACCCCTCAGATATGACGGCGCTGCCTGACCTGCTGCACGGGCGCGGGCGGTCCGGGCCGGTGCGCCAGCGGCGGCCGGTCTACCTGGACCTGCTGCCCCCGTGCAACGCCGGCTGCCCGGCCGGGGAGAACATCCAGGCGTGGCTGGCCCATGCGCAGGCCGGCCGGTACGAGCAGGCCTGGCGGCAGCTCGTCGCCGACAACCCGCTGGCCGCGATCCACGGGCGGGTCTGCTACCACCCCTGCGAGACCGTCTGCAACCGGGCCCAACTGGACAGCTCCGTCTCGATCCATGCGGTGGAGCGGTTCCTGGGTGATCTCGCCCGTGAGCGTGGCTGGGCGTTCGGCCCCCCGGCCGTCGGCACCGGGCGGCGGGTGCTGGTCATCGGCTCGGGCCCGAGCGGCCTTTCGGCCGCCTACCATCTCGCCCGGCTCGGGCACGAGGTCGAGGTCAGGGACTCCGGCGAGCGGCCAGGTGGAATGATGCGCTACGGCATCCCGGCCTACCGGCTGCCCCGCGATGTGCTGGATGCGGAGCTGGACAGGATCGCCGCGCTCGGGGTGCGGTTCACCCAGGGGCACCGGGTGACCGACCTGGCCGCCGAGCGGGCCGAGGGCCGCTTCGACGCGGTGTTCGTGGCGGTCGGCGCGCATCTGTCCAAGCGTGTGGACATCCCGGCCGGCGATGCCGCCCGGATCCTGGACGCCCTGTCGTTCCTGCACAGCGCCGCCGAGGGCGAGCGGCCGGTGATCGGCCGCCGGGTGGCCGTCTACGGCGGCGGCAACACCGCGATGGACGCGGCCCGGGTCGCCCGGCGGCTCGGCGCCGACGACACGCTGATCGTCTACCGGCGCACCCGCGGCCAGATGCCCGCCCATGAGCAGGAGGCGGAGGACGCCGAGCGGGAGGGCATCCGGATCCACTGGCTGCGCACGATCACCGACTTCGAGGGGCCGGAACTGACGGTCGAGGCGATGGAACTGGATTCCGCCGGGTACCCGCAGCCGACCGGGCAGTACGAGACGCTCGCCGCCGACACCGTGATCCTCGCGCTCGGCCAGGAGACCGACACCGCGTTCCTGCGCCAGGTCCCCGGGGTGGAGTTCGCCCGGGACGGCACGGTGCAGGTGTCGGCCGCCATGATGACCGGCTGCCCCGGCGTGTTCGCCGGCGGCGACATGGTGCCGGCCGAGCGCACGGTGACCGTCGGCGTGGGGCACGGCAAGAAGGCCGCCCGGCACATCGACGCCTGGCTTCGCGGCGACGCCCCGGGATCCGCCCCGGCGGTCAAGCACCCCGTGGCCGAGTTCGGCCTGCTGAACCCGTGGTACTTCGGCGACTTCGCGCAGCGTCAGCAGCCGCAGGCGCCGCCGGAGCAGCGCGTCGCCGGGTTCGGCGAGGTGGTCGGCGGCCTGTCCGAGGCCGAGGCCCGCTACGAGGCGGGCCGCTGCCTGTCCTGCGGCAACTGCTTCGAGTGCGACGGCTGCCTGGGTGCGTGCCCGGAGGATGCCGTGATCAAGCTCGGCCCCGGCCACCGCTACCGGTTCGACTACGACCGGTGCACCGGCTGCGGCACCTGCGCCGAGCAGTGCCCGGTGCACGCGATCGAGATGATCCCGGAGGACAAGCTGAGGCATGCCGATGAGGGCCACGATCGATGGCAACGAGGCGGCCGCCTCGGTTGCCTACCGGCTCAACGAGGTGTGCTGCATCTACCCGATCACGCCGTCCTCGCCGATGGCCGAACTCGCGGACGAGTGGTCCAGCCAGCACCGGCCCAACATCTGGGGCAGCGTGCCGGCCGTGGTGGAGATGCAGAGCGAGGGCGGCGCGGCGGGCGCGCTGCACGGGGCTCTCCAGGGCGGGGCGCTGGCCACGACGTTCACCGCGTCGCAGGGCCTGCTGCTGATGATCCCGAACATGTACAAGATCGCCGGGGAGCTGACCCCGGCCGTGATGCACGTCGCCGCCCGGTCGCTGGCCGCGCAGGGGCTGTCCATCTTCGGCGACCACTCCGACGTCATGGCGGTGCGGCAGACGGGATTCGCGCTGCTCGCCGTCCGCCTCGGTGCAGGAGGCACACGACCTGGCGCTGGTGGCCCAGGCGGTCACCCTGGCGACCCGGGTGCCGTTCGTGCACTTCTTCGACGGGTTCCGCACCTCCCACGAGCTGAACACGATCGAACTGCTCGACGACGACGACCTGCGTGCCCTGGTCCCCGCGGAACTGGTCCGCGCGCACCGGGCCCGGGCGCTGTCCCCGGAGCACCCGTTCATCCGCGGCACCGCGCAGAACCCCGACGTGTACTTCCAGGCCAGGGAGACCGTGAACCCGTTCTACGCCGCCGTTCCGGGCGCGGTCGAGGACGCGATGGGACTGCTGGCGGACGCGTACCGGGCGCCGCTATCACGCGGTCGAGTACTCCGGTCACCCCGAGGCCGACCGGGTCATCGTGGTGATGGGCTCGGCAGCGGAGACCGTCAGGGAGACCGTGGCCCACCTGTGCGCGCAGGGCGAGCGGACCGGGGTGGTGCAGGTGCGGCTGTACCGGCCGTTCCCCGAGCAGGCCCTGCTCGAAGCGCTGCCCGCCAGCGCCCGCCGGGTCGCGGTGCTCGACCGGACCAAGGAACCCGGGTCGGCCGGCGAGCCGCTGTTCCTTGACGTGTCGGCGGTCCTGGCCAGGCATGCGCCACCGGCGAGCGGGCGGTGCTGCCGGTGGTGACCGGCGGCCGGTACGGCCTGTCGTCCAAGGAGTTCACCCCGGGCATGGCCGCTGGCGTGTTCGCCGAGCTTGCCCGCGAGCGGCCGCGGCCGCCGGTTCACCATCGGGATCAACGACGACGTGTCCGAGCTGAGCCTGCCCTACGACCCTGGCCTGGACATCGAGCCACCCGGCACGGTCCGCGCCGTCTTCTTCGGCCTCGGCTCGGACGGCACGGTCGGCGCGAACAAGAACACGATCAAGATCCTCGGCGCCGAGGAGGGCTGCACGCGCAGGGCTACTTCGTCTACGACTCGAAGAAGTCCGGCTCGCAGACCGTGTCCCACCTGCGCTTCGGGCCGGAGCCGATCCACGCGCCCTACCTGGTCGCCCAGGCCGGCTTCGTCGGCTGCCACCAGTTCGGGCTGCTGGACCGGGTCGACGTGCTCGGCCGTGCGGCACCGGGCGCGACGCTGCTGCTCAACTGCCCGCGCCCGCCCGGCGAGGTCTGGGACGCGCTGCCCCGGCCGGTCCAGGAGAAGATCCTGGCCAAGCAGATCGAGGTGTACGCGATCGACGCCGCCCGGATCGCCCGCGAGGCCGGGCTGGCCGGGCGGACCAACACCGTGCTGCAGACCTGCTTCTTCGCCATCTCCGGCGTGCTCCCCAGGGACGAGGCGATCGCGAAGATCAAGTCGGCCATCGCCAAGACCTACGGGCGCCGCGGGGCCGAGGTCGTGCAGCGCAACCATGCGGCGGTCGACCGGGCGCTGGCCGGCCTGCACCGGATCGAAGTACCGGGCCGGGTCAACGTCGGCCAGGGAACTGCCGCCGACGGTGCCCGCGGGCGCGCCGGAGTTCGTCCGCACCGTCACCGCGGCGATGATGGCGGGCCGGGGCGATGACCTGCCGGTCAGCGCGCTGCCGGTGGACGGCACCTATCCGAGCGGCACGACGGCCTACGAGAAGCGCAACATCTCCGACCTGGTCGCGCAGTGGGACCCGGATCTGTGCATCCAGTGCGGCAACTGCAGCTTCGTGTGCCCGCACAGCGTGATCAGGGCCACCTACTACGACAGCTCGCTGCGCGAAGGCGCACCGCCGGAGTTCCGCTCCGCCCCGCTGGACGCCCGCGGGCTGCCCGGGACCCTGTTCACGCTCCAGGTGTACGCGGAGGACTGCACGGGCTGCGGGCTGTGCGTGGAGGCGTGCCCGGTCTCATCGCCGGGCGACGGCGACCATAAGGCGATCAACCTGACCGAGCGGGAGCCGATCGTGGCCGCCGAGCGGCGCAACGTCGCGTTCTTCGAGACGCTCCCGGTGGCGGACCGGTCCCGGGTGGACTTCGGCACGGTGCGCGGCACCCAGTTCCTGCAGCCGCTGTTCGAGTTCTCCGGCGCCTGCGCGGGCTGCGGCGAGACGCCCTACCTCAAGCTGATGTCGCAGCTCTTCGGTGACCGGCTGATGATCGCCAACGCGACCGGCTGCTCGTCCATCTACGGCGGGAACCTGCCGACCACGCCATGGACGGCCGGCCCGGACGGCCGGGGTCCCGCCTGGTCGAACTCGCTGTTCGAAGACAACGCGGAGTTCGGGCTTGGCATGCGGCTGGCCGCCGACCGGCACGCCGAACTGGCCCGGCACCGGCTCACCGAGCTGCGCGAGCAGGTCGGTGCCGAGTTCGCCGAGGAGATCCTCGGCGCGCCGCAGTTGCGCGAGTCCGAGCTGGCGGCGCAGCGCGACCGCCTCGCCGAACTGAAACGCCGGGTCGCGGATCTGGACGGTCCCGCGCGCCGCGGACCTGCGCAGCGTCGCGGACCACCTGCTGCGGCGCAGCGTGTGGATCGTCGGCGGGGACGGCTGGGCCTACGACATCGGCGCCGGCGGCCTGGACCATGTGCTGGCCAGCGGGCGCAACGTGAACGTGCTCGTGCTCGACACCGAGGTGTACTCCAACACCGGCGGGCAGGCTTCCAAGGCCACCCCGCTGGGCGCGGTCGCCAAGTTCGCCGCCGCGGGCAAGACCGTGCCGAAGAAGGACCTGGCCCTCCAGGCGATCGCCTACGGCAGCGTGTACGTGGCCCGGGTGGCGATGGGCGCCGACCCGCAGCAGACGCTCAAGGCGTTCCGCGAGGCCGAAGCCTACGACGGACCGTCGCTGATCATCGCCTACAGCCACTGCATCGCGCACGGCATCGAGATGCGCGACGGGCTCGGCCAGCAGTACCGGGCGGTGGCGAGCGGGCACTGGCCGCTGATCCGCTACGACCCGGTGGCACGCACCGCCGGCGGCAACCCGTTCCTGCTCGACTCGCCGCGCCCGCGGATACCGCTGGCCGATTACACCGGCCGTGAGCTGCGCTACCGCGCTCTCGGCAACACCGATCCCGCCGAGGCGGAGCGGCTCGCCGAACTGGCCCAGCAGGCCGTCGACCGGCAGTGGGACACCTACGAAGAGATGGCAACCCACGGCCCGGCGCGGTTCGCGCCTGACACACGTAATGACGGAGCCGCGCGCCATGACGGAGCCGCGCGCAAGGCACCGGAGGTGCAGCAATGACGGACCTGGCAACGCGTTACCTCGGCCTGGAGTTGCGCAGCCCGCTGGTCGCATCGGCGTCCCCGCTGTCCGGCACCGCCGACGGCGTCCGGCGGCTGGCTGACGGCGGGGTCGGCGCAGTGGTCCTCCCCTCCCTGTTCGAGGAGCAGCTGCGCCAGCAGGCAGCGCGCGACGCGGCGGTGGCGGGCACGGGGGCCGACAGCTTCGCGGAGTCGCTGTCCTACTTCCCGGCGGGCGCCAGCGCCGACGGCGGGCCGGACCGCTACCTGAGCCTGCTGGAACGCGCGGCCGCCGCCGTGGACATCCCGGTGATCGCCAGCCTCAACGGAGCCACCACCGGAGGGTGGACCGACTATGCGAGCTGCCCTGCAGGACGCGGGGGCTGCCGCGATCGAGCTGAACATCTACTACCTGCCCGGCGACCCCCCGCCCCCCACCCACCTCCCCGTCCCTCCCCACGCCCCCTTCATCTCCGGCAGCGACGTGGAGCGGCGCCACGTCGAGATCCTGACCACCGTCAAGGCAGTGGTCACCGTGCCGGTGGCGGTGAAGCTCAGCCCGTACTTCAGCTCGACCGGCGAGATGGCACGCCGGCTGGACCGGGCCGGGGCCGACGGCCTGGTGCTGTTCAACCGGTTCCTGCAGCCTGACATCGACCCCGAGACGCTGACCGTGACCGTCAGGCCCGGGCTGTCCAGCCCAGGCCGAGGGACGCCTTCCCCGGACCTGGATCGCACTGCTCGCCGGGCGCGTGCGCGCCTCCCTCGCCGCGACCACCGGCGTCGAGACCGCGGCCGACGTGGCCAGCTACCTGCTCGCCGGCGCGGATGTGGTGATGACCGCGTCGGCGCTGCTCCGCCACGGGCCCGGGTACGCGGGCGTAATGCTGGGCGAGCTGTCGGACTGGATGGCCCGCAAGGGCTTCGGCTCCGTCGCCGAAGTGCGCGGCCTGCTCGCCGTCCCGGACGGCACCGACCAGGCGGCCTACGAGCGCGCGGGATATGTCACCGCGCTGGAGGCTGCCAACAAGGGTTACGGCCCCTGGTGGCCGCGGGCATATGGGAAGGCCGGCGGGGAGGCATCAGAGCCGCCGGCCTTCCCGGGCGGCCACGCTATCCGCGCGCCGCCTGTCCTGAGTCGGCCACTTCGTGGTTGTCCCTGGTGCGCACCGGGCCGTGGGGCGCCATCAGCGCGTCCGGCCCGTGGCGATGATCCACAACGCGCCCGTCGCGGCCACCAGAACCGCCAGTGCGACCGTGCTGCCGCTGGCCAGCCCGGCCACCGCGGCGGCGAACGCGACCACGCCGAGCACCGACGCGATCACCCGCCAGGCCCGCACCACCCGCGACTGCGGCCCGCGGTAAAGGTCACCGGCCGCGCTGAGCATGCACCCGCCGACCATGCCGAGGACGAGCACCACGAGGGCGGTGCCCGGGCACTGGAAATCAGCCATGCGCCGGTGCCTGTCAGGAACGCCGCGTACACCACGGCGATGGCGGCCAGCAGGAACCTGTTCGTGAACACCCCGACGCTGCGCAGTCGAGGCTCGTCGGTGCGGACCGCGAAAGCGGTGCCGATCCTTGGCAGGCGACGATGCCCGGCCAGGTGAGGCGGCCGGTGGTCCTGGCGGTCAGAGTCGGTTCAGCGGGCTGCCGGGCCCGGTCGTCAGCTCCGGGATGCCAGCCGCCGTGCCGGAGCGTGAGGAAGAACCCGGCCATCACCAGGCTGGCCGAGATGAGCCCGAGGAACCCCAGGTCCGGGCCACATGCCGGCGCTGATCACGCCCTGCTTCCGCGGCCGCGGGTGAGCCGGTCGATCAGGCCCGGCTCGGCCGGGCTCGCGGCTGACAGCGCCAGCGCGGGCAGGGTGTCGGTGCCCAGGTCGATGGCGAGGATCTGCATCACCGTCAGCGGCAGCGGCACCGCCCCGCCGGCCAGCGGCGAAGACCAGGAACGGCACGACCTCGGGCACGGCATGGGTGAAGATGTAGCTGATGAACTTGCGGACATTGTCGTAGACCCGGCGGCCCGCCTCGACCGCCACCGCGATGGTGGCGAAGTTGTCGTCGGTGAGCACCATGGTGGCCGCCTCCCGGGCCACGTCGGTGCCTGAGCGCCCCATCGCCACCCCGATGTCGGCCCGGCGCAGCGCCGGGGCATCGTTCACGCCGTCGCCGGTCATGGCGACGACCTGGCCCAGAGCGCGCAGGGCGTCGGCGATGCGCAGCTTGGCCTCCGGCGAGCTGCGCGCGAAGACCACCTCGTCGCCGCAGGTGAGCAGGGCGTCGAGATCGCGTTCGGACATCTTGTCCAGCTCGGCGCCGCTGACCACCCGCATCCCGTCGGCACCGATGCCTACGCGGCGGGCGATCGCGGCTGCGGTCAGCCCGTTGTCGCCGGTGACCACGTGCACCCGGATGCCGGCCCGGTGCACCCGCTCGATCGCCGCGGGGACCTCCGGCCGGGGCGGGTCGAGCATCGCCACCAGCCCGGCCAGGCACAGCTCGCACTCGGCGTCCTCGCGCCGGGCGGGAGCCGCGGATCCGGCCGGCAGGTCGCGGTGCGCGATCGCCAGCACCCTTAGCCCCCGGCTGGCGTAGTCGCTCATCACCTCGGCCACCTTGCCGCGGTCCGCGCCGGTGAGCGGCCGCTCACCCTGGCCGAGTATGGATCCGGGTGGCGCGTGCCAGCACCTCCTCGGCCGCGCCCTTGGTGTTCACGACCAGGCCGCCATCCTGCCGCATCCACGGTCGTCATCAGCTTGAGCCGGGGATCGAAGCGGAATAGCTGCCTGCGGCCCGCCGCCCGCTCGGCCGCAGGCAGGCCTGCCCCGTACGACGCGGCCAGCTCGAGCAGCGCGATCTCGGTGGGGTCGCCCGCTTCCTTGTGCCCGTCCCGGCCGGAGAGCTCCGCGTTGTTGCACGCCGCGGCGACCCGGGCGACCAGCACGGCCCCGTCCGGCACCTGGTTCGCACCGGATTCGCCGGCGCGGCAGCGCCGGGCCGGCCTCACCTTGCGGGGTCCAGACGGTAGTGACGTGCATCCGGTTCTGGGTGAGGGTGCCGGTCTTGTCAGTGCAGATGACCGAGGTGGAGCCGAGCGTCTCCACGGCGGACAGGCGCTTGACCAGGGCGCCGCGCTGTGCCATCTCGCGGACTCCGACGGCCAGCGCGAGCGTGATCGTCGGGCAGCAGCCCTTCGGGCACATTGGCCGACCAGCAGGCCGATGGCGAAGCTGGCCGCCGCCGTGAGCGGTCAGCCCGGCCGCCAGGCCGACCGGCAGGAACGCGATCCCGGCACCCAGCGCCACCAGGGCGATCAGCCACGCGACCCGCTTGACCTGATGCTCCAGCGGGCTTTCGTCCCGGCCGACGCGCTGGCTCAGCGCCGCGATCCGGCCCAGCTGCGTGCTCATCCCGGTGGCCGGTCACCATGGCCTGGGCCTCGCCGCCGGTGCAGGCGGTGCCGCTGAACACGACGTACCGCGCCTCCAGCAGCGGTCGCCGCCCCGTTGGCAGCGTCGGCCGACCGGGTCACCGGGACCGACTCACCGGTGAGCGTGGAGGCGTCCACCTCGACCGTGCCGCTGATCAGCCGCGCATCCGCGCAGATGCGCTCCCCCTCCTCGATCAGCAGCACGTCGCCGGGCACCAGCAGCCGCGCCTCGATCTCGCACCGGTCGCCGTCGCGCAGCACCCGGGCACGCTCGGGCAGGAACGCGGCCAGCGCCTCCACCGCCCGCTCGGCCTGCATCTCCTGGGCGAACGCGAAACCCGCGTTCAGCAGGATCACCGCGGCGATCGCGATGCCCAGCCGGGGCGTGCCGCTCACCCACGCCAGCACCGCCGCCAGCATCAGCAGCATCGCCAGCGGATGGGTGAACTGCCGGGCCAGCTCACCCGGCCACCGGCGGCCGCCGCGCCGGGCCAGCTCGTTCGGCCCGTGCACCTCCAGCCGGCGCGCCGCCTCCCGGGCCGACAGGCCCTCGGATGAGCTGCGCAGGTCGCGGAACAGATGCGCGAGCGGCTCCAGCGGATCGGCGGGTGTCCCGGGCTCGCGTCCGGCCGGCACCCGCGCGGGGCCGTGTCGTATTGAGAGACGGCATGCATCCCAGCATCCAGCCGGCCTGCCGGGCTCATCCAGGGACGTAGGTCCTGGTGCAGAGGGACACGCGGCCCCGTTTCGAGCTGGGCACCGATGGGCGCAACCGGAGGTCCCGCCAGGCGCCATGTTCGCGAGCTACGACAGCGGCGTCCGAGGTAGCGGCCGGCCTGCGGGGGCGGCTTCCGGGGCCCAGCTCGTACAGCAGCGGGATGCCATGAGGGATCTCCAGCGCGGCGATCTCCTCGTCGCCGATCGCCTCGAGGTGCTTGACCAGTGCCCGGAGCGTGTTCCCATGCGAAACGACCAGCACGGTGGTGCCGGGGCGCAGGCTGGGGACGATCGAGTCGTACCAGTACGGCAGCAGGCGCAGGGTGACGTCGTGGAGCGACTCGGCACGCGGCCGGATCTCGGGCGGCAAGGTGGCATACGGAATTCCGCGGCCTGCGCGCCGCCGTCTCGGGCACGCGGCGGCGCCACGGCGTAGGAACGGCGCCACTGCTCCACCTGCTGCTCGCCGAACTCGGCGCGCACCTGCGCCTTGTCCTTGCCTTGCAGCGCGCCGTAATGACGTCCGTTGAGCCGCCACGAGCGGTGCACCGGGATCCACTCACGATCGCACGCCGCCAGCGCGAGGTTCGCGGTGCGGACGGCGCGCCGCTGCAGCGAGGTGTGCACGGTGTCCGGCAGCAGGCCGAACACGGCGAGCAGCTGCCCGGCGCGCACGGCCTCCTGCTCCCCGGCCTCGGTCAGGTCCGGGTTGGCCCAGCCGGTGAACATGTTCTTCGCGTTCCACTCGCTCTGACCGTGCCGCAACAGCACCAGGCGGCCGGCCCGGTCACCAGGAGTGGCGCGGACGCTGACGAGTACCTCCGGCTGCCCGCTACCGGGACGCCACGTTGAGGACGATCCGGCCGCTTGATCCAGCGTTCAGCCTTGGCCGCCGCCGGTGGCGGCCCCACGGCCAAAGGTCCTGTGGTTGCGTCCGAAGGGCCGCACCGGTGCATCAGGGGCTCGCTGCCGCGGCAACTCGCGCAGGCACAAGGTCCCGCCCTGGGCGGGCCATGCGCCCCTGCCCTGTATCCCGGGGCGGGCCGAGCCTTGGTGGTGAGGGCTCTGCCAACGGCAGCCCTACCCGGCGGAGCCGGGAAGGAGGGGCCAGATGCACGGCAACGGCACGCCGGGTCCAGGTGATCTGGGCAGGCGCGTCGCGGCCCGCCGCTGGCAGCTGGGCTGGAGCTCGCGCACAGCTCGCGGCGAAGGCAGGGGTATCCGAGCGTTACCTCACCTACGTCGAGACCAACCCGGCCCTGTCGTCAGATGATGATCTGCCTCGTTGAGCTGGCCCGACGCACTAGGGACGACGGCAGAGGCTCTGCTGGGTGCTGGCGACTGCCAGCGCGGGCCCGCCAGCTCGCCAGGCGCGCCCCGGACGCACTGTGGATGGCTGATGTGCGAAGGGCAGGCGGCGAACGGCCGGGCCCGTTCCTGGGCTAACGACGTGCCTGCTCGCCGGCCCGATGTCAGCAATGGAGGCGGAACTGCCCGGAGTCGACCCGGAGAAGGACATCGAGGTCACGGTGTCCCAGGGCATCCTCACGATCAGCGCACACCGGCAGGAGGAGACCGAGGGCAAGCACCGGTCGGAGTTCCACTATGGCGCATTCACGCGGAGCATCGCGCTGCCCGCCGGGGCTGACGAGGACCACATCCGGGCCAGCTACGACATGGGCGTCCTGGAGGTGACCGTCAGTCTCAAGGACAAGGCGGCCGGGGAGGCGCACAAGCGCATTCCCGTCACGCTGAACAAGCACATCAAGCCGACCTGATCGGCACACCCGTGTTCACGGTCCGCCGGCCCCGGCCGCGGGGACCGTCCCTGTGCGAGGGACGCCTGTCCTATGAACCGCGCGGCGTGGCTCCGCATAATGATGCCCGGGCCGCTGGCCGCGGCCCGGGCATCTGCGGGCTGCCAAGCCGCTGGAGACGGCTGTTACCGGAGCCAGTCCCGCAGCCAGGCCCCGAAGCTGGCGCCGTTGTTGAACAGGAACGAGGGGCTCATCACCAGCTGGCCGGTCGGGCCGCCGTTGCTGGTGTCGACGACCTGGCTGGTGGTCCACGGGCCGGTCATCGGCCGGCGCGCCGGTGTAGGTCGTCACGGCGCTGTTGGTGAACTGCCACAGCCGGATGTCACCCGGGGGCGGCGACGCCGGGTTGGGCAGCACGGTGGCCACTTCGGCGACGGTGAACAGGGCCTGGGTCCCCGGGGTCGATGGTGATGGCCTGGGTGTGGCCGGTGGTCAGGTCGCTAGCGGTGGCAACCACGCCGCCGCCGGTCTTGTTGTAGTAGAGATCGATCAGGACGGTGTCCCCGACGCTCGGATCGACCTTGGTGAGCGCGCCGCCGCCCATGCCAAAGGGCGGCACGCCGACGCTCCAGCCCACCGAGGTCGGGCCGCCACCGGCCCTCACCCCAGGGTCACCGGGGCGACGTTGGCCCCGCCGAGCACGACCTCGGCATAGTGGGTGGCTGTCCCGGCGCTGGCACCTTGACGGTGGTGGCGACGAAGCGGAACCAGCGGCCAGAGGCGGTGTAGCCAGCCTGGCTGGAGGTGTGGATCACGGGATAGGCGGCGGTGTGTGTCCCCGCCGCCGCCGTGGTCGTCCCGGCCAGGCCGACGGCCAGGAGCGTTGCCCCGCCCGCGACCGCGGCCGTGGCGAGTGCCCGAACGATGTGTCCTCGCATTGCGAAGACCCCCTTAGTACCGGCCCGCTGCGGAGCTCATGCGCGGCCTGGACGGCGGTGCCGCAGCGAGCCGGCCATTGTTCCAGAAAGGATTCAAGTGCGCCGGTGAGCTATCCCACCGCCATCTCCTCGTATCCATTTTGCGGCGACTGCGCGAAGGCACGGCCGGGCCGACCGACCTGAAAGAGGTGACCTTCGCCGGGAATACCGGAAGGAAATCTCGCCGCCCCCTGGAAATGGACGGCGAGATTGGCGCGGCGGTGTTTACCTGCCCGTGCCCGGCGCGGTCTCCAGCGGCGGATTGTCCGTCGGTGCGGGCCGCTCGTAGACGGCGGGACGCCGTGGGGGATCACCAGGGGGGCGATCTCGCTCGTCGCCGACGCGTCAGATGCTTGACGGGTGGCCGGAGTGTGTAGCCGTGCGAACGAGCAGCACGGTGGCACGGGGCGCAGGTCCGGGGACTGTGAAGTGCGGAGCAGTAGGGCAGCAGCCGCGCCATGACGTCGCGGAGCGACGCGGGCAGGCGGCCGGGTCACGGGCGGCAGCGTGGCGTAGCGGGGAACAGCGAGAGGCGCGTCGCGCGGAGCCAGCGAGCGGAGACGCTGGCGCGGCGTAGGAGCGGCACCAGAGCTGGAGCTGCTGTTCGCCGAACTCGGCCCGGGGCCTGCGCCTGGTCCTGGCGCTGCAGCGCGACGGAATGATGGCCGTCAGCCGCCAGGGGCGGGGCACCGTGATCCAGTCCCGGTCGCACGCTGCCAGGGCGAGGTCGGCGGAGCGGAAGGTGAGCCGCTGCAGCGAGGTGTGGAGGGTGTCCGGCAGCAGGCGGAGGCGCGCCGAGCAGTGGCCCGGCGCGCACGGCGTCCGGCACGACCGCCTCGGCAGGTCCGGGTTGGCCAAGACGGTGGAACAGGTTCTTCGCGTTCGATCGCTCTGGCCGTGCCGCAACAGCACCAGGCGGGCGGCCCCGTCACGCTGCTGGCTCACCGGAGACTCCACATGGCGGGCCGGCAGGTAATCGTCGATGTGGTAAGGCTCCCGGATGGTGTGCACGCCCACGACGGTACCCTGAGCGCTCCTGGCCCGTACTCGGACCGGCCATGCCCGAACGGAAGGCGGATGCTGTGAGCCTGGTCAAGGTGGTGGAAGTGCCACGGCGGCCTGTCTCGCTGCTGGAGCCCATCGTCGGTGGCCAGCGGTACCTTCGCCTGGTCGAGGCCGCTGACCAGGTTCGGCGGCAGCTGGCCGGGCGCACCATCTGGAACGTCAACTCGACCGCTACCGGCGGCGGGGTCGCTGAGATGCTCCAGGTGCTGGTCGGGTACGTCAGCGATCTCGACATCCCGATCGGCTGGCTTGTGGTCACCGGCGACGCCGAGTTTTTCGCGCTCACCAAGCGCCTGCACAACCAGATCCATGGTGATCGTGCGGGAGGGCCCCTGGGCGCAGCGGAGGCCCGTCATTACATGCGGATCCTGACCGCCAACGCGGTGGAGTTGCTTGGCCTGGTCCGGCCCGGCGATGTCGCGCTGCTGCATGACCCGCAGACCGCTGGCCTGGCCGGGCCGCTGGCGCGGGCAGGCGCCCGGGTGATCTGGCGTTGCCATATCGGCGTCGGCTGGCAGAACGACGCCACCCGGGCAGGGTGGGACTTCCTACGGCCGCACCTGGGCTCGGCGGAGGGGTACGTGTTCTCGCGCCGGGAATACGTGCCATCGTGGCTGCCGGATGACCGGGTCTCGATCATCCCGCCGTCGATCGACCCGTTCTCCCCCAAGAACCAGGACCTCGATGCCGCCACCGTGCGGGCCATCCTCGCCAAGCTCGGCGTGCTCGACGGTGCCGCGCCGCAGGTGCCCGCCAGGTTCGTGCGCCGCAACGGCGACACCGGCACCGTCACCAAACAGGCAGTCATCACCGGGGAGGGCCGCCCCGGCCCTGAGGATCCTGTGTTGCTCCAGGTCTCCCGCTGGGACCGGCTCAAGGACATGGCGGGGGTCATGCGCGGCTTCGCCGACCACGTCGTGCCCGGCGGTGGCGGGTACCTGATGCTGGCCGGCCCGGCGGTCAGCGAGGTGGCCGACGACCCGGAGGGCGCGGCCGTATACGGGGAATGCCTGCTGCAATGGCACGATCTGCCGCCCGCTGCCCGGGCGCGCATTCTGCTGGTGACGCTGCCGCTTGACGACATCGACGAGAACGCGGCGATGGTCAACGCCCTGCAGCGGCACGCCACCGTCATCGCGCAGAAGAGCCTGGCCGAAGGCTTCGGGCTGACCGTTTCCGAGGGGATGTGGAAGGGCAGGCCCGTGATCGGCTCGGCGGTCGGAGGGATCATCGACCAGATCGCCGACGGCACCGGCATCTTGCTGCCTGATCCCACCGACCTGAAGGCATTCGGACAGGCCGTCCGCCTCCTGTTCGCCGACCGGGCCAAGGCAACCCAGCTGGGACTGGCGGCGCATGCGTACGTCCGCGAGAACTACCTCGGGGATATCCACCTGATGCGCTATGCCAAGCTGCTCGGCACGCTCATCTTCGATGACTTATCCCTCACCCCGTCAGGCCCTGCCTCTTCGATGGGGAAGGCCGCCGTCCCAGGACGGGACGGCGGCCTCGGCCGACCGTGATCAACGGCCCGCGGACGGCTCCAGCGGCGGATTGTCCGCCGGCGCGGCGACCCGGCCGGCCCGTTCCCGCTGCGCCTTGAGGAAGGCGTAGATGACGACTCCGGCGAGGACGACGATCAGCGCCTGGTACACGGCCTGGTAGCCGGCGGCGAAGGTGACCCACATCGAGAACAGCACGCCGGCCCCGGCGATGGTCAGGTCCCTGGCCAGCGCCCACCCCTGCACCCGGCGGCGCCTGGACACCAGGTAGGTCAGCTGCGCGCAGGCCGAGAACAGGTACGGGATGGCGACGGTGACCACGGTGAGGTCGACCAGGTCGGTGAACACGGTCAGCCCGGTGGCGGTGGTGTAGCTCCACAGCATCAGCACCGACGGCAGCAGGGCCGCCATCACGACGCCGAACCATGCCGTGCCCTTGCGGTCGGCCCAGGCGAAGGCCTTCGGGAACAGGCCGTCCTGCGCAGCCGCCCGGGCCACCTCGGTGGTGACCAGGGTCCAGCCGTTCAGCGCCCCGATCCCGGACACCACGGCCAGCGCGGCGACCAGCTTGCCCGCCCACACGCCGTGCGTGAAGATCGTGCCGAACGCGGTGACGAACGGCGCGGTGTTCTTGACCAGTGCGTGGTGCGGCACCAGGCCCATGATCGCGGCCGTCACCACCAGGTAAAGAATGGCGGCAGCGAGCGTGCCGAACACCGATGCGCGGCCGACGTTCTTGCGCGGGTTGTCGACCCGCTTGGCGGTGATGGCCGCCACCTCGATGCCGATGAAGGAGAACAGCGCCACGCCCGGCCGCGATCCCGATCGCGCCGTACAGGCTGCCGCCCGAGGCGTTGAACGCGCCGAAGTTGCCCTTGGACACGAAGAACCAGCCCACGATGCCCACGAAGAGCAGCGGGAGGAACTTCAGCACCACGGTCAGGTTCTGGAACCAGGCCATCTGCTTGACCCCGGCCAGGTTGACCACAGCCGGCACCCACAGGCCGATCAGGGCGATGCCCCAGTTCCCCATGCCGGACGGCCTGATGCCGAACAGGGCGTCCACGTAGAACACCCAGGCCGAGACGATGGCGGCGTTGCCCGCCCAGGCCTGGATCCAGTAGCACCAGCCGGTGAGGTACCCGGCGAAGTCACCGAACTCGTGCCGGGCGTACGCGTACAGCCCGCCGTCGGAGTTGGGCACCCGCCTGGTCAGCTGGCCGAACATCACGGCCAGCAGGGTGGCGCCCAGCGCGATGACCCCAAGGGTCAGCAGCGAGCTGGTGCCCGCGCCGGCCAGCACGGCCGGCATCGCGAACACCCCGGTGCCGATGATGCTGCCGATGACCAGCCCGGTCGCCGAGGTCAGCCCCAGCGCGCGGGCCTTCTGCTGGTTGCGCGGCGACAGGTCCTCCCCGGGCCCCGGCGTGCCTCGGTTCTTCGAAACAGCAGACATGGGAACCCACCCTCTCTCTCCGGCGGCGCCGCCCTCGGCACCTGCCGGGTCATGCAACCCATCACGTTCACCACCAGCCTCGGCCCGCCATATCGCCACAACCAGGGACATTGGTCCCCCGATGATCATCCAAAGGGCATCTGCGGTGACCGCTGGTGCCCGTGGGACCATTGGCCCTGTACAACGATCCCGCCAGCCGGGTTCGATGGCTGCGGGAACCGGAGAACCAGGGAAGGCGGAGGGCGATGAACAGCCAAGGCGGCGGGCAGGAACTCGTGGTGGTAGGGGTCGACGGCTCGGCTGAGTCGGTGGCGGCGCTGCGCTGGGCCGCGCGTTATGCCACGGCCACCGGCGCCCGGGTGCGGGCGCTGCTGGCCTGGCACTACCCCGGCGCGGTCGGCGGCCCGCCCACGGGGATAACCCCGGAACCCGTCCGTGACCAGACCGAGGAGCAGATGCACCAGGCGCTCGACGAGGCGATCGCCAAGGCCTATGAGGGCCAGGACGCGTCCGGGGTGGAGAAGAGCACCGCCTACGGGCACCCCGCCCAGGCCCTGATCGAGGCCTCCAGGGAGGCCGACCTGCTCGTCGTGGGCAGCCACGGGCACGGGGCGTTCACCGGGATGCTGGTCGGCTCGGTGAGCATCCACTGCGTCACCAACGCGCACTGCCCGGTGGTCGTGGTCCGCGGCGCCGATGGCGGCTGAGCCCGGCCCACTCACGGGCGCACAGGTCCAGACCCTCGACGCCTACTGGCGGGCGGCCAACTACCTGTCGGCCGGCCAGATCTACCTGATGGCCAACCCGCTGCTGGCCGAGCCGCTGCGCGCCGCGCACATCAAGCCGCGGCTGCTCGGGCACTGGGGCACCTCCCCCGGGCTGAACTTCATCTGGGCGCACCTGTCCCGCGCGATCACCGCCCACGGCACCGAGATGATGATCGTCATCGGGCCCGGGCACGGCGGGCCCGCGGCGCTGGCCAACACCTGGCTGGAGGGCAGCTACTCGGAGGTCTACCCGAGCGTGCCGCGGAACGCGGCGGGCATGCACACGCTGTTCCGGCAGTTCTCCTTCCCCGGCGGGGTGCCCAGCCACGTCGCGCCGGAGACGCCCGGCTCCATCCACGAGGGCGGCGAACTGGGCTACTCGCTCTCCCACGCGTGCGGCGCGGCGTTCGACAACCCGGGCCTGGTCGTGGCGTGCGTGGTGGGTGACGGGGAGGCCGAGACCGGCCCGATGGCCACCAGCTGGCACGGCTGCCGGTTCCTCGACCCGGCCAGGGACGGCGCGGTGCTGCCGATCCTGCACCTCAACGGCTACAAGATCGCCAACCCGGCGCTGCTGGCCCGCATCCCGGAAGACGAACTCGATGCGCTGCTGCGCGGGTACGGGTACCGGCCGAGGCACGTGACCGGCCACGAGCCTTCCGTTATGCATCAAAAAATGGCGGCGGTGGTGGACGAGTGCCTCGCCGAGATCCGCGCCATCCAGGACCGCGCCCGCAACGGCGGCGGCGAGCGGGCGCGCTGGCCGATGATCGTGATGCGCACCCCCAAGGGGTGGACCGGCCCGGCGGAGGTGGACGGGAAGCAGGTGGAAGGCACCTGGCGGGCGCACCAGGTGCCGCTCGCCGAGGTCCGGACCAACCCGGCGCACCTGCGGCAACTGGAGGAATGGCTGCGCTCCTACCGGCCGGAGGAGCTGTTCGACGCCGACGGGGCGCCCCGGGCGGAACTGCTCGGCCTGGTGCCGGCGGGCCCGCTGCGGCTCGGCGCGTCGCCGCACGCGAACGGCGGCGTGCTGCTGCGCGACCTGGTGCTGCCGGACTTCCGCGACTACGCGGTGCCGGTCCCGGCGCCCGGGGGCCCGGATGTCGGAGCCGACGCGGGTGCTCGGCGGGATGCTGCGCGACGTGATGCGGCGCAACGCCGTGCAGCGCGAACTTCCGGGTGTTCGGCCCGGACGAGACCGAGTCGAACCGGCTCGGCGCGCTGCTGGAGGTGACCGGGAAGACCTGGGAGGAGGAAGTCCTGCCGGTCGACGAGCACCTCGCGCGGGACGGCCGGGTGATGGAGATCCTGTCCGAGCACACCTGCCAGGGCTGGCTGGAGGGGTACCTGCTGACCGGCAGGCACGGGCTGTTCTCCTGCTACGAGGCGTTCATCCACATCGTGGACTCGATGTTCAACCAGCACGCCAAATGGCTGAAGGTCTCCCGGGGGCTGCCCTGGCGGCGGCCTGTCGCGTCGCTGAACTACCTGCTCACCTCGCACGTGTGGCGCCAGGACCACAACGGCTTCTCGCACCAGGACCCGGGCTTCATCGACCACGTGATCAACAAGAAGGCCGAGGTGATCCGGGTCTACCTGCCGCCGGACGCGAACACGCTGCTGTCGGTCGCCGACCACTGCCTGCGCAGCCGGGACTACGTCAACGTGATCGTCGCGGGCAAGCAGCCGAGCCAGGACTGGCTGGACATGGACGCCGCGATCCTGCACTGCACCAGGGGCGCGGGGATCTGGGAGTGGGCCAGCAGCGACGGCGACGGCGCCGAGCCCGACGTGGTGATGGCCTGCGCCGGGGACGTGCCCACCCTGGAGGTGCTCGCCGCGGTCAGCATCCTCCGCGAGCGGCTGCCGGACCTGCGGGTCCGGGTGGTCAACGTGGTCGACCTGATGCGGCTCCAGCCGTCAGCCGAGCACCCGCACGGGATGAGCGACGCGGAGTTCGACGCCCTGTTCACCCCCGACCGGCCGGTGATCTTCGCCTACCACGGGTACCCGTGGCTGATCCACCGGCTCACCTACCGGCGGGCCGGGCACGCCAACATCCACGTCCGCGGCTACAAGGAGGAAGGCACCACGACCACGCCGTTCGACATGGTGGTCATGAACGACATGGACCGGTTCCACCTGGTGATGGACGTGATCGACCGGGTGCCCGGGCTCAGCCCGCACGGCGGCGTGGCTGCGCCAGGAGATGGCCGACACCCGGATCCGGCACCGCGCCTGGACCCGGGAGTACGGCGAGGACCTGCCCGAGGTCGCCAACTGGGCCTGGCCGGGCCGCGGCCGCACGGCCAATGACCAGCGTCCTGGTGGTCAACGCCGGGTCGAGCAGCCTCAAGCTGCGCGTCCTGGACGCGGCCGACACGGTCACCGCGTCGGCGGACCTGTCCCCGTGGGACGGCAGCCCGGACGACCCCGGCCTGCGCGACTTCCTGGGCGGGCTGACCGGCGTCGGCGCGGCCGGGCACCGGGTGGTGCACGGCGGGCACCGGTTCACCGCGGCCACACCGATCGACGACGACGTGGTCGCCGGGATCGGCGCGCTGACCGACCTGGCGCCGCTGCACCAGCCCCGCGCGCTGGCCGGGATCGAGGCGGTCCGCGCGGCGCTGCCGCAGGTGCCCGCCGTGGCCTGTTTCGACACCGCGTTCCACGCCGGGCTGCCCGCGGCCGCCGCCACCTACGCGCTGCCGGCCGCGTGGACGCGGCGGTTCGGCCTGCGGAGGTTCGGCTTCCACGGGCTGTCGCACGCCTACGCCGCGGGCCGCGCCGCGCAGCTGACCGGCAATGGGCGGGGCGGCGGGGTCGGGGCTAGCGGTGCGCTACGCCACCGCGTGGTGACCTGCCACCTGGGCGCCGGATCGTCGCTCGCGGCGGTGCTGGACGGCAGGTGCGTGGACACGACGATGGGGTTCACCCCGCTGGAGGGTCTGGTCATGGCGACCCGGTCCGGGAGCGTGGACCCGGGGCTGATCATCTGGCTGCTGCGCCACGGCGGGCTTTCCGCGGACGAGGTGTCCGACGGGCTGGAGTTCTCCGCGGGCCTGGCCGGGCTCGCCGATCTGCCCGGTGGCTCGGGGGACATGCGCGACGTGCGGCCGGCCGCCGCGCCGGGGCGACCCGGGCGCCCGGCTGGCGCTGGACGTGCACGCGCACCGGTTGCGCGCGCAGATCGCCGCGATGGCCGCCGCGCTCGGCGGCCTGGACACCCTGGTGTTCACCGGCGGGATCGGCGAGCACCAGGCCGAGACGCGCACCGAGGCGGCCAGCGGGCTGGGGTTCCTCGGCGTGGCCGTGGACGAGGGCGCCAACGCCACCGCCCAGCCGGACTGCGACATCTCCGCGCCCGGCACCGCGGTCCGAACCCTGGTCATCACCGCACGCGAGGACATCGAGATCGCCCGCCAGACCCGCGCCGCAATCGCGGCTCGCTAGCCCCCGTCGGCCTGACGGAGTCGCCGGTTCGTTCAGCGAAGCCTGCGCAGGAACGGGTCCCGCGGCTGTGCGGGGCTGATGCGGATCCGGGCGTCCACGGCGTGGACGCCTACGGGTGTGGCGATGACCGGGTTGAGGTCGAGTTCTGCGACTTCATGGAGTTCGTCGGCCAGACGTGAAACCCGCAGCAGTACGTCGGTCAGCGCAGCGGCGTCCACGGGGGCCGTGCCCCGGTGCCCGAACAGCAAAGGCGCGGCGCGCACGGCGTGGATCAGATCGTCGGCGTCGGTGTCGGTGAGCGGGGTGAGCTTAGCCGCGTGATCGCCGAGGACATCGGTGGCCGCGCCGCCGAGGCCGAACACCACCAGCGGCCCGAACACAGGTTCCTGCACGACGCCGACCAGCACCTCGACGCCGCCCTCGTCTGCGGCAGGGCGGGTGGGCACCAGCGGGATCTGATAGCACGCGAGCAGGTCGCTGACCGCGGCCGGCGGCAGCCACCCGCCCGCCGGGGTGCCCTTCAGGAACTCGGTGATCTGCGCCCGGGCATCTGCGGTGCGCAGCCCACTGAGCGCGGGCACCTGGCCCCGCTGCCTTTCGCGCCAAGCGCGGTAGGCGGCAGCACGCCCCAGCGCCCGCGCCGCGCCTTCCGGATAGGCGTATGCCGGAACGGCGCGCCCACCGGCAGGAAGGCCGGCGCCCCGGCGCTCACGGCCGCCCGCGTGCTGACCCGCCAAATCATCCCCGACTGGAATCAGGCGCACCACCGGTTGCTGGTCGAGGACCGCGGCCACCAGCGGTTTGGCGACGCTGGCCGTGGCCAGGGCCTGAGTAAGGTCGGCGATGGCCGTCGGGACGGTGACCACGATGACAGCGTCGACGCCGTCATCGCCCGCCATCTCCTCCAGGCAAGCACGGAACACGTCCAGGCCGACGGCGGCGGTGGTGTCGACCGGGCCTGCGACCGCGGCACCGGGCGGGAGCAGCCGGCCCAGCCGGCGCTGTGTGGCCCCGGACAGGGCTACCACCCGCAGCCCGTTGTCACCGCAGGCGTCAGCGGCCAGGACGCCTGCCTCACCCGCATTGGATACGATCGCGACCCGGTCACCGGCGGGCAGCGGCTGGGCGGCCAGCAGAGCCGCGGCCTCGACCAGTTCGCCGAGGGCCGGCACGGCGATGATGCCGGCCTGTTCGAACAGCGCCTCCTGGGTGACCAGGGGCGTCGCGCGCGGCGGCGGTGTGCGCGGCGGCGGCGCGCTGGCCAGCGGCGGACCTGCCGCCCAGCACAGTCAGCACGGGCATCCGCTGCCCGACCCTGCGCGCCGTCCTGGCGAACTTCCGCGGGCTCCCGAACGACTCCACGGACAGCACCGCCAGCTTGGTCCGCCGGTCCTGCTCCCACCACGTCAACAGGTCGTTGCTCGACACGTCGTACTTGTCACCTACCGACGCGAAGGACGACACGCCGATGCCTAGCTGGGTCAGGTGCCCGAGCAGGGATACCCCGATATCACCAGACTGGACGACCAGCCCTGCGACGCCCGGAGCCGGGTGGTCGCGGCCGAACGTCGCGTCCAGGCCAAGGGAGGGCACCGCGACCCCGAAACAGTTGGGACCGACAAGGCGCATGCCGTACCTGCGGCAGACGGCCAGCAGGTCGGCCCCCCCGGGGCCAAGGCCGGAGGTGATGACCACCAGGGACCGGACACCCCGCTGCCCGCACTGCGCCGCTACCTCGGTGACCGCTGCGGCGGGCACCGCGATCACAGCGATGTCCACGTTTTGCGGGAGTTCGTCTACGGACGCCAGGCAGGGCAGGCCTTCTAGCGCAGCGGCCCGCGGGTTGACCGGGTAGACCTGCCCGGAGAATCCGCCGGTCACAATGTTGCGCAGGATCTCCCTGCCCATCGTTCCCCGCCGGCGGCTCGCGCCCACCACCGCCACAGACTCCGGCCACAACAAATGCCGCAGGCTTGCGACGTCCGCGTGGCTCTCGCGCGCTGCCACGGAATCCAGGTAAGCGTCCAGCCCACGGTCGGCCTCCCGCGGCAGCGGGAACGTGAGTTCCACCACGCCGTCCGAGGTCCGCCGCGTGGCCGGCAGCCCGGCGTCGGCGAAGACCGCAAGCATGGCCCTGTTGTCGGTCAGCGCCTCGGCCATGAACGTGTGCAGCCCCCGCTCGGTCGCGACCGACACCAGGTGCTCGAGCAGCAGCGTGGCAATCCCCCTGCCGTGCATATCATCGGGCACGGCGAATGCGACCTCGGCGACACCCGCCTTCTGCGCGGGCTCATAGCTGGCCACCCCGACCAGCCGACCGCCAAGCCAGGCGAGCAGCGCCGCATGATCGGCCCCTGGCGCGCGGCACACACGTTCCGCCTCGGTATCGGCACTCTGCCGGCTCAGGCTGAAGAAACGCAGGTAAAGGTTCACCATGGACAGCCCCGCGTGCATCGCACGCACCGCCTCGGCGTCGGCTGGCGCCGCGGGCCGTATCTCCACGGTGCTCCCGTCGGTCAGCAGCGCATAGGTCCGTGGCATGACCTGGCGGCCGCCTGCGCACCATGTCTTCGCTCACGGCGCCTTACCCGGCTTGGGATCTGCGTTCGCTGGCTGCCCCGCGGGGGTAATCCGGGAGTACTGATCGGGCTGCACCATTGCGATGTGACCGTCCTTCTGCCACTCGGGCTGGCTCGGCAGGCCGGCAGCAAGGGGCGCCGCTGTGTCGATGCGGTTGGATGACTATACACAGCGGGACGGCGGGGAGGTCACAGGTGCGCATCCTGGTGTTCGGCGCCGGAGTGATCGGCAGCGTGTACGCCGTCAAGCTGCTGCAAGCGGGGCACGAGGTGGTCATGCTCGCCCGCGGTCGCCGTCTGTCAGATCTGCAGACTCACGGGCTGGTCTTGGAGGAGGCTAAGTCGGGAACCGCACGGTGCTGGCAGTGCAGTCGGTGGGAGAGCTTGGCGCCAGACGACCGGTACGAGGTGGTGCTGGTCCCCGTTCGGTCCGAGCAGCTTGCGAGCACGCTACCGGTCCTGGCCGCCATGAACGACGGCTCGGACGTACTGTTCTTCGGCAATACGGCCGGGCACGAGGCAGAGCTCCTCGCGTCCCTCGGCGAGCGTGTATTGTTCGGCTTCCCCGCGGCCGGTGGTGTTCGGGACGGCCCGGTCATCAAGTACGTGCTGATCAGGCAGCAGAAGACGATGCTCGGCGAACCGAGCGGCGCGATGACCCCCCGAGTCCGGCATCTCCAGGACGAGCTGAGCGGTGCAGGCTTCCCGGCCACGATCAGTACCAGCATCGATGACTGGCTATTGGGGCACGCTGCCTTCATCGCGCCCATCGCGTTCGCGCTGTATCGGGTCGATACCGATCCGGCCAAACTCGCCGCCGATCCGCGCACCCTGCGGTCGATGGTCCTTGCGATCCGGCAGGCTTTTACGGCGCTGCACGCGGCCGGGAATGCCGAGATCCCCACGAACCTGCGAGTTCTCTTCCTCCGCCTGCCGACGGCGTTCGCCGTCGCCTACTGGCGACGAGTTTTCGCCGGTCCTCGCGGTGAGCTGTGGTTCGGCGCGCACACCCGCGCAGCCCCCGATGAGATGCGCTCTCTCGCTCAAGAGCTGCAAAAAGCGCTGCGCCGTACCGGGCATCCCACGCCCGACCTCGACGAGCTGCTGACCAGCTCAATCTGAGCCCGCCAAGGTTTCCGCAAGTCGGACCGTGGGTCCGTCACGACCGCGGAGGGCCTGCGCTCGTGGTGGTGACCTGGCTGGCTCTGCGCGAGCTGCCGACGCAGCACTCGACATCAGTCGGCCGGACGCTCCCGCCAGGAACGGGCTGGGCCGTCCGATCGCCCTGGCCTGCTCGTCAGGCGTGGGCGAGGCGGGCGATCCGGTCGAGGGTCTCGCGCAGGCCCCGGGTGATCTCCTCCTCCGCCTGTGCGGGAGCGTCCGGGATGCTCACCCAGACGGTCACCCGCGAGCCGCCGGCGTGATCGGCCACGACGAGCGTGCCCCGGTAGCCGCTGCGCCTCGGGCTGTCCCAGGACAGCCGCTTGGCGGCAGCGTCGGCCACGAACCCGCCGCGGGTGTCGTAGTCATGGCCATGGGACTCGCCTTGCAACTGGACGGCATCCTCGCCCGCCCGGTGGCTGGCGGTGGTCGTGGGCACCCATTCCGTCAGGCGGTCCGGATCTGACACGAGGCGCCATACCGCATCCGGTGCCGCGCCGACCTCTCGGGACTGCTCGAATTCAGGCATGGCCGCCTTTCCTTCCTGGCCACGGGGGACGGCACGAGTGTTCCGTGCGCGGGCATCCGGAACAAGCGCCCACGGTAAGCCGCTCCTGCCTCGCGATGCTCGTCCTTGCGACCGGTGAGGGTCATGGTAACCCATTTCGGTCAGCTCGCTGAAAAGTCGCGGCCAGGAGCGCGGTGCGGTGCCTTGTCACCACGGAGTGGGCTGGTACTGGGCCGCAAAAGCCGCCAGAGCGGTCATTGCCCTGGTCAGCCCGGCGAAGGGTAGCCCGCTGCCAGGGCCAGGCCGTGCGAAAAGCTCTCCGGAGGCCGACTGCGGACCGCCGCGCGCCTGCGATGGCATCCATCGCAGGCGCGGACTGCGCCATCGCCGGCCTGCGGCGGGGCTACCCGCCGGCCGGGGGCTACCCGCCGGGCGGCGGGCTGGCTTCCTGCTGGGCGGCCTGCTGACCGGGGCTTGCTGGCCTGGCTTGCTGGCCATTGGCGTGCTGCCCGTTGGCGCCCGGCGTGGCCTTCCCGGATCCGTTCGCCCGGCCGGCTCCGTTCGCGGTGGCGGCCGCCATCCAGCCGTTGCGCCACGGCTGGGTGCGGACCAGCCAGTAGACGGCGCCAGCCAGCAGGACGGCGCACAGGATCCAGCCCAGCGTGGTGGTGCCGACGCCGATGTACTTCAGGCCGGACGCGAAGATCACGAAGGTGATGATCGGCCTGATGTAGCGATCCGGCGCCCGCGAGGACAGGAACGAGCCGATCAGCACGGCCGGCACTGCGCCGATGATGATGGAGAAGGTCACACCGAACTCGACCGAACCGAAGATCAGCGCGCCCAGGGCGGCGGCCGCGGTCAGCGGGACCGCCTGGGTCAGGTCGGTGCCGACGAGCGCGTTAGCGCTGATCAGCGGGTAGAGGAAGAGCAGCAGCACGATCATCAGTGACCCGGAGCCCACCGAGGTCATGCCGACGATCAGCCCGCCGATCATGCCGATGGCGATGGTCGGCAGCGGGCGGATCTGGACGTCGCTGATGAGGCCGACCCGGCTCTTGCCCGGACCGGCGGTCCAGCCAGTAGCGGAACACCATCGCCGCGGCCCCGATCAGCAGCGCGGCTCCCAGGAGCTTCTCCACGTTGTCTTGTGCCGTGGAACTTGCGCCGAGTTCGTGCAGCAGGAAGGCGCCGACGAACGCCATCGGCACAGAACCGCACACCATCCAGCCGACCAGGCGCAGGTTCACCGTCTTCTTGGCCAGGTGCACGGCCGCGCCGAACGGCCGCATCACCACCGCGGCCACCAGGTCGCTGGAGATCGCCGAGGAGGGCTTCACCCCGAACAGCAGGATGAGCATCGGTGTCATCAGGGCGCCCCGCCGGCCCCGGTCAGCCCGACCAGCAGCCCGACCACCGCACTGCCCAGGATGATAAAGGGGTCCAGGTGCATCGCTGGCTTTCTCCTTCCGCCGCCCGGTGACCGCCGGCGGAGCCGCCGCCGCCCGGTGACCCGCGCCATCTGCCGTGTCACCGGCTTACACCTCCGGTGACCTGCCGCACGCTGCAGCAGATTCTCTAGTCTTTCATTCCTGAATATAGGCATTACCCCAAGATGTCTAGCGGTTTGGCCGGAATTAGGTGATATAACTATCTAGTTTACCGTGTTTAAAAATAGGAATTTTCGCCACCGGCCGCAGGCGATTCCTTGCGTTTTCCGCAGGGTAATCGCCGGTGATACGGAAACCCAGGGAGGGTCAGGAGGTGCCGGAGGCGGCCCGGTGGCTCAGGCGGCGGCCGGTGACCCGGGTGGGCGTGATCCTGATCGCGTCCTCGCGGGCTCCGCCTGGCCACGGTTCTACGCCGGATTCGAGCACCGCCGCCCGCTCGGCCTCCGAGGACATGTGATGCGCCGGGCCATGGATGAGGACGCTCCAGCCGTCCCTGGCCACCGGGTCGATGTCATCGATCTCGAACGCCACCTGGTATTCGGCGTGCGCGATCCCGGTGCGCAGATCTTCGCCGGTCGGGCTGTCCTGTGCGGTGCGGAACAGGATCGCCCCGTCGTGCAGCGTGTAGTTGACCGGAAACACGGTCAGGCCTTGACGCCCGGTGAAGGCGATACGGCCGATGCCGCCCGGCGAGATCAGCCGCAGGCATTCCGCCTCGTCCAGGGGCTCCAGGACCGGCCGGGTGGCCGTCCCGTCGCCCGCTGGGCTCACATTCGCGTCACCGCTGGTGCCATCAGACATTCGCGATCCTGTTCGTAGCTCGGTCGACGATGCGAATCCGCGGCCCGGACTCGCCGGTCCATTGTCCCTCCCCCGGGCTGCTACCCGCGGGACCGGAAGCGCTTGGTCCACTGCGGGCCGACGATCGCCCAGGCCAGTTCCCAGTCGGCGAGCCTGCGCCGGTTCAGCAGCCAGCGCCCGGCAGCCGCCAGGCAGGACAGCGCGGCCAGCAGCAGGATGGCCGCGACGGCGGCCGCGGTGGCCGCACGGGCCAGCACCGCACGGTGGGTGAGCGGGACATCGGTCGGCTCGCCGGCGGCATCCACCCAAAGCGGCACCGTCCGGCCCGCGGCCAGGCCGACCTCGACCGGGATGTCGCCGGAGCGGACCTGCCCGTCCGGTGCCGTCCACCGGGCCGGCACCCAGGAATACCCGAAGACTCCGCCGGCGAAGGAGTCGGGCACCTGCACCGAGCGCAGCAGGACCGCGGGAACCTCCCGCCAGGAGCGCTCCGCATGCTGCTCGGCGGCACCGGCACGGCCCGCCCAGGTGAAGGCCGCGATGGCGAACAACGGCACCCCGATCAGGACCACTACGAGAAACTGTGCCGCGAGCCAGGTGGCGATCTTGTCGGTGCGCCGCCGTAGTGGGTTGGCGTCCAGCCCCAGCCGGCGTGCCAGCCTCCGGGCTCGCCTCCTGATGCCGTTCATTCCGTTCATTCCGTTCTTGCCGTCACCGGTCTCTGGCAGCGACGCGCCGCACCCTTGGGACCGCCTCCATTGCGGGCACCGCCGCCGTCATCGACGATACTGCGGCCCGCCCGGAATCAGCGCAGTTGTCTGAGGAACGGGTCACGTGGCCGTGCCGGGCTGACCCGGATCCGGGCGTCCACGGCCTGCGCACCGGCCGGAGTGGCGACGACCGGGTTGAGGTCGAGTTCGGCCACCTCGGGGAGGTCGTCCGCGAGGCGGGACACCCGCAGCAGCACATCGGCCAGCGCCGCGGTGTCCACCGGCGGGGTGCCGCGGTGGCCGAGCAGCAGCGGGGCCGCGTGCACGCCGTGGATGAGGTCGTCGGCGTCGGCGTCGGTGAGCGGCGTGAGCCGGGCCGCGTGGTCGCCGAGCACCTCGGTGGCCACACCGCCAAGGCCGAACACCACCAGCGGGCCGAACACTGGCTCCTGGACAACCCCGACCAGCACCTCGACCCCTCCGGAGAGCATCGGCTCGACCAGCACACCGGTGAGGCGGGCGCCGAATGTCGCGGCGAGTTCGGCGTAGGCCGCCCGGACCTCCTGCTCCCCGTGCAGGCCGAGCTTGACCGCGCCTGCCTCGGTCTTGTGGACCAGGCCGGCCGCCTCCGCTTTGAGCACCGCGGGGCCGCCGAACCCCGCGGCGGCCTGAACCGCCTCCCGCTCGGTCGCGGCCAGCGTGGCCGGCACGACCGGGATCTGGTAGCAGCCGAGCAGGTCCCGGACGGCGCCCTGGGGCAGCCAGCCGCCGTCCGGGTGCGCGCGGAGAAAGGCCGTGACGCACGCCTTGGCATCCGCGGTGCGCAGTCCGCTCGAACTCGGGAACCTGCCCCCGCTGCCGCCCGCGCCAGGCGTGGTAGCTGGCAGCGTGCCCGAGAGCCCGGGCTGCGGCCTCCGGGAACGCATAGCAGGGAATAACCGCTGGGACGGCCGCCGGGCTGCCCCGGTGCTCGCCGCAGGGCATCAGCCGTACCGTTTCCTGCTGGTCCAGAACGGCCGCGGCCAAAGGCTTGGCGACCTGGGCGGCGCACACAGCCTGGCACAGGTCGGCGACGGCGGTCGGCACGGTCACCACGAGGATGGCGTCGATGCCGTCGTCCGCCGCCACCTGCTCCAGGCAGGCACGGAACGCGTCCTGGCCGACGGCGGCGGTGGTGTCGACGGGGTTGGTCACCGCCGCGCCGGACGGCAGCAGGCCGGCCAGCCGCCGCCGGGTGGCCACGGCGAGGGCGGGCACCACCAGCCCGTGGTCGCCGCACGCGTCCGCCGCCAGCACCCCCGCCCCGCCCGCGTTGGTCACGACGGCCACCCGGTTCCCGGCCGGCAACGGCTGCGCGGCCAGCAGGGCGGCCACCTCCACCACTTCGCCGAGGCCGGGCACCGCGATGATGCCCGCCTGCCGAAACAGCGCCTCCTGGGTCACCAGCGGCGTCGCGGCGGCCGCGGTGTGCGAGGCCGCGGCGGCCTGGCCCGCGGCGGACCGGCCGCCGACCACGGTGATCACCGGCATCCGCTGGCCCACCCGGCGCGCGGTCCTGGCGAACTTGCGCGGGCTCCCGAACGATTCCACGTACAGGACCGCCAGCTTGGTCTGACCGTCCTGCTCCCACCAGGTCAGCATGTCGTTGCTGGACACGTCGTACTTGTCACCGACCGAGGCGAACGAGGACACCCCGATGCCAAGCGACGAAAGGTGCTCGCAGCAGCGAGATCCCGATCCCGCCGGACTGGACGACCAGGCCCGCGGCGCCGGGTGCCGGGTGGCCGGCGGCGAAGGTGGCGTCGAGCCCGAGAGGCGGCACGGCCACGCCGAAGCAGTTGGGGCCGACCAGTCGCATGCCATACCGGCGGCACACCGCGAGCAGGTCCGGGCCGTGCTCCCCCAGGCCCGATGTGATCACCACGAGGGACCGGACGCCCCGGCGCCCGCAGTGCTCCGCGACGTCGACGACCGCGGCAGGCGGCACGGCCAGCACGGCCAGGTCCACCCGCTCGGGCAGGTCGTCTACGGAGGCCAGGCAGTGCAGGCCTTCCATCGAGGTGGCCCGCGGGTTGACCGGATACACGGTACCGGTGAAGCCCCCGGTCACGATGTTGTGCAGGATCTCCCGGCCCACCGTGCCCCGCCGGCGGCTGGCACCGACCACCGCCACCGAGGCGGGCAGCAGCAGGGGCCGCAGGCTGGCCACATCCGCGCGTGCTCTCGCGGGCGTCAACGGAGTCCAGGTAGCCGTCCAGGCTGCGGTCGTCATCCCCGGCCGGGATCGGGAACGTGAGCTCTACCACGCCGTCGGCCATCTGCCGGTGCACCGGCAGCCCGGCGTCGGCGAACACCCCGAGCATGGCCCGGTTCTCCGGCAGCGTCTCGGCCATGAACGCGCGCAGTCCGTGCTGCCTGCCGACCGACACCAGGTGTTCCAGCAGCAGCGTGGCGATCCCGCGGCCGTGCATGTCGTCGGGCACGGCAAAGGCGACCTCGGCGATGCCTGACTTGGGGGCAGGCTCGTAGCTGGCCACCCCGACCAGCCGATCGCCGAGCCAGGCCAGCAACGCGGCGTGGTCCGGGCCCGGGCTCGCGGCACACGCGGACCGCCTCGGTCTCGGCATTGCGCAGGCTGAGGCTGAAGAAGCGCAGGTAGAGGTTGTCGGGCGACAGCGCGGCATGCATGGCCCGGACGGCCTCGGCGTCGGCCGGGCCCGCGGCCCGGATCAGCACCGTGCTGCCGTCGGTCAGCAGTGCGTACCTCCCGGTACCCGGGCTCGTTCCGGCGTGGCCGGTGCCCGTCCCCGCGGGGGTCATCCCGTGCTCCCCGGAGCCACCGGTGCCCGCCGGTTCCCCCGCGGGGATGACGCGCGCGTACTGGTCCGGGAACACCATCGCGATGTGCCCGCCCTTAGCCACTTGATGATGTACGGCGGTGCGCCGTCGGCCGACGGCACGCCGACCACCTCGACCGATCCGGTCTTCCCCGACGACCAGCCGGTCGCCGACATGAGCGCGCATTTCGAACCACCTCACCGGCGGCCCTGGCGGCCGGGGCCGCGGGCATGCCTGCTGGTCGGAGCTGGATTCCGGGACGTGCCCGGCTGGCCGGGCGTGACGACGGTGACCGGGCAGCGTGCGTGCGCGGTGCAGTAGGCACTGACCGAGCCGTGCACCGCCCGCCGCAGGCTGGGGCCGGGCGTGGTTCCCACGACGAGCACATCGTCACTGCCCGAGGCGATCCGGGTGAGCACCGGGCCGGGGTTACCCTCTGGTGTCTCGATCGTCACATCGAGATCACCTGGAACATCTCCGGCAGCCGCGCGGAGCGCCCGCGTGGTGAGGCGCCTGGCCGCTTGCCCGGGCTCGCTGCCCCGGAAGGTGAGGACCACGGGAGTGCGGCCGCTGCGGTGCCGGAGCCCGCCGTGCCGCGGCAGCCCGAGCGCCCAGGCCCGGACCGCGACCAACTGCGCGCCCCGCGACCAGGCGAATCCCATCGCCCAGCGCAGCGCCGCCAGCCCGGCAGGCGAGTCGTCGACACCCACCACGACCCGGCCGCCGCTGAGCGGCGGGACTGCCGGGACGGGGTACTGGCCATGGCTGCCATCGTCGGCCACCTCCTCCTGCCTGGTGCTCTCAGTCTGCGCGGCCTGGCCCGCGCGCCGGCAGGGCGCTGCGGCCCGGATGTCAGGGACGTTCGTCCCGCGCGGCACCGCCGGAGGGCCCGTCGATGAGGAGTTCGGGTACCGGGCGGCGCGCGGAGGCCAGGCTGGTGTGCGCGGGCCCGAACTGGAGCAGCATCTGCGGCGATCCGGGCAGCGCGAGCCTGGCGCGGATGAGGTCGCGGATCACCGGGAACCTCCAGCGGCTGGGTGTGCAGGCTGGCCGACACCCCACCGTGGCCGCGTGGGCCAGCACGCGGTGCAGCGCCTGGCCGGCGCGCAGCCAGTCGAGCTGGGTATCCCCGGTCGTCACCAGACCGCGGTCGCGGCCGGAGGCGGCTCGTCCGGCCCGTGGGCGGGCAGCAGGCCACGGTGCCGGCCGAGGTCGAAGTCACGCTGCGCCAAGCGTCCCCGGGATGGCCGGGCCGGCCGGGCCGAACGCGGCCGCCGGCACGCCGTCCCTGGCGGCGCTGCCGGGCGGACGGCTCCAGCGCCAGATCGCCGCACGGGCCCCGGCGCTGCGCGCCTGCATCCTGGTGGCCTCGGCCGCCAGGGCGGACAGCTTCCCGTACTGGCTGGCCGTGTCGATGACCGCCAGCGTGGCGCCCTCGGCGAGCGCGTCATGCTGCAGGCCTGGGCAGCAGCCCGGCCGGCAGCGGGCCTGGGTCGAACGCACCGCGGTGGGTGTGCCGGTGCGGGAGTGCCGCCAGCATCCGGCGTTCCGCCTCGGTGACCGGCGCCTCCGGGCCGAGGGCCACCCGGGCCAGCAGCCCGGGCTTGGACTTGTCGGGAAACAGGCGTCACCGCGGGCAGGTAGCCCAGCCCGCGCACCGCGAGCCGGAGCCCGAACAGTGCCGCGCCACAGGAGATCAGCATCTCCCGGCCGTCGCGGTCCTGGCCGAGCTTGCGCGCCGGGTCCGCGTACAGGTCGATCGCGTGCGGGCCGACCGCGAACCGCCACGGCTGGGTGTTGTGCACCGAGGGCGCGCGGGAGGCGGTGGCCAGCATCGCCGTGACCGTGCGACGCCGGGATGCGCCGTGGTAGCGGCGGTGCCGCGGACGCGGCGGTGGCGGCCTCGCCGGGCTGACCGGCCGGCGCCTGTCTGGTGGCCTCTGCCATGCCTCTCACCTGCCCATGATCGGGATCAGGCTCCCAGGCTGGCGCGGTGCCATAGCGGGTCCAGGGTCGTTGGTCCCGTGGTACCGGGCCTGTGCCGACCGCGCCTGCTTCGCTGGCCAGAAGGTTCCCCACCTGGGCCGCGTTACCAGCGAGCCCTCATCGGCCAGGACCCTTACGGCCGCTCGGGACCTGCCGCTATTCCCTGAGCATGCTCCGGTACACCGCGAGCAGCGCGGCCTTCTGCTCGTCGTCGAGCCGGGCGTCGGCCCGGATCACCGACTCCACCGAGCCCGGGCCGTCGTCCGCCTCGCCCCGGGCGGCGTCCGCGGCGTGCTCCAGCAGCCCGGCCTCGGCGAGCAGCGTCTCCCCGGACACGTTGAGCGCGTCGGCCAGCAGCCGCAGCACGCGCACCGACGGCTGGTGCAGGCCGCGCTCGATCTGGCTCAGGTACGGGTTCGAGAGGCTGGTCAGCTCGGCAAGCTGGCGGAGCGACAGGTTCGCCAGCTTGCGCTGGCTGTGGATGAAGCTGCCGAGCGCCTTCATCTGGGCGTCCCATGCGTCCGTCACGGTTCACCTCACCTCCGCGTCCCACGGCCACAGTGCTGGCAGTGCGCCCTGCCGGGCTCCTGCGCTAAGCCTCCTGCGGCCCCTACGCTAACGATACTGAGCAAATGCACCGCGCGGCGGCCCTTGACCGGGCCGCCGCGCGGCGGGTGGTTCTTCCGCCCGCTGCAACGGGCGGCGGACCGGCCAGCCGGCCGGTCCGCACTGGGCAGGCCTTACTTGGCCGCGGCGCCCGTCTTCTTGGCAGCGGGAGCGGTGTCGCCGTTGTACAGCGGCGCGGTCGCCTGCAGCACGTCCTCGGCGAACTTGCGCTGCGCGGCGAGAAGCTGCTCGGCGAAGTCATACGCGCCGGTCACCAGCTCGCCCGGCGTGGGCAGCTTGTCGGCGAAGGGGATGCTCACCTCGGGCAGCGGCGGCTTGATGGACTGGACCGCGTCGGCCCACATCTGGATCGCGTCGACGACGGCGTCCTGGCCCTTGCGGACGGTCTTCAGAATCTCACCCTGGAACTCGTGCCCCACGGTCTTGGTGTCGCTCATGGTTCCTCCTCGATGGCTTCTGCAAACTAAAGTACGCAACTTCGCGCGACTTGTCAAGCGCACTCTTGATCATCAGTCCGCAAGCGAACGGCGCCGCCACAACCGCCCGCTCGGCGCTGGGGCACGGCGAGCGGTACGCGGACAGGCTGGTAAGGGTGCGAAGGCCATGCCGACCGCAGCTCCCTCGGCCACAAGGCGCTCAGCCGTGCATATAACTCCCAGGAGCGTCACCGATCGCCGGTACTTCTCACTTCCCATCGGCGGCGGCTCAGTGCGGCGCCCCGCACGCCGGCCTGCCCACTTGGCCCAGTCCTCCCACCAGGACCCGCCGAAGTGCTCCGCCCCCTCCCGCCACTTATCCGCGGCCGGTGGGTTCGGCGTCTTGGCCGCCTCGTACCAGGCCTTGGGGCCGGGCGGGTTGACGATGCCGGCGATGTGCCCGCCGCTGGAGAGCACGTAGCGGACGTTCCCGCCCATCAGCGCGGTCGTCTTGTAGGACGCTTGCCAGGGCACGATGTGGTCGTTGATGGCGCCGACCACGTAGACGTCGTTGGTGACGTCTGCCAGCGACAGCCGCTGCCCCTTGACCTCCATCACGCCCCGGGCCAGTTCGTTGCGCAGGTACAGCGAGCGCAGGTAGAACGCGTGCATGGCGGCGGGCATGCGGGTGTTGTCGCTGTTCCAGGCCAGGATGTCGAAGGCCGGCGGGTCCTGGCCGAGCAGCCAGTTGGACACCACGTAGTTGAAGATCAGGTCGTTGGGCCGCAGCGCGTCGAACGTGGTGGCCATCTGCCTGCCCTCCAGGACGCCCTGCTCCTCCATCTGCTTCTCCAGCCGGGACACCGTCAGCTCGTCGGTGAACGCGCCGAGCACGCCAGGCTCGCTGTAGTCGAGCAGGGTGTTGAGCAGGGTGATCGAGCCGATCCGGTCGTCTCCCGTGCCGGCCAGGTAGGCGGCGAGCATGCCGGTGAGCGCCCCGCCGAGGCACAGCCCGACGATGTCGATCTTCGGAGCCCCGGTGATGTCGGTGATCACGTCGAGTGCGGCCTGCGGGCCGTGCACCAGGTAGTCGTCCAGGGTCACGCCGCTCATGCCCGGGTCCGGGTTGCGGTAGGAGATGGCGAAGACCGTGCGCTCGTGGGTGATGGCCCACTCCAGGAAGCTGCGGCCGGGGGCCAGGTCCATGATGTAGTACTTGTTGATCCACGGCGGGCTGGCCAGCGCCGGGACCGACCGGACCTGCGGGGTCTGCGGCGCGTACTGGATCAGCTCCATCAGGTCGTTGCGGAAGACGACCTGCCGGGGTGGCGGCCATGTTCCGGCCGATCTCGAACGGCCGGGTGTCCACCTGCCGGGGCATGCCGTTGTTGTTCCTGAGGTCGTCGAGGAAGTTCCTGGCACCCGCCACGAGGCTCGCCCCGCCCGTGTCGAACGCCCGCTTGAGCGCCGCCGGGTTGGTGGCGAAGTAGTTCGTCGGGGCGAGCGCCGCCACTATCAGGTCGGATGCCAGCCGTGCCTTCGCGTCGGTGAGCGGGTCACCGCCGCCCGCGGCCAGCAGGTCGTCGACCAGCTTCACGGCGGCGAAGTACGCCTGCCCGATCGCGAAGAACGCGGGGTTGTCCTGCCAGGCCGGCTCGGCGAACCTCTTGTCCTTGGCCGGTGCGGGTCCCGGCCGCCTCGGTCACGGCCGGCCCAGCGCACGGCGGCTTCCGGGCCGACCCGGGCCAGGGCCGCCGCGAACTGCCAGAACGCACCGGAGGCCGCGTACGGGTTCTGCGCGGCGCGCCGGGTGACGGCCAGCAGCGCATTGCCGAAACTGACCGGGTCCAGCCGCGCGAACAGGCCGCTTTCGGGAGCAACGGCCGCCATCGCGTCCTCGCCCGCGGCCCATGCGCTTCCTGCGCCATCCATGACGTCCTCCTCGGTGCCAGCCACTCGTCACCAGCTGGCGGAGCGGCCACCGGCCGCCCCGCCGCTGTCTGTCAATACCGTGTCATGCCCGCTCGAACACCGCGGCAATGCCCTGACCGCCACCAATGCACATGGTGACGAGGCCGTAGCGGCCGCCGGTACGGTGCAGCTCGTACAGCACCTTCACTACCAGGATGGCCCCGGTCGCGCCGATCGGGTGACCGAGCGAGATCCCGCTCCCGTTGGGGTTGGTCCGCTCCGGCGGCAGGCCCAGTTCCCTGACCACCGCCAGGGCCTGTGCCGCGAAGGCCTCGTTGACCTCGAACACGTCGATGTCGTCAAGCTTGAGGCCCGCCCGGTCCAGCACCTTGTGGACGGCCGGTACCGGGCCCATGCCCATGATCCGCGGCTCGACTCCGGCGTGACTGTAGGCCACCAGCCGTCCCAGGGGGGCCAGTCCCTCCCGCTCCGCGAACTCGCCGCTCGCCGAGCACCACGGCCGCCGCTGCGTCGTTGATGCCCGATGCGTTGCCAGCGGTGACCGTGCCGTCCTCGGCGAAGGCCGCGCGGAGCTTCGCCATGTCCGCGGCGCTGACGCCGGGCCGGATCTGCTCGTCGGTCGCGAAGGTGGTGGTGCCTTTACGGCCCGCCACCTCGATGGGCAGGATCTGGCCGGTGAAATAGCCGGCGTCGGTGGCCGCGGCCGCCCGCCGGTGACTCTCTGTGGCCAGGGCGTCCTGGTCTTCGCGGGACACGTCGTAGTCAGCCGCCACGTTCTCCGCGGTGACGCCCATATGGCAGGCGCTGAACGGGTCGGTCAGCGCGCCGACCATGGCGTCGATGACCACGCCATCCTGCATCCGCTGGCCCCACCGCATCCCGGGCAGCCAGTACTGGCCGCGGCTCATCGACTCCGCGCCGCCCGCCACGGCCGCCTCCGCGTCGCTCAGCATGATGGCCTGCGCCGCCGAGACGATGGCCTGCAGCCCGCTGCCGCACAGCCGGTTCACGGTGAATGCTGGCGTCTCCACCGGCAGGCCACCGTTCACGGCGGCGACCCGGCTCAGGTACATGTCCCGGGCCTCGGTGTGGATCACGTTGCCGAAGGCACAATGCCCGATACCGGCGGGATCTGTCCCGGCCCTGCGCACCGCTTCGGCCACTACGGCCGCGGCCAGGTCACACGGCGGAACGGCCGCCAGGCCGCCGCCGTACTTGCCGATGGCGGTGCGGACGCCGGACAGGACGAAAACATCGTTCGTGGTGCTCATCGTCATCACCCTCACATGTCCAGGCCGCCGTTGATGGCCCAGATCTGGCCGGTGATGTATGACGACTCGTCGGCGGCCAGGAAGCAGACGGCGCGGGCGATCTCCTCCGGCCGGGCCAGCCGGCCCATCGGGATCTGCTCCTTGATCCGCGCCAGCGCCTTTTCCGGCACGGCGGCCACCATGTCGGTCGCGACGTAGCCGGGGTGACGGCGTTGACCGTCAGCCCGACACCGTCGCCTGGCGCACCGCCCGCCCGCTTGAGCTGGAAGATGGCCTCCTTCGCCAGCGACTTGGTCAGGCCGAACAGCCCGGACTTGGACGCGGCGTAGTTGGCCTGGCCGACCTGGCCGGTCTCGCCGATCACCGAGGACACGCTGATGATCCGGCCGGTGCCCTGCTTGACCATCTGGTCGAGGGCGGCCTGGGCCATGAAGAACGCCCCGGACAGGTTGACCGCGATGACCCGTTGCCAGTCCTCGTCGCCCATCTTCGCCACCGTCTTGTCGATCGTGATGCCGGCGTTGTTGACCAGGATGTCGAGGCGGCCGTGCCGCTCGATCACCTCGGCGACCACGCGGCGGCAGTCGCCGGCCGAGCCGATGTTCCCCTCGTGCACGGTGAAGAGCCGGTCTGGGTAGCTGCCCGGCCATGTCGGCCTGGAACTGCGCGGCCCGTTCCTGGTGCCGCCAGTAGCCCGCGCCGACGGTGGCCCCGTCGCCGGCCAGTTGCTGGCTGATCGCCCCGCCGATGCCGGCGGTGCCGCCGGTGACCAGGGCCACCTTGCCGGTGAGCAGTTCCTTCCGCTGTTGCCTGCCGTTCCTGTGTGATCGTCATTGGTCGTACTTCCTGCCTATTCGGGGGCTTAGGGGTCGTCTTCGACCGTCCTCGCAGAACGGGCAGTCCGGCAAGGGGCGAACGTCCCCCGCCGCCGGGCCGGTAGGCCCTCGAGGCCCGGCCGGTGACCGTGGTCTGCTCTCGGCCACGGACAGGTGCTGGAACGGGGCACGCACGCGTGCCTGCTCGCTGCGGACGGGTATTACGCGAAGATGTGGGCGGCGGCCCTGGCTGCGCACGCGGGGCCGTTCCCCGGGCGTACAGCGGGATGGAGCCGGCCGCGCGGCGCGGAAAGGACGCGCTTGTGACCTGCACCCTCCACGTGGCCTGGGACGACCGGCTCACCAGGTACGACTTCGGGCCCAGCCATCCGCTGGCACCGATCCGGGTCGAGCTGACCGTCGAACTGGCGCGCGACTTCGGTGTGCTTAACGCGGCCGGGGTGACGATGGCCGTCCCGGAGCCCGCCACCACGGCCGAGCTTGAACTGGTGCACGACGCCGGCCTACATCGGCGCCGTGCGCCGCGCCGGTGCCGGGGAACTGACCGACCCGCGCGGCCTGCTCCGGTACGGGCTCGGCACCCCGGACGACCCGGTGTTCCCCGGGATGCATGACGCGTCGGCGCTGGTGGCCGGGGCGACGCTGGCCGCGGCACGGGCGATGTGGGCCGGCGCGGCCGAGCACGGCGCCAGCATCGCCGGCGGCCTGCACCATGCCATGGCCGGTCACGCCAGCGGCTTCTGCGTGTACAACGACCCGGCGATCGCCATCGCCTGGCTGCTCGGCCAGGGCGCCGAGCGGATCGCCTACGTCGACATCGACGTGCACCACGGCGACGGCGTCCAGGCGGCGTTCTGGGCCGACCCACGGGTGCTGACGATCAGCCTGCACGAGCACCCGGCCACGCTGTTCCCCGGCACCGGCCTGCCCACCGAGACCGGGGCGGCCGGCGCCGAGGGGTCCGCGGTGAACGTGGCGCTGCCGGCCGGTACCCGGGACGCCGGCTGGCTGCGCGCGTTCCACGCGACGGTGCCGCCGCTGCTGCGCGCGTTCCGGCCGCAGGTGCTGGTGAGCCAGCACGGCTGCGACACGCACTGGACCGACCCGCTCGCCAACCTGGAGCTGAGCATCGACGCGCAGCGGGCCGCGCATGCCGCGATCCACGCTCTGGCGCACGAGACCGCGGGCGGGCGCTGGCTGCTCACCGGGGGCGGCGGCTATTCGCTGGTCGAGGTGGTGCCCCGGACCTGGACGCACCTGCTCGCCGAGGCGGCGGGCCGCCCGATCGACCCGCAGGCGCCCACCCCGGCGAGCTGGCGTGAGTACGTGCAGCGCCGGACCGGCATGCCAGCGCCGGAACTGATGACCGACGGCCTGCCCGGGCGGTACTCCGCGTTCGAGTCGGGCCACGACCCGTCGGAGCCCGTGGACCGCGCGATCATGGCGACCCGGAACGCGGTCTTCCCGCTGCATGGCCTGATGCCTCTTTAAGGCGTGTCCGGCCACGCGTCCGGGCGCCCGGGCCGGGACGTGCGTCCTGGCCTGGCTATTCGGCGGCCGGGCCGGCCAGCGTGGCCGCGATGCGGTGCAGCAGCGACCTGATGGTGGCTGCCGCCACCCGGTGCAGCAGGGCCCGGTCCAGTCCTTCTCCCAGCCCGTCCAGCGGCGGGCGGTAGGCACCAGTGATCCGCAACACCGCCCGCCCGCGGCCGTCGTTGCCGACAATCAGGTTGGCATCCAGCACAGGGAACAGCCCGCCCATCCGCCCGCTCGCTTCCCAGCGGATCGGCATGAGCACCATGTCGTCCCGGGGCACCGGGTCCAGCAGGCTCACCCGGACCACCTTGGACATGCCCGGCACGCTGCCGAGCGGGCCGACCCTGGCCTCGCCGACCAGCCCGTCGGCATAGGCGTCCCGGGACGGGCCGTCCAGCCAGTCTCCGTGCGCCAACTCCAGGAACCGGGCCCTGGCGATCGGGTAGCCCATGTCGAGCCGGACCGCGTGATCCGTGAACATGCCCACAGTCAGCCACATCCCACCCGCTGCTACCTAGGGACCTTTGGCCCTAGGTGCGGGCTATCCGGGTTTGGTGTGCTGACACTACCGACGAGGGGGACCTCGAACAGGCGCGGAGCTGCGGGCCGGGGGCCCGTACACCGCGCAACCGGGATCCGCGAGAAGCCGGACAGGGTCCCCCTGGTCCGTTTCAGGCCAGCGCGGAAGCCGGGCCCGGCGGACAGGGGACCTTCGGCCCTGGCCCGTGGATACGCAAGTGCTTACCGTTCCTTGACAGAGAGAAGGGACGGGCCATGTACGAGAAGATTCTGGTCGCGGTGGACCACTCCGAGGTCTCCGCGCGGGCTCTGGAGGCCGCCCGCGGGCTGGCCTCGCTGTCGCACGGCGAGGTGTGGGTCCTGCACCTGCGCGAGCGCGAGACGATGGGCAAGACCGGCCTGCTCACTTCCGCGGAGTCGTCCGACGAGGCCACTGCCGAGGTCAGCGCCGCCGTGGAGCAGCTGACCAATGCCGGGATCAAGGCACACGCCGTGGTCAGGGATACGGTGTTCGGCTACGCCGCCCGGGAGATCGTCAGCGACGCGGCCGGGCTCGGCGCCGATGTGATCGTGATGGGCTCACGGGGGCGCGGCGACCTGGCCGGCCTGGTGCTCGGCAGCACCGCGCACAAGGTCATCCATCTGGCGGACCGGCCGGTCCTCGTGGTGCGGTGACCGCGGCCCGCTCCTGGGAAGCACACCCCGCTGCGAGCGGGCCGGCCCGTCAGGAGACGCCCACCGGGGCGCTGACAACCGGGGGCCGCGCGTCCGCGGCGGCGGTGATGATCACCAGCGGGCACCGCGCGCTCCGCATGCAGGCCCGGATGACCGGGCCTGCCGGGCGCCCGGTCACGCCCGTGTCGGCGGCCGCGCCGAGCACGAGCAGGCAGGCGCGGGCGTCCCGGGAGCGGTCCGCGAGGATGCGCTCGGCCATTCCCTCGGTGACTTCCGCCGTGATGCCCGCGGGCGACTCGGCGCCGAACGCGGCGCGCATGATCGCGGCGAGATTGTCCTGGGCGCGGAGCCGTTCCTGGCCACCGGCCGGGCTGTCGCCGAGAATGGCGTAGGAGGCGGGGCGGGCGGCCGGTTCCCAGGCGTGCACGACGTGCAGCGTGACGCGGCGCAGCCGCGCTTCCGCGGCCGCCCACCGCAGCGCCGCCAGCGACCCCACGGACCGCTTCACCCCGACGACGATCCGCTGCTGCCCGGGCTCAGTCACGACGTCCTCCAGAACTTTCTCGTCCTGCGAACACTCTCGCCCCGCTCCGGCCCGTCCGCAAGGGCCGAAGGTCCCTCCCGAGTACCGCGCCCGCCACCGCACGGGACCGGCCGGCCCGCGGGTGCAGACTTCGCGCGGCGATCTGACACGACAGTGCCGGTGACCGCAACCCCTCGAGCAAAAGGCGTCTGACAATGGACTGGGCTTACCGATCCCAGTTAGTTTTCGGTCGATTACCCGGACCGGGCACTCAACCGGGTCGACACCATTCTTCCGTCGTGTTCCGGCAGAAGTATCCGCGCTGGTGGTTCGACTGGAACCTCAGTTGCAACGGTTCGGCAACCGGGTTGGCGCATACCTGGCCCTGATGGATGACAGATATCCGGCAACCGATGATCATCAGTCGGTCCGCCTTGACTACTCTTACCCTGACGCTCCGGAATTGAACCGGTGGCTCCCGCTGGTGAAGTGGCTGCTCGCCATCCCGGATTACATAGTCCTGTTCTTCCCTGCGCTGACCTGGGTTACCGACCAGTACCGGCCGTTCCGGCTCGCCGCCTGGGCCTGCCCGGTCCAACAAATGAGGTAGACGGAACCGTCCGTTCGCCTCAGCACCGGGTGATCTCCCCTGCATAGCGTCTAGTCCAGGCCCGCAACTGGGTCACGGGAGACAGATGAGGCGCCCTGCCTCATACGGGGGGATTCGGTGCATTACTCTGCGGGCCTGGCCGGTCTGACCGCGGTCGGCGGTGCCGCTGTCCTGCCGGGCAGCGGGGCGCTGTGGCTGACGTCACGGCTGCTGCTGGACGGCGCGGGCGGGCTGTTCGGGCTCTACCTGCTGACCGTCCTCGCCTTGTTCCTGTCCGGCTACGTGATGCGCCTTCGTCAGGGATCGGGCTTGTGGTGGACCGGGCCATCCAGGAGACCGCCACCCGCGAGACGGCCGCCGCGCAGGCCGGCCCGGCCGTGATCGGCCTCGCTGCCAGGCCGGCCTTCACTCGGCCGCCCTGGTGAACCTCGGCTGGGACCGCCCGCTGGGCTGGCTGGCCGCCGGGCTGGTCGCCCTCGGCGTCGGTTACGGCCTCGGCATGCTTGGGCTGTCCAGGCGCAGCCCGCGGTACGGCACCGCCGGCCCCGCCATCGCCCGGGCAGCCAGCCTGCTCCTGCCCCCGGGTAGCCTGCCAGGCATGACCGGCACGCCGCGGGCCCGGCACGCGGCGCCCAGGCCGGCGAGGCCAGCCGCCGCGCGCGGCGGGGAGTTCTTCGTGTTCCTGATGCCCTGCCTGAACGAGGAGGCGGTCATCGCCAACAGCCTGAAGCGGCTGCTCTCCATGCCGGGCGGCGACTTCGTCGTCCTGGTCATCGACGACGGCTCCGACGACGGCACCGCTGATGTCGTGGCCGGCGTCGCCGGCGAGCGGGTCTGGCTGCTTAGCCGGATGCTGCCCAGGCCCGGCAGGGCAAGGGCGAGGCGCTGAACGCCGCGTCCGCTACCTGCAGGACGCCGGCTCGCCGGCCGCGACCCGGACCGGGTCATCGCCGTGGTGGACGCTGACGGCCGGATGGACCCGGACTCCCTCGCCGGCGGTCGCCGAGTACTTCGCCGACCCGGAAGTCGGCGCGGTGCAGATCGGGGTCCGCATCAACAACCGGGAGCGAGCATGCTGGCGCGGATGCAGGACATGGAGTTCGTCATCTACACCGAGGTGTTCCAGCGCGGCCGGCGGCACCTGGGCAGCGTCGGCCTCGGCGGCAACGGCCAGTTCATGCGGCTGTCGGCGATGCTGTCGCTGGGTCCAGCCCGTGGACCCGGAGCCTCACCGAGGACCTGGACCTGGGCATCCGGCTGATCGCGGCCGGGTGGCGCAACGAGTACTGCTCGGCGGTCGCCGTGCACCAGCAGGGCGTGGTCGAACTCCGGCGGCTGATCCGGCAGCGGTCCCGCTGGTTCCAGGGCCACCTGCAGTCCTGGCGGCTGATCCCGCTCGTGCTGCGCAGCGCCCGGCGGGCCAGGACCGACCTGCTCTACCACCTGACAAGCCCGGCGGTGCTGCTCATCGCCTCCCTGCTGTCGGCGTCGTTCCTCTTCCTTGCCAAAGCGCGATACTCGCGCGGCCGGGCCAGAACCCGCCGGCTGGTGGGTCGCCTCGACGTACGCGCTGACCTTCGGCCCCGCGCTGGCCTTCAGCTCCGTCTACTGGCCCCGGGAGCGCACGAACGGCGTGGGGCGCGGCGGACCGTCGTGCTCGCGCACCTGTACGTCTGCTACGGGCTGATGTGGTACGCGGCGGGCTGGTGGGCGGTGGGCCGGACACTGCGCGGCCGGACCGGCTGGGCCAAGACCGACCGGGTGCCGAGTCGCCGCCGACGGCCAGCCCCGATCCGCGGCCGAGCGGCCGGCCCCGACGCGGCAGGCCTGCCCGTTGCGGCGTCGGCCCTGGCGCGCCGACCGGCCGGCGTCGCTCCGCCGGGGCGCGCAAATACCAGGCCGCCGTTACCAGGCGCGCTCATGGCCGTGCCGCAGCCGTCCGCGCGGCCGCGGTCTGCTCGGCGCTGCAGTCGCCGGCGGGCTGCTCGGCCCGCGGCCGGCCCTGGCGCACCGTCTTCACCGGGTACGCCAGGTCTCCGGCACCAGCTCGGGACCGTCGATCCCGTGTCCCGGCCCGGGCCACCGCCCCCGGCAGCACCCACGCGGCGCTGGTGATCTCCGCCCGCTCCTACAACGACTTCGCCGCGACGCTGAACGTCCGTACGCAGCAACAGCTGCGCCGCGGCGCCGCGGGGGCCCCGAACCCGTGGGAAGTCGGCTGGGTGGTGTGGCACTACACCTCGAACCAGCGCTTTTACGCGCTCACCCTGAAGCCACCGGCTGGGTGCTGTCCAAGCAGGATCCCGCCTATCCGGGCGGTGAGCGCTTCCTCGCCTCCGGGACAACACCGCTGTTCCGCGTCGGCGTCCCGCACTCCGTCGGGTCGTCCAGGTCGGCGACCGGATCACGGTGTCGGCGGACGGTCACCAGCTCACCCAGTTCACCGACACCGAGCGGCCCTACCTGGCCGGCGCCTTCGGCATGTACAGCGAGGACGCGCAGGCGCAGTTCGATCACATCCGCATCGCCCAGCTTCCGCCTGACCACCGGCCCAGCTCCGATGCGGCCGGCACCGCTGCGCCAGGCACCCCCAGCCCAGAAAGGCAGAGGTTCAGATGGCGACTCCAAAGCAGGATCATCCAGCACGTGTACCCGCTGGCCTTCCCCCGCGCCGGATCATGGTGATCTACGGGACGAGGCCGGAGGCCGTGAAGGTGGCCCCGCTCATCAGGGCCCTCGACGAGTCGGCGTTCTTCACGCCGCTGGTCACGGTCACGGCCCAGCACCGGTCCATGCTCGACCAGGTCAACGATTTCTTCGCGATAAAGCCCGAATTCGACCTGGACATCCACCAGCCGGGCCAGACGCTCACGGACATCACCACCCGCGCGCTGCGCGGGCGTGCAAGCGGTGCTCCACGACGAGCAGCCGGACGCGGTGGTCGTCCAGGGAGACACGACCACCGTATTCGCCGCCGCGCTGGCCGCCTTCTACGAGCAGATCCCCGTCGTTCACCTGGAGGCGGGGCTGCGCACGGGCGATCCCTACTCGCCCTACCCGGAGGAGATCAACCGGCGGCTCGTGACGAGGCTCGCCGCGCTGCACCTGGCGCCGACCGCCACCAGCAAGTCCAATCTGCTCGCCGAGAACGTGGACCCGGCTTCGGTGGTCGTGACCGGGAACACCGTGATCGACGCGCTGCTGTGGGCCGTCGGTCAGCACCCGACTACGGTGATCCGGCGCTGGCCGGCCTGGACGACACCGACGCTCCGGTGCTGCTGGTCACCGCGCACCGGCGCGAGTCCTGGGGGGCTCCGCTGCGCGCCGTAGGCCGGGCGCTGGCTCGTATCGCGCACCAGCACAGCGACCTGCGGATCGTGTTCCCCATCCACCGTAACCCGCTGGTCAGGGACGCGATCGTGCCCGCCATCCGGACCTGCCGAACGTCACTATCACCGAGCCGCTGCCCTACGGGGGGTTCGCCAGGCTGATGAACAGGTCCGCCGTCATCCTGACCGATAGCGGCGGGGTGCAGGAGGAAGGACCGAGCCTGGGCAAGCCGGTGCTGGTCATGCGGGAAACCACGGAGCGGCCAGAGGCGGTGCGCGCGGGGACCGTGCGCCTGGTCGGCACCGACGAAGACCGCATCGTGACCTCGGTGGGCCGCCTGCTCACCCAGCCCGCCGCCTACGCGGCCATGGCCAACGCGGTCAATCCCTACGGGGACGGGCAGGCCGCCGAACGCGCCGTCGCCGCGCTCGCGCACCACTTCGGACTCGGCCCGGCCGCCGGAGGAATTCGGCCCCGCGCCGGTGCTGCGCAAGGCCAGCTAGCAGCGGGGCGGCCGGTGCGCGCCGGGGCCGGGCTACGGCCGGGCTCGGGATCGCCGCGCAGGTATGCCTCGGCGACCCGCTTGGGCACGCACATGCGCCACGCGTCGACGACAAGCTCGGCCAGTTCGGCTTCGTCGAGCCTGGCGAGCCGGGCCCGGACCCAGTTGTAGCGCTCGTCCGAGCGCACCGGCATGAGGAACTTGCCCGGCTCGCTGGCCACCAGCGCGGCCCGCTCCTCCTTGGGGAAGCCGAAGCCCAGCAGTTCCTCGTCCGGCGAGATCGACAGGAAGACGATCCTGCCGACCCGGAACTTGACGTAGTCCCTGACCAGGGCCTCGTAGGCGCGCGGCAGCGCCAGGGCCAGCCGGCGCACGTCCTGCGCGGTGGCCATGGCGGTCAGGCCCCCGGCCGGTAGGCCTGGGCCAGCTTGTCGGTCACCGCGTCGACCCCGGCGTCGATCCGCTGCCGGGCGCGGATCCTCGTCGTACCAGGCGACGATCTCGCGGGCGCCCTGCTCGAACGGGATGACCGCCCGGTAGCCCGGCACCACGGCTGCGCAGCTTGGCGTTGTCGAACACCATGCGAGTGCGCCTTGTCGCCGAGCAGGCTGCGCGCCCCAGACCGGGTCGGCGGCGGCGATCACGTCCGAGGGCACGTGCACGATGTCCGCCGTCAGTCCCGGCGGCGGCCGCCAGGGCATGCGTGATCTGGTCCCAGGTGAGCACGTCGTCGGAGGTGATGTGGAAGCTCTCGCCGAGGGTGCGCGGGTGCCCGAGCAGCGGCACGAAGCCCTGCGCGAAGTCCGCGTGGTGGGTCAGCGTCCACAGCGAGGTGCCGTCGCCGTGCACCACGACCGGCTTGCCCTGGCGCATCCGGGCCAGGGCCGTCCAGCCGCCGTGCAGCGGCACGTTCGTCTTGTCGTAGGTGTGCGACGGGCCGCACGATCGTGGCCGGGAACCCCTCGTCGCGGTAGGCCGCGCGGCAGCAGTTCCTCGCAGGCGATCTTGTCCCGGGAGTACTGCAGGTACGGGTTGCGTAGCGGCGTGGACTCGAGTCACCGGGACCCGGGACGGCGGGGTCTGGTACGCCGACGCGGAGCTGATGAACACGTACTGCCCGGTGCGGCCGCGGAAGCGTGTCGATGTCGGCCCGCACGTGGCCGGGCGTGTAGGCGACCCAGTCCACCACCGCGTCGAACTCGCGGCCGCCGAGCGCGTCCCGGACGCTGGCCGGGTCCCTGGCGTCGCCGCGCAGCACCGTCGCCTCCGGCGGCAGCGGGCGGTCGGTGCTCTGGCCGCGGTTGAGCACGAACAGCTCGATGCCGCGCTCGACCGCCAGCCGCGAGCACGCGGAGCTGATGATCCCGGTACCGCCGAGGAACAGGACGCGCAAACCAGGCATGGCCCCACCATAGGCCCGCGCCCGGACAGAGCTCCCGGGCACCGGCGGAGCCGGACGGCGGTCCCCCGCAAGAGGGACCGCCGTCCGGGGATGATGCGGGCGGAACGGCTATGCCGACTGGCCCCGCGGCGGCGGAGCCGACCGGGCGTGCCTCGGCATCCGGGTCGCCGCCGTCACCCGCGCCGTCCGGCCCGGACCGCCAGGTGGGCGGTGTACCGGAATGTTCGGCTGCGGAATGTCCCGCAGGCCGGGGATGAACGGTATGGCGGGGAGCAGCAGGGAGGCCAGGCCGGTCATCTCGATCGCGATCAGGGGTCGATATTCGCTAGACGAGGGGAAGAAGCCCGGGACCTGGTACCACAGCGTGTAGAGCCACAGCCACGGCTGGCCGGGGTAGCTGCCGGTCTCGTTCATCACACCCCACTGCTCCCCGGTCAGGCTCATAGCCTCGGCCTGGCTCGAGAAGTAGGCGCCGTCCCCCATGAACAGCAGCGGCTTGGTGAAGTCCGTGCCGTAGAAGGACCGCTGCGCGAGAAGGTCCGTGTCCAGCCCGCCGTTGCGCGCCATGGTGAGCTCGCTGGCCAGCATCACCGGCACCGGCCCGTCCTTGGCCGCGGGGACCACCGGGGCGCTGTTCACGAACTTGACCTTGGTCACGGCGTTCGGTAGGCGGTGGCCCAGGCCGGTTGCTGGGCAGGCGGGCGCACCGTAGTAGTGGCCAGCGCGGTGGCCAGGCCGTCGGTGGGCGCCAGCTTCTTCAGCGGCGAGATGACGAAGTTCTGGGCGCCGTCGATGGGCTGGGTGACGCCGGATAGCTTATGCCAGTGGGCGGACCGACCGGCTGAGTGCTGCCGGTGCCGTTGTTGTACGGCGGGCCGTAAGAGGCGGTGAGGCTGGTGCCGTGAGTTCGGTGGCCGCGGTGGCCGAGGAAGCGCCCGGCGCCAGCCTGGGCCAGGATCGGGACGATGACGGACGGCACGTCCGGCGAGGACAGCACGGCGCAGGAGAGGACCAGGTCAGCGCGAACGCCGGGCGAGCGTGCCTTCCTTGAGGATGTCGTAGCGCCGGTGGGGCCGCGCCAGGTGCGGCATCGGCCGCCTTGGCGGCCTTGCGCGCAACCCGCTCGACGCCAGCGGACCCGCGGGCCGGGAGCGGGTGGCGACCCCCCTGACCCGGACGAGCAGCACGTGCGCCCCGACGATGGCGACCAGCACGATCGGCACAAGGACGATATGCCACATCAGCATCTGGCCGGAGTTCATCACGTTGAAGAACGCGCCGACACCGGCCGCGTTGAAGGCGTCCTTGCCGCTCGAGGAAATCCACTGGGAGTCGAAGTTCGGCTGGGACACGTAGCCGGTGAAGCACTCGATGACCGACGCGCGGAAGGCGACCACGCCGGTAATCCAGGTCAGGGCCCGCCTTCCCCGCCAGGCGGCCATCCAGAACTTGCCCCACAGGTGGATGACCATCAACGCCATGAACAGCTCGACGCTCCACAGGTGCAGGCTGTTGAAGAAATGGCCGACCGGGTTGGTGTGCCACCAGTCGGCGCCGCCGATCGCGAGGGCGAATCCGGAGACGATCGCCACACCCAGCGCCGCCAGGGTGGCCACGCCGAACACGTAAACCCAGGAGGCCACGTAGGCGGGCTGGCGGTCGGGCAGCAGCTTGTGCGGCGGGAAGCTGCGCAGCGCCCACCGCCGGGCCCGTGCGGTCCACATCTTGGCGTCGGCGTCGTCGCCCATGTACGCGGCCGCGGCGCGCTGTCAAGGTCCGGGCGCGCCCGCTGAGGTTGCGACGGCCGGTACGGCGCCGCCCGCGGGAAGGGCAGCAGCAGCGCGGCGCCGAAGATCACGATCATCACGGCGATCAGCGCCAGGTTCCCGACCGAGACGTCGAAAATCGACCAGTGCAAATAAGTGCCCGGCTGATTCAGGTCAATGGCAGCGAAACGGGGCGCTGCCAGTAGCGGCGGTAACCATCCGATGCTCCTTAGATACGGCACAAACGGGATGGTGGAGAAGCCTTCGAGTCAGCATGAGCCGGTGCGGGAGCCGCCAGTAGGGCAGTTCGGTCACATCACCGCGGGACCATGGTCCCACTGCCGCGACGGCGGAACCATGCCTGGTCAGACCTGGTGCGAAAGCCAACGCGCCCCTCGCCGGTGGGGCGAGGGGCGGGTTCGGCTGTGACCGGCGGGGTCAGGCGTTCGCCACGACCTTGGTGGCCACCTTCGGGAAGATCTCGGACTCCGGGGGACCCGGCGCAGGTGCCAGAATCCCAGGCCGGACAGGATCAGGAACAGGCCCGCGGCGCAGAAGGCCACGATCGCGGCGATCAGCGCGATCTGCCCCATCTGCCACCAACCGTAGGCGTTGAGCAGCAGCCCGCGCAGCGTCTGACCCTTGAACACGGTCGCGACCTGGGCCCGCCAGCGCGGCGTTGTTCGGCTGCGCCAGAGCGCGGCGGACAGCTGGCGTAGGTCTTGCCACCGCCGATCTTGACCAGGTGCACGGCGATGAAATGGTCAGCCCAGGTCTCGCCTGCGCGCCGGTAGTCATCAGCTGGCCGGCGTACTGCTTCATGGCGTGGCGTCAATAGCCGGCAGCGCCTTGATCTCGGGGCTGTTGGCCGCCGGGAAAAAAATCTTCTGGGCGGCCAGCTGGTTGTGCACCTCGTTACTGACAACCGAGTGCCCCAGACCAGCAACCCGCCGCCGACCGCCAGGACGACCGCGAGCACCAAGCCCGCGATGGCCGCCACCGCGTCAAATGTCCTTCTGCGCATTTTCGGTGCCTCCTTGTATCCTCCGGGCCGCGGCGGCCCGGCCTCAGATCTGTTGAGCTGCCCCTAGCGTCACCCGGACCCAGGTCCGGCGCAGCAGGGCCGCACGGCCCCACCGTCCGGGACCCGGCCCGCGTCGGGCCGGCATTTCGCCGGCCGTGGGCCATGAGGCGGGCCGCCGGGGCCTAGGTCCGTGCCGACACCGACCAACGCCCCTAACCCATGGGCCACCGCGCGCTCAGGCTGGCCGGATAACTCATACCTGATCAGGAGGAACGCATGAAAGCAGCAGTCGTACAGCTAGGTTCGGTGAGCCGCTGGTCATCGAGGACCGGCCGGTGCCCGAGCCCGGACCCGGGCAGATCACCGTGCGCATGGAGGCCTCGGGCCTGTGCCACACGGACATCCACGCCGCCAACGGTGACTGGCCGGTCAAGCCGACCCCGCCGTTCGTGCCCGGGCACGAGGGCGTCGGCACGGTGCACGCCATTGGCCCGGGTGTCAAGGCGTGACCGAGGGCGAGGTCGTCGCCGTGCCGTGGCTAGGCTACGCGTGCGGCACCTGCAAGTACTGCCTCACCGGCTGGGAGACGCTGTGCCTGTCCCAGCAGAACACCGGCTACTCCGTCGACGGCAGCTACGCCGAGTACTTCCTCGCCGAGGCCGCGTTCGCGGCCAAGGTCCCCGCGGGCGTGAACCGTTCGAGGCCGCCCCGCTGACCTGTGCCGGCGTCACCACGTTCAAGGCCGTCAAGGTCGGCAACGTCCGCCCGGCGACCTGGTGGCGATCTCGGGCATCGGCGGGCTCGGCCACCTGGCGCTGCAGTACGCGAAGATCTTCGGCGGCGCGGTCGCCGCCATCGACATGACCGACGAGAAGCTGCAACTGGCCAAGGAACTCGGCGCCGACTTCGTCATCGACGCCCGGACCGAGGATCCGGCGGCGGCCCTGCAGGCGCACGGTGGCGCCGACGTGGCCGTCGGGCTGGCCGTCAGCGACCAGTCATTCGCGGCCGCCTACGCCGGGCTGCGGCGCGGCGGCCGGCTGGTGCTGGTCGCGTTGCCCGCGGACGGAACGCTTAGCCTCCCGGTCTTCGACACGGTGCTGAACGGCAAGTCGGTGATGGGCTCGATCGTCGGCACCCGCGCCGACCTCAATGACGTGTTCGCACTACACGCAGCAGGCCGGACCCGGGTGATCTACGAGACCCGGCCGCTGGACGGGGTCAACGAGGCCATCGCCGAGGTGATCGGCGGCAAGGCCAAGGCGCGCCTGGTCCTGCAGCCGTAGCACCGGTAAGGGAGGAGCCAACGGCCGGGCGGACATTCCGCCGGGCCGTCCGCTCGCGTACGATCATGGCGTGGCACGCCTCGATCCGCGGGAGTAGCAGGTGAACAACCAGGACCCCCGCCCGCTGCTGCCGCACCTGCGGCTCGACGACCTGCTCGCCGAACTGCAGGTCCGGCTCCAGACCGTCCTCGCCACCAGGGACCGGGCGCACGCGCTGCTCGAAGCCGTGGTCGCGGTCGGCGGCCACCTCGAACTTGAGGTGGTGCTCCGGCAGATCGTCGAGGCAGCGGTCGAGCTGGTCTCCGCCCGCTACGGCGCGCTCGGCGTCGTCGGCGAGGGCGGCGGCCTGGCCGAGTTCGTGCCGGTCGGGCTGGACGAATCCGAGATCGCCAGGATCCATCACTGGCCGGAGGGCCGCGGGCTGCTGGGTAAACTGATCACCGACCCGCGGCCGCTGCGGCTGCCCTCCCTCGCCGCCGACCCCGGGTCGAGCGGGTTCCCTGACGGGCCACCCGCCGATGGTCCTTCCTTGGGCATGCCGATCCGGATCCGGGACGAGGTCTACGGCAACCTGTACCTGACCGAGAAGAAGGACGGCCGAGTTCGACGAGGAGGATGAGGCGCTGCTCGTCGCGCTGGCCTCGGCGGCCGGGGTGGCGATCGAGAATGCCCGGCTGTACGCGGAGGCGCGCAGGCAGCAGCAGTGGCTCCGGGCCAACGCCGAGGTGACCCAGCGGCTGCTGTCGGGGGAGAGCCCGGGGACGTGCTGGCCCTGGTGACCCAGCAGGCGCTGGAGATGTCCGGTGCAGACCTGGTGGTGCTCGCGCTGCCGGCCGGGGGCCCCGAGCAACTGGTGATCGAGCATGCCGGCGGGGACGGCGCCGAGGAGGCGCTCGGCCTCGTGCTGCCGACCGAGGGTCGGCGTCGGGCATGGTGATGACCAGCGGCAAGCCGTCGCCGTGGACGACTTCAGCCACGACGAGCGGGTGGCGCCGGCGGCGCGCGAGCACCTGCACCTGGGCCCGGCGGTGCTGGTCCTGCTCGGCCCGGCCGGGGACGTGCGGGGAGCGCTGACCGCCGGCCGCCGCCCGGGCTCGATGCCGCTGTCGCCGACGCCGTGGAGATGCTGGTCACATTCGCGGCGCAGGCCGGCATCGGGCTCGAACTGGCCGAGCACCGCAAGGACGCGCAGCGCCTGGCGCTGTTCGAAGACCGCGACCGGATCGCACGTGACCTGCACGACCTGGTGATCCAGCGGCTGTTCGCCACCGGGATGTCGCTGCAGGGCAGCGCGGCCTGATGACCGACCGGGAGGCGGCGGACCGGGTGGAAAGGCGGTGGACGCGCTGGACGAGACGATCAGGGACATCCGGTCGGCGATCTTCTCCCTGCAGTCCCGCGGGGAGGCCGGGCCAGCCGGGTACGCACCAGGGTCCTCGGCGTCGTCGAGGAGATGACCGAATCCCTGGGTTTCGCGCCCGCGCTGCGGATGGCTGGGCCACTGGACCCCGGGGCCCGGCCCGCATCGCCAACCAGCTACTGGCCGCGCTGCGCGAGGCGCTGGCGAACGTGGCCGGGCACCGGGGCGACCGGGTGGAGGCGACCATCGCGGCCGGGCCCGACCTGATGCTGACGTCTGGGACAACGGCGGGGCATCCCGGAGCGAGGCGCCGCAGCGGGCTCGGCAACCTAGCGGACCGGGCCGCGAGCTTGGCGGCGCGTTCCGGGTGGACCGGCCGAGGGCGGCGGCACCGAACTCGAGTGGCGCGTGCCGCTGCCGGTGGACAACTCCCCGGGCACCGATGGCCCCTGATCAGCCCCGAAACCCCCGGTCGGCCAAATCAGGGCTCCTGGTACCCTCGTTTCGAATCTTTTGGCTCTTCAAAAATTCTCGCGGCATAGGCGGCGGCCTGCGTCCGGCGCTCCATGCCCAGCTTGGTGAACAGCGAGGAAACATAGTTTTTGACGGTTTTCTCCGCCAGGAACATCTGCTCCCCGATCTGCCGGTTCGTCAGCCCTTCGCCGATCAGCTCAAGGATCCGCCGCCTGCTCGGTCAGCCCGGCCAGCGGGTCGCTGCGCTGGGCTCGGTCGCGCATCCGGGCCATCACCTTGCTGGCCGCCTGCGGATCTAGCAGCGACTGGCCGGACGCGACCGTGCGCACGGCGCCAACCAGATCGGTACCCCGGATCTGTTTCAGCACATAGCCCGCGGCGCGGCCATGATCGCGTCGAACAGTGCGTCATCGTCCCCCAACGAGGTCAGCATCCCCAGGCACATTCCGGCATCTTCGACCTGATGTCACGGCATACGCTCACACCGTCGCCGTCGGGCAAGCGCACGTCGAGCACCGCCACATCGGGTCGCAGCGCGGGAATGCGCGCCAGGGCAAGCTCGGCCGTCCACCTTCCCCACCACAACGATGTCCGGCTCGGCCTCCAGCAGGTCACGCACCCCTTTCCGGACGATCTCATGGTCATCCAGCAAGAACACGCCAATCTGCCCGCTCTCGCGCGTCGTCTCGTCCACGCTCTGATTCGCTCCTACTAGTTGGACCCGCCCGCTTGTGGCTGGCTCATTGCCGTCTGCGCCAGGTCAGGCCCTCATCGTAGCCGCGCTCAATCGGGCAAGGCAGGGACCAAAGTCCCGCCCTGCCAGGAAGATCAGGACATGGTTCCGTCGTCTGCCCCCGGGCTGCGCGAGCATCACCGCCTCGAATCAAGTACAACCTCCGCTGGTGGCAGCCCTTGGCCTACCCATGCAGCCGCGGCGCGGCTGCATGGGTGATGCGCAGCGGCCCTATTGCCGTTCGTCCAGAACGTCGCTGACAGGGCGGCGTGGCGTTGCGGAGACTGGCAGGCCGTAGCCCAGCCGCAGGATCATCTGCGGCTGCTCGGCGCCTTCTCGCGGATCACGGACCAGCCAGGCGTCGGCGGTCTCCAGCGGCTGGGTGAGCGGGGCGGCGGCGATGCCGTGGGCGGTGGCGGTCAGCAGCACCCGCTGCAGCGCCTGGCCCGCGTGCATCCAGTCCTTCCGCGTGCCACCTGCCGTGGACAGCACGGCCAGCTGAGGGGTCTCCTCGAACCAGGCGTAGCCGAGAGGCTGGTGCCGGTCCGGGGTGAAGTCCCGCACGGGGGTGCGGCCGGCGGGATCACGTGGCCCGAGGGCGCTGCTGGGTATGCCATCGCGGTCCCGGTTCCCGCCCACCCATTGGGCCAGCTCCGTGCGATAGCCGGGATCGGCGACCAGGTCCCGCTCGGCGTCACTGATGAGGTACAGCAGCCTGGATGTCTCCGAATGGCCGGGGAGGTGAAGCGTCGCGCCTTCGGCGCTCGCGGCCTGGACCAGGTCGGCGAGCACGCCCGGCGGCACGGGACGGTTGCTGAACGGCTGCCGGTTGGTATGCCGCGCCGTGATGGTGGCATGAAGTTCGGTGTCGGCCTCGCCGGGTCGGTACGGCCCGGCCAGGCGGAGCTCCGCGAGCAATTGCGGTTGCCGAGGGTCCGGAAGCAGCCTGACCACGGGCTCGCGACCACCTCGGCGACCGCCAGACGCAGGTTGAACAGGGCAGCGCCGCACGCGATGTGGACGGCGCGGCCCTGCGGATCGCCGTACTTCAGCATCCGTGACGGGTCGGCGTACAGCTCGATGGTCTGGCCGGCGGCAAGACACGGAACCGCCACGGCTGGGTGTTGTGCATCGACGGCGCGAGGGTCGCCGACCTCAGCCATCCGGCAATGACCTCGGGAGGCGGACAGTCCGGCACCACAGCCGGTGTTTCGGTGGGTGAGTCTGTGCGCTTCATGTCACCACAATCGCTCGCCACCGCCTGGAAAAGCAGGGCCATAGGTCCCGCTAGGCCGGACCAACCGCTCCCGCTGTCGCCGCGCGCCGATGCCGCGCGGCGGCAGGGACCTAGGTCACCGGTCCGGCCACCGGCTGGCGGTCAGGAAGCTGCGCCCGGGCGGCGCCGCGGGCGCCGATGTCGTCGAGCTGCCTGGCCACCCAGTGGTGGACGTCGTGGCCGCGGATCCGGCGCGCCATGGTGGCCAGCGCGGCACGGCGGGTGCTCGGCTGGAGCCCCAGCGCGTGCTCGATGCGGTAGGACAGCCCCTCGACGTCGAACGGGTTGCACGGGATCGCCTCGCGCAGTTCCGCGGCGGCCCCGGTGAACTCCGACAGCACCAGTGCGCCGCTGCCCCGGCGGGCGTACTGCACCGTGACGTACTCCTTGGCGACCAGGTTCATCCCGTCGATGAGCGGGGTCACCAGCAGGGCGTCGGCCGCCGCGTAGTAGGCCGCGAGCTGCTGCGGCGGCAGCGCCCGGTACAGGTAGTGGATCGGCACGTCGGAACCCGGCTCGGTGAACCGGCCGTTGATCCGGCCGATGTGGCGTTCCACCGTGGCGCGCAGGTTACGGTACTCCGGCACGTCGTCCCGGCTGGGCACGGCGACCTGCAGGAACGCGAGGCTGCGGCGCAGGTCCGCGCGCCGCTCCAGGAGCATCTCGACGGCCAGCAGCCGCTCGATGATGCCCTTGGTGTAGTCGAGCCGGTCCACGCCGAGCAGCAGGGCCCGGCCTTCGAACTGGCCCCGGATCTCCTCTATCTCCCGGCCGGTCGCCGGGTCGGTGGCGAGGCGGGCGAACTCGGCCGCGTCGATCGAGATGGGGGCGCTGGTCGTGGTGACCACCCGGCGGTCGGGCAGGATGATCTGCGGCCCGTGTATCTGCACGCCGGTGCCGGCCAGCAGGCGCCCGCAGGTCCGGACGAAGTTCCTCCGGTAGCCCTCGGTGTGGAAGGACACGACGTCGGCGCCGAGCAGCCCGAACAGGACATCCTGCCGCCAGGGCAGCCGGGCGAAGATGTCCGGCGGCGGCCAGGGCACGTGCAGGAAGAACCCGGTGGGCTGGTCCGGGCACCGCTCCCTGATCAGCCTGGGCACCAGCATCAGGTGGTAGTCATGCACCCAGGCGAGCGCGTCCTGCTGATCGCCCAGGGCGGTGACCGCCTTGTCGGCGAAGATCGCGTTCACGCTCTGGTAGCCGTGCCACCAGGCACGCTCGAACCGCGATCTCTCGATCGCGTCGTGCAGCAGCGGCCACAGCGTCGCGTTGGCGAACCCGTGGTAGTACTGCCGCAACTGGCTGGCGGACAGCCCGATCGGCAGCAGCCGGACACTGAGACCGGGCATGGTCGCCGGGATGCCCCGGGTGCCGCCGTCCCAGCCGACCCACGCGCCCGAGTGCGCCGCCATGACCGGCCGCAGCGCGGTGACCAGGCCACCCGGTGAAAGCTCCCAGCCGTCTTCGCCCATCCGGACGGGCAGCCGGTTGGCAACGGTCACGATATCCATTGATCTTTAATCCTCACCCTCACCCGGGAAGTCAAACAGCGGCGGGGGTTTTATCTCGCGCTTCCAGGTGAGTGACTGGAACATGGGCTGGACAAGCGCCGCGGCCCGCGTCATGGCCGTCCTCACCTGCGCCGGGCTCGCGGCACTCATGGCGGGCTGTGGCGGCGGGGCCAGCGCCGCCAGCCCACAGCAGCAGGCGGCCGCCGGGTTCCTGGCCCGGTATGCCCGGGCCGACGGCCGGGTGGTGCGCCTGGACCAGGGCGGCGACACCGTCAGCGAGGGCCAGGCGTACGGCATGCTGCTGGCGGAGATGGCCGGGGACAACGCCGCGTTCGGGCGGATCTGGGACTGGACGCACAATCATCTGCAACTGGGCAACGGCCTGTTCGCGTTCCACACGAACGCCGCGGGCAAGGTCGTCAGCCGCCAGCCCGCCAGCGACGCGGACCTGCTCATCGCCTGGGCCCTGCTGCGCTACCACGGGCCTGGGGCGGCCGCCTGGCATCGCGACGGGCGCCGGGTCGCCGCCGCGATCCTGGCACACGAACTGACCACCGGCCCGGGCGGGACGCCGATCCTGGCCGCGGGGCCCTGGGCCACCGGCCGCCCGGCGTCCCTCGATCCCAGCTACTGGTCGCTGGGCGCGCTGCAAGGCCTCGCCCGGCTGACCGGCAGCCAGCAGTGGCAGCGGCTCGCGGCCGGTGCGGTGACGCTGACGCGCGACCTGACCCGCGCTGGCCGGCTGCTGCCGCCCGACTGGGCGGAGCTGACCGCCGCCGGGGTGCTGCGGCCGGAACCGGCACCGGACGGCAGCCAGCCGCAGACGCAATACGGCCTGGACGCGCAGCGGGTCGTGGTCTGGTTCGCGGCCTCCTGCGACCCGCACGCGAAGGCGCTGGCCGCACGCTGGTGGCCGCTGTTGCGGCCCGGTGACCGTGCCGGGGCACTCGCGCTGCACCCCGACGGCACCGTGCTGAACGCCACGACCTCGGTGCTGCCGCTGGTGGCGGCGGCTGCCGCGGCCAAGGCCGCCGGTGACACCGCGGCGGCCCAGCGGCTGCTGCAGCGGGCCGCGGCAGCCCAGCGAAGTCATCCGACCTACTACGGCGGCGCATGGCAGGCGCTCGGCTCCGGCCTGCTCTCCGGGGGCTCCCTGGCCGCATGCTGACGCGCCGAGGCGCCCGCCTAGGTCGCGGTCGGGCTCGCGGTCGCCACCGTGGGCGACGGGCTCGGGGACGCCGGGGCGGTGGTGGCCGACGGGGTCGGTGTCGGGGAGGTCGTGGTCGGCACGGTCGAGGGGGTGGGCGACGGTGTCGGGGTCGGCGACGGTGAGGGCGACGCCTTGTGGGAATGGTGCGGCGCGGTGGTGTGCCCCTGGGCCGGGCCCATCAGGTTCGGCGTCTGGACGTGCTTGCTGGGCGTCAGCAGCAGCACCAGCGCACCGGCGACCACGGCGGCGACCGCGACCACGCCGCCGGTGGCCGCCCCGGCCGCGAACGCCCGGCGGTCCCGCTGGGACTCGGTGCGCCTGCGGTCGCGCAGCCACTGCGGCAGCGAGGCGCGCTGCGCGGCCCAGCTGTTGAACGGCGCCGCCGCCATGCCCAGCGTGGGAAACACCAGCATGGCCGCCAGCAGCGGGGCGGCCAGTTCGGTGGCCTTGGTCAGCGCCAGGCCGATGCCGGCCAAGCCGAGCACGGCCAGCGTCGACTCCGCCCAGTTCGCCCGCAGCGCCTCCCACCACTTCGCCCGCTCGCTGGTCTTCGGCGTGCGCAGGAACGCGGCCTTGCGGGCGAACAGGCCGAGCACCGACGCGCGGGCCACGACCAGGGAGGTGGACTGCCAGATGAAGAACGCGCCGATCGCGTCCCGCAACGTCGCGCCGGTGCCCCGGCGCAGCAGCGCCACCGACCGGACCAGGCCCAGCCCCACCAGCACCGGCACGGTCGCCAGCAGGAACGGGGTGAGCTTGGTGAACAGCTCCCCGCCGCCGGTCGCCAGGTTCACCGCGCCGGCCAGCAGAAACACGAGGAAGACCAGGCCGAGCAGGTCGCCGTACCACTGCAGGGCGCCGGCCAGGTAGGCCCAGCGCTGCCCGGCGGTGAGATGGTTCTCCCTGTTCTGGCGGCCGGGTATCAGCGACCGCCAGTGCATCCGGATGATCTGGATGCCGCCGAAGCACCACCGGTACCGCTGGCCCTTGAGCGCCTCGAAGGTCAGCGGCATGATGCCGCGGCCCCAGGTCTGGTCGACGTGCAGCCCGTGCCAGCCAGCCCGCAGCAGGCGCAGCGAGACCTCGGCGTCCTCGGTGATGCACCACTCGTCCCAGCCGCCCAGCTCGTCCAGCGCGACCCGGCGGATGAGCCCCATCGTGCCGGCGAAGATCGCCCCGTCGTGCTCGTTGCGCGACGGCTGGGAGACGGCGAAGAAGTACTTGTAGGAGTAGTACAGCCGCCGGTAGTAGCGGGCGTGCTCCCAGTCGCGGTAGTCCTGCGGCGACTGGACGAAGCCGATCCAGGGGTCGGCGAACGGCGGCGCGCAGCGGCGCAGGAACCCGGGTTCGAGCTGGTAGTCGGAGTCCACCACGCCGACAAGCTCGGCCCGCTCGTCGGTCAGCCGCCGCAGCGCGTAGTTCAGCGCCCCGGACTTGTAGCCGGGCCAGTTCTCCAGGTGCGCGAACTTGACCCGGTGCCGGGCGCACCACTCCTCGACCGGGCGCCACAGGCTCTCGTCGTCGGTGTTGTCGTCGATCACGATGATCTCGTAGCGCGGGTAGTCAAGCCGCAGCAGCGAGCGGAGCGTCTGCTTGACCATCTCCGGCGGCTCGTTGTGCGCCGGGACGTGCAGGCTGACCATCGGCAGGTCCTTGTCGGCGGCGGGCAGCACGGTCTGCGCGGTGATCCGCCGCCGCCAGTGCTCGGTGCCCAGCGCGTCGCAGATCTCCCACAGGTACGCGCAGGACATGAGCGCGGCGAACAGCTCGAACAGCCACAGCAGCAGGCCGCCGGCCGTGCTGGCCGGGCCGAGATGGCTCTTGAACGTCCAGTCCAGCGCGTAGGCCAGGTAGACCACGAACAGGAAAACGCTGGTCGACCAGCACAGGTGCGCGCGGGCGGTCCACTGCCGCGTCGCCGGGAGCCAGACCACGCTCGCGACCGCCACACCGGCGATGCCGAGGATGAGGTTGTGCTCGGTCACCCCGATCAGCTTCAGTATCCCCGCCACCAGCGCGGCCAGCACCGCGGTGCCGAGCACGGCCAGCAGGAAGCGGCGGGTGGTGGACCACGTCCCCGGCGGGCCCGTCCGGTTCCGCACCGGCGTGAGCAGCCCGGCCGATCCGAGCGGGGCCGCCACGATCCCGGCCAGCAGCAGCGCCGCGAGCATCAGCTCACTCTCCTCGTCATGCCGGGCCAAGTACCCCGAAACCGGGTGAACCAACGAATACCTGGTCCCGGCCACGCTGGCAACGGCTGCCAGGAAAAACACGGTGACTTCCGATCGGGCCACGGCCTAGCGTGGTCCGGTGACCACCGCTGTGTACGGCCGCCACACGCGAGCGATCCGCCGCTCCCCCGGGTGATCTCGTCATTGACCGCGCGTTAGCGGGTAGGGGGCTGGCATGACCGATGTGGCAGGCGAACCCGCGGCGGCGGGGCAGGAAACCGGGGAGCTATCGCGGCACGCGCCGCCGAACTGGCGACCGAGGTCACCGAGGCGCAGGAGCCGCGGGAGCGGCGCAGGCTGACCGCGGCGTTCGCAGCGGCGGCGCGCTCGGGCGCGCGGGTCACCGGCCGCGGCGCGCGTGCCGCCCGGCGCGGCGCGTCCGCCGGCACCGGCTGGCTGGCCGGGCAGGTCGTCGTGATGGCACCGCGGCTACGGGTGCGGGACCAGGCGGCGCTGCGCGCGCAGTTCGCCGGGCTGTCCACCGAGGACGCCGCCGACGCGCTGATCACCGGGGCGGCCCGGGCGTCGGCGGCTGTCGGCGGGGCGGTGGGTGCCTGGGCGGCGCTGCCGGTGCTGCCCGCCTTCCCGGTGGAGATAGTGACCGAGACGCTGGCCCTGATCGGCATCGAAATCAAGCTCATCGCGGAACTGCACGAGTGGTACGGCATGCCCGCTCCGGGCAACGCCGTGGACCGGGCCACCGCCTACATCGGCGCGTGGGCGAACCGCCGCGGCGTCTTGGCGGTGCCCGGCGGGCTGATCCTGGTCGCCGGGTCGCCGCTGGCCCGGCGGCTGCGGCGGCGGCTGTACGGCCGGGTGGGCCGGAGCGCGTTCTCGCTGGGCCCGCTGTTCACCGGGGCGGCGGCCGGGGCCATGCTGAACAGCCGGGAGACCCGCCGGCTCGGCCAGGAGATTCGCGCCGACCTGCGCCGCCAGGCCGGCGCCGGCATTCCGGAACTAGCGCCGCGGCGGAGCAGGCGGCGGCTCGAACCCGGAGCTAGGCAGGAACCAGCCGGATCCGGTCCCTGATCCGATCCGGCCTTCGCCCGCCGCTGGCCATGCCGCCGTCCCTTCGTACACTCCGCAGGATGGCCGAATCCGTGCAGGACCCGTCCCCCGCCGGGCCGCTTCGCGACCGGCAGCCCGATACGGCCCGGCCCGTGGCACGTCCGGTGGCGGCTGACCAGCCCCGGCTCCCGGCCGGGCTGGCTGCCGGCCTGGTCGGTGCCCGCGGCGATGCGGGCGGTCCGCGCCACCCTGGTGATGCCCAGCCTGTTCGCGCTGACTGCCAAGGTCATCGGCGACCCGCAGATGACCCTGTTCGCCGTGTTCGGCAGCTTCGCCACCCTGGTGCTCGTCTCGTTCGGCGGGACCAGGCGAGATAAAGCCATCGCGCACCTCGGCCTGGCGGTGACCGGCAGCGCCGCCCTCATCATCGGAACCCTGGTCAGCAACACGGCCTGGCTGGCGGCCCTGGTCACGATCCCGGTGACCTTCGCCATCTTCTTCGCCGGCGTGGCCAGCCCGAACGCCCAGGCCGGTGTTCTCGGCGCGCTGCTCGTCTACATCCTGCCGGCCTGCTCGCCCGCCGCCGCGAGCACGATCGGCTCCCGGCTCGCGGGCTGGTGGCTCGCTTCCGCGGCCGGCACGGTGGCCGTGCTGCTGCTGTCACCGAAGCCGCCAGGGAACCGGCTGCGGGCCCGCGCGGCGCAGACCGCCACCGCGCTGGCGGCGTACCTGACGCGGCCGTCGGCGGTACCGCGACGACCGCGCACCGGGAGGCGGCCCTGGCCGCCAGGCACGAGCTGAAGACCGCGTTCGCCGCCAGCCCGATCCGGCCGACCGGCCTGGCCACCACCGACCAGGGGCTGGCCAACGTGGTCGAACTGCTCGAATGGTCCGGCACGCTGGTCATGCGACGCGCTGGACGGCCACCTGGACCTGACCCACGCGGCAGCGCAGGACCGTGAGCTGCTGGCCGCCGCCGCCGGGCAACTGACGGCGACCGCTGCCCTGCTCCGCGGCCAGGACCCGGGCCTGGACACTCGACAGACTGCGGAACGCGAGCGCCGCCAGCGCGGCGCACCAGCAGATGCTGGCCGGTGACCCGGCGGACGTCCGCGCCGCCGCGGCGCTCGCCGCGCATGCCCAGTCCATCGCGCTTGCGGCCCAGGCCTCGCTGGCGGACGCGCTGATCGCCGCGGGCAAGGCCAGCCCCGAACTGGTCGAGGCCGAGCGCCGCCGCTGGTATGGGCTGCCCGACGGCACCGGGCCCCGCCACGCGGCCGGGCTGGCCGGCGCCGCCGAGTTCCTGGCCAGGCACGCCAGCCTGCGGTCGGTCTGGTTCCGTAACAGCGCGCGCGGCTCGGTCGCCATTGCCGCCGCGGTCGCCGTGGCCTCGCTCAGCGGCGTGCAGCACGGGTTCTGGGTGGCGCTGGGCACGCTGTCGGTGCTGCGCACCACCGCGGCGTCCACCGGGTCCACGGCGATGCGGGCGCTGGCAGGCACCGCCGTGGGCTTCATCGCCGGGGCGCTGCTGCTGCTCGCCATCGGCACCGGGCCCGCCGCCCTGTGGACGGTGCTGCCCTTCGCCGTGTTCATCGCGGCCTACGCACCGGGTACCGCGCCGTTCGCGGTGGGCCAGGCGGCCTTCACGGTCACCATCGTGGTGATCTTCAACCTGCTCGCCCCGGCGGGCTGGCGAGTCGGCCTGCTGCGAATCGAGGACGTGGCCATCGGCTGTGCGGTGAGCCTGGTGGTCGGGGCCGCCTTCTGGCCCCGCGGCGCCGCCGCCATCGTCGGCGACGATCTCGCCGACGCGTTCCGGCAGGGCGGGCGGTATCTCACCCAGGCCGTCGACTGGGCGCTCGGCCTGCGGCTCAGGCCTCCGGAGAGCGCGGTCGCGGCCGTCAACGCCAGTGCGCGGCTGGACGAGGCGCTGCGCGCCTACCTGGCCGAGCAGGGCACCAAACGGCTGGCCAACGAGGACCTGTGGAGCCTGACCATGGGCACGACCTGGCTGCGGCTGACCGCGTACGCCGTGGCCAGCCTGCCCGCCAGCGGGAACGGGAGCAGGAACCACGAGCAGGCCCGCGCCGACGCCGACCCGGACCTGGCCGCGTTCCGCAGGCAGACCGCGGACCTGGCCGGCTTCTACGAGCGCCTCGCGGTCCAGGTCGGGCCGCCCGGCCACGCACCGCCGCCGCATGTGCTGCCTCCCCCGGATGGGCCGGACTACCCGAAGGGGGTGGCCTGCGCAGGCAACACGCCCCCGCACTACCGCCCGGACATGCTCTGGGTGGGCGAGCACCTCTACCATCTGGCTCAGCGGGGGCAGGCGATCACCGTACCGGCCGCGAAGGTGGCCGAGCTGCGGCAACTGCGCTGGTGGCGGTAGACACCGAGCAATGGAGGTCCGGGTGGCTGGGCGGTTTGAGCAGATCTTCGGCGCGGGCACCAAGCCGCTCATCGCCATGGCGCATCTCGGGCCGCTGCCGGGGACGCCGCTGTATGACGAGGCGCGCGGTGTCCAGGGCATCGTCGACGGCGTCGCCCGCGACCTCGACGTGCTGCTGCAGTTCCCGTTCGACGCGGTCATGTTCTGCAACGAAGGCGACCGGCCGTACTCGCTGCGGGCCGGCTTCGAAGGGGTCGCCGTGCTGGCCCGGGTGGCCGCGGACCTGGGCCCGCGGGACCGGCCGTTCGGCGTGGACTTCCTCTGGGACGGCAAGGCCGCGCTCGCGGTCGCCGCGGCGACCGGCGCCGCGTTCATCCGCGAGGTGGTCACCGGGGCCTACGAGTCCGACATGGGCATCTGGGCCCCGGACGCGGGCGAGCTGCTGCGCTACCGCCGCGCCCTCGGCGCCCAGCAGGTCGCCGTGTTCATGAACGTCACGCCCGAGTTCGCGTCCACCATCGGCAGCCGCTCGGTCGGCCAGCTGGCCCGCTCGGCGGCCGTGTCCAGCCTGGCCGACGCGATCCTGGTGTCCGGCCCGATGGCCGGCGCGGCACCGGACCCGGCGGCGGTCCGCGAGGCCAAGCAGGCCGTCGGGGACCTGGCGCCGGTGCTGGCGAACACCGGGGCCAAGGCCGGCAACGTGGCGTCGTTCCTTGACGTGGCGGACGGGATCATCGTCGGCTCGGACCTGAAGGAAGGCGGCGGCACCTGGAACCCGGTGGACCCCGAGCGGGTCAAGCGGTTCCTGGAGGCCGCCGGGCGGGCGTAGCCGGGGCCACCGGCGCCATGGGCGCGCTGCTGGCCGGGGCCACCTGGACGAGGAGGGCGGCCGGGAGCAAGCTGAGCGGCCTCAGCGCGCCCGCGTCGAACGCCGCGGTGAACACCTCGGCGATCCGCGCGATCTCCTCCTCGGTGATCACGAACGGCGGGGAGATCTGCAGGGCGACGCCCCGGAGCAGGCGGGTGATCACGCCGCGCTCGCGGATGTCGGCCACCAGCCGCGGGCCGATTCCCGGGTCGGCGGCGCGGGCGCTCTCGGCGATCTCCACGGCGGCCAGCAGCCCGGTCCCGGCGCGCACCTCGCCGACCAGATCATGGCCGGCCAGCGGCGCGAGCGCACGGGCCAGCACCGGCTCGAGCGCAGCCACCCTGGGGACAAGCTGCTCCCGCTCGATCAGGTCCAGGTTCGCCGACGCGACCGCGCACGCGGTGGGGTGCGCGGAGTAGGTGTAGCCGTGCCGGAACACCTCCGCGGAACCGGGACGCCAGAACGGCTCGGCCACCCGCGCGCTGGCGATCACCGCGCCGATCGGCGCGTACCCGGAGCTGAGCCCCTTGGCCGTGGTGATCAGGTCCGGGTCCAGGCCGAACCGCTCGCTGGCCAGCCAGGCACCGGTCCGGCCGAACCCGGTGATCACCTCGTCGGCGATGAACAGCACGTCATGCCGGCGGCAGATCTCCCGGACGCTGGCCAGGTAGCCCTCGGGCGGCGGGTACACGCCGCCCGCCCCGATCACCGGCTCGCAGAAGAACGCGGCGACCCGGCCGGCGCCTGCTGTTTCGATCGCCTTCTCCAGGGCCGGCGCATCGTCCCAGGCCACATGATCGACGTGGCTCACCAGCGGAACGAAAGGATCGGTGTTGGCCGGGATACCGCCGAGCGAGGTGCCGTACGCGTTCATGCCGTGATAGGCGTGCGACCGGGCGATCGTGATCTGCTTGGACTCCTGGCCCAGCGCGCGCCAGTAACTGCGGGCCAGCTTGGCCGCGGTGTCCACCGCGTCAGACCCGCCGCCCGGGGTGAGGAACACCTTGGCGCCGGGCAGCGGGGCGAGATCGACGATCCGGCGGGCGAGCGCCTCCGCGGGCTGGTTGGAGAACGGCTCGAACGTCTGGTAGGCGGCTAGCTGGCGCATCTGCGTGGCCGCCGCGTCCGCGAGTTCCGCGCGCCCGTGCCCGACGTTGCAGTACCAGAGGCTGGCCAGGGCGTCGAGGTAGGGACGGCCGCTGTCGTCGAACACCGTCGAGCCCTCGCCGCGGACGATCGTGACGGCGTGCCCGGCCAGGCTCGACATGTTCGCGAACGAGTTCCACAGCGCGGGCGCCGCCGCACCGGCCTGATCTTTCGGCGTGCCCGCGCCCCACTGTTCTGACCCCATTGACCCATCCTCTGGCACCTGGTGCGAGTCCTCTGAACCTAGGGTCTCACCGTAGACCAGGGACGATGCCGTGGGTGAACACGACGATCACGTTCTGGGCACCCGGCGGCTCAGCCGGACACCGTGATTTCCTTCCACAGCCCGCCGTTGAGGTTGAGGTTGTTCCCGCTGGCCGTGCCGGGGCCGTGGTCCCCGACGTAGGTGTACAGCGGGTGCCCGTTCCAGGTGACCTGCTTGGTGCCGTCGGTCCTGGTGATCGTGCCGAACGTGCCGGTGATGCCCGCGGCTGACGGGGTGCCGGTCACCGGCGGCCAGTACGCGGCGCAGCTTCCGTAGCAGCTCGACTTGCCCGGCGGTGGTGTCCGCCGCGAACGTGTACACGGTGAGCCCCTTGGCGGTGGTGAGCACGGTGACACTGCCGACCTTGCCGGTCTTCAGCGCCGCGGTGCCGCCGGCCGTGGCCGCCGGGGCGCCCGCCCCGGCGACGGCGGCGAACAGCAGCACCAGGGCCACGACCGACGCCGCGCCGATCGCGGGCCGTGCCATCGGTATCCCGTCCAGGAGCCCGGTCAGCCCCTGTCCCCGGCCGCGGCTCCCGGCCGCGTCCGGGGAGACGGCGAGCAGGCCCAGCACGGCGAACGCGGCGACCTCGAGGATCCCGGCGACGATCCCCGCGGTCGTGCGGACCTCGGTGAAGCCGAACAGGCCGACCCAGATCGACAGCAGGTAGCCACCCAGGGTGGCCACGGCGAACCCGGCGCCCAGCGCGGCCGCGATCCGGTTGCCGGTGGCCAGCACCGCGGCGGCCAGGGCGAACGCGACGATCACCTGGAGCAGGAACAGCCACCCGATGGTGGGGATGCTCTTGTAGCCGGTCAGGTACAAGTCGAGGTGGATCGCCGCGATCGCCGCCAGCAGCCCGGCCCCGGTAACCCGGAGCACCGGCTGGAGCAAGCCACCGCGCGCCACAGCGTGTGTGCTCTCCATAACTGGAATACGGTACCGGCCGCCCGCCGGTTCAGCACGCGGCAGGCGGCGCCATTCTCCGCTTGACGGCGTCACCAGATTCGCAGTCAGGCGGCCGGCGGTTCCGGGGCCAGGAGGCCGGTGAGGATCCTGGCGAGAATGTCGCGGTAGGGGTCGGCGGGGTCAGGGCCCGTGCCGGGCGGGCCGTGGCCGGCGGTGCTGCCGGGGTGAGCAGTTCCGCCAGCCGCGGGTGGCTGCCGGTGGCCAGGATGTGCTGCAGGTAGGCGGCGTTGCGCTGCTGCCGGGCCGAGCCGCCGGTGAGCTCGTAGCGGGCGAACAGCGCGGTCACCGTGTTGAGCATGGCAAAGGCTTCCAGCTTGGCGGCGGTGCCGGCGGGGTGCGGGGCCAGCGCTTCCAGGACGTGTTCGAGCAGGACCAGGCCGTTCGGCCCGAGCACGGACCGGGTGATGAGCAGGGACGGCAGCCATGGGTGACGTCGCATGATCGCGCGCGCCTGATCGCCGATGGCGAGGAGATCGGCAAGCCAGTCACCGGTCGGCGCGCGTGAAGGCGTATTCCGCGCCGGCGGAGTCGGTCATCAGGTCGAGCAGGTCCTCGCGGGTCTCGACGTAGCGGTACAGCGAGGCCGCACCGGTCCCGAGGCCGGCCGCCACCCGCCGCATGGACACCGCGTCCAGGCCCTCCCGGTCCGCGATCGCGATGGCGGCGGTGGTGATCTCCTCGCGGGATCGCTTCGCCGGGCGGCCGGCGGCCGCGTGCTCGGGACGCATCCAGATGACGTCGCCGGGTCCGTCCGGTGCCATTCCATCCTCCGCCCACCCAGGCTGTTTGCGAACACCGTACCCGAAAGGCTACGCTTGTTTGCGAACATCGTTTGCGAATAGCTACGGGGAGACACTATGGCAGCCACCCGGTACGCGCGCAACGGCGCGGTGCGGATCGCCTTCGAAGAACTCGGCGGCGCCGGGGGCGAGCCGCTGCTGCTGGTCATGGGGCTGGGGGTGTCACGGTTCTGGTGGCCGGGCGGGCTGGTCGGCGAACTGACCGGCCAGGGCTTCCACGTGGCCGCCTACGACCAGCGCGACGCCGGCGAGTCCACCCACTTCCCCGCCACCGGGACGAACAGCCCGGTGGCCGCCGTGCTGCGCCGCCGCTCGGTCGCCTACACCGCCGAGGACATGACCGATGACGCGGTGGCGGTGCTCGATGCCCTCGGCTGGGACTCGGCGCACCTGTTCGGGCACTCGATGGGCGGCCAGCTTGCCCAGCGCACCGCGCTGCGGCATCCCGCGCGGGTGCGCAGCATCACCTCGTCGGCCTCGCTGCCGAGCGACACCGGCGGGCTCGCCGCGGCCCGTTACGTGCATCTGGGCATGGTGGCCCGGATGGCGCGGATGCGGTTCCCCGAGGGCCGGGACGGCGACATCGCGCTCGGCCTGGCGCTGGCCCGCCTGGTCGCCTCCCCCGGCTACCCGTTCGACGAGGCGGAGGCGCGGGCCCGGATCGAGCGCGACCTGGTCAGCGGGGTGCGCGATGCGGCGGCGCAGAGCCGCCAGGCAGGCGCCAAATGGCACGGCGGGCGGCTGCCGGAACTGCGGGTGCCGGCTCTCGTGCTGCACGGTGAGCAGGATCCGGTGCTCCGCCCGGCCGCCGCGCGGCGCACCGCGGCCGCGATCGACGGCGCCCGGCTGGTGCTGCTGCCCGGGGTGGGGCACGACCTGCCCGCCGCGGTGTGGCCGCAGGTGGCGCGGGAGGTACGGGCCCTGGCCGACCGGGCCCCGGTCCGCGCCGGCGGGTAGTGTCCGGAGGGCACGCCCGGCCGGACGAAGGGATCGCGATGACAACGCCGTCAGCGGGGTGGGACTCGTCTTACCAGGACCAGCCGGCGCCCTGGGACATCGGCCGGCCGCAGGCGGCCTTCGTGCGGCTGGCCGGCGAGGGGCTGCTGTCCGGCCGGGTGCTCGACGCCGGCTGCGGCACCGGAGAGCACGCGCTGCTCGCCGCGGCGCACGGCGCGGACGCGATGGGCGTGGACCTGTCCGGGCTCGCCATCAAGAAGGCGCGTGCGAAGGCGGCCGAGCGCGGCCTGACCGCCCGGTTCGAGGTCGCCGACGCGCTGCACCTGGACCGGCTCGGCAAGACCTTCGACACCGTGACCGACAGCGGGGTGTTCCACGTCTTCGACGACGCCGACCGGGCCAGGTACGTCACCAGCCTGGCGGGCGTCACCGAGCCCGGCGGCACCTATTACATGATGTGCTTCAGCGACAGCCAGCCGGGAGTCTGGGGGCCGCGCCGGGTGCGCCGCGACGAGATCGAGAGCGCGTTCGCCGGCGGCTGGGAGATCGTGAGCCTCACGCCGGACGAGTTCGCGATCAACCCCATCGAGGGCACCGCCGTGGTCCAGGCCTGGCTGGCGGTCATCCGCCGCCACTGACCCCGGCCGGCAGCGGCGGCCGGCGTGGCCAGGGACCGGCCAGCGCACGGCCGGCGCGGCAGGGACCGCGCCGCGGCTACCAGCGGTCGTGGACCTGGGCGCGGATCCGGCGGTCGTAGAGGTCCTCGATACCGCGCAGTTCCGCATCGGTCAGCGGCGGCAGGCCCGCCGCGGCGGCGTTCTGCCGCGCCTGCCCGGCGTTCCGGGCGCCCGGGATCACCGTGGTGACGCCCGGCTGCTGGATGATCCAGCGCAGCGCGGCCTGCGCCGGGGCGGTGCCGGCCGGCACCAGCGCGGCGAACTCCCGCGCCGCGTCGACGCCGGTGCCGAAGTCCACGCCGGAGAAGGTCTCCCCCACGTCGAAGGCCTCGCCGTGCCGGTTGTAGTTGCGGTGGTCATTGGCGCCGAACGTGGTGTCGCGGGTGTACCGGCCGGACAGCAGCCCCGAGGCCAGCGGGACCCGCGCGATGATCCCCACCCCGGCGGCCTGCGCGGCGGGCAGCACCTCATCCAGCGGCTTGCGCCGGAACGCGTTGAAGATGATCTGCACGCTGGCGGTGCCCGGGCGGGCGATCGCGGCCAGCGCCTCGGCGCAGGTCTCCACGCTCACCCCGTACGCGGCGATGCGCTTCTCGGCCACCAGGGTGTCCAGGGCGTCGTAGACCGCATCGGTGGCGAAGACCGGCGTCGGCGGGCAGTGCAGCTGGACCAGGTCCAGCGTGCCGGTGCCCAGGTTGGCCCGGGACCGGTCGGTCCAGGCCCGGAAGCTGGCCAGCGTGTACTGCGCCGGGTCCTGCGGCACGCGGCGGCCCATCTTGGTCGCCACCGTCATCGGCAGCCCCGGGTTGGCGGCCAGGAACTGCCCGATCAGCCGCTCGCTGCGGCCGTCGCCGTAGACGTCGGCGGTGTCCAGGAACGTGACGCCGGCCTGCGCCGCCGCGTCGAGCACGGCCAGCGCGTCGGCCTCGGCGACGTCGCCCCAGTCCGCGCCGAGCTGCCAGGTGCCCAGGCCGACGACGGAGACGGCACGGCCGGTACGGCCGAGAATGCGTTCTTCCACGAGGAAGGATCTTACGGTGGCCGCCCGCGCGCCGCGGCCGGTCAGGTCAGCGGGCCGGAGAAGGTCGCGCCCTGGACGTCGACCTCGACCTGGTCACCGGACTGGATGGCCGGGTAGTTGGCGTACTCGTTGCCGAAGCCGTACACCACCTGGCCGCTGCTCCACGAGGTGACGATCAGGCCGATGCAGTCGCCGGCCTGGCCGGCCGTCCAGCCGCCCTGGGTGGCGTCGCTGAACCACAGCCCGGAGGAGCCGTAGTCGTCACCGGTGTCGCCGGCCTGGCAGGTCTCCGGGGTGCCGATCGGCGGGCTGGAGCCGAAGCCGGACCCGGTGACGGTGATCGTGGGATCGGCGGAGGTGCCCGTGAAGGTCACCCCGGTGATGCTCGGCGGCGGCGTGCCGGGCACCTGGAACGCGCCGATGCCGTGCGGCGAGCCCACGCCGGTCGGGCCGTCGTAGCCCTTGCCCGCCTTGCACAGGTAGCCGTGCGACGCCGGTGGCGTGCAGGTGCCGGTGCTGCCCGAGGTGATGTCGTGCAGGTCGGCGGCGGGCGCGCTGTAGGCGGCCGAGGCGGGGATGGTGATGCTCGCCGGGTTGTTCGCCAGGCCGTAGATGCCGGCGATGATCGGCGAGGACACGCTCGTGCCGAACGAGAAGTACCAGCCGCTGGCCATGTAGGTGTCGTAGCTGAGCACGTTGGCCGCGACCGCGCTGACATCGGCCGTGGTGCGGGCCGCGCACCCGGCGTCGGCCTGCCAGGACGGCTTGGGCTCGTAGGCCGAGCACCCGCTGCCAGAGCCCTGGGTGGGCGGCTTGCCCGGGGTCACCCAGGCCGTCTCGGTCCAGCCGCGCGAGTTCGTCGCCGGGGTCAGTTCGGTCCCGCCGACCGAGGTCACATACGGCGACGCCGACGGATACTGCACGCCGCCCACGTACGCGCCGTCGCCGGAGCTGAACGTGATGGCCACGCCAGGATGGTCGACGTTGCCGTCCCAGCCGGTCTCCCCGTTGAACTCACCGGTGCCCCAGCTGTCGGAGACGACCTTCGCGCCGAGCGTGACGGCCTCGTTGATCGCGGTGCCGAGATCCCCGAAGCCGTTGGAGTTGGCCTCCACCAGCAGGATGTGGCACTTCGGGCAGATCGCGGAGACCATGTCCAGGTCGAGGGAGATCTCCTGGGCGTCGCCCGCGTCCGGGGCCGGGTAGCTGCCCGCCACGCCGTCCTGGTTCACCTTCGTGAAGCAGGGGTTCTTGGTGGTGCACTTGGCGATGCCGTAGGTGGACCGGTACACGTTCAGGTCGGCGAGAGCGTTCGGGTCGTCGCCCGGGTCGACGACGGCGACCGTGTTGCCGGCGCCGTCCTTGGCCGACAGCGCGGCCAGCTCGTAGGCGGCCCGCAGGTTGCACGGCGTGTAACCGCCGACTCGTTGACCGTGCAGGTCGTGGCGGCGTTGGCGGCCGCGGCGAGCGGTGTCCGGCTGCACCGACAGGTAGCAGCGCGCCCGGCGCGGCCCGGTGCTGCGGGCGCAGCCCGCGAGTTTCGCCCCGGCGCCCGCCTCCTGGGCGGCCGACCGGGGGGCCGCGCCGGGCGCGGCCTGCGCCCGTGACGCGGCCGCCTGCGCCCCGGCCGGTGCGAGCACCGCCGCCGCCAGTCCGGCCGCGAGCGCCGCTGCAGTGATGGAAGCCGGTAGCCGCAGTCGCCTCATCGGTGTTCCCCCCCAGGCTTAAGCCGCCGCCCCGCAATCGGGGCATTTCGAGCAGCGTAGCGGGGAAACGTTCGGGAAACGTTACGGCGCGGCCTGCCTGTTCCGGGCACGCCACGGCCGCCAGCCCGGCCTGCGGTACGTTGACAGCGGCGCGGGAGGGCGCCGCCGGGTCCGCGGGAAGGACTGAGTCCGCCTCCGTTCGACATGAGTGCTCTGCTGCCGGACCGTTCGACCGTCTTCAGGCGAGCCGGAACGCGGGCCCAGGCTCGGTGAGGAGACGCGTCATGTCCCAGCTACCCGACCGCCCCGACGCTCCGGGTCGGCGAGACACCGCCGCCGGTGAAGTCCTGGGAAGAGATGCCGCGACTGGGCAGGCCGACCTGCTGCTCACCCGCACCGGAGCGGACGTCTCAGGCATGGCGAGCGCCGGGCCGCCGATGCCGGGATCGCCGACGAGCAGGCCGCTGCGGTCCTGGCTCGGGCCGGGCAGGGCGTCACCGGCTACGCCCAGGCGCTGCTGGTCTGGGTAGGGCTTCGGCTATCCGGACTTCATGACCGCCGGCGCGGACGAACTGATCGAGGCGCAGTACGCCGACCGCCCGCAACTGCGGCCGGTGTTCGACGCCGTGCTGGCCGCGCTGCCCGCGCTGGGCCAGGTGACGGTGCAGGCCCGCAAGACGCTGGTCAGCCTGGTCGGCCCGCGCCGCACCTTCGCCGTGGTGCAGGCGACCACGAAGAGCCGGGTGGACCTCGGCCTGCGGCTGGACAACTCCAAGCCCGGCGGGCGCCTGCTCGCAGCCAGGGACATCGGCGCGGCCAACCTGCGGATCCCGCTGACCGGGCCGGGGGACATCGACGACGAGGTCCTCGGCTGGCTGCGCCGCGCCTACGACGAGAACGCCGCACCGCCGCCGGCGCGCCGCACCGCCCGGCGCCCGGCAGCGGTGCTGGGGCAGGTCACCGTGCTGATCGATGGCTACGACCTGCCCGGGCTCACCTGCCGCCCGGAGCCAGGCGGGCCTGGCCATCGCAACATTCACGTCGCGCTGTCCGGCCGGGCCAAGGACCGGCCCGCCCTGGTCGTGCCGGGCAAGCCCGGGCTGGCCATCGAGCCCGTGCCCGGCAACGCCGAGTCGGCACGCTGGGAACTCCAGGTCACCGTGCGCCGCGACGCCGACGGCTTCGACTTCACCGGGCCGTTCGTCGGGGGCGCTCGCGACGACCGCAACCTCGGCCTGGCCTGGGGCGATGTGCCCGGCGACGGCACGTTGCGGCTGTTCCGCGGTGCCAAGCTCCGGCTCGTGGACGTGGATCCCGCCGTGATCGAGGAGGCCCTGCGCCCCGGGCACCGGCTCGTCGCCCGGATCCGCCTCACCGATCCCCGGGGCAACCCGGTCTGCGCCCGGGTGCGTCCCCCGGCGCTCGTCTGGTCGGCCGGGCACGCCTGACGGCGCTCAGCGGCACGGGCCGCCCGTAATCGCTGCGGCAACCGCGGCCAGCCGGGCCCTGGTTACCAGTCGGGCCCCGGTTGCCGGCGCAGGCGCTTGCGTTCTGCGGTGCGCTTCTTGGCGGCCAGCCTGCTCTCGCGGGCGGCGCGGCTGGGCTTGGTGGGCCGGCGCGGCCGCGGCGGCGCGGCGGTCGCCTCGGTGAGCAGCGCGGACATGCGCTCGGCCGCGGCCTCCCGGTTGCGCAGCTGGGATCTGGTCTCGGACGCGGTCACGGTCAGCACGCCGTCGGCAAGCCGGCCAGCAAGAGCCCGGAGCGCACGGTCACGGTAGACCGGCGGCAGCGCGGCGGAACCCTCCAGGTCGAAGGACAGCTCGACCCGGCTGTCGGTGGTGTTCACCGACTGGCCGCCGGGCCCGGCCGACCGGGAGAACCGCCAGGACAGCTCCTCGGGCGGCAGGGTGATGCCGCGCACGGTGACGTCAAGGCCGCTCACCCGGCCTCCGGCCCGGGCGTCAGGGCCTCCGGCGCCGAGGTCAGCGCGGCAAGCACGTCAGGGAAGACGGCGTCGGCGCGCCCGGCCAGCTCATCGTGGGACAGCAACTGGACCGGGTGCGGGATGTAGACGACACGGGCGCCGGGCATGCCGAGCAGGCGCGCCTGGGCGACGGCTTCGTCGGCGAACGGCGCCGTGGCGATGCCGACGGCGGGGATCCCCCGGCGCTCCAGGTGAACGAGGTCGCACAAACTGCACGACGTACACGAGCCTCAATCGGCGAGGGCCTCCACGACCAGCCCGCCGCCGCTGGCGATCTCGTCGATCAGGCCCAGCGCCGCGGGCTTGGAGAAGATCTCCTTGGTCACCCGCGCGGTCGTCGCGCCGGCCGCGGTGAGCAGCGTCTCGACCCGGTCGAGGAACTCCGCGCCCCGGTTCTTCCTGATGTCGAGCAGCACCACCCGGCACCCGGCCACGCTCGCCGGGCGCGGCGCGAGCGGCTCCGCCGCCCTGACTCGCTCGTCGAACGGGCTCACGTAGTCAGCGGCCACGCGATTCCACCTCCCGGGAGACGATCTGGGATCCCATGCCGGTACACGGGCCGAGAACAGCAGAGTAACGTCCGGCCTCGCCACCGGCCACGAGCAGCACGATGGCGTCGGCCGAGGCCCACTTGGGCACCAGGGCATCCGGGTCGGCGGCATGCACCACGGGGGTCGTCTCGCCGCGGCGCAACTGGCTGGCGGGCCTGCGTACCGCATCGAACATGAATTGCCGCAGCCGCTGCTTGGTCCAGCCGGCCGGCGCGGAACATCTGCGCGTGCTCCGGGCAGATCACATACACCGACGGCTCCTCCAGCGGCCACCAGTGCGTGCTCCAGGCGCTGGCCGCCGCCCAGGCCAGGATGTAGGCGAGGTCCTCGGGAGTGCGGCTGCGGTGGTCGGAGATGGACAGCGGGGCGTCGCTGCCGATGACCGTGACCACCGACTGGCCCGCCGCGAAACCGCGCTCCACGTGCAGCGGCTCCCACGGGCTGCCCTCCTCGTCCTCCGCGACGCAGAAGCCGAGCTTGCCCATCTGCCCCAGGGTGGCGCGGTCCATCGCGCCGGGCATCGCCCCGCCGGTCAGGCTCACCAGCAGCCGCAGCGCCCGGCCGATGGTGAGGTTCGCCCGGAACCCAGGGCCGAGCGCGCCCATGCCGCTGTTCAGCCCGATCTCCTCGCGGACCGGGCCGTTGACCACGATGAGCTGCCCGGCAGGCTGGGTGGTCACCGCCTGGCCGTGCAGGTTGAACGCGGGATCGAGCGCGGCGCGGGCGGCCGCGGCCACCACCGGGAAGTACGCCGGGCGGCAGCCGGCCAGCACGGCGCAGGCGGCCACCCGCGCCAGCGTGGCCTCGCCCATCGCGGGCGGGACCAGGCCGAGCGACTCGCTGCCGTCCCGGCCGCCGAGCATCGCCTCGACCCGCTCCGCGGTGGGCGGGATCACCGGCAGGCCGTCGGTCCAGCCGCGCTCGAACATCTCCTCAAGGTCGTCGCCGCCGTCCAGGGCGGACATCGCCGCCGCCAGGTCCGGGTCGATGGCGGCCTTCGAGGAACAGCCCGGCTTGCTCCGCGGCTCGGTATCGGGCGGCACCGCCAGGCCGGCGCCGAGCAGTTCCCCCGCCTCGCCGAGCAGCGCGGCCAGCGCCGGCCGGTCCCAGCCGGCCACGGTGCCTGCGCGCATGCCGCCACGGCCGACGAGCACGGCGGTGGGCACCGTGGCCAGCCGGTAGGCCCGCGACGCCGGATAGGGCGGCTCCTGGGCGGCGACCTGGCCCGCCCAGCCCAGCCGGCGGGCGGTGCGGATCGCCACGTCCAGCGGATCCTCGAAGATGGCGATCGCGGTCAGCCCGGCCCGTGCCCACGCCGGGCACAGCGGGCCGAGGCGGCGCAGCGCCAGCGCCGAGGTGGGGCAGTGCTCGGACACGAACACCAGCAGCGCCGCGCCGCCCGCGGTGAGGCCGCCGACGGTGACCGGGGCGGGCCGGTCCCGTGCACGGCCAGTTCCGGCGCCGGGCCGCCCCGGCCGCCGTCCGCCTGCTGGCCTGCTCCATCGACCAGGTCAACCGCGCGCGGGTCCGGCCCGATTCCCCTGCGCGTCACCGGGCGGCCACCCGCCGCGCCACGTGCAGCAGGTATTCCTCGCGGTTGAGCGGGTTGTGGTCGGTCCGCCGCCGGGACGGCACGGCGCCGCGGACCGGCTGGTAGTGGCCGAACGCGGCCTCCAGCACGCCCTCGCCCCGGGTCAGTCCCGGGAGCTGCTCCTCCAGCTCGCGGACCTGCGCCGCCGGGATGTCCCCGTCCAGCAGGCACAGCGGGCCGCGCATGACCGGGGCACCGGGGACCGCCCGCAGCCGGGCCAGCACCGGCAGCACCGGCCCGTAGGCATCGGCCGGGATCTCCAGGTGGAACCGGTGCACCGGCTCAAGCACCTGGGTGCCGGCCTGCTTCAGCGCGTCCATCAGGACCAGCGGGGTGAGGTTGCGGAAGTCGCCCGCGGTGCTCGACATGCTCTTGTCGAAGTGCGCGTGGGCGTGACTCTGCCGCGGCCAGTACCCGGAGTGCGTCATGGTGACCACGCAGTCGGTGACCTGCCAGCCGTGCAGCCCCTGCCGCAGCGCGGCGGTCACGGTCTCCTCGACCGCCTTGAAGAAGGCGAACGGCATCGAGCCCAGCTCGACCTCCAGCCGGAACGCCGTCCCCGAGTCCGCCGGCGCCGGGCCGATCCGCAGCCCGACGGTGGCCAGGAACGGGTTCGGCGGCGTGTCGATGATCTCGAACGCCGCGCCGGTCCCGGTGGGCCGCTCGATGCAGATCGTCGTGGACGCGCTGAAGCCCGCCTCGCAGCCGTACTCGCTGGCCAGCGTGGCCTGGATGACCTCCTTCTGCACCTCGCCGTACAGCGACAGGAGCAGTTCGCCGCGGGCGTCGTCGCGGCGCAGGCCGATCAGCGGGTCCTGCTCGGCGAGCTGGGTGAGCGCGGCGTGCAGCGCGCCGGCGTCCGCGGGCCGCCGGGGCGTCACCACGGTTTCCAGCGTCGGCGGGGCGAAGCGGTGCCGGGGGCGGCCCGCGGGCGGCACGCCGAGCGTGTCGCCGATCTGCACGTCGCGCAGCCCCCAGAGCTTCCCGATCTGCCCGGCGCAGACCTGCTCGCGCCGGGCCGCGGGGCCGCGCTCGAAAACGCTGATCGCGGTGATCTTCCGCTCCCCCTCCCGGCCGGGCGGCAGCCGCCCGCCGGCGTCGCGCCGGTCCCCGCCGGGCGGCAGCCGGTCCCCGCCGGGCGGCAGCCGGTCCCGCACCCGCAGCGCGCCGGAGAACATCCGGACGTACGCGATCTTCTCCCCGGCCGGGCCGCGCTCCACCTTGAACACCGTGCCCGACAGCGGGCCGGCCGCGTCGCCGCGGGCGGCGGGCAGGAACCGGGTGAGCCCGGCGGTCAGGTCCCCGACCCCGGCCCCGGTGATCGCCGAGCCGAAGAACACCGGGTGCACCAGGCCGCGCCGGGCCTGCGCGGCCAGCGCCCGGCTCAGCCGCCGGTAGGACAGCCCGGTCTCGTCGCGCACGTAGTCGGCCAGCAGCGCCTCGTCGTGCTCGGCCAGCAGTTCGGCGAGCCGCGCGGTGAACGCGGCGTCGCCCGCGCCGTAGGGCCGGAACTCGCAGTCCGCGGTGCCCAGGCCGGCCACCGAGCCCATCGCCGCGATCGCCGGGGTCAGCCGCTCCGCGATCGCCGCCAGCACCTGCCCGGTGTGCGCGCCCGCCCGGTCGGTCTTGTTCACGAAGATGAGCGTGGGAATCCGCAGCCGCCGCAGCGCCCGCATCAGCACCCGGGTCTGCGCCTGGACGCCCTCGACCGCGGAGATCACCAGCACGGTGCCGTCCAGGACGCCGAGCACCCGCTCCACCTCGGCGATGAAGTCGGGGTGCCCGGGGGTGTCGATCAGGTTGACCGTGACGTCGCCGACGACGAACGACACCACCGCGGACTTGATCGTGATGCCGCGCTGGCGCTCCAGCGCCAGCGAATCGGTCTGGGTGCTGCCCGCATCGACGCTGCCGATCTCGGCGATGACACCGGCGGAATGGAGCAGCCGCTCGGTCAGGCTGGTCTTGCCGGCGTCAACATGGGCCAGAATCCCCAAATTGAGCGTTCTCACAAAGCGTCATGTCCTTACGCATGGGCGTGAATTCCTTTCCGGATGGACATGAACGCTGCACGCATGCTGCTCTCCTCTGGGCTGGCCGCGGCTGCCCGCAGTACAGCAGACGGCCCCTTGCCAGGGCAACGCATTTACGGCCCGCTACGCTGCCCGGGGCCCCCGGGCCCCTACAGGTTGAACGCCGAGACCATGCTGGCGGCGCCGGCGGCGTGGCCCAGCAACGGCAGGCCGAGCAGTTCCTCGGCGGTGCGCAGCAACGAGTAGTGGCTGAACAGCGTCGCCGACCTGGTGCCCGGCTTGGTGCTGGGGCTGATCACGATCGTGGCGATGTGGCAGCTGTCGTCGGTCTTGTTGGTGGCGCACTTCTCGCCGGGGGTGCCGCCGTGGCCCTCGTCCCAGGTGATGAACACGGCCGTGCTGCCGTCGCGTGTACTCGTGGCTGTCGCAGGATCACGGGCAGGTTGGCGGCCAGCCACTTGTCGCCCTCGGCGATCGTGCCGGTGTGCATGTCGTCGAGCAGGTCCGGGGTGATGAACGAGAACGCGGGCAGCGTGCCGCCGCCAAGGTCGCCGGCCAGTCGGGTGTAGGGCACGTCGGACGTGGCGCAGCCGGCCAGCCTGGTGAAGTAGGGCGGCGGGTTGTGGTGCACCGCGTACTCGCCGGAGTTCTTCGGTGTCGCAGTTCGACGGCATCGACTCCTGGTAGGCCTTCCACGTCTCGCCCTGGCCGAAGATGCTGGGCGCGGAGGTCAGGCAGCCGGGCAGCGGGCTGCAGTCGCCGGTGAACTTCGCCAGCGCCTGGTAACCCGAGCCCCGAGGTGGCGCCGACGTAGTTCGGCAGGCTCTTGTGGGTGATGTTGTGGTAGTTGGTGGCCAGCCCGCACTCGGTGGCCAGCGAGTTGAGGTAGGGCGCCTGGGCCGAGCCGATGATCTTGTCGTGGCTGTGGTTCTCCAGCCAGACCCAGATCACGTGCGTGTAGGCCGGGGCCGAGGCCAGCGTGCCGCACGGGCCGCTGGCCGCCGGCCGGGGGCACGGGCCGGGCGCCGGTGGCCGCGGGCGGCCGGGGGCCGCGGAGCACTGCCGGCCGCGTGAACCCAGGCGGCAGCGAGGTGCGCCAGTCTGCGCCGCGCCCGCCGGCGGCGGGAGCGGAAAGCCTGACGTCCGCCATGGCTTCATCGAGCCTACCGGGCGAGCGCGCCCATCGGGTCCCAGGCCGGCAGCACGATCGGCGGGGTGTCCAGCGCTGCCTGGAGTTCGGCGGGGAGCGCGGAGCGGCGTGCCGCGATCTCGAAGACGTACTCGTCGAACCACGAGTCGTTCATCGTGTAGAAGCCGTCCTTGCCCTTGTCGGTCCCCCAGCTGTTCTCCACCCGCCACTTGCGGGTGGCACCGTCCAGGACGTCCACGCCGGTGAACAGCATGGCGTGGGTCATCTGGGTCTCGTGGTACAGCAGCCGGTCGGCCTTGCCGAGGGTGAAGGCGGTGTCGTACACCCCGGCGTAGTCGTACAGGGCGGTGTCCCAGATCCCGTACTCGCTGCTCATCATCTTGCCGACGTCGCAGCCGAACCAGACCGGCTCGCCGTCCTGCAGGGTCCGCGTGGCGATGGCCTTGATCAGCGGCATGGCGACGTTGAGGTAGATGACCGGCGGCGCGCCGAGCACGTTGCCGAGGTATTCCACGGTGAACGTCCGGCCCTCCGGGCTCGACGGGCGCGGGTCGTGGACCAGGCAGACGTACTCGTCCAGCGGCAGTTCCACGTACCGCTCCGCGAACTCCCGCGGGGTGAGCACGCCGTCCCGGTGGAACTCGCGGTCCTTGTCGGTCCACTGCCAGTCGAAGCGCTCCGGCGGGGTGCCGAGGTGGATGCACAGCACCCGGTGGACCACCTTGAGCACCTCGGCCTTCGCGGCCCGTGCCGCCTCGGTGCCCCCGGCGGCGAACGCCTCGCGCACCGACTTGGCACCCTGGCGGAGCAGGTTGCGCAGCGCCGAGTTCATCGGGCCGGTGTTGCGCGAGCTGTCCGTCTCCGGCATGAACGCCTTCGGCACCAGGCCGTGCTTGGTGACGATGGCCACGAACATGTTCCACTGGCCGCCGTCCTCGGCCGGTGTGTCGAGGAGATAGCCCACCGTCCGGTCGCCCAGGTCACGGCCGGCCGTCTCGATGACGGCTTCGAGGAAGTAGTTGGCCCGCTCGATCTTGTCCCAGAACATGGCGTAGTTCTGGGAGAACTCGAACTCCTTCAGGCCCATCTTCTTCATCGCGCCCACGCGCAGCAGGTTCAGCCCGGCGAACAGCCAGCACCGGCCGCTGCGCTCCTGGTTGGTGACCTTCCAGTCGTCCAGCAGCGTGGACAGGAAGTGGTCGGTGTTGTTGACGATCTCCCGGTTGATGGCCACGTCGTCCACGGCCACCTGGGTCACCGCGTTCTGTGCCAGCCGGTATGCCGGGTTCGCGGAGAAATCCTTGCGGAGCAGTTCCAGTTCCCCCGCGCTCAGCGCTCCGCTAGTTCGCACCCCGCCACCCCGCCCAAGATCCATTCCCGGCTTCTCCCGCTCTCTCGGCCTTCATCACCCCTATCGCCATCAAGGTACCCCAGCAGGCTGACACCCAGACTCGGCGCGTGCCAGCCAGGGCAGCGGGATCCGGGCGAACAGAAGGGTCAGCGCGAGCAGTGCCATCATCGGCGCCCACCAGACCCAGATGCCGTGCCATGCGCCCTGGGAGACGAACGTGAGCACGGTCGCGACGACCGCCGCCGGTATCAGCCGGGACCAGGTTTCGCTGGCCACCACGAGCGCCACCGCGATGGCGGGCCACAGGTAGTAGGCCACGACCACGGGCTCGAACGCGCAGCGCAGCGCCAGCGTGAACGCCGCCCACCAGAGCACGTCGCGCAGTATCACCGGGTCCCACTCGGCGCCGCGCGCCGCGCGCCAGCGGCGCCCGGCGGCCACCGCGCAGCCGCAGGCCACCAGGATCGCCACGATCCTGGCCGGCCCGGCCGCGATCACCCCGCTGCCCAGCTGCGGGGACAGCGACGCCCACGGGGTGGGGTGGTTGATCGCCGGGAAGTTGGGCTGGCTGGTCACCGCGGCATAGGTCGCGTCCCAGTTGGCCGCGGCGGCGGCGCCCAGCGCCACGGCGGCGGGAGCGGCCGCCCTGGCCAGGAAGCCCGGCAGCCGCCGCGGCGGCATGGTCATCGCCACGACCGGCAGCGCGAGCAGCACCAGCGGCTGGATGACGATGGCCGCCCCGGCCAGCCACGCGGCCAGGGCCGGCCGGGCCCGGGCCAGCGCCAGGATGGCGTACAGGAACAGCCCGGCCGCCACGGCGTCCTCAGGATGGCCCCAGCGCACCGAGACGCTCCACAGGGCGGTCGCCTCCGCGACGGCGAGCACGGCCCGCCGGAACCAGGGCGTGCCCAGGTGCTCGGCGATGGCGTCGGCGGCGAACAGGACCACGGCCGACAGGGCAACCTCGTAGGGGCCGGCGAGCAGCCACGCCGCCGGCTGCGGGTTGTGCGCGGTCTGCACGGCCAGCGGGATCCCTGCCGCGTCGGCCACCGCCATCACCGGGACCAGGATGACCGCCGCGCCGGGCAGCGTGATCAGGCCGGTGGGCTGGGTGTACAGGCCGCCCAGGTGCAGGTGCAGCAGCCGGTTGGCGGCGGCCAGCGTGCCCCACAGGTCATCGGGCAGCGCCCAGGCCGTCTTCCCGGCCATGGCCGGGCCCCACCAGGTCGTCGAGAGCATCCCGACGATCAGCAGGACGGCCGTGGCGGCGAGCGGCAGCAGCCGGCGGGCAAGCCGCGGCCCGGACGCGGCCCGGGCCGGCCCGGCCGTCCCGGCGCCGAGCACCGCCAGCTTGCGAACGACCGTCACCGCGGCAAAGTTAGCGCACCTGGGCCTGGCCAGGCCAAGATGGCTGCTGTAGCCGGACAGACTCCTCAGAGCAGAGCGGAGCGGCGTTGGCCACGCGAACCGTCACGTTGGGGCGGATGAACCGGTGGGCGATCCTGGCCGGGTACGGCCTGCTCGCCGCCAGCACCCAGTTGCTGTGGCTGACCTACGCGCCGATCACCACCCAGACGCACCGGGTGATGGGCGTCTCGGCCGGGGCGGTCGGGGACCTCGCCGCGATCTTCCCGCTGATGTACGTCGTGCTCGCGCTGCCCAGCGGGCGCTGGCTGGACGCCCGGTTCGAACGGGCGCTGCCGGCCGGGGCGATCCTCACCGCCGGCGGCGGCCTGCTCCGCCTGGCCGGCCCCACGTCGTTCGGGTGGGCGCTCGCCGGGCAGTTCGTCGTCGCGGCCGGCCAGCCGCTGGTGCTGAACTCGATCACCAAGGTCGCCGCGCGGTACTTCCCCGCGCCGGAGCGCACCGCGGCGATCTCGGCGGGCAGCGTGTCGCTGTATGTCGGCATCCTGGTGGCCGTGCTCACCGGCGGCCCGCTGCTTCACGCGGGCGGGCTGCGGCTGCTGCTGACCGTGCAGGCCGCCGTGGCGGTCGTCGCGGCGGCCTGGGTGCTGCTGGCGGTCCGCACCCCGGCGGCGTTCGGCGGGGATCCGTCGGTGGCGATGTCGCTGCGCTGGCTGCGGCACGACCGGTTCCTGTGGGTGCTGGGCGGCCTGCTCTTCGTCGGGATAGGCGTGTTCAACGCGGTCGCGACCTGGCTCGATACGATCCTCGGCCACTTCGGCAGGGGCGGCGCCGCCGGGTACCTGATCGCGATCATGACGGTGGCCGGGATCCTGGGCGCGGCGGTGGTGCCGCAGGCGGTGGCCCGGCGCGACCGCCGGCGGGCGCTGCTGCAGGTCACCGTGGGGGTCACGATCGTGGCGTTCGCCGTGATCGCGATAGTGCACCCGGTGGGCTTCGTCGCCGTGGCCCTGTTCGCCGAGGGGTTCGTGCTGCTGGCCGCCCTGCCGGTGGTGCTCGACTGGTCCGAGCTGCATACCGGGCCGGAGCGGGCCGGCGCGGCGGTGGGCTTCCTGCTGCTCGCCGGGAACCTCGGCGGCGTGGTCCTGGTGCTGATCGTCCAGGGCCTGATCGGGAATCCATACCTGTCCCTCGGCGCCCTGTCGGTGGCCGGGCTGGCGGGGCTGGTGCTGTCCACGAGGCTGCCCGCCTCGGTGCAAGGGAGGCCGTGACGGTGGAGGCAGACGAGCTGATGGCGGCCCTGGAGCGGCATCTGAAGCCGTACCGGGGCACGTTGCCCTCGTTCCCGCGGCTGCCGGAGGCCGGCGTGCCCCGGGCCGAGGTGGCCGGGCTGGTCGAGCGGCTCGCCGCGATCGAGGAGTCGCGGTGGCGGAACGGGTATGCCTCCGGTGCCGTCTACCACGGCGACCCGGAGCATGTCGCCTTCCTCAACCAGGTGTACGCGGCCCAGTCGCAGAGCAACCCGCTGCACCCCGACCTGTGGCCGAGTGCCACGAAGTTCGAGGCGGAGATCGTCTCGATGACCGCGGACATGCTCGGGGCGCGGCACGCCGATCCCGCCGCCCCGGTCGTCGGCACGGTCTCCTCCGGGGGGACCGAGAGCATCCTGCTGGCCATGAAGACCTACCGCGACTTCGCCCGGGCCCGGCGGGGCATCGCCGAGCCGGAGATCGTCGCGCCGGTGACCGCGCACGCGGCGTTCGACAAGGCCGCGCGGTACTTCGACATGCCGCTGATCCGGGTACCGGTGGACGACGGGTTCCGGGCCGACCTGGCGGCCATGGCCGCTGCCGTCACCGACCGGACGGCGGTCGTGGTCGGGTCGTCGCCCTCGTTCCCGCACGGCGTGATCGACCCGATACCGCAGATCGCCGCGCTGGCCGCCGAGCGGGGCGCGGGCTGCCACGTGGACGCCTGCCTCGGCGGGTTCATCGTGCCGTGGGCGGAGAAGCTCGGCTACCCGGTGCCGCCGTTCGACTTCCGGCTGCCCGGGGTGACGTCGATGTCCGCCGACACGCACAAGTACGGCTACGCGGCGAAGGGCTCCTCGGTCGTCCTGTACCGGGGCAGGGACCTGCGGCAGTTCCAGTACTACACGACCGTCGACTGGCCCGGCGGCCTGTACCTGTCGCCCACGTTCGCCGGCAGCCGCCCCGGGGCGCTGTCCGCCACGTGCTGGGCGGCGATGGTCTCGATCGGCGAGCGCGGCTACACCGAGGCGGCCCGCCGCATCCTGGAGACCGGCGCGAAGGTCCGCGACGGCATCGCGGCGATCCCGGGCGTCCGGGTGCTGGGCGAGCCGCTGTGGGTCATCGCGTTCGCCACCGAGGAGGGCGTGGACGTGTTCGGTGTCATGGAGAACATGTCCGGCCGGGGCTGGAGCCTGAACGGGCTGCAGCGGCCCGCCGCGGTGCACATCGCGATCACGCTGCGGCACACGCTGCCCGGCGTGGCCGACCGGTTCCTCGCCGACCTGCGGGCGGCGGTCGAGGAGGTCCGGGCGAACCCCGGCGTGAGCAGCGGGCTGGCCCCGGTGTACGGCATGGCGGCGTCGCTGCCGGCGGAACTGGTGCACGCGATGCTCAGCGCCTACCTCGACCTCACCTTCGAGGTCTGAGTGGCCCGCCACATCCTGGCGATCGACCTGGGCACCTCGGCGCTCAAGGTGGCGCTGGTCTCGGTGGCCGGCGAGGTGGTCGCCGCGGACGAGGAGGCGCACCAGGCCGACCTGCTCCCCGGTGGCGGCGCGGAGCAGGACGCCGAGGGCTGGTGGGACCTGATCACCCGGGTGTCTTCCCGGCTCATGGCCCGCGGCGTGGTCCCGCCGGAGGAGGTCGCGGCGGTCTGCTGCACCGCGCAGTGGTCGGGCACCGTGCCGGTGGACGCCGGCGGCCGCCCGGTCCGCAACGCGATCATCTGGATGGACTCCCGGGGCGCGCCGTACGCGCGGCGGATCACCGGCGGGCCGGTGCGCATCGAGGGCTACGGCCCGGACAAGCTGGTCCGCTGGATCCGCAAGACCGGCGGAATCCCCTCGCACAGCGGCAAGGACTCGATCGCGCACATCCTGTGGCTGCAGCACGCCGAGCCGGAGTCCTACCGGGCCGCGAGCCTGTTCCTGGAGCCGAAGGACTGGCTGAACCTGCGGCTCACCGGCCGGGCGGCCGCGTCCTTCGACTCGATCGCGCTGCACTGGGTCACCGACAACCGCCGCCCGGACCGGATCGGCTACGACCCGGGGCTGCTGCGGCGGGCCGGGGTGGCGCGGGAGAAACTGCCGGACCTGGTGGCCGCGACCGACGTACTGGGGCCGCTGCTGGCCGGGCCGGCCGCGGCGCTCGGCGTCCCGGCCGGCCTGCCCGTGGTGGCCGGCACGCCCGACCTGCATTCGGCGGCGATCGGGTCCGGGGCCACCAGGGATTTCCAGGCTCACCTGTACGTCGGCACGTCCTCCTGGCTGACCTGCCATGTCCCGTTCAAGCGCACCGACCTGCTGCGCAACATCGCCTCGCTGCCGTCGGCGATACCCGGCCGCTACTTCGTCGCGGACGAGCAGGAGACCGCCGGGGCGGCGCTGACGTTCCTGCGCGACCGGGTGCTGTTCGACGGCGACCCGCCGCCGGGCGCCTACCGCGAGTTCGACCGGATGGCCGCCAGCGCGCCGCCCGGCAGCGGCGGGGTGATCTTCACCCCCTGGCTGTACGGCGAGCGCACCCCGGTGGAGGACCGGTTCCTGCGCGGCGGGTTCCACAACCTGTCCCTGTCCACGACCCGCGACGAACTGGTCCGCGCCGTGTTCGAGGGGGTCGCGCTGAACACCCGGTGGCTGCTGGCCGCGGTGGAGCGGTTCACCAGACGGCGGCTGGAGCCGATCCGGTTCATCGGCGGCGGCGCGCGGTCCGCGCTGTGGTGCCAGATCTTCGCCGACGTGCTCGGCCGGGGCATCGAGCAGGTCGCCGACCCGGTGAACGCGAACGCCCGCGGGGCCGGGATGCTCGCGGCGGTGGCGCTCGGCGAACTCACCTTCGACGACATACCGGACCGGGTGAGCGTGGCCGCGAGCTACCGGCCGGACCCGGCCACCGCCGGCCTGTACACCATGCTCTTCGGCGAGTTCGTGGGGCTCTACAAGCGCAACCGCAAGGCATACGCCCGGCTGAACGGCCCCGGGCCGGGGGGATAAGCGCTCGTTCCCCGGCCACCGGCGCTCGTACCCTCGAAGAGGCGACGGGGCCGGAGGGAGGCGCGGCGATGGGCGCAGGGCCGGGACGGCGGGCTGTGGGCGCCGCAGCGGCGGGCGCTGACCACGGGCCTGGTCCTGACCATCACGTTCGTCGCGTCGGAGGCCCTGGCGGTGGTGACGGTGATGCCGGTGGTCGCCCGCGACCTGGGCGGGGTGCGCCTGTACGGCTGGGTGTTCAGCGGGTTCATGCTCGGCAGCGTGATCGGCATCGTGCTGGCCGGCCGGGAGGCGGACCGGCGCGGGCCCGCGCTGCCGTTCGTGGCCGGGGTGCTGTTCTTCGGCGCCGGGCTGGCCATCGCCGGCCTGGCCCCCACGATGGGCGTGCTGGTCGCGGGCCGGGTGCTGCAGGGCATGGGCGCGGGCGCGATCCCCTCGGTGGCCTACGCCACGATCGGCCGCTGCCTGCCCCGGTCGCTGCGGCCCCGGATGATGGCGGTGCTGTCCACCGCGTGGGTCGTGCCGGGGCTGGCCGGGCCGGCGGTGGCCGCCGAGGTGGCGCGCGCGTTCGGCTGGCGGTGGGTGTTCCTCGGCCTGCTGCCGGTGGTGGCCGTCGCCGGGTCGATCGCCGCTGCCCGCGCTGGTCCGCCTCGGCAGGCCCGACTCCGCCAGCACCGAGGACCAGCCCAGGCTGATCGACGCGCTCCGCACCGCCGCCGGGGCAACACTGCTGCTGGCCGGGCTGACCCTCGCGGCCGGTTCCGGTGACGTGCTGGCCGGGTGCGCACTGATCCTGGCGGGCGCGGTGGCGGGGCTTCCCGCGCTGCGCCGGCTGGTGCCGCCCGGCACGCTGACCGCGCGCGCCGGGCTGCCCGCGGTCATCCTCGCCCGGGGCCTGCTGACCTTCACGTTCTTCGGCGCCGACGCGTACGTGACCCTGGCGGTCACCGCGGTCCGCCACCACAGCCCGGTGTACGCGGGCATCGCCGTCACCGGCGCCACGCTGTCCTGGACCGCGGGCGCCTGGGTGCAGGCCCGGCTCAGCGACACCTGGGAGGGGCGCCGCCTGATCCGCATCGGCCTGGTGATCGTGCCTGGCCGGCATCGGCGGCATGGTCGCGGCGCTGCAGCCCGCCGTCCCGGCCTGGTCCGCCCTGGCCGCCTGGACCGTGGCGGGCTTCGGCATGGGGCTGGCCTATGCGCCGATCTCGCTGATGATGCTGCGGAAGGCACCGCCGGGCCAGGAAGGCCGGGTGTCCGCGTCGCTGAACCTGGCCGACGTGCTCGGCACCGCCCTCGGCATCGGCGCGGGCGGCGCGGCGGTGGCGGCCAGCGCGGGGAGCGACCTGCGGCTGGGCGTCACGGCCGCGTTCGCCATCACGGCGCTGGCGGGCGTGACGCTGCTGGTGGTCACCCGCCGCCTGCCGGCCAGCACCGGGGCTCCGCCGCCGCCGGCCACCGAGCCGGTTCCGCCCCCGCGCCCGGCGGCGCCTCGCCGTAAGCCCGCCGCAGCGTTCGTGATCATGGCGTTTTGGCTGCGCGGGCAGCCAAAACGCCATGATCACCAACTGGGGAAGATCACACGTTGGCGCAGCCACGGCCTTAGCGCGGGGGCGCCCGGCGGCGCCGGCGTGGCGGCTGGCCGGCGGGCGGGATCGTGGCGGCCAGCGGCAGCCGGGACGGCGGCTTGACCTCCGCCAGCCGCAGGTAGGTGACCAGCCGCTGGCCGCCCCGGGTGGCCAGGCCGGCCAGCACCTCCTGCAGTTCGGCGACGTCGCGGGCCACCGCGGTGATCACGTAGTCCATCTCGCCGGCCACGGTATCCGCGGCGATGATCTGCGGCACGGCCCGGAGATGGTCATTGAAGATGCGCTCGGCCCGCGGATCGTGCCGGCTGAGCGTGGCGGTCACGTACACCTGCAGCGGGAAGCCGGCCGCGGCGGGGTCGAGCCGGGCGCTGATGATGCGGATGACCCCGGATTCCTTCAGCCGGCGGACCCGGTGCAGGGTGGCCGCCGCCGACAGCCCGACCAGCCGGGCAAGCTCGACGTTCGTGCAGTCCGCGTCGGCCTGCAGCGCCGTGAGCAGCCTTACGTCAACTTCGTCAAGTTCAACAGCCATCTCGCTCATCGATTATGAAGCTAGAGCGGCCTACTGGCCAAATTCTGTGCATGCGAGAGCGACCATGGCCGCATGAACAGCAACCGCCGCACCTTCGCCGCACTTCTCAGCGCCGGGCTGCTCTGGGGCACCACGGTGCCGCTGTCCAAGCTGGCCCTGTACTGGCTGCCGCCGGGCTGGCTCACGTTCGTGCGCTTCGCCCTGGCCGCCGCCATCCTGCTGCCGCTGGCCCGCCGCCAGCTGCGGGCCGCGTTCCGGCCCGCCGTGCTGGTCTCGGGCGCGCTCGGCTACGGCGGGTCGGTCGTGCTGCAGAACGCCGGCATCACCCGGACCAGCGTCACCCACGCCGCCCTGCTGATCGGCACCGCCCCGGTGCTGGTCGCGGTGATCGCGGCGGTGTGGCAGCGCGCCGTGGCCCGCCCGGTGGCCTGGGCCGGGTTCGCGCTGTCGCTGGGCGGCGTCGCCCTGGTCACCAGCGGCCACGGCGGCGGGGCGAGCGCCGCCGGGGACGCCCTGGTGGTCGCCTCGCTGGTGGTGTCGGCCACGTTCACCGTGGCGCAGACCCGGCTGCTGAAGGGCCGGGACCCGGTCGCCACGACCGGGGTGCAGTTCCTCGGCGCCGCCCTCGCCGCGCTGCCGTTCGCGGCGGTCACCGAGGGCAGGCCGGCCGCACCGCCGGCGCTGGGCCCGGTGGCGGCCGTGGCCGTCCTGGCCGCCTGCGGCACGCTGCTGCCGTTCGCCCTGTTCGCCTACGGGCAGAGCCGGGTGCCTGCCGAGGTCGCCGGCGCGTTCTTCAACGTCGAGCCGTTCGTCGGCGCCGTGGCGGGCGCGGTGTTCTTCGGCAACCCGGCCGGGCCCGAGCAGCTCGCCGGTGGCGCCGCCGTGCTCGCGGGCATCGCGCTGAGCAGCCTGCCGCTGCTGGCGCGCGGCCGCGCGCGCGGCGCCGGGGTCAGGGCGTGACCCAGTCCCCGCCGCGGATGAGGTCCCGGCCGTCAAGCTCGTCCGCCTCGCGCCACGCCTGCAGCCGCTGCGGGCGGATCAGGAAGTAGGCGTAGCCGTCCAGCTCGCGCGGGTCGAAGCCGGTCTTGACAGCGAAGGCGTCGCCCACGTCGGCGGAGATCTCGGTGGCCGCGGTTTCCGCCTGCACGGTCCCCTCGATCAGCACCAGGTCACGGGTGGGGCCGATGCCCAGCCGCACCTTGCCGGTGGCCCGCAGGTTCCGGCCGGTGCGGCTGGCGGCCGGGGTGGCGATCAGCACCGTCGCCCCGTCCCAGAGGAACGAAAGCGGCACCAGGTAGGGGGTGCCGGTTGCCGGATCGGCCGTGGCCACCCACGCGTCGGCGTCGTTCTCCAGCCGCCGCAGCGTGTCCGCCTTGCGCTGCTGCGGGGCCCGGGCGGGCGGAGTCATCGGTGCAGCCTCCTGAGTGCCGGTTCGCGCTCAGCCCCACGCACCGGCCGGCTGGCGGGTGGGCACGTTGAGGCGGTTGAACACGTTGGTCGTCGCGATCATGAGGAGCAGGGCCGCGAGGCCACGCTCATCGTAGTGCCGGGCGGCCTCGTCCCAGATGTCGTCGGGCACCGGGTCCGCCCGGTCGCTGAGCCGGGTCACCGCCTCGGTCAGGGCCAGCGCGGCCCGCTCGGCGTCGGTGAAGTACGGCGCCTCCCGCCAGGCCGCCACCGAGAACAGCCGCTCGTCGGTCTCCCCGGCGGCCTTCGCGTGGCGTGAGCCGGAGTCGCAGCAGAAACTGCAGCCGTTGATCTGGCTGGCGCGCAGGTGCACCAGGCCGAGCGTGGCCGGGGGCACGCCGCCCTGCCCGGTGGCCGCGTGCAGTGCCATGACGGCTTTCATCGCCTCTGGAATGACCATCGCGGGGTTCTTCATCCGTGCTTGCATGAGGCCCTCCTTGCCGGATTCCCCGGATGCCGCCCCCGGGCATCCGGCCTGTCGTGGTCACACCGGCCAGGTTTCGCCGGTCATTGGTATGACAGCCTGTGACGGAGGAATGTGACCGATGGAAACCCACGACTGGCTCGCGGAGCGCTTCGAGGAGCACCGCACCCACCTGAGCGCGGTGGCCTACCGGATTCTCGGCTCGCCCGCCGACGCGGACGACGCCGTCCAGGAGGCCTGGCTGCGGCTCGCCCGGTCCGACTCCAGCCAGGTGGAGAACCTCGGCGGCTGGCTGACCACGGTGGTGGCCCGGGTGTCGCTGAACATGCTCCAGTCCCGCAAGACCAGGCGCGAGGACCCGGTCGGCTCGCACCTGCCCGACGAGATCACCGGCAGCGCGGACGGCACCGGGCCGGAGCACCAGGCGGTGCTGGCCGACTCGGTGGGCCTGGCGCTGCTCGTGGTGCTGGACACGCTGACCCCGGCCGAACGGCTGGCGTTCGTGCTGCACGACATGTTCGCCATGCCGTTCGAGGAGATCGCGCCGATCGTGGAGCGCTCCCCCGCCGCGACCCGGCAGCTGGCCAGCCGCGCCCGCCGCCGGGTCCAGGGCGCGGACACCACCCCGGACGCCGACCTGACCCGGCGCCGCGAGATCGTGCAGGCCTTCCTCGCCGCGTCACGCAACGGCGACCTCGGCGCGCTGGTCGCGGCCCTGGACCCGGACGTCCTGCTCCGGGCCGACCACGCCGCGGTGCGGATGGGCGCCGAAGCGGAGGTCCGCGGCGCAGCGGCGGTATCCGCCTTCTTCTCCGGGCGGGCCAGGGCCGCCAGGCTGGTGCTCATCAACGGGGTCACCGGTGCCGTGTGGATGCAAGGCGGACGGCCGCGGGTGGTGTTCAGCTTCACCCTCGACAACGGGAAGATCACCGCGATCGACCTCCTCGGCGACCCCGCCGTGCTGTCCAAGCTCGATCTGGTCACCCTGGCCGGCTGAGCGGAACCCGGCCGCGCTGCGGGGCTAACCCTGGCGGCCCGGCGGGGCACTATGAGGTGTGGAGGACAGCCCGCTCCCCGATGCCCGGCTGGTCGAGGCCGCCCTGGGCGGCGACAAGGACGCCTTCGCCGCCCTGGTGACCCGGCACTGGGCCACCGCCGTGGCGCTCGCGGCGCGGGTGCTCGGCACGGCGGACCTGGCCAGGGACGCCGCGCAGGAAGCCGCCGTCGCGGCGCTGGTCGGCCTGGACCGGCTCCGGGCGCCGGCCAGGTTCGGCGCCTGGTTCTGCGGGATCACGCTGAACGTGGCCCGCGGCTGGGTGCGCCAGCTCCGGGCGGAACGGCCCGCCGCCGTTCTCGGCCAGGCACCGGATCCGGCGTCCGCGGAGCCCGGCCCGGCCGAGCGCGCGGAACTCGCCGACCTGGCGGCCACGGTCAGGGCCGCGGTGGCCCAGCTGGCCGACGGCCAGCGTGACGCCGTGCTGCTGTTCTACCTGCAGGGCCTCACCCACCGCGAGGTAGCCGCCGAGCTTGCCATCTCGGTCGGCGCGGTCAAGGCGCGGCTGCACCAGGCCCGCGCCGCGCTCACCCCGGCGCTGGGGCCCCTGGCCGCCAGCCCGCCCGGCCCGGTCACCCGCACGAAGGAGCCCGTCATGACCACTGCCACCGGCCGCCCCGCGTGGGCCGAGGTATCGGTAACCGACATCCGGTGCAGCGAGGACAGCGACCCGCTGAGCCGCAAGCACGTGATCATGCTCGACGAGCGCGACGGCCCGCGCCGCCTGCCGATCTGGGTCGGGCCCACCGAGGCCACCGTGCTCGCGCTGAGCCTGCAGGCGGTGGAGACACCCCGCCCGCTGACCTACCAGCTCGCGGCGGGCCTGATCGCCGCCTGCGGGTCCGGCGTCAGCGAGGTGCGCATCACCCGGCTGACCGGCGAGGTGTTCTACGCGGTGGTCGTCGTGGACGGGCCCGCGGGCCGCCAGGAGGTCGACGCGCGGCCCAGTGACGCGGTCAACCTCGCCCTGGTGACCGGGGCCCCGATCCTCGCCGACAGCGCGCTGCTGGATGACCCGCGGGTCACCATCCCGCCGGACTGGCAGGACTTCCCCAGCCGGACCGCCGCGCTGGCCGCGGAAGCCAGGGACTGGCTGAACCGGTTCCCGGCCGAGCCTTAGGGCTGCTTCGCCACGTCGTGCAAGAACTCCACCAGGCCGGCGAAATAGACCTCCTGGTCGTCGTACATGGCCAGGTGGCTGCCGTCCGGGCAGTGCAGGTAGCGGCCCTGCGGCAGCGCGCCGGCCATCGCCTTCATGTGCGCCGGGTCCATCGTGTCGTGGCGGGCGCCGATGACCAGCGTGGGCACCTCGATCGAGGGCAGGTCGGCGAACCGGTCCCAGTGCGCGAGCTTGGCGTCCGCGCTGATCCCCAGCTCGCTGGGCCCCTGCATGGACACGTAGATCGCCGGGTTGATGTGCGCGAAGCCGCGCCGCACCGGGTCCGGCCAGTCCGCCTCGGGGATGCGCAGCACGTGGTGGATGTAGTGCTGCTCGCTCAGCAGTTGCATGTACCTGGGGTCCTCGATCTTGCCGGCCGCCTCCAGCGCCTTGATCTCGGCCAGCGCCGCCTGGTCCATCCTGGGCATCAGCACCTGCTCGGCGTAGGCGTTGTACGCCGGGACGCTGGCCATCATGTTGGAGATGACCAGGGCGCGCAGGTGCTCCTGGTGCGCCAGGGCGTACTCCATGCCGAGAATGCCGCCCCACGACTGGCCGTAGAGCACGAAGCTGTCGCGGTCCAGCCCCAGCGCCTGGCGGACCTGCTCCACCTCGTCCACGAACCGGTCCAGTTCCCACAGGGACGGCTCCTCGGGCTGGTCGCTGAACCCCGAGCCGAGCTGGTCGTAGTAGTAGTACTCCACCCCGGCCGCGGGCAGGAAGCTGTCGCAGGCCTCCAGGTACTCGTGCGTGGATCCGGGGCCGCCGTGCAGCAGCAGCACCCGCAGCCGCGGGTTGTTGCCGGTCCGCTTCACCCACACCTGGTAGGTGCCCTTCGGCGTGTGCACCGGGATCCGCCGGGCGCCGCCGCCCAGCACGTCGTCCCGGCCCGAGTAGTCCAGATAGCCCGTCACTGCAGCCTCCCTCCCGGGGCGCCCGGTCCTCAGTGCCCGGTCGCGCGCCCGACCTGCAGTGTGGCAGCCAGCACCGCGCGCTGGGTAGGGCACTCCGGGCTCGCCGGTCCGCGCGCCGGACGCCGGCGCCGAGCCCGGACGCGGCTCAGGACCCTGTGCTCCGCGCCCTGGCCCGACGGCGGCGCCGACCGGGCAGCCCGGTAGTGGTGCCATGCGTATGGCCTGATAATCGGATCAGCCAAGGGCCTGCGGAGGTGCGCAATGGCAGCAACGGGATGCCCGGTGCGCGAGGGTTTCGACCCGCTCGCCCCCGAGTTCCTCGCCGACCCGTACGCGGTGCTCGCGAGCCTGCCGCTGGACGAGGCGCCGGTGTTCTATGCCCCGTCGATCGGCTACTACGTGCTCACCCGGCACGCCGACATCGAGCAGGTGTTCCGGGACCCGGCCACGTTCTCCGCCGCGGCGGCGCAGGCCCCGCTGGTGCCACTGGTGCCGGAGGCGGCCGAGATCCTGCTGGCCGGCGGGCACCGGCCGCAGCCGTCCATGGTCAGCCTGGACGAGCCCGCGCACGCCCGGCTGCGCAAGCCCGCGGCGCGCGCGTTCAGCATGACCCGGATCCAGGCGATGATCCCGGCGATCGTGGCGACCACGGCCCGGCTGCTGGACGCGGTGGCCGGGCAGCGCGAGTTCGACCTGGTCGCGGCGCTGGCCTTCCCGCTGCCCGCCAACATCGTGTTCTCCCTGATGGGCGTGCCCGAGGAGGACTACCCGCAGCTCAAGCTGTGGTGCGGGTCCCGGGCGGCGCTGGGCTGGGGCCGCCCGGCGCCCGGTGACCAGGTGGAGATCGCCACCAGCATGGCCGCGTACCGGCGGTACCTGCGCGACCTGGTGGACCTGCGGGCCGGCCAGCCGGGCGACGACCTGACCACCGCCCTGCTGGCGATCCATCGCGAGGACACCGGCAGGCTCACCCGCGAGGAGATCTCCTCCATCCTGTTCTCGCTGTCGTTCGCCGGGCACGAGACCACCACCGGCCTGATCGGCAACACCATGCGCCGCCTGCTGGAGGACCCGGCCCGCTGGGCGCGCGTCGCCGCGCAGCCGGACCTCATCCCCGCCGCGGTCGAGGAGACGCTGCGTTACGATCCCTCGGTGCCGGTGTGGCGCCGCGTGACAACGCGTCCCGTCACGATCGGCGGGGTGGACCTGCCCGAGGGCGCCAAGCTGTTCCTGTGGCTGGCCGCCGGGGGCCGGGACGGGGCGGTGTTCCCCGACCCGGACGCCTTCGACCTGGACAGGCACAACGCCGGGCAGCATCTCGCGTTCGGGCTCGGACTGCATTACTGCCTCGGCGCCAACCTGGGCCGCCTGGAAACCCGGCTGGCGCTGGAGGAACTCGCCCGCCGCTACCCCCGGCTGAGCCTCGCCGAGGGCCAGGAGTTCACCTTCCACCCCAACATCTCCTTCCGCGGCCCGCAGGTGCTGCGGGTGCGGACCAGCCCGGCCAGCTGACCCGCGCCCGCCACCTGCCCCGGGTTCCGCGTCCGGAGTTACGCAGTCGATCAAGGTCGGCCGGTGCGCGGAGCCGGGGTTAGCGGCGCTGCCGGGCGGCGAGCAGCATGCTGACGCTGAGCATCACCAGCGCGGCCTCGACCAGCAGCGACACCGTGCCGACCCAGTAGCCCCAGTTGCCGACGTCGCCGGGGTCGCCGGGCACGCCCACGGTGCGCGAGGCGATGTAGCCGAGGAACGGCCCGGCGCCGAGCAGCACGCCCGCCACCCAGCCGAGACTGGCCGGGCCGAGCCAGGCAGGCCCCAGGCGACGGCCTGCCGCCCTGACCTGGCCGAGGCGCGCCGGTCCCGGCCGGGCCGCGCCGGGCAGCAGCAGGACCATCGCGGTCAGGATGCCGCCGGCCTCGATGAGCCGGTACCCCCAGCCGATCCAGGCCGGCGACGCCATTGCGGTGATGCCTCCCTGATCGGCCACGTGTACCGCCGCTATGGCCACCGCCAGCAGCGCGCCGGCGAACCGCACCGCGAATTCAGGGCGCCGTGCCGCGCGCATCAGCCACGGCCGAATTCGTCCGGCTTGCCACCATTTCCTGCATCATTGATCTCCCCTGTACCGGTCTCCGGGCCGCCGGTTCCCTCCTGCCCGGCACGGCACACGCCGGCCGCTCTGGTTCAGCATCTGGGCCGGTGAGCGGTGTGAGCATGCCCACATGAACTGACCACGGGGATGGGCCGTTATAGCGCCAGCGCAGGGTAAATTCCCGCGCAAATAAGTACGTACAACCCCGATGGAGTAGCTGTTTCGATTCACCAGAATCAATTGCGAACACGACCTGAACGGAAACAAACAATGCGGCACATCTGTCATACGGACCCCGCAGCGCCGCACGCGATGGGCCGTAGCGGGGCGATCCGCAGGCCGGCTGGCCGGGCGCGCCCAGGCCGGTCAGGGGCGCCGGGCGGCGATGATCCAGGTGCGCGCGTCGAAGAACACGCCCTCGCCGGTCTGGTGGGCGGCGAGGACGGCGCGCAACCGGTCCAGCGCCTCCCCGGACTGCGCCGCGTCCATGCCCGCGAGCAGGTCCTTGGTGCTGCGCAGGCCGGACACCACGTCAAGGGCCACCGCGGCGTCCGGGCCGTAGTAGACGGGCTCGTGCACGTCGGTGAAGCTGATCTCGGTGAAACCGGCCGCCCCGAGGATGCCGCCGGCGGCCGCCTGGTCCGCGAGCGAGAACGGGCCGGCCCGGTCGCGGTCGGCGGCGGCACGCGCCATCTCCCGGCGATGGCCTGGCGGATCGCGGTCGTCCACTCGTTGCGCTCCCGCGCCTGCCAGACCATCAGCACCAGCCGCCCGCCGGGACGCAGGGCATGCCCGATGTTGCCGAACGCGGCCACCGGGTCGTCGAAGAACATCGAGCCGAACCGGCTGATGGCCACGTCGAAACCGGCGGCAGGGAACCGGTGCACCTGGGCGTCCGCCTGCTCGAAGCTGACGTTGTGCAGCCCTTCCTCGCGGCTGATCCGGCGGGCGTGCTCCAGCATCTGCGCGGAGAGGTCGATCCCCAGCGCGCTGCCCGTCGGCCGCGGCGCGCGCGGCGTCCCTGGTGGTCTGGCCGGTGCCGCAGCCGACATCCAGCACACGGTCGCGCGGGGTGATCCCTGCCGCCGCGCGGAACCGCTCGTTGTGCGGGCGCGCCTCGGCGTCAAACACCGCGGCGTGCCTGGTCCGGTGCGCACCGGCCGGGCCGTCCCACTCCGCGGCCTGCTCGGCGTTGGCCCCTGCCCGGGCGCCCTGAGGTTCGGCCATGTCTGCGTTCCTCTCCCTTTGCCATCTCGCCGGCGACGTTAGCGGGTAAACCCGGAACCCGCACCGGGCGTCTTGGGATAGGAGTACCCGACGCGGTACTCAGGGTGACCGGCGTGCCCGCCTGCGCCGGTCCCGTACCCGGCGCCCGCCCGGGAACCTGGCCGGCCGAACCCTCGCTCACGGGGAGGATCAGATGAGCAACCATGAACTGCGATCCCGGACGGGGCGGACCGTGTCGCGGGCTTCCGCCCTTGCCCTGGCCGCCGCCGTCGCCGCGGTCCTGCCGCTCGCCGCGGCCGGGCCCCGGCCGCGGCGGCCGTGCGCGCAGCGCCGGGCTCGGCGGTCCCGGGCTCGGCGGTCCCGGGCTCGGCGGTCGGGGCCGGCCGGCCGGGTGTGGGATTCGTGGGCGGATGACCCAGCCACGGGCCAGGTGGTGCTGTTCGGCGGCGACCAGGCCTACCGGACCACCGGGCCGGACGACGTACTGGGCAGCACGTGGACCTGGAACGGGACCACCTGGACCCAGCAGCAACCGGCGGCGGCACCGTCGCCACGGACCGGCGCGGCCATGGTCTACGACGCCGCGACCGGCCAGTTGCTGCTGTTCGGCGGCAGCAGCCGCCCGTTCTCCGGCGGCGGCTACCTGGATGACACCTGGACCTGGAACGGGACCACCTGGACCCAGCTGCACCCGGCCACCTCGCCGCCGGCCAGGCATAACGCCGACATGATCTACGACGCCGCCAGCAACGACGTCATCCTGTTCGGCGGCTACGACGGGCACTACCTGAATGACACCTGGGCCTGGGACGGCTCCACGTGGACCCAGCTGCACCCGGCCACCTCTCCCTCGGCGCGGGACACCCACTCACTGGTCTACGACCCCGCCACCCAGACCGCGATCCTGTTCGGCGGCTTCAACAGGCAGCGGCTGTCCGACACCTGGAGCTGGACGGGACGACCTGGACCCAGCTCAGCCCGCCGGCCTCGCCGGGCACGGTCAGCCCCGCCTGGCAGGCCGCCTACGACCCCGCCAGCCAGCAACTCGTGCTGTTCGGCGGCGACGCCAACACCTCGTTCAGCAGCGAAACCTGGACCTGGACCGGCACCACCTGGACCGAGCTGCAGCCGGCCGCCAATCCCGGCCGCCGGGGCTACGGCTCGCTGACCTACGACCCGGCCCTGCAACGGCTGGTGCTGTTCGGCGGCAGCAACCGGACCAGGGACCTCACCACGCTGTGGGAGTGGAACGGCACCACCTGGCAGCAAGCCTGAACAGCTGACCGGGGCCAGCCAGTCCCGTTCGTGGCCGGGCGGTCACGCTGGATCGAAAACAATATCGCGGCATTCTCGACACGCGTACGATCGTTAGTCGAACATATGTTTGACAGCCGCGGCTCCGGTGCGGCAGCGTAGGCGTCGCGTGCCACGACCGCGGTAGCCGCTTCCCGGGTGCTGCCGACCGCACCAGCCACCGCGACCAGGAGGGACGATCCCGTGGGCCAGAAGACAGTCAGGTTCAGCGATCTCAGCGGCCAGCTCATCACCGACGACGAGGCACCGGCCCGCATCGTGATCGCAGGAGCACCCCTATCTTCCCGATGGCCCGGTCGAGATCGAAGCGCTCGCCGATGAGGCCACGGGCATCGAGAAGGCGGGCGGCCAGGCGGCCCTCGTCGACCTCTACCTGCCCGGCGACGACCAGCCCCGGCGGGTGGTGCTGGACGCCGCGGAGTTCGACAAGCTGGCCACCGACCGGCCGATGAGCGAGACTCCTGGCCGCCGCCCGGCCGGCCAGGCGCGTCTCCCGTTCCGCCACGGCCGTCCCGGCCCGGGAGGACCGGGTCAACTACGCGACGTTCGAGCACGCGGGCAAGCCGCACAAGGGCAAGACCACCGATGCGGAGAAGCGGCTGGTCCGCGAGCATCTGGACGAGATCAACGAGCGGCTGGCCGCGCAGAATCTGCGGACGATCAGCCTCACCGACCCCGAGCACGTGGAGCGGTACGGCCTGGCGCAACTCGCCGGGGAACGAGAGCCCGGGCCCGAGCAGGCCGAGCCGCGAGCAGGCTCCCGGCGAACGCGCCAGCAACGCCGCCTGATCCGGCCTGATCATGGCGATGTGGCCCTGCAGGAGCCACATCGCCATGATCATCAAGGGTGCGGCACTGCCAAGCCTAGGTGCTTGGCGCCACATCGGCCACGGCAGCCACACCGGCCACGGCTACGTCGAGGCGCCGCCGCTGGCTCCCTGGGGCGTCCTTGACGAACACGATCCCGTCGTTGCTGGCCAGGTGCGCCGGGTCCAGCGGGGAGTAGCCGTACCAGGGGGACACGCGGGGGGCGGGCGCCGCGTCGGCGAGCGCGGCAGCCAGCCGGCGGGGGTCGACCAGGCAACGCTGCTGCGGGAGCGCGTACAGCAGCCCCTCGACGGTGTCGGGGGGCGGGGCGTCCACTCCGTGGTGGCGGATCGTGCCGAGGGCTGTGGCCAGGAAGGCGTACCCGTCGCCCAGGTGGGCGCTCACGATCGCGCCGGCGCTCCACCATTCCAGCGGCAGGCCGCCCATCCGCATCGTGCTCTTGTGCCGCTGCAGATGGCCGTTGTGGGCGTGCACCAGCGCCGGGCCCCGTTCGGCGAGGGCGAGCAGGTTGGCGGCCATCATCGAATCCCGCACGCCGAGCAGCCTCGCCATGCGGCCCGCTGAGGTGCCGGCCATCCAGAAGTGGTAGCGCAGCAGCCCCGTGGCGGTACGACCGTACAGGCGTGCGCGGTGCCAGTCCTCCCGTGAGGACGCCGCGATCAGGTGTGGCGTCTGCGCGTCGAGCAGGGCCACCAGATCATCGGCGAGCAGCTGCAGCTGGCTGGCGTCGGGCGTCTGCCCCACGGACTGGGACGGGTCCATCATCGCCGCGGGATTGGTCCACCGGTCGTCAGCGCCGAGCAGGCGGTCGAGCGTTTCCGGGGTGCAGGGAAGCAGGCCCGCGTCCACCCAGGCGGTGAGGTAGGCGTGCAGTGCGGTCAGGGCCTGCCGAGGGCTCGCGGCGCCGGTGATCTCCAGCGGGCCGTCGAAACCGGCGAAGCGGAGCTGCCTGAGACACGGCCGGCCGTCGTTGTGCGCGCGCATCCAGCGCACCAGCTCGCGGTTGGCCGCGGACGCGCCGAACCCGTGGCTGAAGCCGCGCTCCATGACGTCGTCGAGGATGCCGGTGCCGGAGGTGACGTAGTCGTCCACGACCAGGCCCATCATGCAGTCGCTCTCGATCGCGATCGTCCGGTAGCCCTCCTGCCCGACGAGTTCCCGGAAGAGATCGTTTCGCAGCTCGAGCAGAACGTCCTCGCCATGGGTGGGCTCGCCGAGGGCGAGTAGCCGCGGCCTGGCCGGAAGCAACCCCATGACGGCAGCAGGGTCGACGGCATGGGCGGCGGCGGTGATACCGGCAGTCATACCTTCAACGGTATCGTTGAACTGATTAGGTAAACTTCTCGCCGGTATTGGCAGGACAATGAGGCGAAACCCTCAAAGCGATGGCCAACTCAGGCCGGTTGACCTGGCGCGCGGGCATGGTCTGTCCACGCAGGCGATCCGCAACTACGAGGCGGCCGGGACCTTCCGGCTGCGGAACGCACCCCGCATGGCTACCGCACCTACACGCCGCGGCACGCGCAAGCCCTGCGCGCGTTCCTCGCGCTGGCGCCGGGGCACGGCCACCAGAGCGCCACGGCGATCATGCAGGCGATCAACCGGGACGCCACCGAGGACGCGCTTCGGCTGATCGACGAAAGTCACACCCAGGCACTCGACGACCGCCGCACC
>CAWCKG010000026.1:0-140061 GCA_963795785.1 uncultured Actinomycetes bacterium
GCGCCGAGGACGTCGTCGAGGGTTTCCAGGAGCAGGTCGGCGTGGTCGCGGTGGAAGACCAGGGGCGGGCGGATCTTGAGCACGTTTCCGGCCGGGCCGGTGGTGCCGAGCAGGATGCCCCGGTGCCGCATGGCCTCGGTGACCTGGTGTGCCCGCCCGGCCGCCGGGGCCCGGGTCTCCGGGTCCTCGACCAGTTCCACGCCGAGCAGCAGGCCCTCGCCGCGGACGTCCCCGATCACCGGATGGCGCCGCTGCAGCGCCAGCAGGCCCTCCCGGAGGTAGCCGCCCATCTCGGCGGCGTTCTGCGTCAGGCCCTCGTCCTCGATGACGGCGAGGACCGCGAGCGCGGCGGCGCAGGCGACGGGGTTACCGCCGAACGTGCTGAACAGTTCGGTCTCCTCCGGCACCGCCGCGAGCACGTCGGACCGGACCACCAGCGCGGCGACCGGGAACCCGTTGCCCATCGGCTTGCCCATCGCCACCATGTCCGGCTCGATCCCGGACTGGTGGAAGCTCCACAGGTGGCTGCCGGACCGGCCATGGCCGGCCTGCACCTCGTCGGCGATCAGCAGGCCGCCGAGGGCCCGCACCCGCCGGGCCACCTCCCGCAGGTAGCCGGGCGGCGGTGCCAGGACGCCGTCCGCGGTGAACGCCGGGTCCACGAACATCGCCGCGAGCCCGCGGCCGCCGAGCCCCGCCACGGCCTCGTCCACGTGGGCGGCGTAGCGCTCCGCCCAGCCGGCCTGGTCCCGGCGGTAGGCGCCGCGGTATCCGTCGGGCGCGGGCACGGTGGCGACATGGGCCGGCCGCTCCCCGGCGGCCCACTCCTCGGGTGACAGCGCGTGCGTGGCCTCGGTCAGCCCGTGGTAGGCGAACTCGGTCACCAGGGCGCCGCCATGCCCGGTGGCGGCGCGGGCGATCCGCCAGGCGAGGTCGTTGGCCTCGCTGCCGGAGTTCACCACGAGCACGGCGTCCAGCGCGGGCGGCAGGGTGGCCTGGAGCCGTTCGGCGAGTTCGACGATCGCCTCGTGCAGGTAGCGGCTGTGCGTGGCGAGCAGTCGCTGCTGCTCGGCCACGGCGCGCACCACCCGGGGATGGCCGTGGCCGACCACGGGGACGTTGTTGTAGCAGTCCAGGTACCTGCGGCCGGCCGCGTCGAACAGCCAGGCGCCTTCGCCGCGGACCAGGTGCACCGGGTCGTCGTAGAACAGCGGGGACCGGGGCAGCGCCCGGCGGCGGCGCTGCGCCAGCGCGGCGGTCGCGGACCGGCGGTACGGCAGCCCGCGGCAGGCCTCGCGGAACCGCTCGGCGACGGCGTCCAGGCCCGCGGCCTCGATGCTGTCCAGGAAGGCTGGCGCGCCGGACTCGCTGTCCGCGGCGTAGGCGGCGTTGTCCGGGTAGACCCCGAGCCGCCACGCGGTGAGCGTGATGTCGGCGGCGAGCCGGGCCGTGACCAGGTCGGCGAGCAGCCCGGCCTCCTCGTCGTCCAGCGGCGTCACCGCGACGTAGCCGCCGATCAAGACCTCCGCCGCGTCGATCGCGTCGGGCCGCCCGTGCAGCACATCCGCGACGGCGACCGCCAGGTCGCACACCAGCGGGGCGTGGGTCATGTCCCCGAAGTCGACGATGCCGCTGACCTGGAAGTCCTCGCCGAGCAGCACGTTGTTCAGGCTCAGGTCGGCGTGGATCACCTGGGCCCGCAGCCGGGGCAGCACCGGGGCTACCTGGGCCTCGAACCGGTCCAGGACGCGTGCCACCTGCGCCCGGCAAGCGGCGTCGGAGACATGGCCGAGCAGTGGGCGCAGCGCGGGCAGGCGGGTGATGTCCCAGAGGATCCCGTAGTCCGCCGCGGGGTGGAAAAAGCCCCGCAGCGCCCGGCCCAGGCGGGCCGCGGTCTGCCCGACGGACCGGATCGCCCCGGTGCTGAGCGCTGTCGCGGCCATGGTGTGCCCGGGCAGGAACGTGAACAGCCGCACCGGGTAGGCCCGGCCATCCGGCCCGGTCACCTCGGTCCAGGCGTCCCCGTGGTGGCCGGGATCACCCGCATCACCGGCAGCCCCGGATCCACCTGCTCGATGTGGCGCAAGGCGGCCGTCTGCATGTCCAGAACCGGCCGCGTGTCCGCCGGATTGGAGATCTTGAAAAGGAACCGCTGCCCGGCGGCGGTGTCCACCCGGAAGTTCTGGTCCCGCTCGCCGGCCAGGGCGGTGAGGGCGCCCGTGACGCCGAACGCGCCGCGGAGGATCTGCCGGGCCGCCTCGTCGCCGAACGCGGGCGGCGCACTCGCCAGTGGGTCGCCCGCCAGCGGATCACCGGCCTGCGAGTCGCCCACCACCGGGCCCGGGCGCTGCACCATAGGCCCGAAGAGTATCTTGCAGTCGCGCGGACCAGCTAATTTGGGCGCGTGGAAGAGAACCGGGCCCGCCGGGTGGTCGACGCACTGCGCGACCGCGGCATCGATGCCCACATGCTCAAGCCGGCGTGGATCAGTTCGGGGTGCGGGTGAACCTGCATGACGGCCGCCAGGCCGAATGGGACACCGACGGCACCGCCGGGCTTGAGGCACAGGTCATGCAGGACGGGGATCTGGTCGGGTTCGTGCCCCAGATCGAGGGTTCCGAGGACTTCGACGAGGCGCAGACCATCGATGCCATCGCCCGGGCCGACTACGACAAGCCGATAGCCACGGAGCGGCCGGTGGCACCGCCGCCCGCCCCGGCGCTGCCCCGCGAGGGCGGCCTGTTCCGCCGTTTCCTCGGCGGCTTCCGCGAGAGCAGCTAGTCAGACCGGGGCTCGGCGAAGGAGTCGTAGGCGGGGCGGAGCAGTTCCGCCAGCGGGCGCCCGCGCACGGCCAGGCGCAGCTCCGGAAGCTGGTCCAGGATCGACGCGCTCGCCGCGGCGGGCGGGCTGGTCACCGGCAGCGGCACGGCATCGCGAAGAACGAGCCGAGGCAGTCGGCCAGCGGCACCCCGCCCGGCTCGCCGGGGCCGGCCGCGACGCCGCCGCGGGCCGCGTGCAGCCCGGCCAGCAGGTCCTCCCGGCTGCGCCCGCGCCAGGCCAGGATGCTGAACGGGTCGTCGTCGAACGCCTCGGCCAGCAGGTAGAACACTGCCGCGATGTGCTTGCAGGGGACCTCCCAGTCCGGGCAGGAGCAGTACATCGACAGCTCGGCCGCCGAGGCCGGGAACAGCGCGAGCCCCAGTTCCGCGAAGACCTCGTCGATGTCCTCCGGCATCTCGCCCGCCAGCAGCTTCGCCGAGTACCAGGCGCTGGCGGCCAGGGCACGCTCGGCCGCGTCCCACTCCGGCGCGCCGAACGCGTCGAGCCCGATGCGGACCCGGTACGGCTGGACCCTGCTGCCCTGGACCAGCGCGCTGACCATGCCCGGGGCCACGTCCAGCGAGATCACCTGGCCGCGGCGGGCGTAGTTGCGGCCGCGTTCCAGCCGGCCGCCGACGATGATGGCCTCCAGGACCGCGATGAACCGGCCGGACCACCAGGTCTGCCCGATCGCGCCGCGGGTGCTGCGGGCCTTGAGCCCGCCCGACACGGCCAGCGGCCGCGTCGGCTCCGAGGGGAACCAGCGCCGTGGCCGCCGGCCGCCCGTTTCCTCAGTCACCGACGGCCTCCGCGGACAGCTCGAAGATCGAGCGCAGCTCACCGGTGGACAGCTCGGTCAGCCAGCCTTCGCCGTCGCTGATCACCAGGTTGGCGAGGGCCTTCTTCTCCTCGATCATCTCGTCGATCTTCTCTTCCAGGGTCCCGGTGCAGATGAACTTGCGCACCTGCACGTTGCGCTTCTGGCCGATGCGGAAGGCACGGTCGGTGGCCTGGTCCTCCACCGCCGGGTTCCACCACCGGTCGAGATGGATCACATGGTTGGCGGCGGTGAGGTTCAGGCCGGTGCCCCCGGCGCGCAGCGACAGCAGGAACAGCGGCGGGCCGTCGCCGGACTGGAACCGGGTCACCAGCTCGTCCCGGCGCTTCCTCGTGGTCCCCCCGTGCAGATAGGCGATGTCGGTGCCGAACCGCGCGGCCAGATGTGGCAGCAGCATCGCGGCGAACTCGGTGAACTGGGTGAACAGCAGGGCCTTGTCGCCCTCGGCGAGGATCTCCTCGCAGATCTCCTCCAGCCGGATCACCTTGCCGGACCGGGCCCCCACGGCGGACCGGTCGTGCAGCAGCAGCGCCGGGTGGTTGCACACCTGCTTGAGCTTCGCCATCGCCGCGAGCACGTTGCCCCGGCGCTCGATCCCGCGGGAGTTCTCGATCTTCTCCATCATGTCGTCGACCACCGACTGGTACAGCGAGGCCTGCTCGGTGGTCAGCCGGGCAGTACTGCTTGATCTCGATCTTCTCCGGCAGGTCGGTGATGATCGCCGGGTCGGTCTTCAGCCTGCGCAGCAGGTAAGGGCGGGTGATGGTGCGCAACCGCTCGGCGGGCTCGGTCTGGCCGTGCCGCTCGACCGGGATGGCGTAACGGGTGCGGAACTTGTCGGCGGGCCCGAGCAGGCCGGGATTGAGGAAGTCCATCAGCGACCACAGCTCGGCCAGCCGGTTCTCCACCGGGGTCCCGGTCAGCGCGATCCGCTGCCCGGCACGCAGCCGCCGCACCGCCCTGGCCGCCTGGGACAGGCTGTTCTTCACCGCCTGGGCCTCGTCGAGCACGACCCGCCGCCACTCGTAACCGGCCAGTTCCTCGATGTCCCTGGTCGCGGTGGCGTACGTGGTGACGATGAGGTCCGCCTGCGCCAGCCGGCCGGCCAGTTCCCCCTCGCGCAGCCGCTCCCGCCCGTGATGGGCGTACACGCGCAGCGCGGGCGCGAACCTCGCCGCCTCCCGCTGCCAGTTGCCGACCAGCGACATCGGGCACAGCAGCAGCGTCGGCGGGTCGTCCGGGCGCTCGGCGCGGTGCACCGCCTCCAGCGCGAGCAGCTGCACGGTCTTGCCCAGCCCCATGTCGTCGGCCAGGCACGCGCCGAGGCCGAGCGAGGAAAGGAAGGCCAGCCAGGAAAGCCCCCGCTCCTGGTAGGGCCGCAGCTTGGCGTGGAAAGTCTGCCGGCACAGGGATAAAACGCACGATGTCCGAAACGGAGCCACCCAGCAACTCGCCGACCCAGCCGTCGGCCTGGATCCCGGTGACCGGCAGCGGGGTGGCCGAGTCCTCGGGATGGGCGGCGGCCAGGCGGAGGATCTCCCCGGCGGAGATCCGCCCGGCCTTGTTCCGCGCGAGGAACTCCAGGCCGCGCCTGAGCTGGCCGGGGTCCACCGCCACCCACTGGCCGCGCAGCCGGACCAGCGGGGCCTTGGTCTGGGCGAGCGCGGCGATCTCCGCCTCGCTGAGCGTGTCGTCGCCGACCGCGAGCCGCCACCGGAAGTCCATGAGCTGGTCCTTGCCGAACTTGCCCGGCTTGGCCACCACGCCGTCGGCCGGGGTGTGCGCGGACATGGTGAGCCCGAGCCTGGCGCGGCGGTCCCACCAGGACGGCAGCAGGACCCCGAACCCGGCCTCGTCCAGTGCCGGGGCGACCGTGGACAGGAAGCGGTAGGCGCCGTCGGCGTCCAGGTCCAGGGCGCACGGCCGGGCCTGGCGCAGGCCGTCCGCCAGTTCGGGGTAGATCCGGCTGGCCCGGCCCAGTTCGCCGAGCAGCAACTCCTGCGGGCGGGGCAGCCAGCGGCTCAGGGTGCCGTCGTCGGCCCAGGTCTGCTCGGCCGGGATCAGCAGGCTCGGGTCGGCGATGGACTGGAGCAGGAACTCCAGCCGCCAGCCCGGCTCGGGCTCCTCGTCGTGGCCCGGCGCACCGCCGTCCCCGGCCGCCTGCTCCTCGCGCCCCGGCGGGCTCGTCGTCCCGCGCACCGAAGAGCACGTCGTCCGGCTCCGCGGTGACCTCGGCCAGCCGGAACGTGGCCCGGGCCGGGCCGGTCTTGCCGGTGCCGATGTCCTCCCACGGCGCCAGGGCACGGGCGAGCGCGGACAGCTCGCCCGGGTCGGCGTCGAACCGGCCGTCCGACCCGGTGAGCGCCGTCAGCCAGGCCTCGGTCGCGGGCAGCCGGGCGGGCAGGCGGCCCCGCCGGGGCGGCACCAGCGCGAGCCCGGCGGGCAGTGCCTCGCCTGGCTGCCGCATCCACGAGCGCCGCCAGCGCCGCCGCCATCACCTCGTGCGGGTCGGCGTGCCCAGGGAGGCCGCCCGGCAGACCGGGGGCATCGCGGCCACCAGGGCGTGCATGGCCGCGACGTCAGGGCCCTGGATGACCGGGCGCCACCGGGCCACCGCGCCGGCGCCGTCATGGTCCAGCGTGGGGAGCACCCGGCCGCGGGCCACGAGTTCGGTCGCGAAGGCGGCCAGGCCCGCCAGGTAGTCCATCGAGGCGCCGTACCGGACACCGGGTGCCCGCTCGGGGATGGCGGCCAGCGCCGGGGCTGCGTAGAGCATGACAACGGGGACCGTCCAGGGCAGCAGCACCGGTGCCGAGCGTGCCGCCGGGCGGGGCGTGGTCCTGATCAGTTCCGGTGAGTCCAGCGGGGCCGTGCGCAGCGACGGCAGCAGCAGGTCCGCCTCGGCCGGCTTGCCCGCGTGCAGCGTGGTGAGAACGCTGGCGGGCGCGGCGAACGGGTGCGGGCGGGCGGACCGGAGCGCGTGGCTGGTGCTGGTGACCGGAAGCTCGGAGTCCTCGGCCCACAGGCACAGCCCGTCGCGGGCGGCCCAGAACCCGTGCAGCACCAGCATGGGAGATCTGCTCCAGCGACTGGGGTATGTCGCAGCAGCCTAACCGCAGGTACCGACATTTGCGGCCCGGTCCGGCCGGGCAGGGTGCACGACAGATGCGCGGGCCGATTCCGGCGGGACGCTCGGGTGATCGGGAGGCGCGCCGGCTTCCTGCGGAGGCCGAGTTCCGGGCCGGTCAGATCACGACGGCGGAGTACCTTCTGGAGCATGAACCCGGACACCGCCGTCGCAGACCCCGATGCCCTGGCCGCCGAGCTCGGGTCGCGCGTCGAGGAAGCGACCAAGCGCCTCGAGCAGACCGCAGCCGAGACCACCGACGACCAGGCTCGCGCGCCGTCGCGGTTGCCTGACTGGAGCCGCGGCCACGTGCTGACACACCTCGCGCGCAACGCCGACGGGCTGCGCAACCTGCTGGTGTGGGCGCGCACTGGCGTGGAAACGCCCCAGTATCCCAGCGTCCAGGCCAGGAACGACGGGATCGAGGCCGGTGCCGGCCGCAGGGCCGCGGAACTGGCCGCGGACATCGCCGAGTCCGCTGCGCAGTTCGCCGCCGAGGCCGCGCGGTTGTCGGGCGCGGACTGGACAGTGCAGGTGGCCGGCGTGCGCGGCAGCGGACACCCGGCCTGGTTCACCCTCTGGCGCCGGCTGTCCGAAGTGGAGATCCACCACGTCGACCTGGGCCTCGGCTACGGCCGGCGGACTGGCCAGAGCAGTTCTCCAGCCAGTGCCTGGACTTGGTGGCTGACCGCTTCTCCGGACCGGACTGCGTTGCAGCTCTGCTGGTGTCGACAGACGACGGCGCCGAGTACCGGATCGGACCGCCAGGGCAGCCGGCCACGGTCACCGTGACCGGCCAGACGCGCGAGTTGCTGGCCTGGCTGATCGGCCGCGCCGCAGGGAACCGCCTGATTACGGAGCCAGCAGGCCCACTCCACCCGTTCCCCCGTGGTAGGTAATCAGGGCATGAGCTACTGCGGGGTTAGCCGCGCGGCGGGAATGACGGGCGGTAAGGCGCCGGTGTGAGCGGTGCGGCGCCGAGGTGAAGGGGCGCGGCGTCAGCGGCGCCTGGGGCAGGTGGCCGTTATCCGCGCTTGCGGGAGAACGTGCTGGCCGGGCCCGAGGTGGACGTTCGCGTTCGCGGCCGCTCGGCCGTCACGGCAGCGGCAGGCGGCGCCTCGCCCGCGGCCCGGCCGCTTGGGGCCGGAGGTCCAGTTCGAACCGCGCGTCCAGCGCCGTGGCGAGGCTGGCGAGCGTTCGCAACGTGAGGTTCTCGCCCCCCGACAGAACCTGACTGACCCGTCCCGGGGAGACACCCATCCGGCCGGCCAGGTCCGCGCGGGTGAGGCCGCGTTCGCGCATATGCCAGTTGATCTCGTTCATGAGCTGGGTGACCAGCATGGACAGCTCTTCGTCTACCCGGGCCTCGGTGGCCTCCTGGCCGGACGTCACGCCTAGTCGAAGGCCCATTGTTAGCTCCCAAGCTGATCGCGCCGGATCACGGGGTCTTTAGCTACAGCTAAAGATATAGGTATGCCTAAAGACAATGTCGCCGGGGCCACGGTTTGCTACCCAGTGGCGGACCGGGCGGGCGATCCCCGCCGCCACCACTGGGCATGCGACGGGCCTGCCTGCCCGGGCAAGTACACCTCCGGCGATCTGCCGCACCTCGCCGACCGGCTGGAAAGCGAGGCGCAGAACGAGCTCTATCTCTTCCTGGCCCAGGTGTACCGGCTGGGATTCCACCGGCTGCTGATCTATCCGCTGCGGCCGCCGCTGCCGGTGCGCACCAGGCGCCGCCCGCTGGTGGACCGCAAGGCGGGCGGGGAGTAGGCAGCCAGTACGGGGACGGTCCGCCGGTCCGCTGACCGGCCCGGCAGGCCGCTCCGCCAGCACGCTGAGGGCACCATCCCGGGCTGGGTCGCGGCTCCATTGCGGGGCGCCGCTGAACCGTGGTACAACGAGCCGAATGATCACCGATCCGGGCCCAGCGCCGCCCGCTGCCGCAGGTGACCCGGCTGCCGCAGCGGCAGCCGTGCACGTCTCCGGCCTGCGGAAGCACTACGGGGACGTGGTCGCGCTCGCCGGGGTGGACCTGGTCATCGGGGCAGGTGAGTTCTTCACGCTGCTCGGCCCGTCCGGGTCGGGCAAGACGACACTGCTGCGGCTGATCGCCGGGTTCGAGCGTCCCGACGCCGGCCGGATCGAACTCGGCGGCGCCGACGTCACCCGGGTGCCGCCCTACTCCCGGAACGTCAACACGGTCTTCCAGGACTATGCGCTGTTCCCGCACATGACGGTGGCGCAGAACATCGAGTACGGCCTGCGGGTGCGGCGGGTGGCCAAGGCGGACCGGCGCGAGAAGGTGGACCGCGCCCTGGAGATGGTCCGGCTGCCCGGGCTCGGCGCCCGCAAGCCCGCCCAGATGTCGGGCGGCCAGCGCCAGCGCGTCGCGCTGGCCCGCGCGATCGTGAACGAGCCCGAGGTGCTGCTGCTCGACGAGCCCCTCGGTGCGCTCGACCTCAAGCTCCGCCAGGAGATGCAGCTCGAACTGCTCCGGATCCAGCGCGAGGTGGGCATCACCTTCATCTATGTCACGCACGACCAAGAAGAAGCGCTGACGATGAGCGACCGCATCGCGGTGCTCAACGGCGGCAGCATCGAGCAGATCGGCGGGCCTGTCGAGGTCTACGAGCGGCCCCGGACGGCGTTCGTGGCCGGCTTCATCGGCGTTTCCAACCTCATCGAGCGGGACGGCCGCACGATCACGGTGCGGCCGGAGAAGCTCACCCTGATCGAGGACGGGCGAACCGGAACCGTCCGGCGCCCACACCGAGGCCGGCCAGGTCCGCGAGGTCGATCTACGCGGGGGTCCTCACCCGCTACATAGTGGACCTCGACGCCGGCGGCGAACTGGTCGTCAGCAGGCAGAACGCCGAGGCCCAGACAGGCATCGCCGGGGGAAGCCGGGTGCGCGTCGCCTGGCGGCCCGACCAGGCATTCACCATTCCGCGCCAGCCCGATCAGGGTTCGCGCTCTGGGGAGGGTAACCAGTGATCGCAATACACCGCGGCGCATCGCGCGCCCCGTCTCGGCCGCGCTCGCACTCACCGTCGCGTCGGTCATCGCCGCGGGCTGCGGCAGCAGCGGGAGCAGCGGCGGCACCGCAAGGATCAGGCGTCGCCGGGCAGAGCGTGCCCACGGCGAACCTCCCCGTGCTCAAGAAGATCGGCAAGGGCGAGGGCCAGCTCAACCTGATCGCCTGGGAGGGCTACCTGAACCCGATCTGGGTCAAGCCGTTCGAGCAGCAGACCGGCTGCCAGGTCAACGCGAAATACGCGGGCAGCTCCGACGAGATGGTCGCGCTGATGAAGAACGGCGGCGGCGGCCAGTACGACATGGTGTCCTCCTCGGGCGACGCGGACCTGCGCATCCTCTACGCGGGCGACGCGCACCCGGTGAACATCAACCTGATCCCGAGCTGGAAGGACTTCTTCCCGGCGTTCAAGTCCCCGCCGTTCAACACCATCGACGGCGTGCACTACGGCGTCTCGCTGCAGTGGGGCCCGAACGTGCTCATGTACAACACCAAGGACTTCCCGACCGCCCCGCCGTCCTGGAACGTCATCTACGACCCCAAGTACAAGGGCCAGGTCACCGTCCCGGACAACCCGATCCAGATCGCCGACGCGGCGCTGTACCTGTCCAGGCACAAGCCCAGCCTGGGCATCACCGACCCGTACGAGCTGACCCAGCCGCAGTTCCAGGCGGCGGTGAACCTGCTCGCCGGGCAGCGCCCGCTGATCGAGAAGTACTGGGACCTGGCCTCCCAGGAGATCTTCGACTTCAAGAACGGCAACGCGGTCGTCGGCGCGGGCTGGCCGTACCAGGTCAGCGCGCTCAAGGCGGCGCACTTCCCGATCGGTGACGAGATCCCCAGCGAGGGCGCGACCGGCTGGGCGGACACCTGGATGCTGGCGGCCAAGGCACCGCACCCGAACTGCGCCTACATGTGGATGCGGTACATCAGCACGCCCGAAGGTCCAGGCCGAGCAGGCGGTCAACTACGGCGAGACCCCGGACAACAAGCTCGCCTGCCCGATCATGAACCAACTGCAGCCGGGGTCCTGCGACCAGTACCACGCCAACGCGCCGACCAGCTACCTCGACGCCATCAAGCTGTGGAAGACGCCGATCGCGACCTGCGACAACGGCAAGCCCGACTGCGTGCCCTACTCCGGGTGGGTGTCCGCGTGGAATACCCAGGTCAAGTGAGGCTGGCCCGCTGCCCGGGGCCGGCGGCCGGTGGCGGTGACCACGGCCGCCGGGCCGGGAACGGCGGCCAGGCGGCAAGGGATGTGGTCCCGCGTCACCGCGGCGCTGTGGCGCCGTCCGTGGGCGCGGGCCACCATGCTGCTCACCCCGCCGCTGGCCTGGTTCGTGCTGATCTACCTGGCCGCGCTGGCCGTGCTCCTGGTCACGGCGTTCTGGCAGATCAACCCGTTCACCACGAACATCGAGCGGATCTGGAGCCTGGACAACCTGCGCATGATCGTCACCAGCCCCGCCTACCGCGACATCATCCTGCGGACGGTCGGGATGGCGGCGGCGGTCACGGTCACCGACGCCGTCGTGGCGTTCCCGTTCGCCTACTTCATGGCCCGCATCGCGTCCGGGCGGACCAGGACCTTTCTGTTCATGGCGATACTGCTGCCGCTGTGGGCGAGTTACCTCGCCAAGGTCTACTCGTGGCTGCTGATCTTCACCCACAACGGGATCCTGGACTGGACGCTGGGCAAGGTCGGCTTCGGCCAGGTGCACCTGATCTACACGAACTGGGCCGTGTACACCGTGTTCTGCTATCTCTGGCTGCCGTTCATGATCATCCCCGTGTACGCGGCGCTGGAGCGGATCCCGGCCTCGCAGATCGAGGCGTCCCAGGACCTGGGCGGCCGCACCTGGCGGACCACGCGGATGGTGCTGTTCCCGCTCGCGCTGCCCGGCATCGTCGCCGGGTCGATCTTCACGTTCTCGCTGACGCTCGGCGACTACATCACGCCGCTGCTGGTCGGCGGCACCAGCGCCAACTTCATCGGCAACATCATCTACTCGAACATCGGCATCGCGAACAACGTGCCGTTCGCCGCCGCGATGGCGCTGTTCCCCATCGCCATCATGGCCGTCTACCTGCTCGGCGCCCGGGCGCTCGGCGCGTTCGAGGAGATCTGATCGCAATGGAACCGAAGGGCCTGCGCGTCGCGCTGCGGATCTGGGTGGGGCTGGTGCTGGCGTTCCTGTTCGTGCCGATCGCGCTCATCGTGCTGTACGCGTTCAACTCCTCGAACATCGAGAGCTGGCCGATCTCGCACTTCACGCTGCACTGGTTCGCCGTCGCGTGGCATGACGCGCAGGTGCGCAGCGCGTTCCTGCTGTCGGTGCGCGTCGGGCTGATCGCCACCGCGCTGGCCCTGCTGCTCGGCTCCGCGGTCGCCTACGCGCTGTACAAGTTCACCTTCTTCGGCCGCGGTGCGATCTCGCTCCTGCTCGTTGCTGCCGCTGGCCCTGCCCGGCATCATCACCGGGATCGCGCTGAACTCGTTCTTCTCCTTCACCGGGATCCAGCTCGGCACGCTGACCATCGTGATCGGCCACACCACGTTCTGCATCGTGGTGGTCTTCAACAACCTGATCGCCCGGCTCCGCCGCACGCCAGGGTCGCTGGCCGAGGCGTCGGCGGACCTCGGGGCGCGCGGCTGGCAGACGATGCGCTTCGTGATGCTGCCGATGACCGCGACCGCCCTGGTGTCCGGCGCGCTGCTCGCGTTCGGCCTGTCGTTCGACGAGGTCATCGTGACGGTGTTCACCGCGGGCGCGCAGAACACGCTGCCGCTGTGGATCTTCGGCGCGATCCGGCTCGGCCAGCAGTTGCCTGAGGTCAACGCCGTGGTGTCGATCGTCATCCTGCTGACGATCATCCCGGTGGTCCTGGCGGCGCGGCTGGCCGGGGCCGGCTCGGTCACCCGGGCGGGCGCCGCGGCTGCGGCGGTCACCGCCGCCGCGCAGCCGGCGCGGGCTAGCGCACTCCGGCGCGCCGCCGGCGAGCCGTGCGCCAGGCGGCACGCGCCCTCGCGGCCATTTCGCCCCGGGGCCGGCTGCGGTACGATCCATGGCTACCCGCGAGTAGGGAGCTGCCATGGGACTGGCCTATCGAGCGCATCGGGTCGGGACCGCCGCTGGTGCTGCTGCACGGTGTGGGGCACCGCCGCCAGGCCTGGGACGCGGTGCTTGACCGGCTGACGCCGCACCGGGACGTGATCCTCATCGACCTGCCCGGGCACGGCGAGTCACCTCCCCTGGAGCGGGGGCCTGCCGGTACTGGACGCGCTGCTCGGCCCGGTGCGCGCGCTGCTCGGCGACCTGGGCGTGGAGCACCCGCACGTGGCCGGGAACTCGCTGGGCGGCAGGCTCGCCCTGGAGTCGGCGGTGGCCGGATGGGCCGCGTCGGCGACCGGGCTGTCGCCCGCCGGGTTCTGGCGCAACGAGCGCGAGGCCAAGATGGCGCGGGCGACCTTCAAGGTGATGGAGGCCGCGGGCAGGCCGGCTGCAGCGCTTCGGCCCGGCACTGTCGCGGCACACCGCGGGCCGGGCCCTGACCTATGGCGCCATCGTGAACCGGCCCTCGCGGATGACCGCCGAGCAGGCGCAGGGTGACATGGCCGCGTTCCTGGCCGCCCATGACGCGCTCGACGGCGATCCTGGCGGAGCTGACCCCGTTCACCGGCCAGATCCCGGACGGCATCCCGGTCACGATCGCCTGGGGAACCAAGGACCGGCTGCTCCGGCCGCCGCAGGTGCTGGTCGCCAAGGCGCGGCTGCCGCAGGCCCGGATCCGGCCGCTGCCCGGCTGCGGGCACGTGCCGATGACCGACGACCCGGCGCTGGTCGCCGACGTCCTGCTGCAGGGCAGCGGCCGCCTGGCCGATCAGGCCGCCTCAGACCCGGCCCGCTCGACGTGTCGCGCATCGGCACGCCGGGCCAGAAGTCGCGCTCCGCTCAGGGGCCGTCCTGCGGGGCGGTGAGCGGCAGGCGCACCTGGAACCGGGTGTCCCCGGGGACCGACACGGCGCGCAGGTCACCGTGGTGCCGGTTCACCACGATCCGCCACGAGATGTCCAGCCCGAGCCCGGTGCCCTGGCCGACCGGCTTGGTGGTGAAGAACGGCTCGAAGATCCGGGCCTGGATGCCGGGCGGGATGCCGGGGCCGGTGTCGGCGAACTCCACCAGCAACCGGTCGTCGTCCATCGCGGTGCGGACGGTGAGCGTGCCGTGGCCGTCCATGGCGGCGACACGCGTTGTCGATCAGGTTCGTCCAGACCTGGTTCAGCTCGCTGGGGTAGGCCGGGATCCGGGGCAGGCCCGGCTCGTAGTCCTTGACCACGGTGATGCCGTCCCCGATCTTGGCGGCCAGCATCGTCAGGGTGCTGTCCAGCAGGTCGTGCACGTCCACCACCTGATACGGCGCCCGGTCGAGCTGTGAGTACTGCTTCGACGCGTCGACCAGCGACCGAGATCCGGGTGACCGAGTCGGCGATCTCGTTCATCAGCAACTCGGTCTCGACCGTGTAGCCCAGCCAGCGCACCGCGCCGTCCAGCCCGTCGCCCGGCGCGGCGGCACCGCCCGGTGCCGCCGCTCCGGTGCCGTCCACCTCGCAGGACTCCGCGGCCTCCTCGGCCATGGTCGCCGCCACCTGGTCGAGCCAGGCCGTGTCCAGGCCCGCCTGGACGAAGACCGGCGCGAGATCCCAGCCACTGGTGACGCCGTGCTCGTCGAGCCAGTCGGTGAGCGCGTCTTCGGCGTCGGACGCCTCCATCGGGCTGAGCGACGGCGCCTTGGCGACCCGCTCCGCCGCCTGTTCCTGCAGCCCCACCAGCGCGGCGAGCGCCATCGGCGGGTGCGGCGACCCCGCGATCATGCCCAGCTTGCGGCGCATGCCAGCCACGCGCTCGCGTAGCGCAGCGGTGGCGCTCACCGCCGCGGACGCCGGATTGTTCAGCTCATGCGTCAGCCCAGCCGACAGCGAGCCGAGCGCGAGCAGCCGCTCCCGCTGGCCGATCGCTTCCTGGGCGTTCTTGTTGCCGAAGATCAGCCCTTCGAGCAGGTGCACCGCCATGGGGAACCAGTCGTTCATGAGCTGCGCGAACCTGTCCGCGGCGAGCACGAAGAACCGGGACGGCTCGGTGATCCGCACCGAGTTGTTGTAGACCTGCGGCACCCGGTCGCCCAGGTAGGCCATGAACGCCCCCGCGTACACGCCGACGCTGGACGTCCTGCCGGTCTCGATGTCGTCCGTGCCGACCCGGCGCGACATCACCAGCGTGCCTTCCAGCAGTACGTACAGCTTCTGCGCGGGCTGGCCCTCGGCGTACAGCGGCCCGGGCTCGACCTGCTCGACGTGGCCCTGGCCGCACAGCCAGGCGAGCTGGTCGTCGGTGAGCTTCTCGAAAAGGAACAGCGTGCGCAGCTCATCCGGGCTGCACATGCGCTGGCGGCTGAGCGCTCATGTCCGCTCCAGGTAGCGGTGCACCAGCATGACGGCCATCGCGCCCTCCCCCACCGCCGAGGCGACCCGCTTGGCGGATTCCGCCCGGACATCTCCGGCCACGAAGATGCCGGGCACGCTGGCTTCCAGGTGGTACGGTGCCCGGTCCAGTGGCCAGCCGGCCAGCCAGTCACCCCCGACCGGCAGGTCGGGACCGGCCAGCACGAAACCCCGTTTGTCCCGGTGCACGACACCGTCGAGCCAGCCGGTCAGCGGGGCCGCGCCGATGAACACGAACAGCCACTGCGCGTCGACCACCTCGGTGCCGCCGGTATTGCTGTCCCGCAGCGTGAGCCGCTCCAGGTGGCCGTCACCGTGGGCCTCGGCGATCTCGGTGCAGGTGCGCACCGTGATGCTGGGGATCTTCTCGATCTGCTCGATCAGGTAGTGCGACATGGACTTGCGCAGCGACGGGCCGCGCACCAGGATCGTCACCGATCTGGCGCCACGGGACAGGTACACCGCCGCCTGGCCGGCCGAGTTGGCCCCGCCGACGATGTACACATCGTGGCCTGCGCAGCTGGTGGCCTCGGTCAGCGCCGACCCGTAGAAGACCCCGAGCCCGGTGAGGTCGTTGACGCCGGGCGCGGCGAGCTGCCGGTAGGCCACCCCGGTCGCGAGGATCACCGCGTGGGCGTCGATCGCGGTCCCGTCGGAGAACCGGACCGTCCGCGCCGGGCCGTGCACCTCCAGGCCGGTCACCTCACGGGTGGTGAGCAGTTCCGCGCCGAACTTGGTGGCCTGCCGCCGGGCCCGCTCGGTGAGCTGCGCCCCGGACACCCCGTCGGGGAAACCGAGGTAGTTCTCGATCCGTGAGCTCTGGCCCGCCTGCCCGCCGGTCGCGGTCCGCTCCACCAGGACGGTGCGCAGCCCCTCCGAGGCACCGTAGACGGCCGCGCCCAGGCCGGCCGGGCCGCCGCCGATGACCACCAGGTCGTAGAACTGCGGCCGACGGCGTGGTCGCCAGCCCCACCCGGGCCGCAAGCTCGGCGTCCGCGGGCCCGACCAGCGCCTCGCCGTCCACGGTGATCACCACGGGCAGGGTCATCCCGTCCGCCCCGCCGCGTCCAGGAGCCGCTTCCCCTCCGGTTCGTCCGAGGGGTACCAGCGGTAGGGCACCTGGTTGCGGGCCAGGAACTCGCGGACCTCCGAGGAACGCGCCGACCAGCGATGACCGACCACCTTGAGTTCCTGCACCGGCCGGTGATCCGCCGCCAGCCACGACTCCAGCAGCGAATCCACCACCGGGTAGAGCTTCTCCTCGGGCGGGTCCCAGGGCTTGAGCAGGTAGTAGTCCAGGTCCACCACGTTGATCGCTTCGATGGCCGCGCCGGTGTCGGCATAGGCGGTCAGCAGCGCCCGCCGGGCCGCGGGATAGATGTCCATGGCCTGTTCGAGGAACTCGATGCCGTTCATCTCCGGCATCCGGTAGTCGGCCAGGAGCACCGCCACCTGCTCGCCGCGCAGCTTCATCTGCCGCAGCGCGTCGAGGGCCGCCTCCGCGGACTCCGCGCGCACGATGCGGTGCCGCTCCCCGTACTTGCGCCGCAGGTCCCTGGCCACGGCACGGGACACGCCCGGGTCGTCGTCCACGGTCAGGATCGCCGGGCGGGCGGCGCCTCCTGGCCCGTCCGGCGCGCTGGGGGCCGTCACGGGCGCCCGATCACGGAGCTAAGAACTGAAACCGGCCGATGCCACCGCATCCCCTCATCGTAAGTCGCGCGGCAGTCGCGGCTGCCGGGCTTACCAGGGCAGGACGCCGTAGGCCTCCGGGCCGTCCGTGGCCCACAGATGCCCCCAGAGCACCCCGGACGGGCCGTCGGCCGGCAGGGTCGCCAGGTGCACGCTGACCTCGGCACCCTGCGCCGGGGTGCGGAACCCGCTGTTCCCGTTGAGATCGGTCGCGCAGTAGCCCGGGTTGGCCGCGTTGACCTTGACCGGGGTGTCCCGCAGTTCCTTGGCGTACATCGCGGTGACCATGTTCAGCGCGGTCTTCGACGACGGGTACGGAACGGAGGCCATCCCCGCCATCGGGCCGGCCGGGTCGGTCATCGAGGCGATCGAGCCAACCTCGCTGGACACGTTGACGATCCGCCCGGCCGGCGCGCGGAGCAGCAGCGGCAGCATGGCATTGGTCACCGCCACCACGCCGAACACGTTGGTCTCATACACCTCGCGCAGCGTGGCCAGCGTCGTCTGGCTGGGCTGGCCGATCCCCGTCGCCGCGGGCGATGCCCGCGTTGTTGATCAGGATGTCCAGGACGCCGAACTCGGTTTCGACCCACTTCGCGGCCTGCCGCACCGACTCCTCGCCGGTGACGTCAAGCTGGACGAACCGGGCGTCGGCCCCGCCGTCCCGCAGTTCCTGTTCGGCCAGCTTCCCCGGTCGGCGTCCCTGGCACCCACGAGCACGGTCATGCCGCGGGCGCCGAGCAGCCGGGCGGTCTGGAAGCCGATGCCCTTGTTGGCACCGGTAATCAGCGCGGTCGTTGTCATGGCTCCATCGTCGGCGCAGTCGTGCCGTGCCGGGAGAGCCCTGCCGGGCCTGGGACCAGCAGTCCCACCCTCGGCCCCTCAAAAATGCGACGTGATCACCGAGGCGGCGGCACCTATTGGATCACCTCTTTCGCGACCAGATCGCCAGCCTGGGCATGCTGCCGCGGCCCCTGTATCCTGGCCCTGGACAACGACGAGGCCGACCCGAAGTCGGCGGCCCGGCTGATCTCCCGGTACCCCGGCTCGTTCGCGCTCTTCGGCTACGGGGAATATCACGGCGAAGGACCCGGGAGGAATGTCAGCACGACGCATCGTCCGGCTCGCCGGATTCCGCGCGCAGGTGGAAGAACTCGCGCGGAGTGCAGCAGCCCCCATTGAAAGTTGCGCAAAGATAAGGAATGCCGCTTGACCTCACCGACAGCAGCACAGGAACAGCCTCACCCCAGCCCGATCCCGCCGGGATCTGGGCGACCTGCCCATCCTGCAACATGGAACGCAAGGTCGTCGACGGCCACATGGTCCCGCACCGCCGTTGGTCGGAGCAGGAGCAGACGATGCAAGGCTGCCCTGGCCCAGTGGCCAGCACGACGTTCACGTTCTCCGGGTAGGACCGGCCGGGGTCTAGCTCGTCAGCCGCGCCGGCTCCCTGCCCAGAGACTGGAGCGCGTGCGCGAGTACTTGCGCCGCGTGGTCTGGGCGGTACCGAAATCGGGTGAGCGTGGCGCTTGGCCCGTTGACTGGGACCAGCGGTCCCACCTTGCGCGCGCCGCGCCCTACGGCGTTTTCCGGTCCTCGGGCGGGTTGATGAACGTGCCCAGCCCGTGGGTCACGGCGACCCAGCCGGACTGCTGCAGCAGCCGCACGGCGGCACGCACGTGTCCCTGGAGTAGCCGGTCTGCCTCTGACCAGGTCCAGCTCGGTCGGCTGCCGGGAGCCGACGACCGGGTACTGGCCGTCGCCGCGGTGCGCTGGAGCAGTCACCTGGAAGCCGGGTACGGGGTACGCCGAACGTGACAAGTGCGCCGAACGGCCAGTCGAGCGGGCGCTGAGACGATCGTCGTGCCGCGGCGGCGAGGGCGTCGTGGATGTCCTGCGCGTCGGGGCGTGCAGGCCACAGCGCTAATCCCTGCCCCGGCTGCGCGATCGCGTCCAGGCCGGCGCCCGCAACGACGTCGCGGACGGCGAACGCGATCGGCTTGGTGCCGAACACGACGGCGTGCGGCGGTCCTGCGCTGGAGCGCTTCAGCCCCAGGTACTGCTCGTAGAAAGCGGCGGAACGCTCCAGATCGCGCACCTGCAGTGAAATGAAGTCGGGTCCGGTGACGGCCACGATCCTTGCCTCCTCGATGGTATGTCAGTCTTCTGGACATACCTCAATGTATGTCAGACTACTGACATGCGTCAAGGCGAGCCCGGAATCGAGCTGGACACATCACTGGGGTACATGCTGAAAGCGGCCGCCAGCGCCCTGCACTCCGCCCTGGAGGCCGTGCTGAGGCCGCTGGGCATGACGATCACCCACTACGCCTGCCTGGAGCTGCTACGCCGAGCGACCGGGCCTGTCCAACTCCGAGCTTGCCCGCGGCGCCTTCGTCACCCGGCAGTCGATGAACGTGCTCCTGCCACGGCCCTCGAACGCCAGGTGACTCGTCGTCCGCCCGGCACAGGCACCCGTCGGCAGGGCCACTGCCGACCGAGCTGACCGCCCGCGGGCGCCGCCAGCTCACGATCGCCAGCGCCGCGGTCCGCCGCGTCGAGCAAGACATGCTGGCCAATCTGGATGCCAGCGAACAAGATCAGATGCGGCGCCTGCTCACCGCGTGCATCGCCGCACTGACCGAACCGCCCGCATCGGCGACGTAACCGCTCCGGAATTTACGACTTTGCCGCGTCCCTGTCGGCGCGAGCGTTGCAGGCCCACCTCTGGGCCGGGCGGTCCGGTTGTGGCGCTTGGCCCGTTGACTGGGACCAGCGGTACCACCTTGCGCGCGCCGCGATGGGGCAAGCTGGAATCCAGGCACCGAACCGAAAGGCCCGGCCATGCTGAACCGCGGCGAGCTTGCCACGTTCCTGCGCAGCCGCAGGCACCGCCTGCGCCCCGCCGACGTGGGGCTGCCCGACGTGGGCAGGCGGCGCACGCCTGGGCTGCGCCGCCAGGAGGTCGCCCAGCTCGCCGGGATATCGGTGGACTACTACATCCGGCTGGAGCAGGCCCGCGGGCCGCACCCGTCCCGGCAGGTGCTGACCGCGCTCGCCCGCGCCCTGGTGCTCACCGCCGACGAGCGCGAGTACCTGTTCCGGCTGGCCGGCGAGAACCCGCCGCCGGCCATGGTGCCGTCCCGCGAGATCAGCCCGGGCATCAGGAACCTGCTGGACAGCATGCCGGAGACGCCGGCCTATGTGGTCGACGCGAAGTACGACGTGCTGGCCTGGAACTCGCTGGCCACGCCCTTCGTCGGCGACCTGTCCGAGGTCCCGGACTCCGACCGGAACATGCTCCGCTGGGTGTTCCGGCTGCCGGCCACGGCGACACCGTGGACGGACGAGGAGGCGGTCCGGTTCACCCGCTCCCTGGTCGCCGACCTGCGTGCCTCCTACGCGCGCTACCCCGCCGACCCCGGCATCGCCGGACTGGTCACCGAACTGCTGGGCACCTCGCCGCAGTTCGCCGAGATGTGGCAGGAGCACGAGGTCGCCACCCGCCACCCCACCGTCAAGCGGGTGGACCATCCGCTGACCGGGCCGCTGGAGTTCGAATGCCGGGTGCTGCACATCCCGGAGAGCGGGCAGCGGCTGATCGTGTACTGCGCCGCGCCCGGGTCACCCACCCAGGCGGCGTTCCGCGCGCTGGGCCAGCCCGTGGTGGCGGCCCGTTAGTACGACGCGGTGATGGTGCGGGCGGGGCCATCGATGGTCATCTTGCCGCCGTACGGGATCACCCATTGCGGGTCGGTGTGGCCGATGTCCACGTTGAAAACGATCATCGCATCGGGGTTGTAGGCATCGAACGCCGCCAGCACGGCATCGCGCTGCGCGGTCCGGTACGGCTCCCGCTTGTCCGGGCTGACCGGCCGGTCGATGCTGGTCGCCTTGGCGGTGCCGACCACCACGGCGGGGAACTGGGCGAGCAGCCCGCGCTCGCCCATGTTGCGCAGGATCCGGAACACCTCCTCGGACGAGGGCATCTCCTCGGAGGTCTCCAGGGCCAGGACGCACCCGGCGTAGTCCTCGGCGGGCCGGATCCAGCGCCCGACGGCGAGGGTCCAGTTCAGGATCTCCAGGTTGCCGCCCCAGGTCGGCCCGGACACCACCCGGTCGGCCCGGTGCCACACCCAGCCCGGGGCCGGGGACGTCGGCGCCGGGTAGCGCAGCCCCTCCGGGTCCGCCCAGCTCAGCTCGGTCTCGCAGAACCGGTCCACCTCATGCAGTTGCAGGTCGCCGTCGTCGAACAGGGCAGCCCGCAGCGAGGCGGTGGACACCGGATGGAGCCCGCCGGGGCGGCCGAGATGGACCATGGTCGAGCCGCCGTGGTACCCGGCGACCCCGTGGAACCACAGCCAGTTGAGCAGGTTGGTGTTGTCGCTGTAGCCGAAGTAGGCCTTGGGGTTCGCCGTCACGACACCGGGATCGAGGAACGGCAGGACGGTGATCTGGTCGTCCCCGCCGATCGTGGCCAGCACGGCCTTGATATCCGGGTCGGCGAACGCCGCCATCAGGTCGTCCGCCCGGGCCTGCGGGGAGGCGCCCAGTTGCCGCGTCGTCGGGTACTCCACCGGCTCCAGGCCGATCTCCTCCCGCAGCCGGGTCATCGCCAGTTCGTGGACCTCGGGGAAGGGGCCCGGGGCGGCGAACGAGGGGGACACCACCGCGACCCTGTCGCCGGGGGCGAGCTTGCCAGGGATGATCAGATGTGGGCGCACCTCACCATCCCACCACGCCACGGCGCCCCGCGAGGGCGGACAGCCGGCCGCACCGGCGGGGTGGACAGCCGGGGCGCTCCGCGGGGCGGACAGTATCGTGAGGCGCATGCCCGGTGACCGCGTCCTCGTGACCGGCAGCGCCGGGCACCTGGGTGAGGCCCTGGTGCGCGTGCTGCGGGCCGCCGGGCGTGATGTGGTGGGCCTTGACCTGCTCGCCTCCCCGTTCACCAGCGTCGTCGGGTCCATCGGCGACCGCGCCACGGTCCGGGGCTGCCTCGCGGGAGTGGGTGCCGTGCTGCACCCGGCGACGCTGCACAAGCCGCACGTGGGCTCGCACGGCCGGCCAGGATTTCGTGGACACCAACATCACCGGGACGCTGACCCTGCTGGAGGAGGCGGCCGCCGCGGGCGTCGGCAGTTTCGTGTTCACCAGCACCACCAGCGCCTTCGGCCGGGCGCTCACCCCGGCACCGGGCGCGCCCGCCGCGTGGATCACCGAGGAGGTCACCCCGGTACCGCGCAACATCTACGGCGTGACGAAGACCGCGGCGGAGGACCTGTGCGCGCTCATCCACGCCGACCACGGCCTCCCGGTCGTGATCCTGCGCACGTCCCGCTTCTTCCCCGAGCCGGACGATGTCGCTGCGGTACGCAGCGCCTACCCGGACGCCAACATCAAGGCGAACGAGTTCCTCTACCGGCGCGCCGACATCCAGGACGTGGTGGATGCGCACCTGCTCGCGATGGACCGCGCGCCCGCGATCGGTTTCGGGAGGTACATCGTCAGCGCCACAACGCCGTTCAGCCCCGCCGACCTGCCCGCGCTCCGCGCCGACGCGCCCGCCGTGGTGCGCCGCCTGTTCCCCGACCAGGAGGCGGAGTACGCGCGGCGCGGGTGGCGGATGTTCGGCCACATCGACCGGGTCTACGTGAACGAGCGCGCCCGCGCGGACCTGGGCTGGGCGCCCGGCTACGACTTCCGCCACGTGCTCGACCTGCTCAAGGCCGGCGAGGATCCGCGCAGCCCGCTGGCCCGCGCGGTCGGCGCCAAGGGATACCACCCGGTCTCCACCGGCCCCTACACGGTCCGCTAGGCGGCGCCGGTCAGAAGCAGGCCCGGGGCCGGCCGCGCAGGTCCGAGCCGACCCGGGCGGCCGCGCAGGTCAGGGGCCGATCCGGACGGCTGCGCTGGTCAGGAGCTGGCCCGCTCCGGGCGGCTGGTCCGCGGCGCCGCGGTGCGGGACCGCCGGGCCAGTTCCTTGGCCCGGACGATATCGGGGTCACGCGGGTCCAGCGGCAGCGGATCCAGCCGCCAGCCGTCCGTGGTGATGCCGCTTGGTGATCCTCAGCTGCTTCATGGCGGCGGCCCCCTCCGCGCAGTGCCCGGCCCTCGCGTGCACCTGGTGAGCGACGGCCCGGCGGCGAGGTATCAGGATCGCGGCCGGGCCGCCGGGCGTCATCCGCCGATTGGCCGATGGCGCATCCCTCATCTGTAGGAGGCGGGGGGCGCCGCGCTGATACCAGCTCGGCAGCGGCGGCCACCGCTCCCAGCGCCGCCCACGGCACCACGCAGAACGCGTGTGAGTTTGATGGGAATCCCGGTTGCGGGGGCCCGGTTTACGGCCCGCCAAACGGCGTCAGATGCCGGCAGGCCTGCTGTGCGTTGCGGAGCACGGGCGAGTTGGGCGCGACACCGCTGGGTATCTGGAGTCTCGATGCCCTGGGAATTGACCGTGGGATCCGGGAACGTCGGCAGCCCGTGGGCGCGCATGCACGCCACGAACTTCAGCGCCTGCGCGGTGAGCTTCTGCTGCTGCGCCGCGGTCATCGGCTTGATCTTCGGCATCAGGTGCTGGCAGGCCTTCTGGGCCGAATTCATCAGGGCGCCGTTGAGGTGGTCCTTCTGCCCGTTGATGAGGAGGTTGCCGTTGGGCTGCGGGTCGGGAAAGCCCGGCTCGCCGTGGGCGCGCATGCACGCCGAGAACGCCACGGCCTTCTGGTAGGCGGTCTGATTCGCCGAGGCGGGCGCCGCGCTGCCGCTGCAGGCGGCCAGCAGCGCCGTCCCGGCCAGCGCCGCGGCCAGGGCGGCGGGCCGGGCACCCGGCGGCCGCGGGTACCGCGGCGGGTGGCGGCGCGGCCCCGGTGCGCGCCGCCGTGGTCCCGCCCCGGAACCAGGCCAGCCTCGCGCAGGCCGCCGGCCACCGCTGCTGTCACCCATCGCACCGCCCTCACGGTTGCCCCCGATGATCGTGCGACACCATCCTCGCTGGCCGGCCTCAGGGCACCTCGCGGAACGCGTGTGAGTTTCGTGTGAATCCGGTTCACGGGTGGGTGCGCGGGCGGTGTTGCGCGCCAGGGGGCAGGCGGCCACGAGGTTGCGTAACGCAGCAAATCAGGATCTGGTGAGGCGCTGCCGGGCCGCCTCGTACAGCAGGACCGTCGCCGCGTTCGCCGCGTTCAGGGAACTTGCCGCGCCGGCCATCGGGATCCGGACCACCACGTCGGCCAGGTCCCGCCACGCGGCGCTCAGCCCGGTGCCCTCGTTCCCGATGAGCAGCAGCACCGGCTCGGTGAGGTCGAAGCCGAACACGTCCCGGTCGCCGTGCTCGTCGGCGGCCACCAGCACGACCGGGCAGCCCCGGGCGCGCCGCGCCGCCACCCAGGCGGCCACCTCGCGGTGCCCGGGCGCGCGGGCCACCGGCAGCGCGAACAGCGAGCCGGTGCTGGCCCGCACGCACCGGGGATCGTAGATGTCGGCCGCGTGCCCCGCGACGATGACCGCGTGCCCGCCGAGCGCGTCCGCGGACCTGATGATGCTGCCGATGTTGCCCGGGCTGGCCGGGCGGTCCAGCAGCACGCCGAGGAAGGTGTCCCCGGCCTCGATGCGGTCCAGGCCGTCGCCGGGCATCGCCACGACGGCGACAAGCTCGGGGACGCCCTCGTCCTTCTCGCCGAGTTCGGCCAGCAGTTCGGGCGCCATCGGCACCTGGACCGCCCCGGCGTCGCGCAGCAGCGCCTGCGCCCACTGCGACAGCGGCCGGGAGTCGTCGTGGATCAGCGCGCGGAACCGCCAGCCGAACCTGGCGGCCAGCGTGATCGGCCGGACCCCCTGGACCAGGAACTCCCCGGCACGCTGGCGCTTGTTCCGGTTGCCGAGCAGGGCCTGCCACTGCTGGAAGCGGGCGTTGCGGGAGGAGACCGGCAGCACGCTCGGCACCGGTCAGCCCGCGGGGCGGACGCCCAGCAGCGTGCCCAGGTGCCGGGCGGGCGGCGAGGCGTGCGCGAGCATCGCATCGTGCAACTGCCGTTCCGGCCAGCCGGGATGTTCCCGCCGCAGGCCCGCGGCGAGGCCGTCGACCTCGAGGAAGCCCACGTAGTAGGTGGAGAGCTGAGCCGAGGTCAGCAGGACGCGGCGCCATTTGCCCGCCGCCTCGCCGTCCTCCTGGTAGCCGCGGCCGGTCATCAGGGCCATCGCCTCGGCCTCGGTCATGCCGAGGCAGTGCACGCGGGTATCCATGATCGCGTTGATGACGGTCCTGAGCTTGCCCTTCAGCCGCTGCGTCGCCAGGGCGGCCGGATTGCCCTCGCCGGGGTAGCCGTGGGCGTTCATGACCTGCTCCGCATAGACGGCCCAGCCCTCGACGAACGAGCCCGACCGCCACGCCCTGCGCACCGCCGTGGCGCCGGTGAACCTGTTGGAGTGCTGGAGCTGCAGCGCATGGCCGGGCATCGCCTCGTGGACCATGATGTTGTGCACCATGTGCCGGTTGTACTCGCGGTAGAACGACCTGACCCGCTCCTGCGTCCAGCCCTCCGGCGTCGGTGACACGGCGATGAACGTGGGCAGGGCGGCGGTCTCCAGCGGGCCCGGCGAGTCGCAGTAGGCGACCGCCACGCCCCGGTCGATCTCCGGCATCGCGATCACTTCGAGCGGGTCGTCGTACACCGTGACCAGGTCGCAGGCTGCCACGAAGTCACGCTGCACGGCGAACGCCGCCCGGACGAAATCAAGGATGGTGGCGTCATCCGGCGCGTCCGCGGCGAGCGAGTCGAGCGCGGTGCGCACCACGTCCGCCTCGTCACGGGCCGGCCCGCCCTGGGCGCCGAGTGAACTCGGCCGCGGCGACGGCCAGTTCCCCGGTCATCCGGGCCAGGTCGGCTTCGGCACGGGCCAGGATCTGGTCGACGGGCAGTTCGGTGTCGAGCACCAGGCGCAGCTTGCGGGAGAACAGGTCCGTGCCCAGCCGGGGGTCACGGAAACCCTCCTGCCGCCCGCTGGCCAGCCGTTCCTCCAGCCACCGGGCGTGCTCATCCAGGGCCTCCAGGGCCTGCGGCAACACGGCGGCCAGGTCCTTTTCCGCCCCGCTGACCTCGCTGGCCCGCCGGGTCAGCTCACCGGTGAGCAGCCGCTGCGTTCCGGCGAACTGGGTGAGCGCCGTCTCGATGTGGATCTCGGGCATGTCGCCGAGCACCGCCCGGGCGGCGGCCAGCGACTCCGGCAGCATGGCGAGCCGCGCGGCGGCACTGCGCAGCCGGTCCGCCAGGGGCGCGTAGTCGCGGGCGAGCAGGTTGTAGATCGCCCGGCCGGGGTTGGCGGCCATGGGGTTCCACTCGTGCTCGCGCAGCTCGTCGATCATGAACCGGATGCGGGTGAGCTGGTTCGCCAGGATCTGCGCGTCCACCTGGTACTGCGGGGACAGCCGGCTGGTGTCGATGGCCGCCAGCCCGGCCAGTCGTTCACCGGCCCAGCGGCTGGCCTGCTCGTAGTGCCCGGCCGTGCCCACCGTCAGCCGGTCGTCGTGACGGTGATCGCCCACGCTGGTGGCCCACTCGGGCTGGAGTTCCAGCAGCCCGTCCAGGGTTGCCCCGGCGTAACTGGCGAAGGCGCCGTCCACATCGTCTGCCATTGCTCCAACCTATGGCCCCTGGCGCCGCATCACGCGTCACGCCGCCATACCGCCGCCGAGCCTAAGGTGAGGGGATGACCATCGACCACGGGACCGCGCTGCCCGGACCGCGGTGAGCGGGGCCGCACTCGCTCTGGTCCTCGCGGCGGCCGTGCTGCACGCGACCTGGAACCGCATGCTGCACGGGGCGGACGACCGGCTGGCCGCGTCGGCGGTGGGCCTGACCCTGGCAGCCGTGTTGCTGCTGCCGGTCACGGTCGCGGCACCACCGGTGCGGGTCTGGCCGTCGGTTCTCGCCTCGGGCGCCGCCGAGGCCGCCTACTTCGCCTTCCTGGCAGCGGCGTACCGCCGCGGCGAGCTGTCCGTCACCTATCCGGTGGCCAGGGGCATCGCCCCGTTCCTGATCACGCTCGGCGGCGCGGCCGTGCTCGGCCAGGCACTGACCCCGGCCCGGATCGGCGGGTCCCTGGCCCTCGCTATCGGCCTGGCGGTGATCTCGCAGGTCGGGCTGGCCCGGGGCCGTGGCAACGCGCTGGTCTTCGCGGCGCTGACCGGGATCACTATCGCGGTCTACTCGGTGATCGACGCCGGGGCGGTCCGGTCCGCGAACGCGGTCGCCTATCTCGGCGCGGTGACCATCGTGCAGGCCGTCATCCTGCTCGCCGCGGTCCGGGTGGACTGGGGGCGGCTGCGGGCCTCGGCCAAGACCGGGGCCGGCATCGGGATCGGCTCGGTCGCCGCCTACCTGCTGGTGCTGCTGGCCTACCAGCGGGCACCGGCGTCGCCGGTCGCCACGCTGCGCGAACTGTCGATCCTGCTGGGCATCCTCATCGCCAGGGACCGGCCGGGGAAGCGGGTCTGGATCGGCGGTGCGCTGTGCGTTCTCGGCGCCGTGCTCACCTTGCTGTGAACGGGCGGGCCGCCTGCGGCTGGGCCGCCGCCTGGCCCTCTGGCCGGCGAGGCGACTGGCGTCAGCGGACGCCGCGCGGGCGGAACTGCACGCTGATCCGCGGGCCGGCGACCCGCGCGCTCTTCGGCACCGCGTGCTCCCAGGTCCGCTGGCAGCTGCCCGCCCATGACCACTAGGTCGCCATGCCCCACGTCGTGCCGGAGCACGGGCCCGCTGCCGTCGCGCGGCCGGAGCAGCAACGGCCGTGGCGTGCCGAGCGACACGATCGCCACCACGGTGTCCTCGGTGCTGCCGCGGCCGATGGTGTCGCCGTGCCAGGCGACGCTGTCCCGGCCGTCCCGGTACAGGCACAGTCCCGCGGTGCACAGCGGCTCGCCGAGTTCCGCCTGGTAGTGCCCGCTGAGCGCGTCCCTGGCCGCGGTGAGCACCGGGTCGGGCAGGGCCTGTCCTTCGCCGTAGAAGCACAGCAGCCGGGGGACGTCGACCACCCGGTCGTACATCATGCGCCGCTCCGCGCGCCACGGCACCGCGCTGGCCAGGCGCTCGAACAGGGCATCCGCGCCGGCGATCCACCCCGGCCGGACATCCACCCAGGCACCGTGGGAGAGCTGGGTCCGCCGCACCATCAGCCCCAGCGGCCCCAGGCATGTCTCGTCCGCCAGGTCGAGCAGCGAGCCCTGAAACGCGGTCATCACGACCCCGAGTATAGAGCACTATCAAACACATATTCGAGAGCAGTGGGCTGGCGGGCCCGCGGCGGCCCGGGACACGGCGGGACAAGACCTCGTGTTTGCGCGGTAACTGTAGGCACGAATGGCGGGCGCGGTCATACTTAGCGCGGGGCGGCGGGGAAGCGCGCTGCCAGGGGTCCCGCGAGGGAGGGCTTTCATGCCAGGGAACAACCTGTCCGCCATTGAGCACGTCGTTGTCCTCATGCTGGAAAACCGGTCGTTCGACCATATGCTCGGCTTTCTGTACGCCGGGACGGGGAACGTGTCCCCGGCCGGGCAGCCATTCGAGGGGCTCTCCGGCACCGAGTCGAACCCGGACGCCTCGGGCAGCCCGGTGACCGTCTTCAAGATCGAGCCCACCACGCCGAACGCCTACTTCATGCCCGGCGCGGACCCGGGCGAGGGCTACATGGCCACCAACGACCAGCTGTTCGGCAGCACCGCCGCGCCGCCCTCGTCCGCGACGGTCCCCGGCATGCAGCGGATTCGTGAAGGACTTCGCGTACACGCTGTCCTGGCAGTCACACACCAGCGGATACACGATCGTGCCCGGCACTACCGCCAGCGACATCATGGGCTGCTTCACCCCCGAGGCGCTGCCGGTGCTGTCCGCGCTGGCCCGCGGCTACGCGGTCTGCGACCACTGGTACGCGTCCGCGCCGACCGAGACGCTGCCCAACCGCGCCTTCGCCTGCGCCGCGACCAGCCAGGGGCACATGGACGACAAGACGCACACGTTCACCTGCCCGTCGATCTTCGGTCTGCTCGGTAACCATCAGCTCGGCTGGTCCATTTACGGGTACGACTCCGAGCCGCTGACCAAGTCCGATTTCCCGGACATCTCCTCGGCGGCCGCCAGCCACTTCGGGCACTTCACCGACTTCACCGCGGCCGCGGCGGCGGGCACGCTGCCGCCGTTCACGTTCCTGGAGCCGAGCTGGTCATCCAGCGGGAACAGCCAGCACCCGAACTACAACGTCGCCCTCGGCGAGCAGCTCATCCACGACGTGTACGAGGCGCTGCGCGGCGGCCCGGGCTGGGCCCAGACGCTGCTGGTCATCACCTACGACGAGCACGGCGGCTGCTACGACCACGTGCCGCCGCCGGCCGGCGCCACTCCGCCGGACAACGATGCGGGCGAGTTCGGTTTCGACTTCACCAGGTTCGGCGTGCGGGTGCCGGCGGTCCTGGTGTCACCGCTCATTCCGGCGGGGACGGTGTTCCGCGTCCCGGACGGGTCGGTGCCGCTGGATCACACCTCGATCCTCAAGACCGTGGAGCAGCGCTGGAACCTGCCCGCCGCTCACCGCCAGGGACGCGGCCGCCCCCGGCGTCGGCGACGTGCTCAGCCTCACCACGGCGCGCACCGACGACGTGCTGTCCGGGGTGACCGTGCCCACGGCCAGCGGCGCGGGGCCGTCCGCCGGGCAGCCGTCCCACCTGCAGGAAGTCCAGGCGGAGCTGATCTCGCGGCGGTACCCGGCCGGGCAGAGCGACATCCCGGGCGCGGCGCACTCCCAGGCCAGCGAGGCGGACCTGGCCGGCTACATCCACTCCCACGGCGGCGTCCACCACGTCTGAGCCCCCGCCGACCGCCAGCACCCTGATCGCGTCACTCCGTATGCGCCACGGAATGCCGTGATCAAGAACCAGGCTCAGGCGCAGGCTAGCGGACGGTGCGGGCGCCGGTGGACATGCGGGTGGCGAGTTCGGAGTCGATCTGCCGCGCCGCCTCCTGGAGCCGGGGCAGGAACTGCTTCTCCAGCGTCCGCATCTGCACCCGGGCCGCGTGGGCACTCGCGTTGATGGCCGCCACGACCTTGCGCGAGCTGTCCCTGATCGGCACCGCGATCGAGCGGACGCCCGCCTCAAGCTCCTGGTCCACCGCGGCCCAGCCACGGCTGCGCGCCTCGGCGAGCACCGCGCGGAGCGCACCCTCGTCGGTGATGGTTTGCTCGGTGAGCTTGCGCATCGTGGTCCGCTGCAGGTACCCGTCGAGCTCCCGCTCGGGCAGGTGGGCCAGCAGGATGCGGCCCATGGAGGTCGGGTACGCCGGCAGCCGGGTGCCCACGGTGAGCGCGATCGTCATGATCCGGTTCGCGGACGCGCGGGCCACGTAGACGAGGTCATCGCCGTCCAGCACGCTCACCGAGCACGATTCGTGCAGTTCCTCGGCGAGATCTTCCAGGTGCGGCTGGGCGATCTGGGACACGCTGAACGACGACAGGTAGGCATAACCCAGTGCCAGCACCCGGGGACGCAGCGAGAACTGCCGCCCCGAGCTGCCGACATAGCCCAGCTCCTGCAGGGTGAGCAGGAACCGCCGGGCGGCGGCCCGGGTGAGCCCGGTGCGCTCGGCAACCTCGGACAGGGTCAGCGAGGGATGCTCCGAGGAGAAGCAGCGGATCACGGCGAGGCCGCGGTCCAGCGACTGGACGAAGTCCGTCCGGCGGCCCGTGGCGCCACGGGCCGCGCCGGCCTCGCGGCGGCCGTCCACGGCATCCTCGTCATGGCGCGGCGCGCCGGAGTCCTCCCGAACGTTCACATAGCGAACGATACTGCCCGGAAGGGCCGCACGGCCAGGCGCCCCGGCTGGTCAGCGGCGCGGCGCTCGCGCGGCGGCCGCGGCGCGGGCCGCGGCGACCCCGTCGAGCAGCGTGGCAGGGACCAGGTCGTCATGCCCCCAGCCGGCGAGCAACTCCGGCAGCGGGCGCGCGGTGGCGACCGCGGGATCGCGCAGGCACGCCGCGAGGGCCGGGCAGGCATCCGGGGGCCGCCCCTGGCCTGCCGCCTGGATGGCCGCCCTGACTTCGTCCTCCGAACCGGTGCACTCGAAGGGCTTGACCCCGGTGAGGCCGGCCATCTCCTGGTACAGCCCGGACAGGCTCAGGTCGGCGAACATGTCTCCGCCGGTCTTGCGTATCGCAAGGTCGTGGCCGAACAGCGCGGCGGTCGCGAGGAACACCCAGGCGCACTTGGCGCAGGACCGGCACCAGCCGCCGCCGCGCACCTGGTTGCAGCTCACCGTCTGCAGGTAGGCGTCGAGGTCACCGGCCAGCGAGGCGATGATCTGCACCTCGTACAGCGGGCGGAGCGGGCTGCTGTAACCGGGCGCGCCGGGCAGCCAGCGGTCGCGGTAGGACCTGACCGCCGCCTCGAACTCATAGCTCTTGGTCCACTGATGGTTCACCGGGCGGCCCAGATAGGACCGCACGTTCGGCTCGTCGTCGCTGCGCGAGTTGCCCGCCACCACGGGCCCGCTGCCGCGCAGGTAGCCGGTGAGCATCGCGGCGAACGCCAGATAGGCGGAGAAGGGCGTGTGCCCGTTGGGGTGGCCTGCCGCGTTCAGCCGCAGCAACTCCGGCAGGATCGCGCGGCGCACCTGCACGAGCCGGCCCCCGGCAGCCAGCGATCCGGCCATGCCGCGCAGCCGCTCCCCCGGGTTGTACAGGAAGAAGTCGGCGGGCGCGGCGGCACCGTCCCGGCCGGAGACGATGCGGGCCAGCGCGAGCGAATCCTTGCCGCCGCTGAACAGGACCAGCGGAGGCGCATCGCCGCCGCCCGGCCGGTCCGGGCCGGCCGGTGCCGCGCCGCCCGCCTGGCCGCGGATGACGAGGAACTCCGGCGCGGTGTAGTCGATCTGGTTCCGGTAGAAGAACTCCCCCATCGCCCCTGGCCAGAACCCCCGCCACCAGTCCAGTTCGGCGGCGTCCGGGGCCGGCAGCGCGACCTCGATGACCGGGCTGCACAGCGCCTTCCAGTAGGAGAACGCCTCGATGATGGCCAGGGCGCGGACCATCCGCTGTGCCGTGGCCGTGGTCGCCCGCGCCGCCTCGTCCGGGAGGAGACCGGTGACCTCGACGGCCGGCCGGAACCGCAGCCCGCCCGCGGCGAACGCGAACTCCAGCGTCACCCCGGACGGGCCCGGCACCGCGCGGGCGTCCTCGATGCGGAACACCGGGTACTCCGCGCGCAGCCGGCGCATGTGGTCAGCCTGCGCGGCGCCCACCGTGGTCACGTCCGGCACGCCCGGCACGCTACCAGGACCCGGCGGACCGGCTCGCCGCCACCGCGTACAGCGCGATGCCCGCCGCGACCCCGGCATTCAGCGATTCGGTGCCGCTGCCATGGGGATCCGGGCCAGCACGTCACAGCGCTCCGCGACCAGCCTGGACAGCCCGCGCCCCTCCGACCCGACGACGATCACCAGGGGCGCATCGGCGACCGCCAGGTCCGCGACCGCGGTGGTCCCGGCGGCGTCCAGGCCGACCACGAACAGGCCCGCCTGCTGGTAGGCGGTGAGGGCGCGGGTCAGGTTGGGCACCTGCGCGACGGGCACCCGGGCAAGCGCGCCTGCCGACGCCTTCCACGCTCCGGCGGTCACCCGGGCCGACCGGCGCGCCGGGACGAGCACACCGTGCCCGCCGAACGCGGCGACCGAACGGGCCACGGCACCGAGGTTGCGCGGATCGGTGACCCCGTCCAGCGCGGCGATCAGCGCCGGGACCCCGGCGGCCAGGGCACGCTCGGTCAGGTCCTCCGCCGCGGCGTACTCGTAAGGCCGGACCCGCAGCGCCAGGCCCTGGTGCACGGATCCGCCGGTGAGCCGGTCCAGTTCGGCGCGGCCGGTCTCGACCATGGGCACGCCCGGCGCCGCGGCCAGGTCGACCGCCTCGCGCACCCGGTCGTCGGCATCGCGCTCGCGGCCCGGCATACAGCGCGGCCGCGGGCACGCCCGCCCGCAGCGCCTCCAGCACCGCGTTCCGGCCGGCCACCATCTCCGCCGCGTCGCCCGCGCCGCGCGCCCGCCCCGCCTCTGCGCGGGGCCGCGCCTCGCCACCACGTTCCGCCGTTTTTGCTGCCGGACGCTGCCCGCTGCCCGGGCCGCTCCGCCCGCTGGCCGGATTCCGTGGCCCGTCGCCCGGTTCGGGGCGCCCGGCCCGCCTGGCCCCGCCACGGGCCGTGGTTGCGCGGGCAGCGGCCTCGGCCCGGCGCTGCGCCGGATGCCCGGGGCGCAGGTGGGCCGGCGGAGTCGGCCCCTTGCCCTCAAGCTTGTCCCGGCCCTTGCCCCCGGTCCCCGCCCGCGGCTTCCCGGACTTGGCCCGCCCGGCGCGGTCTCCGGATCCCCCCGCTCATGCCGTGGCCCGGCAGGACAAGGGGTTACGTGGATGCTCGTCTGGGGGTCATCGCTTGATCGTCCATCGCGGGCCGTCCGGGGTGTCCTCGATGAGGATCCCGGCGGCGTACAGGCGGTCCCTGATCGCGTCCGCCGCCTCGTAGTCCTTGCGGTCCCGGGCGGCCTGCCGCTGTTCGAGCGCGACGCCGGCCAGCGCGGCGACCACGGCGTGCAGGTCGTGGTCCGCGCCGGCCGTGGCCCATTCGCGGGCGAGCGGGTCCAGGCCGAGCACCCCGAGCATGGCCCGCACCTGCGCGAGCGCCGCGGCCGCCGCCACCGTGTCCCCGCTGGCCAGCGCGTTGTTGCCGTCGCGTATGGTGTCGTGCACGACCGCGAGTGCCTGGGGGACGGCGAGGTCGTCGTCGAGCGCGGCGGCAAAGGCCGCGGGCAGCGCGTCCCGTCCCGCCGCGGCCGGGTCCTGGGCGTCCCCGGACAGTTCGGCGGCGCGGGTCACGAAGCCCTCGATGCGCCGGTACGCGGTCACCGCTTCGTCCAGGGCGTCCGGTGAGTACTCGATGGTCGGACCGGTAGTGGGCCTGGCCGAGGTAGTAGCGCAACTCCACCGGGCGCACCTGGGTTACCATCGCGTCGACCAGCAGCGAGTTGCCGAGCGACTTGCCCATCTTCTCCCCGGCCACGCCGACGAGGCCGTTGTGCATCCAGTACCGCGCGAACCCGTCGCCGGCCGCGCGGGACTGGGCCAGTTCGTTCTCGTGGTGCGGGAACACCAGGTCCAGGCCGCCGCCGTGGATGTCGAACGTCGGGCCGAGGTACTTGGTCGACATGGCCGAGCACTCCAGGTGCCAGCCGGGACGGCCGGGTCCCCACGGCGTCTCCCAGGAGGGCTCCCCGGGCTTGGCCCCCTTCCAGAGGGCGAAGTCCCGCGGATCGCGTTTGGCGCCGCGGTGTCGGTGTCCTCGGCGGGCCGCATGTGCTCCAGGCGCTGCCCGGACAGGGCGCCGTAGGCCGGGTAGGAGCCGACGTCGAAGTACACGTCCCCGCCCGCGGCATAGGCGTGCCCGCTGTCGAGGAGCCGGTGCATCAGCGTGATCATCTCCGGGACGTGCCCGGTGGCCCGCGGCTCCACGTCCGGCGGGACGCAGCCGAGCACGTCGTAGGCGCGGCTGAACGCCCGCTCGTTGCGCTGCGCCACGGCCCACCAGGGGACCCCTTCGGCGGCGGCCACCCGGAGGATCTTGTCGTCGATGTCGGTGACATTCCGGCAGAACGTGACCTGGTAGCCGCTGACCCGCAGCCAGCGGACCAGGATGTCGAAGTTCACCCCGGACCTGATGTGCCCGATGTGCGGCGGGGCCTGCACCGTGGCGCCACACAGGTACAGCGAAGCCTTCCCAGGCTCGACCGGGGAGAACTCGCGCTCGGAGCGCGTTGCTGTGTCATGGAGGCGGAGCGTCACGCCGCCAAGGCTACCGCCGCCGGTCCTGGCCGCCGACCGATAATCCAGCCCGCGAACCCTCCGCCGGCCGGGTCAGGCTGCGCCGTCTTCGGGTTCGATGCCGTGCTCGCGGAGCAGGGCATCAAGGCGCTCGATTTCGGCGCTGAGCTGGCGGACCTGCTCGGCCAGGGACGGCAGGTCCGGGTGCGTCGGCGGCCCACTGCTGCTGGCGCGAGGCCTGCTGCGCAAGCAGGTCCTTCTCCCGGTCGCGCAGCGACGCGGCCCGCTCAAACTCCTGCGCGTCGACGGCGGCGTGCCTGTCGCGCAGGACCTGCTCGATCTGCTGATCCAGCTCGCCGGTGTCGGGCCCGGTCCCGGTGCGCTGCTCGACAGCGGACAGCCGCGACGCCGATCGCGTCGAGGCGGGCGGCGATGATCCCGGCGGCAGCCCGCGTTCCCGCCGGGACCGCGGCCGAGGCCGCCGGCTCTGCTTCGCCCCGGTAGCCTTGCAGCAGCTCGATCACCCGCTGGCGCACCCGGTTCAGGTCCGCGCCCAGCTTCACCAGCACCTGGGCGGCCACGCCCTCGCCCTCACGGATGAGGCCGAGCAGGATGTGCTCGGTGCCGATGTAATCGTGGCCAAGCTGCCTGGACTCACGCAGCGACAGCTCAAGGACCTTCTTGGCGCGCGGGGTGAACGGGATGTGCCCGGACGGCGCCTCCTGGCCCTGGCCGATGATCTCCTCGACCTGCTGCCGCACCGCTTCCAGGCTGATCCCCAGCGACTCCAGGGCCTTGGCCGCGACGCCCTCGCCCTCGTGGATCAGGCCCAGCAGGATGTGCTCGGTGCCGATGTAGTTGTGGTTGAGCATCCTGGCCTCTTCTTGCGCCAGGACCACAACCCTCCGCGCCCGGTCGGTAAACCGCTCGAACATCCTCTGCTGCGCCCTTCTGGCCGGTGCCAGCCCGTCAGCGCAACAACTGACCGGAGCAAGCTCAGCCGGCGTCGGGGGCGGCACCCTCCCACAATAGGCGCCAAACCGGCGGAACAGCACCTGATCCTGGGTGGCACAAGCCCGATCCGCGCCACCGCCCGTAGCGTGGATCCCCCGGCCGTGCAGCCCACGGCGGCCTCATGCGTGAGGAACGTCATGCCCGATGAAGGCTTCACCGAACTAACCGGGCCGCGCGTGACATTGCGCCGGTTTCAGCCGGGCGATCTGGCCACGTTCGTGGCGTACCGCTCGGCTGAGGCGGTGGCCCGCTTTCAGAGCTGGGACGCGCCGTACCCACGGGAGGAGGGCGAACGCTTTATCCGCCAGATCGCGAAGGCAGCATCCCGATACGGCCGGAGAATGGTTCCAGTTCGCGGTGGTGCTGAATTCGGCCAGGCAACTGATCGGCGACTGTGCGGCCATGCCGCATGCCGATGACCCCCGCCAGTGCGACATAGGATTCACGATCTCCACCGAGCATCAGGGCCACGGCTACGCCACCGAGGCCGTGCGCCTGCTGCTGGCCTATCTGTTCGCCGCACGGGGCAAGCACCGGATCACCGCCTACTGCGACTCGCGGAATGTGGCGTCGGCCGCGCTGCTGGAACGGCTGGGCATGCGGCGGGAAGGTCATCTGCGCGAGAGCACCTGGGCCAAGGGCGAATGGACCGATGACCTGGTGTATGCCCTGCTGCATGAGGAGTGGCAGCCCGGGTGACGGTGAATCACCTGGCTGCGAGGGTGGGGCGGCGATGAAGGGCTCATCCTGACTGGCTGAGCTCCACCAGGTGGCCATCGGGATCCCGCAGGAAGCAGCGGATTTCCGCGCCCCAGTCGTGCGGCGGGGTGAGGAACACCGCTCCCCGCGACCGCAAGGCCTCGTAGACCGCCCGGCAGTCGGCCACCCGCAGCGTCATGGCATGGCTGACCCGGCCGGCGTCACGGGGCGGCTCGAACACCACGGCAGGCTTGTCGGCGGTCGGGCCGCCCCCGCTCACCAGCAGCAGCCAGGTGCCGGCGAACCGCAGCACCACGCTGGTTCCGCCGTATTCGCGGTACACCTCCGCGCCCAGCACGTTCACCCAGAAGTCCCGGGAGCGCGCCGGGTCGGTGACCACCAGGATGTGCGTGACCGCGACGTCGGCACCCAGCGGGCCGGCGGGCTGATGCTCTGTCATCCTGGCCTCCTGCCTGCACCGAAGGTATCCGGCAACTCGCTGCTAGCGGCGGGCGGCGCGGGCCCAGGACCAGGCGTACTCGGGGTCCTCGGCCCGGCGGGCGGCCGGGCCGAGGCCCAGCGGCCGGAACGTGTCGATCATCACGGCGGTCTCGTCGGTCGTGGTCTTGCCCTCGGCCAGCCCCGCGACCGCGGCCTCGACCGCACCCGGCTGCGGGCCGTGGGTGAACCCGCCGGGGTGCAAGGTGATCGACCCGAGCCCGACCCCGGAGCCCTGCCTGGCCGTGTAGTCCCCGCCGACGTAGAACATCATCTCGTCGGAGTCCACGTTGTGGTGGTTGTAGGGGATCGGCACGGCCTCGGGATGGAAGTCGAGCGGCCGGGGGCAGAACGAGCAGATCACGAAGTTCGGCCCCTCGAACGTCTGGTGCACCGGTGGCGGGGCGTGGGTCCGCTTCACCACGGGCTCGAAGTCGGCGATGTTGAGCGCGAACGGGTACAGGCAGCCGTCCCAGCCCACCACGTCGAACGGGTGCCGGGCATAGGTCAGCCGGGTCAGGCCCGCCCTGGTCCGCACGGTGACCGGCACGTCCTCGCCCTCGGCAAGCAGTGGGCCGTCGGGACCGCGCAGGTCACGCTCGCTGTAGGGGGCGTGCTCAAGGAACTGCCCGTACTGGGAAAGGTAGCGCCGGGGCGGCCGGATGTGCCCGCTGGCCTCCACGGTGAGCGCCGTCGCGCCGCCGTCGCCCGGCAGCCAGCGGTGAATGGTCCCGCGCGGGATCACCACATAGTCACCGGCCGCGGCATCGATCGACCCGTAGACGGACTCCAGCCGGGCGCTGCCGTTCTGCAGATAAATGGCTTCGTCGCCGGCGGAGTTCCGGTACAGGTCGCTGGCCGCGTCCGCGGCGGCGAAGGAAATCCGCACGTCGTCATTGGCGAACAGGAGTTGCCGCCTGGCCACCAGGTCCCCGCCCCTGGGCAGGTCGGTGGTGCGCACGTGGCGCGGCATCAGCGGGTGGTTCGGCGCGGCCTGGCCCGCATCGGCGCCGGAGATGCCCTCGCTCTTCACGATCGCCGTGGGCGGGTGCACGTGATAGAGCAATGACGAGTCGGAGACAAAGCCCTCCTCGCCCATCAGTTCCTCGGAGTACAGGCCGCCATCGGGGCGGCGGAAACGCACGTGGCGCTTGCCGGGAATCTCCCCGGCCACCCGGTAGTACGGCATATCGTCTCCTTTGACGCCAAGATCGCACGGCCCGGACGGCCGGCGGCCACTCGCCTTCTGGCCGCCGTCCCCGCGCCCGCGCCTGTGCCGCAGGGACTTCCGTGCGGCGCGGCGCCCCCTGCGTGCCGAGAAAGGCGCTGTAGTTTCGACTATAGGCGGGTGCTTTGCACCCGAGCAGTGCCGCAGGAAGGACCACCACCCCCCGATGAGTAACTACCCTGTTGGCCGGCGCCCCCGTTCCGCGGACCCGCAGTCCAAGCTTCGCCTCGCCGCGCTCACCGCGGTGATCGCGGGCGTGGTGCTGCTGGCCGCTGCCGCCTTTGTGCTTTCCTACTCGGGCATACACCTGGTCGCGCTGCAGGCCGGGGTGTCACCCCGCCTCGCGAAGCTATACCCGGTCATATTCGACGCCATGCTGGTCATCGCGGGCGCGGCGGCCATGGCGCTGCGCGGGGCCGGCTGGTGGTCCCGCTTCTATGCCTGGGCGTGCCTGATCCTGCTGCTCGCGGCCGTGGCCACGGGGGACGCCGTGCATGCCACGGACACGAAACTGCCGGAGCGGGCATCCCGCGCCGCCGTGGCCATCACCCCGTGGGTGCTCCTGCTGCTCGCCTTCGGCCTGCTGCTGACGATGCTCCGGTACTTCCGCAAGGCCAGGGTGGCGGTGGCGGCCAGGCAGGAGGCCAGGGCCGCCGCGGCCGCTGGCGGCCAGCCTGGTGAGGCAAACGGCGTCGCGGCCGGCCGGACCGCGGTGACCTGGGCCGCGGCGGGCGCCGCAGGCGCCGGGGCGCGGCAGGCCCGGCGGAGGGGCGGCCACTGCCTCCGCCGCGCGCCAGCCTGGACACCCTGCTGGAGCCCAGGACGGGCCAGGAACCGGCCGCCGAGGCGGCCCCGTACAAGGCCGGCGCCGCGGCCGATGACGGCACCGGCCAGCACGGCGACCCGGTGAGCTACGGCGAGGAGACGGGTTACGTCCACCCGGACAGCTACCAGGACGAGGGCGAGTACTCACCGCACGGCGATTCCGGCGGGCCGGGGAGCTACGGCGGATACCCGGGCCAGGACGAGCCGTCCGGTGACGACGCCGGGATCGGCGGCTATGCGCCGCGGCATGGTCCCGGCGAGGCCGCCGAGGCGGTGAGGACGGTGAGCAAGGCCCGGCGGACGCGGGCCCGGCGGATGCCGCGCCCGGCGGTATCCCGGCGGTGGAGCCTGCCCAGGACGCGGTGGAGCCTGCCCAGGACGCGGTGGAGCCTGCCCGGGACGACGACGGCGCGGCTGACCCCGGCAGCCCGGGGCTGGAGCGGATGTGGAGCACACCGAGCCGGCCCGAGGAGTGAGCCACGGGCCCGGAGCGGGTCAGGCGCGCGTCACCAGTGCCGTCGCGACCGCCGCGATGCCCTCACCGCGGCCGGTCAGGCCCAGCCCGTCGGTGGTGGTGCCGGACACGCTGACCGGCGCACCGCCGAGGGCCTCGGAGAGCACCTGCTGCGCTTCGTCACGCCGCGGCGCGATCCGCGGCCGGTTCCCGATCACCTGGATCGCGACGTTGCCCACGGCGAACCCGGCACCGGCGAGCAGCGCGGCGGTGGCGTGCAGCAGGGCCGGGCCGGACGCCCCGGCCCACTCCGGCTCGGCGGTGCCGAAGTTGGCACCAAGATCACCGAGACCGGCCGCGGACAGCAGGGCGTCGCAGGCGGCATGCGCCGCCACGTCCCCATCGGAATGACCGGTCAGCCCGTCCTCGCCCGGCCAGAGCAGGCCTGCCAGGTAAAGCGGCCGCCCGGCCGCAAGGGGATGCACATCGACACCGATGCCCACTCTGGGCCCATCATCGGGTGACAGAGGATCGGGCACGCGGCACCAGCACCGGGAAAGGCCGCCGGGTCAGGAAGCGAGAATCTCGTCGAGCAGGGCCTCGGCCTTGTCCTCGTTGGTCTTCTCGGCCAGCGCGAGCTCGCTCACCAGAATCTGCCGGGCTTTGGCCAGCATCCGCTTCTCACCTGCGGAAAGCCCGCGCTCCCTGTCCCTTCGCCACAGGTCACGAACGACCTCGGCCACCTTGTTCACGTCGCCGGAGGCGAGCTTTTCCAGGTTGGCCTTGTACCGCCGCGACCAGTTGGTCGGCTCCTCGGTGTGCGGGGCGCGGAGCACCTCGAACACCCGCTCAAGGCCCTCCTGCCCGACGACATCGCGCACACCCACCAGCTCGGCGTTGTCCGCGGGCACGCGCACTGTCAGGTCCCCTTTGTCAACCTTGAGGACCAGATAGCTCATTTCCGCGCCCTTGATGGTGCGGGTTTCGATCTCCTCGATGCGAGCAGCCCCATGGTGGGGGTAGACGACCGTGTCGCCGACCTTGAAAGTCATGTGGCACATACCCCTTCCGCTACGCCAATGCTACCACGGCGACCGCTGTCCAATGGCCTGCCTTGACGGCAAACATGCAGGTCAAGGAGGCAATTAACCGATCTGAAAGAGATGCAGGCCAGCGCGGGGACGGGGCGCTTCCCGGCCGGAAGCTGGCGCAATGTGTCCTTGGCGATACCCCGGGTGGCGATCAGCGGCGGCACCGCGCGTGACCAGGGGGAACAAATCCCCGCCAGCCGGGCGCGAGCGGTACCGGGATCGGGGCTTGCCGGTGACGCCGCATGCCTCGCAGACTCATACTGGAAGGAATCAGGCCGCTCGTGCGGGAGATGTACGTGAATGCTGGCGGCGACCCGGGGCGGGACGATTACGGCCTGCCGCCGGTCGACATCGAGATTCCGGATGATGCCCGGGAACTCGCCAGGGATGTGCTGGCATACCACCGCGAGCTGCGGTCGCGGCGCAGGCGCCGCCTGGCCCGGCGATTCTCCGGGCCGCTCACCAGGGACGGCATGGTACTGCCGCTGCTCGCCGGGTGCCTGGCGCTGACGCTGGTCGCCGCGACGCTGCTCACCGTGTTCACCGCCAGGCAGCCCATCGTCAGCCCGCGCCCGCCCCGCGCGGCCACCGGCTCCGGTTCTGGCGCCGCCGCCAGCCCGGCTCCGGCGCCCGACCCGGCGGCCGCGGCGCTGGTGGACACGACGCTTTTCGCGGCGGGCCAGCCGACGCCGCTGAACAGCCTCCCCGGCCCCGTGCTGGTGCTGGCGCTGATCCCGCCCCGCTGCCGGTGCCTGGCCGACCTGCAGGAACTTGCTGTCCAGGCATTCAGGGCCAAGACGCCGATCTACCTCGTGGGCGTGCACGACACCCCGGTGCGCAGCTTGGCCGCCGACCTCGGCCTCGGGCGCCACGCAGGGCCTGGAGGACAGCAGGGACCTGCTGCCCACGCCGTACCGGGTGGCGGCGCTGACGGCCGTCCTGGTCCGCACCGACGGTTCCGCGGTCAAGGTGTTCCCGGACCACGGCCACGGCTTCGAGATCGAGAAATACGTCCGCGCGCTGAGGCCGGCGCAGCGCGGCGCAGCCGGGGACGGCAAGCGCGTCACCGGCCGTGCCCACCTCGGCCGCGCCCACGCCGGCCGCGCCGGCGGCCAGCGGCTCGCCGGCCGCCAGCGCCTCGCCTGCCGGGTAGTCACCGCCGCGGAACGCGGCCCGCTGCCTGCTGTCGCCGTCTGCCCGGGGTTGCTGTGACCGCCACGGGCCCGAGCCGATACGCTGTGCCGCGATGCAGACGCGCTCGTTCGAGCTGGAGGAGAGCAGACCGTGATCCGCAGCAGGCGCGGCCTTCTGTCGCTGCGCGGCCTCGTGGTGGCAGCCGCCATGGGGCTGATCCCCGTCATCGCTGGCTGTGAAGCCGGGACGAACGCACCCACCCAGCAGTGGCACCAGCCCACGCCCGGCGCGTCAGCGTTCGTGAACAACGCGCTCCGGATCAACAACATGTTCGTGCTCGGGCCGACGCCCGGCTTCACCCTGCCGCGCGGCGCCTCGGCCGGCCTGTACTTCGCCCTGTCCAACGACGGCGCCCCGGACCGGCTGATCAGCATGACCGCGCCCGGCTCGGCGGCCGCGATCACGGTCCCCGCCGGGGGGATCACCCTGGCCAGGCAGCAGACGCTGTTCCTCACCGGCCCGGCCCCCCGCGTGCTGCTTCAGCACCTCACCCGCACCCTCAACGGCGGCCAGTGGGTCCGGGTCAACCTGGAGTTCCAGAACGCCGGCTACGTGTCGCTGCGGGTCCCGGTGATGCCGCGGACGGCGTCCTACGCCACGTTCTCGCCGGCGCCGCTGTTCCTGCGCCCGCATGCGACCCCGACCCCGCTGGCGCCGGGCACTCCGTCCCCCACGCCAACCTCTTAACGGGCCGCTACGCACCCCGTGCCACCGGCCACCGGCCCGCGCCTGCCCCGTGGTGCCCGGCCCCGGCCGGGCTGCCGCCGGAGGCCGGGCTGACCCGCGGGCTCAGTCGCCGGGCTCGAACTTGTAACCCAGGCCGCGCACCGTGATGATGTGCCGCGGGCTGCCCGGATCGGTCTCGATCTTGGCCCGGAGCCGCTTGATGTGCACGTCCAGCGTCTTGGTGTCGCCCACGTAGTCCGCGCCCCAGACCCGGTCGATGAGCTGCATCCTGGCCAGCACCCGGCCGACGTTGCGGAGCAGGACCTCCAGCAGCTCGAACTCCTTGAGCGGCACCTGGACCTGCTCGCCGCGCACGGTCACCACGTGCCGGTCCACGTCCATCCGGACCGGGCCGGACTCCATGATCGAGCCCGCGGGCTCGTCCGGCTCGCCGCGGCGCCGCAGCACGGCACGCATCCTGGCGACCAGCTCCCGGGAGGAGAACGGCTTGGTGACGTAGTCGTCGGCGCCGAGTTCCAGGCCGACCACCTTGTCGATCTCGCTGTCCTTGGCGGTGAGCATGATCACCGGAACGTTGGAGCGCTCGCGCAGCGTGCGGCACACCTCGCTGCCCGGCAGGCCGGGCAGCATGAGGTCGAGCAGCACGAGGTCGGCGCCGTGCCGGTCGAAGGCCTCGATCGCGTCCGGGCCGGTCGGGCAGACCGCCACCTCGAAACCCTCACGGCGCAGCATGTAGGACAGCGCGTCACTGAAGGATTCCTCGTCCTCGACCACCAGTACCCGGGTCACTTGACCGCCTCCCTGACATGCTGTGCGTGGCCGCCGGCCGGATTGCCCCGGGCGGACGAGGGTCGGTTCACGATGGGCATCTGCAGGGTGAAGGTGGACCCGACGCCTTCCTGGCTCCATACCGTGACCTTGCCGCGGTGCGCGGCCATCACGTGCTTCACGATCGCCAGCCCGAGACCGGTGCCGCCGGTGGCCCGCGACCGGGCCGGGTCCACCCGGTAGAACCGCTCGAAGATCCGTTCCCGGTCCCGCTCGGGAATGCCGATCCCCTGGTCGGCGACGCTGACCTGGGCCGTCCGGGCGTCCCGGGACGCCGAGACCATCACCCTGGTCTTGTCCGGGCTGTAGGCGATCGCGTTCTCCAGCAGGTTGCGCAGCGCGGTCACCAGGAGGTCCTCGTCACCGAGCACGACCACGCGCTCCTCGCAGACCGCGACGAGGTCGATGCCGCGGGCGCTCGCCTTCATCCGGACCCGGTCCACCGCCTCCGCGACGATCGTGCTCAGATCCACGGTGATCGGGTCGGGCATGGGCTCGGCCGCCTGGATCCGCGACAGCGTGATCAGGTCCTGGACCAGGTAGGTCAGCCGGGACGCCTCCTGGCGCATGCGCCCGGCGAAGCGCCGCACCGCCTCCGGGTCGTCGGCCGCCTCCTCCATGGTCTCGGCGAGCAGCGCGAGCGCACCGACCGGGGTCTTCAGCTCGTGGCTGATGTTCGCCACGAAGTCCCGCCGGACCTCCTCCACCCGCCGGCTTTCCGTCTGGTCCTCGGCAAGCAGCAGGATGAGCCCGTCGGCGCCCATCGGGGCGACCCGCACGGCGAAACTGGTCCGGCGGCCGCCGAACGTGCTGCCGGACAGGTCGACCTCCCCCTCGCGGGTCTGCCCGTCCCGCCGGGTCTGCCGCACCAGGGCGAGCAGTTCCCCGACCATGAGCTGGCCATCCTTGACCAGGCCGAACGTGCGGGCCGCCTGGCTGGCCATGAGCACCTTGTCGCTGTGGTCGAGCACGACGGCGGAGGAGGAGAGCACCGACAGCACGGACACCACGCCAGGCGGAAGCCTGGTCGCGCGCGGCCGGTCCGCGGCGGGCTCCCGGTCAGCGGCCCGCCCACGGGCGGTCACCAGTGCGCCCTTCCCGTGGCGGGGCGAGATGCCGGTGCCAGGGCAGTCACACCAGCTGTCACGTGCGCGCTCACGTTTCGATGGTATGCGCAGAACGCCTCGGGCGTCTCTGGCGGCAGATGCCACGCGAGCGCTGTTCCCCAGGTATTCATAAACCAGTAACTAACCGGCCATACTTGGATCTTCCCGGACATAACCCGCGCCGCCGGCCCTTGGCGGGGCCTGCCGCCGGTCACCGCCCCTGGTTGCGCACCGCCTCGGCGGCCTTGGCGGCCGCCTCGGGGTCGAGATACCGGCCGCCGGGCACCTTCGGCCGGAAGCTCCCGTCCAGCTCGTAGACCAGCGGGATGCCGGTGGGGATGTTCAGCCCGGCGATCTCGGCGTCGCCGATCTCGTCGAGATGCTTGACCATGGCGCGCAGCGAGTTGCCGTGGGCAGCCACGAGGACCGTCCGGCCGGCCGCGAGATCGGGGACGATCGCGTCGTACCAGTACGGGAGCAGCCGGTGGAGCACGTCGGCGAGGCACTCGGTGCGCGGCAGCAACTCGGGCGGAAGATGGGCGTAGCGGGGGTCCGCCGCCTGGGACAGCGGGTGATCGTCGGGCAGCGGGGGCGGCGGTACGTCATAGGACCGGCGCCACACCATGAACTGCTCCTCGCCGAACTCCTCGCGGGTCTGCGCCTTGTTCTTGCCCTGGAGCGCGCCGTAGTGGCGCTCGTTCAGCCGCCAGGACCTGGCCACCGGGAGCCAGAGCAGGCCGGCCTCCTGCAGCGCCAGGTCGGCGGTCTGGATGGCGCGGGTGAGCACCGAGGTGTGCACGATTTCCGGGCGAAGGCCGTGGTCGCGGAGCAGCCCGCCGCCGGCGACGGCCTCCCGGGCGCCGGTGTCCGACAACCCGACGTCCACCCAGCCGGTGAACAGGCCCTCCGCGTTCCAGGCGCTCTCGCCATGCCTGAGCAGCACCAGTGTGGACATGGCCGAGAGCCTATCCGCCCCGGCCTCCCCGGGAACATGCGGTGCGCCCGCGTGGTTGCCTCTGGCGGGTACACGTGATGCGGCCTCCAGGCCGCCCGGTCGGAGGTGGATGCCTGTGCCGCGACGGGTCCCCCGGCGGATCGCGACGATCAGCGTGCATACCTCACCGCTCGAACAGCCGGGCACCGGCGACGCGGGGGGCCTCAACGTCTATGTGGTCGAGGTCGCCAAGCGCATGGCCGCCCGCGGCGTGGAGGTGGAGATCTTCACCCGGGCGGTGTCCCGCGACGCCGCCCCGGTCCACGAACTGGTGCCCGGGGTGCTGGTCCGGCATGTCCCGGCCGGCCCGTTCGAGGAACTGGACAAGGCCGACCTGCCCGCCCAGCTCTGCGAGTTCACCCTGGGCGTGCTGCGCACCGAGGCCGCCTACGCCCCGGGCAGGTACGACCTGGTGCACGGCCACTACTGGCTGTCCGGCCACGTCGGCGCGGTGGCCAAGGAGCGGTGGGGCGTGCCGCTGGTGCAGTCCATGCACACGCTCGGCAGGGTCAAGAACGCCGCGCTGGCGCGCGGCGACATGCGGGAGCCGGACATCCGGCTGCGCGGCGAATCGGACGTGGTCGCCTCGGCCGACCGGCTGGTGGCGAACACCGACGAGGAGGCCCGCCAGCTCGCCGGGCTCTACGGGGCGGAGCCGGCCAAGATCTGGACCATCAACCCGGGGGTGGACCTGTCCATCTTCCGGCCCGGGCCGGCCGCCGCCGCCAGGCGCCGGCTGGGCCTGCCCGGGCAGGGCCCGGTCATCGTGTTCGCCGGGCGCATCCAGCCGCTGAAGGCGCCGGATGTGGTGCTGCGTGCCGCCGCGGAGCTGATCAGCGGTGACCCGGAACTGGCGCGGACGCTGACGGTTGCCTTCGTGGGCGGCCTGAGCGGGACCGGCCGGGCCGACCCGGACCAGCTCACCGATGCCTCGCAGGCGCTGGGGATCGCTGACGTGGTGCGGATCGAGCCACCCTGCCCGCAGTCCGAGCTTGCCGACTGGTACCGGGCCGCCACGGTGGTGATGATCCCGTCCTACTCCGAGTCGTTCGGCCTGGTGGCCGTCGAGGCGCAGGCCTGCGGCACGCCGGTGGTCGCGGCCGCGGTGGGCGGCCTGCGCACCGCCGTCCAGGACGGGGTTTCCGGCCTCCTCGTCGAGGGGCACGACCCGGCCCGGTACGCCGACGCCCTGCGCAGGCTGTTCGCCTCCGCCGCGCTGCGGGCCAGGCTGTCGGCGGGCGCGGTCGAGCATGCGAGCCGGTTCGGCTGGGGCAGCACGGTGGACCGCCTGCTCAACGTGTACAGCGGGGCGATGAGTGCACCGGCTGAAGGGCGCCCGGCGCTGGCAGGATAGCCCCATGAGGCAGTGCTGGCCCGGGGGGACGACCCCCCGGAACCCCCCTGCATCGGCCTGCTGGCCCGGGGAGCGACCCCCCGGACCCCCGATGGCCTGCGGCCGCGCTGGCCCGGGGGCGACCCCCCGGAACCCCCCGATGGCCTGGCCACGCTCGTCACGGGGCCGCGGCCGTGACTGAGACGCGGGCGGCTCAGGCGGCCGTAGCGGCGGCGCTGGCCGAGCTGGGGCTGGTGGCCGAGAGCCCGGCCCCGGGCAGTTACCTGGTCCGGCTCGAGGGCCAGCGCAAGCTCGCGACCATGACCTGGCTGATCGTGGGCGCGCACAGCCTGCACGTGGAGGCGTTCTTCTGCCGGCAGCCGGACGAGAACCACGCCCGGTTCTACCGGTTCCTGCTGGAGCGCAACGGCCGGATGTACGGGGTGCACTTCGCCGTGGACGAGCGGGGGGACGTCTACCTGACCGGGCGGCTGCCGCTGGCATCGGTGTCCACCGAGGAGATCGACCGGGTGCTCGGCTGCGTGCTCAGCTACTCCGACGACAACTTCAACACGGCGCTGGCGATCGGGTTCGAATCCTCGATCCGCCGGGAGTGGGCGTGGCGGCTCAAGCGCGGCGAGAGCACGGCCAACCTGGCGGCCTTTGCCCAGTTCCGGGCCTGACGTTCGCCATGCACCCGTGCGCAGCCCCGGCCGTGGGACCAGGGCTGACCCGGTGCCACAGCCAGCTAGGACCTGACGAGGCGGGCGATGGCCGCCGCGGCCTCACGGACCGATTCCGTGCCCTCGTCCCCGCCCTTGCGCACCGCCTCCGCGACGCATTCGCCGAGGTGGTCCTCGACCAGCCCGAGCGCGACCGCCTGGAGCGCCCTGGTCACCGCCGACACCTGGGTCAGCACGTCGATGCAGTAGACGTCCTCATCGACCATGCGCGCGATCCCGCGCACCTGGCCCTCGATGCGGCGGAGCCTGCGGAGATAGGCGTCCTTGTCCTGGGTGTAACCGCGCATGCTGTGACCTTACGTGACCGCAGGGATTCGGCCACCGGCGGCGTCGCGGCACAGGCCGGGACCGCGGCCTCAGCCCAGCAGGCTGCGGGCGAGCGCCTCCCGAGGCTGGCAGGGCCAATGCCCAGTGACGAAGGAACGGGGCATTGAGCCAGCGGGGGGCTCCCGGGCCAGCGGCGGCCCGGTGACGGGGGCCTAGCCACCGGGAAGCGGGGTCGCTCCCCCGGACCAGTACTGCCGGGCATTGCGGGCATGGCAGGCTATCGGCGTGGACAGACGGACAGGCCCCCTGGAAGGGGTCAAGATCATCGAGGTGGCGAGCCTGGCCCCGGCCCCGTTCGGCTGCATGGTCCTCGCCGACCTGGGGGCGGACGTGCTGCGGATCGACCGGCCGGATCGCTCCGGGCGCCAGCAGTTGCCGCCGGTGGATCCGCTGTGCCGCAGCCGCCGGTCGATCCGGCTGGACCTGAAGAACCCGGCCGCCGTGGACATCCTGCTCCGCCTGGTGGCCGAGTCGGACGTGCTGGTGGAGGCGTTCCGGCCGGGGGTCGCGGAGCGGCTCGGCTTCGGGCCGGAGGTGTGCGCGGAGCGGAACCCCCGGCTGGTCTACGCCCGGATGACCGGCTGGGGGCAGGACGGCCCGCTGGCCGCGACGGCCGGCCACGACATCGACTACATCGCGGTGTCCGGCACCCTGGAGCCCATCGGGCGGGAGGGCGAGCGCCCGGTCCCCCCGCTGAACCTGATCGGTGACTTCGGCGGCGGCGGGATGCTGCTGGTGATCGGGGTGCTGGCCGCGCTCATGGAGCGGGAGCGGTCCGGGCAGGGCCAGGCGATCGACGTCGCGATGGTCGACGGGTCGGCGATGCTCGCGTCGTTCCTCTACGGGCTGCGCGCGGCGGGCGGCTGGCAGGACGGCCGGGGCACCAACGTGCTGGACGGCGGGGCGCCGTTCTACGACACCTACACCACGGCCGACGGGCGGCACATGGCGGTGGGCGCGCTGGAGCCCAAGTTCTACGCCGAACTGCTGGCCGGCCTTGGCCTGGACGAGGCGGGCCTGCCCGCGCAGTACGACCGCTCCGGCTGGCCGGAACTGCGGGCCCGGTTCACCGAGGCGTTCGCCGGGCGGACCCAGGCACAGTGGGTGGCGGCGTTCGCGGGCTCGGACGCCTGCGTGGCGCCCGTGGTCAGCCCGGCAGACGCCCCGGCCCACCCGCACAACGCGGCCCGCGAGACCTTCATCGACGTGGGCGGCGTCGTCCAGCCCGCCCCGGCGCCCCGGTTCGGCCGCACCCCCTCCGGGCCGCCGTCGCCGCCGGTCCGGCCGGGCAGCAGCACCAGGGAGGTGCTGGCGGGGCTCGGCCTGACCCCGGCCCAGATCACCGACCTGCAGGACCGCGGCGCCGTCAGCTAGGCCCGGCCGCGGCCGGGCCGCGGTTACCGGTGCCCGGCGAGCGCGGCGTGGTGGTCGACGCCGTCCCCGGGCTCCGGGTCAGCATGAACGAGGGCGCCGCTCAGCCGGGGCAGGGCGTGCCTGAGGGCGTGCTCGGCCGCGACCGCGACATCGTGGGCCGCGTACCAAGGTGGCCGCGGCGTCGACGATGACCTCGCACTCGGCGCGCAGCGTGTGCCCGATCCAGCGCAGCCGCACCTGCCCGACACCCAGCACCCCCGGCGTGGCACGCAGGGCCGCCTCGGCGTGTGCCACCACGGCGGGATCGACCGCGTCCATCATCCGGCGGTACACCTCAACGGCGGCCTGGCGCAGCGCCACCGCGATGGCGGCGCTGATGAGCAGGCCGGCGGCCGCGTCCGCCCAATCCCAGCCGAGCGCCATTCCGCCGGCACCGGCGAGCACGGCCAGCGAGGTGAACCCGTCGGCCCGGGCGTGCACACCGTCGGCGACCAGCGCGGCCGAGCCGATCCGGCGGCCGGCCCGGATCCGGTACCTGGCCACAAGCTCGTTGCCGGCGAACCCGGCCAGCGCGGCCAGCGCGACCGCGGCCAGGTCCGACACCCGGTGCGGGTGCAGCAGCCGCCCGGCCGACGCATAGGCCGCCACCACGGCGGATGCCACGATCGCGAGCACGACGGCCACCCCGGCCAGGTCCTCGGCCCGGCCGTACCCATAGGTGTACCGGCGGGTGGGTGGCCGGCGTGCCAGCACGAACGCGATGCCCAGCGGCACCGCGGTCAGCGCGTCGGTCGCGTTGTGCAGCGTGTCGCCCAGCAGTGCGACCGACCCGGACAGCGCCACCACCACGCCCTGGACCGCGGCCGTGCAGGCCAGCCCGGCCAGGGAAAGCCACAGCGCCCGCATCCCCTCGGCCGAGGCCTCCATCGCCGCGTCCACCTTGTCGGCGCTGTGGTGCGAATGCGGCCGGAGCAGGTGCCGGATCCGTCCCCTCATGGCACTCACAATGCCTGGAAAAACCCGCTGCAGCACCTCGACAACAGCCCAGGCCGCGCTGTTGCCACGGGCCCGCAATAGGGCGGGTTACCTGGCACGGTACTCAGGCGCCGCCTAGCTGGACCGCCTTGACGACCAGGAGCACCACGGAGACCACGAGGTAGCCGCGGAGCAGCAGCACTCCCAGCTTCGTCCCCGGTGACCAGGCCACCGGCTTGAGCAGGGCGAGCGGGGGCATCCGCCAGTTCCTGCGCTCCTGGGGGGTCACCTGCACCAGGGCCGGCCCGGCGCCGGCCCCGGCGGCGCTGGGTGACTCCCAGCCACAGGCCGACCCCTCCGCCGCCCACCAGCAGGGCGATGGCGAGCCCTATCGCGATCTCGGAGACGTTCACGTTCGGGAACACCGTGCTGACCACAAGGGTGCCCGACAGCGTGAGCAGGACACCGATGATGATGCTGGCCAGGATGTTGAGCCAGCGCTGGTTGACCCAGGGGCCGAGCACCTCCCGGTCGTTGCACAGCAGCAGCAGGAACACGCTCGCGCTGGGCAGCAGCACCCCGGCCAGGGCCTGGACGCTGGTCGGTGATCAGCCCGAGTGGCGCACCGGGGATGAGGACGATACCCGCGGCCACGATCACGAGAGCGGCGTAGCTCAGGTAGAACGACTTGGCGTCGCGGAAGCTGCGGTGCAGCGAGTGCTTCAGGCCGAACACGTCACCGAACGCATAGCTGGTGGACAGCGTCACGGCCGAGGCGCCGATGATGCTCGCGTCAAGCAGCACGATGGCGAACAGCGCGCCCATCCAGTAGGCGTGAGCCTCCAGCGCGCGTGCCACCCCGAGCGCATCGGTGAACTTCCCGACCAGGTTCGTGCCGCGGACGGCGAACACGGCCACCACTTCGATCGCGATCGCCCCGACCACCACGACGACGGCGCCGAACGTGGTGTCGGCCCGCTCGTAGCCGATGAACCGGGGCGTGATGCGCTTGTCGATCACGTTGGACTGCTGGAAGAACAGCTGCCAGGGAGCCACGGTCGTGCCCACGATGGCGATGATGAGCAGGACCGCGGTCGAGCTGGCGCCGCCCTGGATGCCCGGCACCACGAGGTGGTAGGCGATCGCGCCGTAGTGCGGCTGCGACGCAAGGGCCAGCGGATACAGCACCAGGCTGGTCGCGATGAACAGGAAGATCGCCCGTTCCCACCGGCGGAAGCTGCCGCTCGCGGTGATGCCTACCAGCAAGACGGCCGCCACCGGTACCGAGATGTACGGGGCTGATGCCGAAGTAGCGCAGGGCGAGGGAGACGCCGATGAACTCGGTGACGATGGTCAGGAAGTTGAGCAGGAACAGGTCCCCGACGCTGAACCAGCCCCAGAACCTGCCGAACCGCTCGTTGATCAGCCGGGCGTGCCCCACGCCGGTGACCGCGCCGAGCCGGACGACCATCTCCTGGTTGACGATCAGCACGGGGATCAGCAGCAGCAGTACCCAGAGCAGGCTGTAGCCGTAGTTCTGGCCCGCCTGCGCGTAGGTGGACACCCCGCCCGCGTCATTGTCCCCGACCATGACGATCAGGCCCGGGCCCATGATGGCCAGGAATGTGATCAGCCGCGGCCGCCAGCCGCTGCGCTGCTCCTCACCGACCCGGACCCGGCCGAGCGCGCCCTCGATGTCCCCCAGGTGCGCCTCGTCGAGCACCGCGCTGGGCCGGGCCAGTGTCTGCTGCGCCGCCGGTGCCGCCGGTGCCGCCGTGCGCCGGCAGGGCCGGGCCTGACCTGGGGCTGCCTGCCGCCGGCCGGGATGCCGGCGCCTGTCGGCTCCGGCCTGCACGGGGCCGGGCGCCGGCGCAGGCCCTGGCGGCCCCGGGTCTGGCCCGGGCTTCGGGGGCGAGCGGTTCTCGGCCAACGGCGCCCGGCCTGACCTGCCGGTCTTCGGGCTGCTCCGGTGGTGCCCGTCATAGGCCCTCACCGACGTGGGCGTCGGGTGGCTGCGCGGCCTCGCGGCGGCGCCAGTCAGCGGGCAGCGTCACCTCGAGCACGTCGTCCACGGTGATGATGCCGATCATGTGGCGGCGCTCGTCCACGACCGGGATCGTGATCAGGTTGTAGTCGCTCATCAGGACGGCGACGTCCACCACGTCGGTGTTTGCGCCCACCCGGACGGGGTCGTCGTCGCACACGTCGGCGAGCTGGCTGTCCGCGTCGGCCTGCAGGAGCGAGACCAGATTGGCCACCCCGTGCAGGTACCCGTCCGGATCCACCGCGTGAACGCTGGTGAGCGCCTCGGGCTGCAGCGTCTGCGACTCACGCGACGGCCGCCAGCGCCGCACCGACCGGGACCGTGGGAGCAAGCGCCAGGAAGTCGACCCCCATCAGGCCGCCGGCGCTCGTCGGGTTGAACCCCATGAGGGTCAGCACCTTGGTCCGCTGCCCGGGCGGCATCAGGTCCAGCACCGGCTGCCGCCGGTTCTGCGGCAGTTCGGCGACCGCGTCCGCGGCGTCGTCGGCCCGCATCCTGCTGAGCACCTCGGCGATCTCGGCATCGGTGCGGGCGCCGAGCAGGCGGGTGGCGAGGTCCTCGTCCAGCTCCTCGAACACGTCCGCCTCGAGTTCGGGGTCGGCGTGCACGTGCCCGAGGATCTCCGTCTCCTCCTCCTTGGATGCCTCCTCAAGCAGGTCGGCGATCTGGGCCGGCTTCAGCCTGCGGATGCGCGCGAACGGGCCGCGCAGCATCGCGCTGCTGGTATGGCCGATGAGTGGCTCGAAGGCGGACCACTCCCGGAACGAATGCTCAGGCTCGGCGGCGCCGCGGCCGAAAAGTGCGCTCAGCCCGGCCCGCCTGCGGTGGGTGTCCACCCCGGTGAGCACCCATTCGCCACCCCGCTGCTCCAGTTCGAGATCGGCGGCCTTGATCAGGTGGGCGGTCTCCACGTCGATGAGCCGGTGGCCGAGAACGTCGGCCCGGAGCAGGACCTCGCCCGGCCGGCGCTCGAAATGACGCAGGTCCAGCTTGGCGCTGTCGAGCTTCAGCACCTCACCGTCGAACGAACTGACCTGCTCCATGGGCACGAACACCTCCCGGCCACCGACGCTGGCCACTCCGCCTATCACCAGCGGTAGCTCGGACCCGCGCAACCGGACGACGACGTCGGCCAGCCGCCCCAGTGACTCCCCGCCCCGGTCGGTGATCGGGCGCTTGAGCAGTTCCGACAGGTGGAGCGTGCGTGCATCATCCGCTCGCGGGGCCGGGGCGGCGGGCGGTGTCGTGGTCATGATCGAGCATCTCCCTCGGCGTTACGCCTGGGCGCGCCCATGGGATCCACGGGCCGTGAGGCTTCCTGGACAGGCAGACACGACAGTCTTAGCCGACCAGCCAGGCAACCAAACCGCAACGAACGCCACGCGGCGCCTGCGTGAACAGGGAGCTGCCCATAGGCGGCCCAAACGGACCCCCGCCTGTTGCGCCACGCCGCTGACGTTTAGCCTTGGTCTCGCAGCCAGGATGAGGGAGGTGCGGTCGTGCTCGGCGATCCCTGCAGTACAACCACGGCGGGCGCGGCTATCACCAGGAGCCGGGCCGCCAGATGCTGCCCGTTCCGATCCCCACGCCTGCTGGGCCCTCCCGGGTAATCACCCGGATCGGCCGGCGGTCCAGGAGGTTGCTGTGTCCGACCGGCGTTTTCTCTCCCGGCCCCGGGAACCTGCCCCGCGGGCCCGTAGCGGCCGCCGCAGTGCCCCAGCTCAGCTGTTCGAGGCCTACTCGCAGCGGCTGACCACGTCGCGGCAGGTACGGCAGAACATCATCTCGCTCGTCGGCCTGGACGGCGCCCCGGTGCTGAACCAGTCGGGTGAGGAGGTGGGCCGCCTCGTCGACCTGGTGGCCAGTATGGATGGCGGCGACGACTACCCGGCGGTCACCGGCCTGGTGGTCCGGGTCGGGCGCCGGCAGGCCTACCTGGACGCCTCGGTCATCGACCACGTGGACCGGCGTTCGGTCACGCTGCGGACCGCCCGGATGGACCTGCGCGAGTTCCACCGCCGCGAGGGCGAGGTGCTGCTGGCCAGGGACATCCTCGACCACCAGCTCGTGGACACCGACGAGGTCCAGGTGATCAGGGCCGCCGACCTGTACCTCGCCCAGGTGGGCGAGCAGGTCCGGCTGGTCGGCGTGGATGTCAGCCTGCAGACCCTGCTGCGGCGGCTCGGCCCCAAGCGGTTCCGCTGGCACCCCACCCCGGACCGGGTGATCGACTGGGCCGCGATCGAGTCGTTCGGTGAGGACTCGCCCGAGGAGCCCGCCGCGATGAAGCTGCGCACGCCAAGCTCGGCGCTGCGGCGGCTGCGCCCGGCGGAACTCGCCGACGTGCTGGAGGGGCTGGGCAGGTCCGGGCGGAAGGAACTGCTCGCCAGCCTGGACCCCGACATCGCGGCGGACGCGCTGGAGGAGATGGAGCCGGACGAGCTGACCGCGCTGCTGCGCGAGATGGAACCCGCTCAGGCCGCCAGCCTGGTCGCGGCGATGGAGCCCGACGAGGCCGCGGAGGCGCTGCGCGGGCTGCCCGAGGAGGAGCAGGGGCAGCTGCTCGCCCACATGCCGCCGGCCACCCAGCGGGAACTTGCCCGGCTGCTCGGCTACGCCCCCGACGAGGCCGGCGGCGTGATGACCACGGTCCTGGCCTGCGCGGAGCCGCACGAGACCGTCGAGGAGGTGCGGAAAAGGCTGGTCAAGCTGGCCAAGCACCAGACGGAGATCGACTCGGTGGCCGTGCTCGACGCCGAGGGGCGGCTCATCGGCGACGTGTCCGCCTTCGACCTGCTGGTCAACAAGGCCGGCAAGCAGCTCGCGGACATCATCGACCCGGAGAACCCGCCGGTCACGCTGCGCCCGGACGCCGACATGGACGAGGTCGCCACCGAGATGGTGGAGTCCCGGCGCTCGTCGCTGCTGGTGGTGGACGACGAGGGCAAGCCGCTGGGCCGGATCCTCTCCGACGACGTGCTGGACGCGCTGGTGCCCGGTCACGGCCGGCTGCACTTCCCGAGGCTGCTGCAGTGAGCAGCGGGCAGGAGGAGACCGGGGTTCAGGGACCCGTCTCGCCATCGGCGCCGGAGGCGGCCGGGGAGGCGGAACGACCGCACGCGGCAGGCCCGGAAGGCGGCTGCCGCCCGGGCCGCAAGAGCCGGGCAGGTGGCCGGCTCCCGGGGAACGGGCGGCGGTGCGGCCCGGTCCTGGGCGGGCCTGACCACGCTCACCCGGATCCGCCTCGGCGGGGTCCGGCTGACCCGGGTGCGGCGGAGCAGGATCTTCCTGTTCCTGGCGATCCTGGGCCCCGGCGTCGTCGCCGCCAACGCCGGGAACGACGCGGCCGGGATCGCCACCTACGCCTCCGCGGGCTCCCAGTTCATCTACCGGACCCTGTTCTTCATGGTGCTGGTCACCGTGGCGCTGGTGCTGGTGCAGGAGATGGCGGTACGGCTGGGCACCTACACCGGCAAGGGGCTGGCGGCGCTGATCAGGGAGCAGTTCAGCCTGCGGTTCACCGCGCTGGCCCTGGGCTGCGTGCTGCTGGCCAACACCGGGCTGGTCGTCTCGGAGTTCGCCGGCATCGGCGCGGCGTTCGGCCTGCTCGGCGTCAGCCGGTACATCATCATCCCGATCGCGGCCGTCGCCATCTGGGCGCTCGTGCTGTTCGGCTCCTACCGGTACGCGGAGCGGATCTTCCTGGTCATGTCGCTGGCCTTCCTGGCCTACCCGATCGCGGCGATCCTCGGCCACCCGGACTGGTCCCAGGTCGGGCTCAACCTGGCGGTGCCGCATTTCGAGTACAGCAAGGCCTACCTGCTGCTGGGCGTCGCGCTGATCGGGACCACGGTGAGCCCGTACATGCAGCTGTACGCGGCGGCGGGCGTGGTGGACAAGGGCGCCGACCCGGCGGACTACCCGCGGGCAAGGATCGACGCGATCGCGGGCGCGCTGTTCGCCTGCATCATCTCGATCACGATCATCATCGCGACCGCCGCCGCCATCGGCGGGACAGGGCCGCTGACCTCCGCCTCCGAGGCCGCGCAGGCGCTGAAGCCGGTCGCCGGGCCCGCGGCCGAGGGCCTGTTCGCGCTCGGCCTCATCGGGGCGTCCGCGCTCGCCGGCGCGATAGTCCCGTTGTCCAGTTCCTATGCGATCAGCGAGGCGGTCGGCGTGGAGCGCTCGGTGTCCCGCCGGTTCACCGAGGCCAGGCTGTTCCTCGGGCTGTTCACCGTGCAGGTCATCATCGGTGCCTCGCTGGCGCTGACCCACATCAACCTGATCTCCCTGCTGATCGGCACCCAGGTGCTGCAGGGCATCGTGACCCCGGTCATCCTGGTCTACATCCTGATCCTCACCAACCGGCGCAGCGTGCTGGGGAAGGCCGCCAACAAGCCGGTGTTCCGGGTCGTCGCCAGTATCTGCGTGGTGGGCATCTCGGCGATGAGCCTGCTCCTGCTCGGCTCCACGATCCTCGGCTTCTTCGGGATCGGATAGTACGAGATCGCAGGAACGGCCGGGGCCGGCGGGCCTCAGGCCACGAAGCGGTAGCCCATGCCGGATTCGGTGAGCAGGTAGCGGGGGCGCGAGGGCTCGGGCTCGAGCTTGCGGCGTAGCTGGGCCACGTACACCCGCAGGTAGTTGCTCTCGGTCTGGTACGACGGGCCCCAGACTTCCTGAAGCAACTGCCGCTGGGTGACCAGGCGGCCCTGGTTGCGCACCAGGACTTCGAGCAGCTGCCATTCGGTCGGGGTCAGCCGCACGTCGCTGCCGTCGGCGCGGGTGACCCGCTTGGCCCCGAGGTCGACGGTGAAGTCCTCCGTCTTCAGCACCGGCTCGTCCGGGGCCGGGGAGGCGCGGCGGATGGCGGCGCGGAGCCGGGCGAGCAGTTCGTCCATGCCGAACGGCTTGGTCACGTAGTCGTCCGCGCCCGCGTCCAGCGCGGCCACCTTCTGGCTCTCGTGGCCCCACACCGACAGCACGATGATCGGGGTCGAGGCCCAGCCCCGGACGCCGCGGATGACCTCGGTGCCGTCCATGTCGGGCAGCCCGAGGTCGAGGATCATCACGTCGGGGCGGTCGCGGGCCATGGCGGCGAGCCCGGATGCGCCGTCGCTGGCGGTGCTGACCTGGTAGTTGCGCGCGGCCAGGTTGATCCGCAGCGCCCGGAGGATCGACGGCTCGTCGTCGACGACCAGCACGCGGGTCAAGAGCCGGCGTCCTGCATGGACCTGGCGCCGGCGGCCGCGACCGGCAGCGTGATCCGGACGGTGAGGCCGCCGCCCGGGGTGTCGGCCGCGACGATGGCGCCGCCCATGGCCTCGGTGAAGCCCTTGGCCACCGCCAGGCCGAGGCCCACGCCCACCTTCTTGTCGTCGAACCGCTGGAACGGCTCGAAGATCCGGGCCTTCAGCCGGTCCGGCACGCCCGGGCCGTGGTCGACGACCTCGACCACGACGGTGTCCTGCTCCCGGTGGGCCTGCAGGGACGGCGGCATGGCCGACGGCGAGTGGTCCAGCGCGTTGGCGAACAGGTTGGCCAGCACCCGCTCCAGCAGGCCGGGGTCGGCGAGGACCATCGCCATCCCGTCCGGCACCTCGATCCGCAGGTCGGCCGGGGCATCCAGGCCGCGCAGCGCCACCGGCGCCACCTCGTCGATCGTGATCGGCCGCAGGAACGGCTGCAGCGAGCCGGTGTGCAGGCGGCTCATGTCGAGCAGGTTGCCGATGAGCCCGTCCAGCCGGTCCGCGTTCTCCTCGATCGTGGCGAGCAGCACCTGCTGGTCGGATTCGGTCCAGGTGACGTCGGTCTGGCGCAGGCTGCTGACGCTGGCCTTGATCGAGGCCAGCGGGGTACGCAGGTCGTGGCTGACCGCGGCGAGCAGCGCGGTCCGCATCCGGTTGCCCTCGGCCAGCGCCTCGGCCTGAGCGGCCTGGGTGCGCAGCCGTTCCCGGTCCAGGGCGGCGGCCGCCTGGGCGGCGAAGCCGGCCAGCAGCCCGGGGGCGATCGGGGCGGGCTGGCCGCTCACCTCCAGGGCCAGGTCGGTGCGCACATCGACGCGGATGGCGGGCGCGGCCTGGTCCGGGGTGCCGCCGCCGGCGGCGATCGGGACCCAGCGGCCGCTGACATGCTCCAGCAGTTCGGCCTGGCCGCCCACCGTCGCCACCAGGTGGTCCAGGACCGCCGCCGGGGTGTCGGCGCCGCCGAGAACCGTCTGCGCCAGGGTCAGCAGCAGCCTGGCTTCCTCCCGGCTGCGGGCCGCCTGGCCGGCCCGGCTGGCGGCCAGGTGGACCACGCTGCTGACCAGCATCGCGACCGTGACGAACAGCAGCAGCGCCAGCAGATTGTCCGGCTTGTCGATGGTGAACGTGTGCAGCGGCGGGGTGAAGTACCAGTTGAGCAGCAGGCTGGCGGACGCCGCGCCGAGCACCGCGGGCCAGAAGCCGCCGATCACCGCGAGCCCGACCACGGCCACCAGGTAGATGAGCAGGTCATCGGTCAGGCTCAGGTGCGGCCTGGCCAGGGCCAGCAGCACGGTCAGCAGGGGCAGGCCGGCCGCGGCGACGAGCACTCCGGACAGGGCCCGGCGGGTGCCCACCGCGTAGGCCGCCTTGGCCAGCATCGAGTCACGCTCGGGCGCCGGCTGGGCGCCCGTGGCCAGGCCGGTGCCATCCCGGCTGCCCGGCCGCCCGGTATCACTGCCCACGCCTTCCAGTATGTGCCTGTCGGCCGACCTGCGCAGTAGCAGGCCGAGCCCGCCCGCGCCCAGCGCGCAGGCGGCCATCACGATCGCGGCCCGCCCGGCGTAGGGGCCGGTGACCCGCAGTTGCCCGTAGGGCGGGTGGGAGAACCCCACGGCGCTGAGCCAGCCGACGACGCCCAGCGGGATCGCCGCGAGCGGCTCGGAGACAAACGACAAGACGGTCACCACGGCCGCGCTCACGATCAGCACCGCCGTCGGCGAGACCCAGCCATGCAGGGCCGCCGCGACCGTGCCGAGGGCGAAGAGCGCGCCGAAGCCGGTCACCAGAGCGAACGGCGCCGCGAATCCGCGCTGCCTTGAACTACTCATCTCATGTGGAGTCAAGCGCCGAATGCAGGGAAAAAAAATGATCTTGATAGTTCCTTAACGCGCAGGTCAGCACTCTTGACGCGGCCTTAGCACCGCCCCGGGACGGTGGCGCTTAGCGTCTTGGGAGGTGATCAAAAACCCGGTCGAGCCGGAGGGCCGGACGCGGGCCGGCGCACGGATGCGGATCCGCGCCCTGAGGACAGGAGAAGAGGGACCGTTGGCGCTGCGTAAGGCGGCAGGCCTGTTCTCCGGAACGTCGCGGAGGCGACCTTCCGGAGAGCTTCGGGTACTCCCTCAAACGGCGCCTGCTCGGCCCGCCGATGGTCAACGAGGAACTGAGCCACCAGCGGCTGTCCAAGGTCCTCGCCCTGGGCGTGCTGTCCCCGGACGGCATCTCCTCCTCGGCCTACGGCACCGAGGAAATCCTCATCGAACTGCTGCCGCTGTTCGGGCTCGCGGCGTTCACGGTGATCCTGCCGATGACCGGGGTGATCTTGTTCGTGATGATCCTGGTGGTGCTGTCCTACCGCGAGGTGGTGACGGTCTACACCAGGGCGGGCGGGTCCTACGTGGTGGCCAGGGAGAACTTCGGCCCGCGCATCGCCCAGGTCGCCGCGGTGGCGCTGCTCATCGACTACGTGGTCACCGTGGCCGTGCAGATCGCGGGCGGCACCGCGGCGGTGGTGTCGGCGTTCCCCGCGCTCGGGCCCTACACCAAGCCGATCTGCGTGGGCGTCGTGCTGCTCATGTGCTACGGCAACCTGCGCGGCATCCGCGAGGCGGGCAAGGCGTTCGCGCTGCCCACCTACCTGTTCACCGGCGCTGTCGTGCCTGATGATCATCGTCGGGCTGGTCCGCGAGGTCTTGGGCGACCTGCACCCCAGGACGTGCACAACTCACCGGCAGCCTCCGGTCCAGATCGGCTCGGGCACCACCAGGAGCCTGGCCCTCATTCGCGGTGGTCTTCACGCTGGCGCGCTCGTTCGCCAACGGCGGCTCCTCGCTGACCGGGATCGAGGCGGTGTCCAACGCGGTCAGCGCGTTCAAGCCGCCCGAGGGCATCAACGCCCGCCGGGTGCTCGTGATCGAGGGCATCATCCTCGGCACCCTGGTCGCCGGGATCTCCTGGCTGGCGCACGTGACCCACGCGATCCCGCGCGGTGAACGGCTACCCGACGGTGATCTCGCAGGAAGCCAACATGGTGTTCGGCAGCGGCGTCGGCCACATCATGTTCTTCGTCGTGCAGGCGGCGACCGCGCTGATCCTCTACACCGGCGGCAACACCAGCTTCAACGGGTTCCCGTACCTGACCAGCTTCGTCGCCGAGGACTCGTTCCTGCCCCGGTGGATGACCAAGCGCGGCCACCGCCTGGTCTTCTCCAACGGGATCATCGTGCTCACCATCCCGGCGATCGCCCTGCTGGTTGTTCGTCGGCTCGAACGTCAACCGGCTGGTGCCGTTCTACGCGATCGGCGTGTTCACCGCCTTCTCCATGGCCGGGTTCGGCATGGCCAAGTACCACCACACGCACAAGGAGCCGGGCTGGCGGCACCGGCTGGTGATCAACTTCTCGGCGGGCGTGCTCACCACGATCGTGGTGGTGATCTTCGCGATCGTGAAGTTCACCGAGGGCGCCTGGCTCATCGTGATCATCTTCCCGCTCCTGGTCTACGTGCTGATCCAGCTCAACCGCCGGTACCGGATGGAGGCCGAGGTACTGGAGAACATCGGCGGCCGCAAGGCCCCGGACCCGCCGAACTACACCCGCCGGACGGTGCTGGTCCTCGTCGACGAGTTCAACCTGGCGACGATCGCCGCGCTGCGCTACGCCCGCGGCCTGCGGCCCACCGCGCTGCGGGCGGTGCACTTCGTGATCGACACCGACCGGGCCAGGGAACTGCGCGACGCCTGGCTGCGCGCGGACCGCGGCATCCCGCTCGACCTGGTGGACTGCCCGGACCGGCGGCTGCCTCGGGCCGCCGGCGAACTGGTCGCCAGGGAGGCCAGCCGAGCCGGGCACGCACGTGACCGTGGTGCTGCCGAGGCGCAGCTATCCGGCGCTGCTCGGCCGGCTGCTGCACGACCAGACCGCCGACAAGATCGCCCGGGTGGTGAGCCGGATACCGCGCTCCGCCGCCACCATCATCCCGTTCGACGTGGAGGCGCGGCTGGAGGTGCTGCACGAGCGGCAGGCCGGCCGCGCCAGGCCCAGCCCGTGAAACCCGGAGGCGAAGGTCGCGCGAGCACGACGCAGCCCGCCGTGCGGCCGGGCGTCACCCCGATCGCCTCGCTGACCAGGAACGGCCGGGCCACGGTGGAGGGCCGGGTGCACAGCCTGGAGATCCGGCCGGTCGACCACAGCTGCGTGCTCGCCTGCCAGGTCACCGACGCCACCGGCGAGATCACCGCGCTCTTCTACGGGCGCACCCACATCCCGGGCGTGGAGCCCGGGAGCATGATCCAGCTCCGCGGCCGAGTGGGGGTGAAGGATACCGGCACCGTGATGGTCAACCCCGCGTACGAGCTTCTGTCCTAAGACACGCTCGGTCAACCGGCGGCAGCGTCACGCCGCAGCCGCCTCCCTCAAGCCAGTGACGCGCCCGCGAGGGAGGCAGTGTGAAGAGTCCTGCTATGCCCCATGGACAAACCGCAGGCGAACGATGGTATGAAGGCCACGAGAGCACTTGCGATCGACGGGACAGTGGGACGTGGCCATTCGCAACGCAGTCGGCTTCCTGGGCGGCAGCGGTGACCTGCCCGAGGGCTTCTGGTATTCGGTAAAGCGGCGCCTGCTCGGGCCGCCGATGGTCAACGAGCAGCTACGGCACCAGCGCCTGTCCAAGGTTCTCGCGCTGGGCGTGCTCTCCCCCGACGGCATCTCCTCCTCCGCCTACGGCACGGAGGAAATCCTCATCGCCCTGCTCCCGCTGGCCGGGCTCGCGGCCTTCACCATCATCCTGCCGATGACCCTGGTGATCCTCGTGGTCATGGTGCTGGTGGTGCTGTCCTACCGCGAGGTCGTGATGGTCTACATCAGGCCCGGCGGTTCCTACGTCGTGGCCAGAGAGAATTTCGGGCCGAAGATCGCCCAGATCGCCGCGGTGGCGCTGCTCATCGACTACGTGGTCACGGTCGCGGTGCAGACCGTGGCGGGGACCGCGGCGCTGGTCTCCGCCGTCCCCGCCCTCGGGCCCTACACCTTGCTGATCACCATCGGCGTGATCCTGCTCATGTGTTACGGCAACCTGCGCGGCCTCAAGGAAGCGGGCCGTGCGTTCGCGGTACCCACCTACCTGTTCGCCGGGTCGGTCATCCTGATGATCATCGTCGGCCTGATCCGCGAGATGCTCGGCGACCTGCAGCCGTACAACCCGCACGCGCTGCACGGCACACTACCCCATCGGCAGCGGCACCGCGAGCCTGATCAGCTTCGTGATGATCTTCACGTTGCTGCGCGCGTTCGCGAACGGCGGCGCGTCGCTGACCGGCATCGAGGCGGTATCCGACGCGGTGGGCGCGTTCCGGCCGCCGGAGGGGAACAACGCCCGCCGGGTCCTGGTGACGGAGGGCTGTCATCCTCGGCTTCCTCGTGGCGGGGATCTCCTGGCTGGCCCACGTCGACGCGCGCGACCCCGCGCGAGCTCGGCTACCCCACCGTGCTGGCCCAGGAGGCGCAGAAGATCTTCGGGACAGCTTCTACGGCCACGCGCTGTTCCTGCTGGTGCAGGCCGCCACCATGCTGATCCTCTACACCGGCGGCAACACGAGCTTCAACGGGTTCCCGTTCCTGGCCAGTTACGTCGCCGGGGACGCCTTCCTGCCGCGCTGGCTGCTCAAGCGCGGGCACCGGCTGGTGTTCTCGAACGCGATCATCGCGCTGACCATCGTCTCCATCGCCCTGGTGATCCTCCGGGGGGCGAACGTCAACAAACTGGTCCCGCTGTACGCGATCGGCGTGTTCACCGCGTTCACCATGGCCGGGTTCGGGATGGCGCGCTACCACCACCGGAACAAGGAGCGCGGCTGGCGGGGCAAGCTGGCCATCAACGCCGCGGCCGGCGGGCTGTCCGCGGTCGTCGTCGCGATCTTCGCCGTGGTGAAGTTCACCGAGGGCGCCTGGATCGTCGTGGTGCTGTTCCCGATCCTGTGGTTCGCCCTGATCCGGCTGAACCAGGAGTACAGCATGGAGGCCCAGGTCCTGGAGCGGATCGGCGAGCGGAAGAAGCCGCCGGAGCAGCCGAACTACCCACGCCGCACGGTGTTCGTCCTGGTGGACAGCTTCGACCTGGCGACGCTCGCGGCGATGCGGTACGCGCGCGAGCCTGCGGCCGACCACGCTGCGCGCGGTGCACTTCGTCATCGACACCGCCGAGGCGGAAACGCTGCGCGAGGAGTGGACCCGCGCCGACCGGGGCATCGTGCTCGACTTCATCGACTGCCCGGACCGGCGGCTGGCCCGGGCCGCGGCCGAACTGGTCAGCGCCGAGGCGGCGGTGCCCGGCTCGCACGTCACCGCGGTGCTGCCCAGGCGCAGCTACTCACCGCTGCTCGGCCGGCTGCTGCACGACCGTACCGCCGACAAGATCGCGGCCGTGGTGAGCCGCATCCCGCATTGCGCGGCCACGATCGTGCCCTTCGACGTGCGGAACCGCCTGGAGGTGCTGCGCGCCCGGGGCAACGGGACGAACGGCAAGATCACGGCTCCGGCGGCGAGCGGCAAGACCGCCCTGGACGGAAAGACAGTTCCGGACGGGAAGGCCGCCGTAACAGGGACGGCGGCCACGCCGGGCGATGGCCGGGCCGCGCCGGCGGACTACACCCCGGGAGCCGTGGCCACCGGCGCGGGCGAGGCCGGGCGGAAGGACGGCCAGCCGGCCGCCCCGTCCCCGCCGCCCTCGGCCATGCGCGGTCTGCTGCCGGGCCGCCGGTTCCGCCAGCGCCGCGGCGAATCCGCACCGGACCCTGCCGCAGCGGGCCAGGCCAGCTACGAACGGCCCGCGCCCTCCCCCGGGGTCAAGCCGATCGGCTCGATCCAGGCGCCCGGGCGGGCCACCGTCGAGGGCCGGGTCCGCGCGGTCGAGATCCGGCCCGTGGAAAAGAACTCGGTGCTGGCCTGCGAGATCTCCGACTCGACCGGGGACCTGACCGCGCTGTTCTACGGGCGGTCGCACATCCCGGGCATCGTGTGCGGGTCCCGGGTCCGGTTCCGCGGGCCCGTCGGGATCCGCGAAGTCCGGCCCCATCATGATCAACCCCGCCTACGAACTGCTCGCCGCCGGCGAATCCCCGCCCAACGGCGAAGACTCCGGCTAAGAGCCTCAGCCCCGCCTGCCTGGAGGCGGGCCGACCCGGGGATGGCTTGTGCGCGGACAGAACTCCGCGCCCAAGCAACCCCGGTTCGTCCCTTCGCGGTCCCGGCTGTCCAAGGCAAGGGGCATCCCGCGCACTCCGGCGTTTCCAGCAGGATCGGCAGGGCGGACGGGGGTTGCCCTGGCGCGGAGTTCTGTCCGCGCCAGGGCCATCCCCCGGCTGTCCCCGCCAGCAAACATGCCTGGTCGGGAAGACTCTGGTGGAGAATCTCCGTTGATATGGCAGGCCTTAGCCTGGCAATGGCAGGACCAGGCACCAATGGAGGAGGAAAGCAGCATGGGTACCGGGCACTCGCATGTGCCCACGGCTACGGGACGGCACCGGGGGCGGCTGACCGCCGTGCTGGCGATCACCATCGGGATCGCCGTCGCGGAGGTGTGCGGCGCGCTGGTGAGCGGTGCCCTGGTCCTGCTCGCCGATGCCGCCCACATGGCCGCCGACGCGGCCGGCGTCGGGCTGTCGCTGCTCGCCGCGTACGTGGCCGCGCGGCCCGCCAGCGACCGCGCCACGTTCGGGTACGCCCGCGCCGAGATCCTGGCCGCGACGGTCAACGCACTGCTGCTCCTCGGCATGGCCGTGTTCATCGGGGTCGAGGCCGTCCGCAGGCTCGCCGCGCCGCCCCAGGTCACGCCCGGGCTGATGATCGTCTTCGGGGTGGTCGCGCTGGCCGGCAACGGCGCATCGCTGCTCCTGCTGCGGCACGGGCAGGCCGACAGCATGAACGTCCGCGGCGCCTTCCTTGAGGTCGCCTCGGACACCTTCGGCGCCGTCGCGGTGATCGGCACCGGGGTCATCATCGCGGCAACCGGATTCACCCGGGCGGACCCGATCGCCTCGCTGGCCGTGGCCGTGCTCATCCTGCCGCGCGCCTGGCGGCTGCTCCGGGACGCGGTGGACGTCCTGCTGGAAGCCAGCCCCCGGGGCATCGACCTGACCGAGGTCCGCACCCACCTCACCGCACTGGACGGCGTCGTGGGCGTGCACGACCTGCACGCCTGGACCATCACCTCCGGGCTGCCGGTGCTCTCCGCGCACGTGGTGGTCGACCCCGGCGTGCTGGCCAACGGCCGCAGCGCGGCCATGCTGGACGCCCTCCAGGCCTGCCTGCACGGCCACTTCGACGTCGGCCACTCCACGTTCCAGTTGGAGCCTGCCAGCCACGCCGGGCATGAGCCGTCGGTGTGCCTCTGACCACGGGCAGCGTTTTGCCGGGTCGCAGCGCCCGCATGGCGCGAGGCGGATCGCTTCGCGCGCGCCGTGGCCGGCGGCCGAGGTCTGGAGCAGAACCGTACTAACCAGTAATATGTGGGCAAGACGCCAGCCAGGGAGCCCGCCGTGAGCACCTACGACGCATACACCATCCCCGTCGAGCCCGGCACCTGGGACGTTCCCGCCGCCGGCGCCACCCGCTTCAGCTGGGAGTACGACGACGGCCGGCAGCGGCTGATCGACCTGTACCAGCGGGGCAAGGACAAGCAGTGGGACGCCACCAAGCGGATCGAATGGGATCTGCCGGTGGACCCGGCCAACATCATGGAGACCCCGGACGAGTTCGTGCCCATCTACGGCTCGCGGCAGTGGGAGATACTGAACGAGAAGGAACGCGAGAACCTGGGGCACCACCTGGGCGCCTGGCTGTTCAGCCAGTTCCTGCACGGCGAGCAGGGCGCGATGACCGTGGCCGCCCGGATCGTCGAGTCCGTGCCCGACATGGATTCCAAGTTCTACGCCGCGACCCAGACCATGGACGAGGCCCGGCACGTCGAGCTGTACTCGCGGTTCCTGCGGGAAAAGGTCGGGCTGTACTACCCGATGAACAGCGACCTGGGCAAGCTGCTGGCCGAGTCCCTCAGCGACTCCCGCTGGGACCTGCCCTACCTGGGCATGCAGGTCCTCATCGAGGGGCTGGCGCTCGCCGCGTTCGGCGTGCACCGGGACATGGCGCAGAACGCCCTGGTCAAGCAACTGCTCGCCTACGTCATGCAGGACGAGGCACGGCACGTCGCCTTCGGCCGGCTCGCGCTGCGCGACTACTACCGTGAGCTGACCGCCAGCGAGCGGGCCGAGCGCGAGGAGTTCGTCGTCGAGGGCTGCTACCTCATGCGCAACAGGTTCCGGGCGCAGGAGGTGTGGGAGCAGATGGGCTTCGACGTCGAAGAGTGCCTGGAGTTCACCGAGCACTCCCCGGTCCAGCAGGCGTTCCGCACGCTGCTGTTCAGCCGGATCGTGCCGTGCGTCAAGGACATCGGGCTGTGGGGGCCGAAGGTGCAGCAGGCCTACGCCGACCTGGGCGTTCTCGACGCGGCGAACACCGACCTGGAGGCCCTCATGGCCGACGACGAGCGGATCGCCGAAGAGGTCGACGAGCGCAAGTACCAGGCCGAGCTGGCCGCCCGCCAGGACGAGGTGCACGCCGCCATCGCCGAGGGCCAGGACTGACCACGACCGGGACCGGCCCGCAAACGCACGAGTGACCGCGCCCATCCGGGGCAGGGGACGTGGCGGCAGCCGGGGACTGGTGGAATCCCCGGCTGCCCCTGTCGTTGCCACCGCCGGGCGGCGGCCGCGCAGGTCAGGTGGCCTGCCGCGGTCCGGCCGGCCCGGCTGCCACCGCCGCTACCTGCGCCGCGCCGTGCCCGGCCGCCGCGGGCACCCCGGCTGAGGCCCCGCCCGCCGCCGCGCCCGCGAGCGCGTGGGCCCGGCGGCCCGCGCCGCGCGGCCAGGCCAGCATCAGCAGGAACGCCAGGACGAACACGCCGACCTGGAACCACAGGGTGCGGACGGCCGCCGCGGCGAAGTCGGTGCGGACCGCGCTGGCCCCGGCACGGGCGAGCACCGGGTGCACGGCGGCGGGCAGCACCTCACCCGGCGCCGGCCGGCAGGACGCCGGCGTGACCGTCGGGTCGGCGGCCACCAGCCGGTCGTGCAGGCAGGTGCGGAACTGGGCCTCGATCCGGCCCGCGGCCTGGGCCGGAATCCCGGCGGCCACGATGCCGGACCGCAGGGCCGGCGCGACCGTGCTCGCCGCCGGGCCGGACTGGGTGCCGAGCATCCCGAAGAAGATCACGCCGATCACCGCGATGCCGATCGAGTTGCCGAGCTGGAGCCCGGGACGGCCGGTGATGAGCGCAGACCGCCAGCGCGCCCTCGCGTGCACCCCCGGCCCGACTGGACAAGGCTGATCACTCCGCCGGGGTCAGGCCCGCGGTCACGGCCCCGCAGGCCGGGCACTGCTTCGCGACCACCGGGTACTCGGTCACCAGCGGTGGCGGCGCGGGCACGGCCGCGAACACCTGCCGCCTCATCACGCCGGTGACGGCAGCATCAGACAGGTCCGCGCCGCAGGACCCGCACGCCGCCGGGACGCATTCCACCTGCTGGCCGGGATGATCGGACTGGCGCAGCGTTGAGGACGGCGCCCCCGGCTGCTTACCTGGCTTGCGTCCATATCGGCGCCGCAGCGACCGGTCCTTCGGCTTCTTCTGATACGGGCTGTCGGAGGACGGCGGCTTCGATGAGGTGGAGGAATCCTTGCCCAGCTGCCGCCGGAGTTCTTCGGCCTGCCCGGCCAGCACCGCCAGTCGTGCCGGCGCCGCCGCAAGCGGGGCGTCCCGGGCGGCCAGCTGCGCCTCTAGTTGCGCCACCCGGGCACGCAGCGCTGCCAGTTCCCCAGAAGGCTGGACAGGGGTGTGGCTGCGGTGAGCATGCGCGCTGTTTCTCCCAGAGCCGGGGCCGTTGGCGCCGTCACCAGGGACCGCGGTAGGCCAGGCCCACCGCCAGCGCGGCCACGGCCAGTGAGAAGAACGCGGCCCAGTTGACCCAGTTGAGGAGCCGGGTATCGCGTGCCCGGATGTGGGCACCGGCTGCGGACACGAAGTACAGGACCAGGCCGCAGGCTGCGGCCGTCCGAGCGCCGGCACGGCGAAGCCCGCACCAGCCCGAGCGAGCCCGCGGCGAGGAGGAGGCCCAGCCGGACCATCCACGACACGGCACTCGCAGCCTCTCGGCGACCTTGGCTACTGATTTGTCGTGGGTGAAGTTCAAGACGGCGGCGTAGGCGTAGGCGATCGCGGCCACGAAGGTGACCGCGACGTAGGCAGCGAGCATGGCGGCCTCCTCGGCCGGGGCGGCGGGTCCGCGCGTTCCCGGCACCGTTAGCTTGGCATCAAGTAACTTAACGCCAGGCTACTGGGGTCTCGCTTGATGTCAAGCTAAACTTCGCCAGGTGGAGAGTGACTCCGTCGACCGCATCATCCAGGCGTGGCGAAACGTGACCCGCACCTGGATTCCAGCTCGCTCGAAGTCACCGGGCGCCTGCTGCTGTGCGCGGGCTACTACGAACGCACCGTCGGCACCGTCCTCCAGCGGTTCGGGCTGAGCATCGCCGACTTCGACGTCCTGAACACGTTGCGCCGGGTCGGTGACAGCACGGCAGCAAGCGCGGCGACATGGCCCGGTCCTACCTGATCAGGACCGGGGCCATGACCTCACGGCTCGACCGGCTCGAACGAGGCGGGCTCATCCGCCGCACCCCGACCCGGCCGACCGGCGCGGGGTGCTCGTCCGTCTCACCCCGCAAGGCAGCAAGGTCGCCCGGCAGGCGCTTCATGAACGATCGCCGCCAACCAGGCATTCCGCGAACCGCTCAGCGGAAGCAGCAGGAACGATCGCCTCCGCGCTCTAGCACCTGCTCCTCACCAGCCGATGAACGCAGAGCGAGCGACCGGCGGGTGCTACCGCGGCCGAGCTCACGCCTGGCACACGGGAACGACCACCGCGGCGGCCCCGACAGAAATGACGCCGCGGGCGACGGCGGCCTCCGCCACTACCGCTACTACCGGCCTTATGCCGTAAGACTCCCCCGTCATGACCCATAGATCTTGCTCCAGCTACGCTCGCCGAGACTTCCAGAGTTCCGGCTGAATAGCTACCTTTGGGGATGAGCCCCGGAGGTGTTCATATTCGGGCCCAGAATCAAACACGTGGCCGGTGCAGAGGATGTGTGACCAGCCCAACAGCTATTGCCAGGCGGCGATGGCCTACGTGTCTGCCTTGAGAAGGACCCGGGATCCTGGACGTGGCGAGGGGTCTCAGCGCTGGACGCCTCGATCGCCGCCCGCAACTCGGGCGCGTTCCATGCGCTCACCAGGATCGCGTCCCGGGTCGGCCGGAGCGGGCGCGGGTAGGCCCGCGATTCGCGGAGCCACACAGGCCAATGCGATCACGGCCGGGACTGGTTCTCTAGGTGTCAAGGTCGCTAACGGGGCCGTACGGACACCGCGTCCGGCGGCGGGGGCGGATCGGGCGGGCCGGTCTTGCGCCGGGGGGCGCGCAGCCTGCGAATCTTCGCCAGCGCGTCGTCAAAGATTTGCTTGGCCTCGCGTAGCCGTTCTCGCACCGATGCCCCGTCGTGTGGAGCGCGCCTGCTCCAGCACCGCCTCGTCTGTCGCAGCACGCTCGCTAGGTCGGGATAGCGGCTAGCAGCCGCCATCTCGCCACCTCCACTGAGACGATAGCGCGAGGGCCAGAAGGCTATAAGGCCACTCTGGGCCGCTGGCTTGCCAGAGGACGGCCGACCGGGACGTTGCAGGAAGATGCGCCAGCGTCAGGCCGAATTCCCGGCCGGATTACAGGCCACCAGCAAACCCCCGGCTCGCTATGGCCACCGGTGCCGAGGGGGTCTGCGCCCGCGAGCTATCCGGAGCTAGGTGTTCCTGCAGCGCCTTGATCCGCATTGGCCTCTGATGTACTCGGCAGGTGCTTTGCGTTTTCGGCGCGGAGCACATTAGGGATCTCATCACCGTGACGGCGCGCACACCACGTCATCCCGCCTAAAGCGAGGGGCACGTACCAGATCTCGCGAGGCGGGAAGTGACCTGGATCACCGCTAGCAGCTGGCGGGACCATCTCATGTGCTGTCGTCTACTCGAAGTTATATGCTCCGTATCAGACTGGATCAGTTTAGTCTGCTCTGAATGTTTGGGCTGGTCAGGACCGGTCTAGTGTGATCCACATGGCAGTGCCGCCGTTCGATCCACACAGCGGACCGCCCGGCGACCTGGACACCCGGAAGGCTGATGAGCTGGCCGCGGGCTCTGCGCGGCCCCGCACAGGCCGCCGGATACAGGCTGCCCAGCGAACGCGACCTGGACGACTAGTGTTCGGTCGGCACCATCCGGAAGGCGCTTGATGAGCTTCGGCGCCGTGGGCTGGCGGCCCCCTCCGCGAAGGGGACGTTCGCTGACCGGAGGCGCGGATGCCACAGCGTGCGGCGGGCTGGGCAGTCCAGGGCGCTCCGAGTGCTCTGGTGTAGTTGGGTGGGCCGGGTCTGCGGACTCTCCTGAAGGTCGGGCCAGACGCGCCATTCCGTGCCTGGGGCTGAGATCTCGGGGCATGTCTAAGATCCGGCTGTGTTGAAGATGGACCGGCGAGCCACCTACTACGAGCACGAGCGGGACGGCATGAGGTACGTCTGCTCGGCGACGGCTGCCACTGTGCGAGATCGGCTACAGCCCCGCTATCGAGAGTCCTTCGAGACCATCGACCTGGACGACTGACGCAAGGTCAAGGGCGCGAAGGGCTACATCTCAGCGTCGCCCTGGTCGTGCAGCTCGCCGCCGAGGAACTGCTGGTGGTCGGCACCCTCGCCGAACACCTCGAACGAGACAACGTCCTGGAGGTCGTCCTCGAACGGTCTCCGGACTCCCGGCCGCGCTGCACCCGGATAGTCATCCCGAGCTCATGAGGAACGCGCGCTTGTCGGCATCCGTCTTCAAGATCGCCCAGAATTCGCCTACGTGTCGCCGGTCGGCCTGCGCTACTGTGGCGGGTACGACGGGAGCGCCGCAGACGTGCCCGCTCGGCCAGGAGCGCGGCGTGCGCTCGTCGTAGTCGGGGTCGTCGAAGTCCAGCTCGCGGAGATCGCGCTCGACCTCGTAGATCTCCTCCTCGTGGCCGTGGCCGGGGGTGGTCACGATCTCGTACCGGGGGAACTGATCCGGGCCATCCTCGCCTCGGTGCACGCGTCCAGCTCCTCCAGCGGGTACATGTTCCGGCACGTGCTCGGGCTCGTCTCGGTGCCCTGGCAGCGGTAGTAGAAGTTGAACAGCTTGGTCCCGTCCTTGCGGACGTTCTGAGTGTGGAGCTTGTACATCGGGCCGCCGCACGTGAGGCAGACCGCGACACCGGTGAGCATCGGTGAGCCCGCTGGCACCGCGCCCTTCTGGGCCGCCTTGCGGTCCATCTCGGCCTGGAGCTTGCGCCAGGTGTCCACGTCCAGGATCGGGGGTACCCGGAGCACCGTCCGGCCGTTGCGTCCCGCGCCGCCACGCCCGGGATCAGGAGGGCGTAGGCCAGCGTGTACCCGGCCAGCGCCCACTGCACGTCCGGTAGCTGGCGTGCAGGTAGCGCGCTGGATGGACGGGATCGCGAGGTACATCGGGAAGACATCGCAGCAGGTTCATGAACGGGGCGACGCTAGCGCTAGGACTTCGCCTCCCAGAGATCCGGTAGCCGAACGGGGGTCGGCCGACGAACGACCCGAGGCCGTGAGGTGCGCCAGCATGCGCTGGTAGCGGGCGGTGGTGTTCTCCCACTCGGCCGACGCGATGTTGACCAGGTTGTCCCAGATGATCGGAGTCGTGTTGTCGCCCTTCTCGGGCGGCCAGGACAGCTCCGGGCTGACGACGATGAGCTTCTTGCGGTTCTCTTCGGCCCACTACGGATGCCCCAGTCCGGCCACGACTCAAGCGATCCAGTTTGCTGACAATGATGCCGTCGTACCTGGTGATCAGGTGGGGCTCGGTCAGCCACGGCGCGAGGTTCGGCCGGTTCAGGGGCTGGTGCGTCCGGAGATCTTGTCGGCCGCCGTCGCGATCACCGTATGGCCGTTGCGCTCAGCCCACGCGCGGGCGTCGGTGCCGGGTGCCAGCCGATCTGAGCGCCCGAAGTCCATCGATCGTCTCCGCTCCTCGGGAGCCGTATGTCCCCTCGTACACTGGACGGGAGAGACTATCTCTCGTTAATCCAGAGTATCTACTACTAAGCAGATTAGATAATCAAGAAGGTGAAGCATCCTGGAGACTCCGCCCCGGCGAAGGCCATGGCCCGGGCGAGCGCCATGGCCCGGGCGAAGGCCATGGCCCGGCGGCTGGGACGTGCCCTGGCCTGAATCGCCGGGTACCGGGGCGGGAGCGCCCGGGCGGGCGGAGCTTGAGGTGGCCTTCGCGGCGGCGATGCGCCAGACCGGTTCCCTGATGCAGTTGCTCGGCCAGGCGGCCGCCGACCGGATCGGCATCAACGCCACCGACCTGAACTGCCTGAACATCCTCAGTTTCAAGGGGCACATGACGGCCGGCGAACTGGCCACGGCCACCGGGCTGACCACCGCCTCGATCACCGGGGTGATCGACCGGCTGGAGGAGGCCGGTTACGTGACCCGGCAGCGCGATCCGCACGACCGGCGGCGCGTGGTGGTGACCCTGGTCCTGGACCGGGCCCTGCGCGAGGTGGCGAGCGTGTTCCTGCCGGTGATCCGGGACTGGCGGGAGATGGCGGCGCGGTACTCAGACGACGAGCTACGGCTGATCGTGGGGTACTACGCGCGGATGGAACAGGTGCTCCGCGCTCACCTGGAGCGGCTGCGGGGCAGCTAGCCGGCGGGCTTGGGGTGGCTTACCGGCGGGCTTGCGGAGGGCCCACCCTGGCGGGCACATGTCCCGCCAGGGTGAGCGCGATGAAGCCGGTCCCCCGATTCATCATTTGGGTCCCCCACGATCATGATGACATGCCTGGTCAGGGGGGTGACAGCGGGGGTGGCCGGGGGCGCGGAAGCCCCGTCCGCACAGTGCCCGCCGGGCACCGGGCCAGGCCGACCGTGGGCCGCCGGGGCCTGTGGTAGGCCCGCCCGCGGCCCGCGGTGCACCGGCCCACGGTGCACCCGGCCGGCGGCCCGCGGGATGCTGGGGGGATGGGCGCCGACGAATCGCTGGAGCGGCAGATCCGGTTCGTGCTTGAGGCCGACCGGCTGAAGACCGTGGCCAGGCAGAGCCGGATCACCGACGGGTCCCGGCAGGAGAACTCCGCCGAGCACTCCTGGCACCTGGCGCTGATGGCGCTGGCACTGGCCGGGCACGCGCCGGCGGGCACGGACCTTGCCCGGGTGCTGGCCATGCTGCTGGTGCACGACATGGTGGAGATCGACGCGGGCGATCTCTTCCTCTATTCCGACAGCGCGGCGCTGGCCAGGCAGGAGGAGGCCGAGCGCGCCGCCGCGGACCGGATCTTCGCCATCCTGCCGGATCCGCAGGATGGCGAGGTACGCGCGCTGTGGGACGAGTTCGAGGAACGGCGCACGCCCGAGGCGCGGTTCGCCCGTGCCCTGGACCGGTTGCAGCCGATGCTGCTGAACATGCAGACCGGCGGCGGTACCTGGGTGGCGCATGGCGTCACCGTTGAGCAGGTGCTCGCGAAGGTGACGCTGATCGAAGAAGGGTCGGCGGCGCTGGGCCGCTACGCGAGGGCGATGATCGCCACGGCGGTGGCGCAGGGCTTCCTCCAGGCCGGCACCGGCCCCGGGACGGCCCGGCGCAGGCCACGGCAGCCCAGGCCGGGACGGCCGGCCAGGGCCGGAGGCAACCGGCCCCGGCCAGGGGACAGATGCGGCGGTAGCGGGCCCGCCCGCCGGGTAATACTCCCGATATGAGCCGAACGTTTCCCAGGCTCTTTCCGCGTGCCCGCCCGGCCCGCCCGGCCTGGCCCGGGCCGGGGACGCGTGCCTGGGCCCGCCGAGGCCGTCCGCCGCGTCGCTCATGCCCAGCGGCTGGATCCGGTGGCGCGCGCCCTCACCGACGCGGTCCGGGGACAGGTCGGCACCGGGGCACGGGCGGACGCGCTGCACGGCGTGTGGCTCGGGCAGCCCGTGCATCCCGCGCTGATCGGGCTGCCCATGGGCTTTTGGACCTCGGCAGCCGTGCTGGACTTCGTGCCCGGCTCACAGCGGGCCGCCAAGGCGCTGATCGCGCTCGGGCTCGCCGGATCGGTCCCGGCTGCGGCGGCCGGCCTGGCGGACTGGTCCGCACTGCACCGGGAACAGCAGCGCGTCGGCCTGGCTCACGGGGCCGCCAACGCCGGGGCATGGGCCCTGTTCGCCGGATCCCTGCTGGCCCGCGCGACCGGCCGGGACGCCAGTGGCCGGGCGCTGGCGCTCGGCGGCCTCGCCACCCTGACGGCGGGCGCCTACCTGGGCAGGCATCTCGCGTTCCCGCTGGGCGCCGGGGCCAGCCACGCCGAGTCCGTCTCGCACCTGGCACCGCTCGGCTGGCACGACCTGTGCCGGATCTACGACCTGCCCGACGGGCGGGTGACCCGGCGCCAGCTCGGCTACCTGAGCCTCGCCGTGGTGCGCCAGGGATCGGACGTGCTGGTGCTCGCCGACCGCTGCGCGCACCTGGGCGGGCCACTGCACCAGGGCACGCTCGGCGAGGCCGGCGGCGAGCCGTGCCTCATCTGCCCCTGGCATGGCAGCACCTACCGGCTGAGCGACGGCGCGGTCGTGCACGGGCCTGCCACCGCGCGCCAGCCCGCCTTCGACAGCAGAATCGCCGAGGGAGGCATCGTCCAGGTCAGGCCGGCTCGCCCCGGCGCCTGACCGCCGGCTGCGCGGGCATGGCGGCCACGCTGCGGCCCGGCCGGGCGGCAGCCGTCAGCCGCCGGTGATGCGCACCGCCGCGGCGGCGTTCGCCTGGGCATGGCTGGTTACCGGCCCGGCACCGCACCGCGCGACGCCATCGGCTGGCTGGTGATCGTCGCGGTCATGGGGTGGGCACGGCCAGGGCAGTCATTGCCAGCTGGCGGCTGCGGCGGGTGACGGTCGGTTAGTGCCAGCGGCTGCTGGCGGTGTCGGTTAGCTTGGCCGGTTCGCCGCGGCGTCTAGCACTTCGGGATGCTCCCGGCGGTAGTGCTCCGTCATCACGGCACTCGCCTGGCCTGGCCTGGACGCCAAGGTGCGGCGGCAGAGCTGGCAGCGAATGACCGGGAGGCGGGTGACGGTCACGGGAAAACGGCGGGTCCTGGGGCTGCTCATCACCTCTGATCATGCCAGACGCAGGGCCAATGCTCACAGCGGACATCGGCCGCCTCGGCGGCCGGGACCGGCTACGGGGCCGCGTCGGCCCCGGGAAGCAGGACGTAGCCGAGGATCCGGCGGCTGCGGCCGGGGCGGGGCGGGTTGGCCAGCCGCGGCTGCAGCACCCGGGTCAGCTCGCGCATCAGTTCCGCGAACTCGGCGTCATCGAGCCAGAGCCCGGCCAGCCGGTAGCTCACCCCGTCACGCAGGAAGTCGCGGTCCTCCCGGGCGAGGTAGCGGTCGAAGTCGCCGAGCAGCCCGGCGACGAAGGCCATGAACGCCTGCCGATGATCATCGGCGCTCATCGTGCCGATCTCGTCCAGCCCGATGGTCGCCGCGGTCACCCGGAGCACGTACGTGCGCTCCAGGGCGCCGCGCACCCGCCGCTCCGCGACCACCGCGAGGACTCCGGCGTCGACCAGCCGGGCCACGTGGCGGTACAGGCTGGCCGCCGGGACATCGGACAGCTCGGCAGCCAGGGCGCTGGTGGTGAGTGCCCGGTCACCGAGGAAGGCCTGCACGATCCGCAGCCGGACAGGGTGGAGCAGGAGATCCGCGCTTGCCATGCAGCCCACGGTAGCGTTTTGGTCTCAGTACTGTTAACGTTCCCAATCCTGGGATCAATGGCTGCGCCTGTGGGCGGCCCGGTCAGGGCTCACCGGGCGAGCCGCGCGGGGGGCGCCGCAGCGGTTCGGGGCGCCGTGGCGCGGGATGCTCGACCAGGGCGAGCACCCGGCTGGCCATGAACCGGGCGGTGCGGACCACCACGCCGCTGCGGGTCACCTCGTTGACCTCGAACACGCCGCGCCGGGTGATCACCTCAACCCGGCGGCCGGCCCGGGTGGCTACGACCTCATAGGTCTTCGCGGTGCCGCCCGCATCGATGACGATCTCGACCCGGTCGCCCTTCATCGCCGCCCCCACGGATTGCTGGTGGCACGGGTGACGGTCATGCGGCGCATACTTCTCTTTTGCCCCAGCCGCGTCCCGCAAATCTCCGGTCCCCAGGCTGCCAGGAGAGGCGCATCCGATATGGCACCGGACAGTGCCAGCGCACCAGGCCGGGCTACAGCAGGGTGCGGGCCGACCAGCGGGACTTGCGGTGCTCGATGGCCAGCGGCACGCCGAAGCACTTGGACAGGTTCTCCTCGGTGAACACCCGCTCCAGGCGGCCGGACGCGAGCACCGAGCCGCGACGCAACAGCAGCGCGTGGGTGAACCCGGCCGGCACCTCCTCGACATGGTGGGTCACCAGGACCATGGTGGGCGCGGTCCCGTCCGCGGCGAGGCGGGCGATCCGGCGCACCAGGTCCTCCCGGCCGCCGAGGTCCAGGCCCGCCGCGGGCTCGTCGAGGAACAGCAGTTCCGGGTCGGGCATCAGCGCACGGGCGATCTGGACCCGCTTGCGCTCCCCCTCCGACAGCGTCGCGAACCGGCGGCGGATCAGGTGCGCGCAGCCCAGCGCGTCGAGCAGTTCCACCGCCCGGGTGACGTCGGTGGAGTCGTACTCCTCCTTCCACCGGCCGACGATCGCGTAGGCGGCGGTCAGGACCAGGTCGATCACCTTTTCCCCGGGCGGCACCCGGTCCGCGAGGGCGGCGCTGGCCAGGCCGATCCGGGGCCGCAACTCGAACACGTCGCTCGCCCCGAGCCGCTCGCCCAGGATCCGCGCGGTGCCTTCGGTCGGATACAACTGAGCCGCGGCGACCTGGAGCAACGTCGTCTTGCCCGCGCCGTTCGGGCCGATGACCACCCAGCGCTCGTCGGCGTGGACGGTCCAGGTGATATCGCGGAGAAGCATCGAGCTACCTCGCCGGACACCGACACCCCGCAGCCGCACCACCTCGTCCGACATCCGGCTCCTTCCACGGCACCCGTAATGATGAACCTACGGCATCCGGCAGGCCGCAACGGCGCGCCGCGAGGCCGGCGTTTTCATGGCGGCACGCGGCCCGGCGCGGGGCTTACGTGGCCGGTGAGTTGCGCACCGCGTGGAGCGCCGCCTGGGTGCGGTCGGCCACGCCGAGCTTGGCCAGCACCGAGCTGACGTGGGTCTTCACCGTCTTCTCCGACATGTGCAGCAGCCGCGCGATCTCCCTGTTGGACCGGCCCTCGGCGATCTGCGCGAGCACCTCCCGCTCGCGCGGGGTCAGCGCGTCGATGCCGCCCACCGCGGTCGCCCTGCTCCTGGACTGCACCAGTGTGCCCGCTGCTTCGGGCGCCAGGACCGTGTGCCCGTCGTGCACCGAGCGGACCGCCCGGACCAGCGCGTCCGGATCCACGTCCTTGTACAGGAAGCCCGCGGCGCCGGCCCGCATCGCGACGGTCACCGACGCGGGGTCGGCCACACTGGTGAGCACCAGCACCCTGGCCGGCAGGTTCCGGTCCCGGAGTTCGGCCAGCACGCCGAGCCCGTCCAGGCCGGGCAGCTTCAGGTCGAGCAGGACCACGTCCGGTGCCACCGCGGCGGCCAGTTCGACGGCCTCCGCGCCGTCGCTGGCCTCACCCACCACCTCGATGTCGGAATGCAGGCTGAGCAGGACCCGCAGCCCCTGCCGCACCACGGGATGGTCGTCGGCGATGAGGACGGTGATCTTGCCGGGCGCGTTCACCGCCGGCTCCCGTTGCCGGCCACCGGCATGACCACCTGCACCGTCGTTCCCTGCCCCGGCGCGGAGCGGATCACCAATGCGGCACCTGACCCGGCGGCCCGCTCGCGCAGCGACGGCAGGCCACGGCCACCGGCCGCCAGTTCCGGGACGAAGCCCTTGCCCTGGTCGCTCACCTCCAGGGTGACCCGCCTGGCCGCCGCGCACACGGACACGCAGACCTCGGCCGCGCCGGAGTGACGCAGCGCGTTGTGCAGCGCCTCCTGGGCGATCCGGTAGAGCGCGGCCTCACGGTCGGCGCCGAGCGGCGGCAGGTCGCCGGCGGTGAACCGGACCCGCACGCCGTGCGCCTTGCCGGCCAACAGCGCGTACTTGCGCAGTGAACCGGCCAGGCCGCCTTCGGTGATATCCGGCGGTGCCAGCCCGTCGATGACCGCGCGCAGTTCGGCCTGTGCGTCACCGGCCAGGGCGGCCACGCTCTCCATCTCGGCCGCTGCCCGGTCGGTGTCCCCGCTCGCCGGGTCCCGGCTCGCGAGCACCGACGCGGCGCGCGCCTTGACCCGGATGCTGAACAGCTTCTGCGAGACGGCATCGTGCAGGTCCCTGGCCAGCCGGGCGCGTTCCTCCAGCACGGAGAGCTGGCGGGCCCGCTCGTAGAGGCGGGCATTGGTGAGCGCGATCGCGGCATGCGCGGCGAACAGCGCGAGAACCTCCTCGTCGCGCTCGGTGAACCCGCCGCCGGTTCGCTTGTTAGCGGCGAAGATGAAGCCGAGCACGCGGTCGCCGTCCCTGATCGGCATGCCGAGGATGTCGGCAAGCTCGGGGTGCGCCGAAGGCCAGCCCTCGAACCGGGGGTCCGCGCGGATGTCGGCCAGCCGCAGCGGCTGCCCGTCGCGGAGCATCACGGCCAGCATGCCGTGCTGGCGGGGCAGCGGGCCGATCGCCTTGCGCTGCCGGTCGGAGATCCCGTCCACGACGAACTCGGCGAACGAGCCGCGGTCGTCGGGCACGCCGATCGCCGCGTACCTGGCGCCCGCGAGCGAGCGCACCGAGCGCACGATGACCTGGAGCACGTCGCGTACCGACAGTTCCCTGGTGACGGCGAGCACGGCCGCGCTGACCTGGCGGAGCACCTCGTCCTGGCCCGGCGCCACCGCGGAGCGCCGCGCGACGCGGAGCCCCGCGCGGCAGCGGAGCCCCGCGCGGCAGCGGAACGCGGGCCCGCGGCGGCCGCCCCGCCGGAACCCGCACCAGCCGCGGGACCGTCCTTGCCCATGAACACGACGTTACCGGCGCGGGCCGCCACGCGGATCGGGCGCCGGTCCTACGACCAACGACCCAGGACAGCCGGCCCGCACGACCGATGCCGCTCCAGGCGGGGCTGCCTAACGTCGGTGCCATGACCGACACACTTGCTGAGAACGGCGCCCGCGCGGCCCACGCCCCGGGCACCCGGGTCGCCGTGGTGACCGGCGCCTCCCGTGGGCTCGGCCGCGCGCTGGCGCGCGCTCTGGCCGAAGACGGATACCGGCTGGTAGTCGACGCGAGAGACGGGGCGGCGCTGCGCGCGGCCATGGCCGGGCTGCCGGCCGGCGCCGTCGTCACCGCACTCGCCGGGGATATCACCGACCCGTCCCACCGCGGCGACCTGCGCCGTGCGGCCGAGACGCTGGGCGGCCCGGACCTGCTCATCAACAACGCGGGCACGCTGGGCCCGAGCCCGCTGCCCGCCGTCTCCGAGTTCCCGCTCGCGGAACTGCGCACCGCCTTCGAGGTGAACGTGATCGCCCCGATCGCGCTGACCCAGCTGCTGCTGCCCGCGCTGCGCGAGCGCGGCGGCGCGGTCCTCGCCGTCACCTCCGACGCCGCGGTCGAGGCGTACGCGGGCTGGGGCGGCTACGGTGCGGCCAAGGCCGCGCTGGAACAGGCCTGCAACGTGCTGGCCGCCGAGGAGCTCGCCGTCCGGGTCTGGCGGGTGGACCCGGGGGACCTGCGCACCCAGATGCACCAGGACGCGTTCCCCGGCGAGGACATCTCCGACCGGCCGCTGCCGGAGTCGGTGGTGCCCGCGTTCCGCAGGCTGATCGGTGAGCGCATGCCGAGCGGGCGCTACCGCGCCGCCGACCTCATGCCGGGCGGCGGCCAAGCGGCCGTCGCGGCGGACGGGCAGGCCGCGGAACCCGTGCCCGGCGGGCCGGGGCGGTCATGACCGCGCTGGCCGACTCGGCTGCCGCCCGCATTGGCCGACTTCGAGCTGCCGCCCGCGCTGGAGGCCAGCGAGCCGCCGGAGGCGCGGGGCATTCCCAGGGACGCGGTGCGGATGCTGGTCAGCCGCCGCCGCACCGGCGAGATCAGCCACCACCCGTTCACCGACCTGCCGGGCCTGCTGCTGCCCGGGGACCTGGTCGTGGTGAACACCTCGGCCACACTGCCCGCCGCGGTCCGCTGCGGCCCGGGGCTGGTCATGCACTTCTCCACCGCGCTGCCGGACGGCAGCTGGCTGGCCGAACTGCGGGCCGTGCGCGGCCACGCCACCCAGCCCTTCCCCGGCGGCTCGCCGGGCCAGGCGCTGCCGCTGCCCGGCGGCGCGGTGGCGACCCTGGCCGGGCGGGTCACCGGGCGGCTGTGGCGGGTGCGGCTGTCCACCGCGGTGGTGCCCTACCTGCTGCGGCACGGCTCGTACATCCACTACTCGTATGTGGCTTCCGACTGGCCCGCCGAGGCGTACCAGACCGTCTTCGGCACCACGCCGGGCAGCGCCGAGATGCCCAGCGCCAGCCGGCCGTTCACCGCGGAGATGATCGCCCGGCTGGTGGTGCGGGGCGTGACGATCGCGCCGCTCACCCTGCACACCGGGGTGTCCTCGCTGGAGGGCGGCGAGGAGCCGTACCCCGAGCCCTACGACATCCCGCCGGCCACGGCCAGGCTCGTCGACGCGACCCGCCAGGCGGGCGGCCGGGTGATCGCCGTCGGCACCACGGTCGTGCGCGCACTGGAGACGGCGGCGGCTGCCGGGGCGCATCAGGCGGGTGGCCCGCTGCCCGCCTCGGCCGGCTGGACGCACCACATGGTGACCCCGCAAACCCCCCCGAGGGTGGTGGACGCGCTGTTCACAGGACTGCACGAACCGCGCTCCACCCATCTTTTGATGCTTAACGCTTTCGCCGGGGCCGGCCTGCTCCACGCGTGCTACGCCGCCGCGGTGGCGCGCTCCTATCTTTGGCACGAGTTCGGGGACGTGCACCTGCTGCTGCCCTGACCCTTCCGATCTCCGGCGGGGCGGGCCCGGCCCCAGCGGCCGGCGGAGGGACCGGGTGACGGTAGCGTTACGGCCGATGACTGCTGGCCGAACCACCATCCTGGTGACCCTGACCGGCCGTGACCGGCCCGGGGTCACCTCCCGGCTGTTCACCGAACTGGCCACCCACGATCTGGCCGTCGCGGACATCGAGCAGGTGGTCATCCGCGGGCGCCTTGTCCTCGGCGTGCTGCTGGCCTGCGAGGGCGACCCCGACCTCACCGGGATTCACCGGGCGGTCCGGGCCCTCGCCGCGGACCTGGACCTGGACGCGGAGATCACCACCGGCTGGGGTGAGCTGCCCCGGCGCCGCGGGCGGCTGCACGTCACCGTCGTGGGCAGCCCGCTGCTGCCGAGCGCCGTCGCCGCGATCGCCAGCCGGATCGCCGCGAGCGGGGCGAACATCGACCGGATCGACCGGCTCGCCGACCGGCCGGTGACCTGCATCGAACTCGACGTGTCGGGAGCCGACCCGGACGCCCTGCGGGCGGCGCTCACCCGCGAGGCGGCGCAGCAGCGGGTCGACGTGGCGGTCCAGCGTGGCGGGCTGCACCGGCGTGCGATGCGGCTCATCGTCATGGACGTGGACTCCACCCTGATCTCCGCCGAGGTGATCGACCTGCTGGCGGCCAGGGCCGGCTGCGCGGAACAGGTCGCCAAGATCACCGCTGCGGCGATGCGCGGGGAGGCCGACTTCGCGGCGTCGCTGCGCGAACGGGTCGCCCTGCTGGCCGGGCTCGACGCGGGCGTACTGGACGAGGTGCGCGCGGAGGTCCAGCTTGCGCCGGGCGCCCGCACACTCATCCGGACCCTGCAGCACCTGGGTTTCCGCTGCGGCATCGTGAGCGGGGGATTCACCCAGCTCACCGACGGCCTTGCGGCCGGCCTCGGGCTGGACTACGCCGCTGCCAACACCCTGGAGATCGCCGGCGGCAAGCTGACCGGCAAGCTGACCGGGCCGGTGATCGACCGCGCGGGCAAGGCGGCCGCGCTGCGGCAGTTCGCGGACCAGGCCGGGGTGCCGCTCAGCCAGACCGTCGCGGTCGGGGACGGCGCCAACGACCTCGACATGATCGCCGCCGCGGGCATGGGCATCGCCTTCAACGCCAAACAGGCCGTCCGGGATGCCGCCGACGCGTCGGTGAGCGTCCCCTACCTGGACACGGTGCTCTACCTGCTGGGGGTGTCCCGGGACGAGGTGGAGGCCGGCGACGGCCCGCAGGCCTGAACGTGGCCCTGGTCCCGTCCGGGGCCCGGCTCACTCCGCTGCGCGCGGGATCCAGAGATCGGCCAGTTCACCGCCGCCGGGCGCCGCGGCGGCCCAGCTTTCGCCGAGCCGGATGACCGCAAGCGCGCACGCGGGGAACGTGATGTCCAGACGCCCGGTGAGCCAGGCGACCAGTTGCCCGGAAGCCGGGTTGTGCCCCACCGTCAGCACGGTGGCCGCGTCGTCCGGTTGCTCGTTGACGCGGTCCAGCAGGTCCTGGGCGCCCGCGTCGTACAGGCGGCGCTCGAAGCTCACCGCGTCCTTGCCCGGCGCCGCTCCCCCGAGCGCGGCACTTATCTGCTCCCAGGTCTGGATGGTCCGCCGGGACGAGGAGCAGAGCACCAGGTCGGGCGTGATGTCGCGGGCGAGCAGCCACTGGCCGGCGGCGCCGGCATCGCGGCGGCCGCCGCCGGTCAGCGGGCGCTCGATGTCGTTGACCCCAGGCTCACCGGCCGCCTTGGCATGCCGGAGCACCAGGAGCGTATGCCCGCCGCCCATCGCCGTCACCTCCCCAGCCGTTGACCGTGATCAGGCGTCGCAGTCACGCCCGATGCCCGCTCATTTATGAACATGGTCGTTTCGGCCTGTCCGGTGGTGCCAGAAGGCCATGATCACGATCGGTTGGACCGGCCGGGCGGCTAGGGGGCTGTCTGGTGGGGCTGCGCGGCGGGAGCGGTCCCGTTGGTGCCGTCACCGGCCGGCTGGGGCGCGGAGACGGCTCTCCGGGCCGGACGCCGTCACGGCCGGTGCACCGCCACCGGGCTCGCTGGGGGACATGCCGGACGATTGCCGCTTGGAGATCACGATCGCGGTCACCACGATGGCCATCGCGACGAGCGCCACGCCGGTCCGCAGGCCGACGTTGTGGCTGTACTTGACCACGCTCGTGGCGACCAGCAGGGATACCAGGTTCATGACCTTGAGCAGCGGGTTGATCGCGGGGCCCGCGGTGTCCTTGAACGGGTCCCCGACCGTGTCACCGATGACCGTGGCGGCGTGTGCGTCGGAGCCCTTGCCGCCGTAGTGCCCGTCCTCGACCAGCTTCTTGGCGTTGTCCCAGGCGCCGCCGGAGTTGGCGAGGAACACCGCCATCAGCACCCCGGCCGCGATGGCGCCGGCCAGGTAAGAGCCGAGCGGCGCGTAGCCGAAGGCGAACCCGACCGCGATCGGCGTCAGCACCGCCAGCAGCCCGGGAGTGGCCAGTTCGCGCAGTGAGTCCTTGGTGCAGATGTCCACCACCCGGCCGTACTCGGGCTTCTCGGTGTAGTCCATGATCCCCGGGTGGTCGCGGAACTGGTTGCGCACCTCGACGACGACGCGCTGCGCCGCCCGGCCCACCGCGCGGATCAGCAGGCTGGAGAACATGAAGACCACGGCCGCGCCGACGATCACGCCGACCAGCACGTTCGGCTTGTCGACCGACAGGCTGAACGTGCCGCGCCTTGCCGAGCGCGGCCACCACCGTGGCACGGAACGAGCCGAACAGGGCGGTGGCCGCGAGCACCGCGGTGGCGATCGCGATGCCCTTGGTGATGGCCTTGGTGGTGTTGCCGATGGCGTCCAGGTGGGTGAGCGCCTGCGCCGCTTCGCCTTCGACGTCCCCGGACATCTCGGCGATGCCCTGGGCGTTGTCGGTCACCGGGCCGAAGGAGTCCATGGAGACGATGACGCCGACCGTGGTGAGCAGGCCGGTCCCGGCCAGCGCCACCGCGAACAGGGCGAGCGTCGCGTTGCCGGTGCCGAGCAGGAAGGCGCCGTAGACGGCGGCGCCGATCAGCAGTGCGGCGTAGACGGCGGACTCCATGCCGCTCGCGACGCCGGACAGGATCACGGTCGCGGCGCCGGTCTGCGAGCTTTCCGCGATGTCCATGACCGGCTTGCGGTTGGTCTCGGTGAAGTAACCGGTCAGCAGCTGGATGGCGCTGGCGAGGACCAGGCCGATGATGACCGCGCCGATCGCGAGCCAGCGCGGGTTGCCGCCGTGGGACAGGATGGTGGGGTCGGTGACGCCGGTCAGCTTGCTGAACTTGTCCGGCAGGTACAGGAAGGCCGCGCCGACGACGAGGATCAGCGAGATCACGGCCGAGACGAAGAAGCCGCGGTTGATGGCGGTCATGCCGCTGCGGTCGTTCTTGCGCGGGGCGACCACGAAGATGCCGATCACCGCGGTGACGACGCCGAGCATCGGCACGATCAGCGGGAAGACCAGGCCGTAGTTCCCGAACGCCACCTTGCCGAGGATCAGCGAGGCGACCAGCATGACGGCGTAGGACTCGAACAGGTCCGCCGCCATGCCCGCGCAGTCGCCGACGTTGTCGCCGACGTTGTCGGCGATCGTGGCGGCGTTGCGCGGGTCGTCCTCGGGGATGCCCTTCTCGACCTTGCCCACCAGGTCGGCGCCCACGTCGGCGGCCTTGGTGTAGATACCGCCGCCGACACGCATGAACATCGCCAGCAGCGCCGCGCCGAAGCCGAAGCCCTCCAGCACGGCCGGGGCGTTCGCCTTGTAGATGAAGACCACCAGCGCGGCACCGAACAGCCCCAGCCCGACGGTGAACATGCCGGCCACGCCACCGGTGCGGAACGCGATCCGCATGGCGCGCCGCTCGCCGCTCTCCCGCGCCGCGGCCGCCACCCGGACGTTGCCGCGCACCGTCAGGGACATGCCGGTGAACCCGGTCAGCGCCGAGAACAGCGCGCCGACCACGAAGAACACCGACCGGCCCCACAGCACGCCCGCGTCGGCGGCGGGAAGCAGCAGCAGCACGAAGAAGATCAGCACCACGAACACGCCGAGGGTGCGGAACTGGCGCCGCAGATAGGCCGCGGCGCCCTCCTGCACGGCAAGGGCGATTTCCTGCATCTTGGCTGTGCCCTGGCTGGCTGCGAGCACTTCCCGCACCAGCAAGCCCGCCACGGCAAGCGCGAGCAGCGCGATCACTCCGACGACCACAACCAGGGTCAGGTTGCCGCCGGTGAGAGTGACCGCCCCACCGCCTGCGGCGAGGTTATGCCCTGTCATTAAGTCCTCCTCGACAAGCGCACGGGTCTTCGCGCGCGGTAACGCCCCCCGGGCAAGGCCACAGCACCCAGTCGCGGAGCACACTGGATAAAGGCAAATGCCACCAGGACAGACCCGGGATTCTACGCATGCCCGCCAGCGGATGGCACGTCGGGGTCAGTTCCGCCCGGGCAGCGCGATGCGTTCGGTCACGCCAAGGTAACCACAAATCGGTCGCCCATGCCCACCGCCCGCGCGTCTGCCCGGTGCCGGCGCCGCCCGGGTAACCCCGGGCTGACCCGCCCGGAACCCGGCCACGGTCAGCCCGCGCGTGCCCCGGACGGCCAGCTCATCCGGATGCTGAGCCCATCGCCGTTCCTGGACACCTGGACATCGTCCGCCAGGCCGGCGATGACCGCGAGGCCAAGCTCGGCGGGCAGCGCCGCGGGATCCTGCCCGTCCGCCGCGGGCTGCGGCGGCCAGGCCATGCCGTCGTCGCCGACGGCGGTGTTGGTCACCACCACTTCGAACCGCTCCCCGGCGCCGGTCAGGGCAACCCGGACCGGCTCGGCCGGGCAGTGCTCCTGATGCACCTCGACGGCGCGGGAGCAGGCCTCGCCCACGGCGAGGCGAACCTCGTCGAGCAGTGCCTCCGGTACGCCGCTGCGCCGTGCCACCGCCGTGGCCACCAGCCGCGCCGTGCGAACGTGCGCAGGCAGCGGCGTGAACGTCATCTCCACGGTGGGCATCGTCTGCGATGGTGCGGCGTCACTTCTCCGACTTCCGGGCGGCGATGGCTTCGTCCACGCCGTCGTGGATGCCGAAGACCTTGGTCAGCCCGGTGATCCTGAAGATCTTCAGGATGCGCTCCTGCGTGCACACCAGGTCCAGCGAACCGTCGTGAGCACGGACGCGCTTGAGGCCGCCGACGAGCACGCCCAAGCCGGTGGAGTCGAGGAACTCCACCTTCTCCATGTTCACGACGAGCTGGTAGTGCCCGCCGTTCACCAGATCGATGAGAAGCTCACGCAACCGCGGGGCGGTATAGACGTCGATCTCGCCCTCGACATCGACGACCTCGATCCCGTCCGTCGTGTGATGCTCCAGCTTCAAGTCCACAAAATCCTCCCGCGCGATGCGGTCTTCCTGTCGTCGCCTGTGTTGGCGTCCCGCCCGTTGCCCTACCCCGAGGCATGGGGCGCCCCGTCGCGCATTCAATCACGCGCTGACGTCATGTCTACACGAGTTCACGCTCCGCGGCACCCCGCCCGCGATACAGGGTGCCGTTTGTTGCCAGGGGTTCCGGTGATGACGCCCGTCAGCCCGGCGCCGTGCGCCCGGCAGAGCACGGCGAAGGTCAGCGTGGCGCCGTCGATCACCGCAGCATCCCCTTGCCCGGCACGGGCATCGCCGAGCGCGAGTGTGATCACGCTTGTCCGGCCCGCTCATCGCGGTGATGATGTTCTGCTCCAGGGCGGCCACGTCCGTGTCGGCGGCCAGCAGGTATCCCGGATTGCGTGCGTCGGGGCGGCCGGCGACGGCAGGTGCAGCAGCGGGACGGTCGGCTTGCATGGCGCCGCCCGGGACCCAGCCAACGGGCGTGACCGGCAGGGTGAAGCGCCACGCTGCCCGCGGCCCGGGGAGACAGCACCAGCCGGCCCTGCAGCGGCGCGAGCACGTCGACCGCGACCGGAGTGCCGGGCTGTGCTGATCCGGCGGCCACCGTGTCGTACTCGGACGGCGGCAGGTACCAGGAGGTCGGGTCGGTACCGATGTGCAGTGTGCGGTCATCAGGCTCCTCCTCGGGCGGGGCTGGGCGGGCCGCCACCGCGGAGCTGGGCCAGGCCCAGGCGCGCGCCAGCCATGGCCGCCTCGGTGCGGTTGCGCACCCCCAGCTTGTCAAGGATCCGGGACACATGCACGGCAACGGTGCGTTCGCTGATGAACAAGCGCGCGCGCGATCTGGCGGTTGCTGTCGCCGTTCACCAGGCAGGGCGAGCACCTCGGCCTCCCGGCTGGTGAGGCCGAACCGCCCGCCGCGGCGCCTCGGGGGCGGGCGGCCGGGTAGTCAGCCTGGCCCGGCGCGCCAGTCCCCGGCGAGGCCGAGCAACGGGGGTGACGGCAGCTGACGGGCCAGGCTCTCGCAGGTGGCCAGGGCACGTGCGGCCTGTTCGCGGCGCCCGGCCCGGGCGGCGGCCTCGGCCTCGCGCAACCGGGCGTAGGCCTCCCGGTACGGCTGGCCCGCCGCCTGCCAGGCATCGGCCACCGCGTGCCAGGTCGCCCGGTCATCGGCTGCCGTGCGCCCGGGCGTGCTCGGCGGCGGTCAGCGCGGCGAAGGCGGCAACGTCGGGCTGCCCATGCCCGTGGTCGCCGGGATGGCCCTGGCCCGGTCGGCGAAGCTGGCCGCCGCCTGCTCCCAGGCATCCGGGATGGCCCCTGGCCGTGCCGCGGCGGGCAGCGCGGCAAGGTCGGCGGCGGCCCTGGCACCGGCGGCGAGCAGCCGGGTCTCCTCCGCCGCCAGTGCGGCGCCCTGGAGAGCGGCGAGCCCGTCGAGCACCTCGTCTGCCGCCGCGGCCAGGTCACCGGCGTTCAGCGCCTGCTCGGCGAGGCAGGCGCGCAGCGGGCCGATCAGCCGCGGGATCCTGCGGCGCTTTGCCCAGCGCCGTCGGCCAGCGCCGCCGCACGCTGCTGGTCACCCTGGCCGACGGCCAGTTCGAGCTGCATGAGCTGCAGGTACCGGGTGACGGCTTCGGCGGCGACTCACCGACCAGTTCGGCGAGCAGCCGGTCGGCCTCCGCCCACCGCCCGGTGGCGGTGAGCACCGCGGCGGTGTTGTTGTCCAGGATTGAGGTCAGCGGGCGGCGTCGCCGCAGGGACCGGGCGGCCTGCCGGCCCGCGCTGCCGCCACCTCGAGAGCCTCGGTGAACCGGCCCGCCGTGCAGAGGACGTACATGTGGCTGGCCGCGGCGCGGATCGATGTCCTCGGCATTGCCGGCCCGGCGGGCCAGGCCGAAGGCTGTGCGCAGCGCTGCCATCCCGGCGTCGAGTTCGCCGCGCTGGGCCAGGACGGTGCCGAGCGTGGTCAGCCCGTGGGCCTGCTCGGCGACCGCGCCGGCCTGCCGCGCCTCGGCGACGGCCCGCTCCGCGACCGGCAGCGCCTCGGCGAACTCACCGAGCAGCATCCGGTGGGTGGCCAGCGCGGCGAGCACCCGGGCCCGCAACGCGGACGGCGGGCCATCCGGAAGCAGCGCCACCGCCTGCTTCGTTGGCATCGACGGCGGCGCGCGGATCACCAGCCTCCCACCGGTACCGCCCGAGCCGCTCCAGCAGCCGCACCCGGTCGGTCCGGTCCGGCAGAACCGGACCGGGCCAGCGCGGCCGCCGCCCATCCGGCGGCGCGCTCCGGATCACCGGCCCAGCTCGCGGCCTGCGCCGCCTCCTCGAACAGCTCGGGGCCCGCCTCGGGCAGCCAGGACTCCAGCTCGATGGCCAGCGCGTAGTCCCGGGCGGCCTCCGGGTAGGCGTGCGCCGACACGGCCTGGCGTGCCGCGGCAAGGGCCGCGGGGGCGGCACGGTCCGGGCAGCCGGCCAGGTGCCAGTGCTGGGCCAGGCTGCCCTGGCTCACGCCGGCTCGCGCAGCGAGCGCCTCGGCGAGGGACCGGTGCAGCCTGCGGCGCTCGCCCGGCAGCAGAGAATCGTAAAGCACCTGCCTGATCAGCCCGTGCGAAAAAACGTACCCATCGCCTTCGGCGGCGAGCAGCCCCGACGCGACCGCCTCCCGGGCGGCGGCGAGCAGCGGCCGCTCTTCCAGCGCGACGGTCGCGGCGAGCAGTTCATGGGACATCCCGCCGTCCGCGGCCGACACCTGGTCCGCCACCGCCCGGGCCGGTTCGCTGAGCGCGGCCGCGCGGGCCAGCACCGACTCGGCGATCGAGGCGGGCGGGCGCTCCGGGCCCGCGCTCGCGAGTTCCCGGGCGTACAGCGGATTGCCGCCCGCGGCGGACACCACGGCGGCCACCTGGTCCGCGCTGAGGCCGTCCGGAAACAGGCCGGTGACCAGCTCGGCGATCTCGGCGTCGGTCAGGCCGGCCAGCCGCAGCCGGCTCACGCCGGGGCGGCCCTCCATCTCGGCGAGCCATCGCCGCGGGCCGCCGTCCAGGCCCTCGTCGCGCACGGTGGCGACGAGCAGCACCGGGACCTCGCGCAGCCGGACGGCCAGGAACGCCAGCAGTTCGCGGGAGGACTCATCGGCCCAGTGCAGGTCCTCCAGCACGAGCAGCAACGGTGCACTGGCCGCGAGATCGCCGAGCAGCCCCAGCACGCGGACGAACAACCGGTGCCGCGCGGCGAGCATGTCGCCCTGCTCGTGGTCGTCCAGTAACCACGGCGGCCTGCTCGCCCAGCGCGGCGACGAAAGGGCCGTAGGCCAGGGCCGCGCCCGCGAGCGGCGCGGACTCCCCCGCCCGCACCTGCGCCCCGGCCTCACCCGCCTGCCGGCACAGTTCCGTGACGAGCCTGGTCTTGCCGATCCCGGCGGGACCGGTGAGGAGCAGCACCTGCGGCTCGCCCGCGGCCGCCCGCGCATAAGCCGCGGACATCACGGCACGCTCGGCAGACCGCCCCACGATCGGCAAGGAGCCAGGCACATAGCAAAGTGTCCTGGTCTGGGGTGTCTGTGTCGATACCTCAGCCCGGGGGCGGCCCCTGCCCGCGATGACTGCCGCGGCCAGGGGCCCGTAGTCATTTACCGCAGGCCTGAATACGCATCACTGCCGATGTGCCGACCCCACCGGTCCCCGGCACGCTGGGCACCGTTAGCACCGCTGGCCGGGCCGCCGCACCCGCGGCGCCCACCCGGCCAGCGATCGCACCTGAAGGGGACCCAGCAATGCGCAAGATTCTCACCTCAGCGATCATCGCCGCCGCCGCGGCCACGGCAGTGGCGGCGGGGCGGGGCTCGCCGCGGCCAGCACCCACACCGCGGTCAGCGGGACCGAGCACTTCCAGCTCATGACGACCTCGGGCACCTCGTCCAACCTGTCCTTGATCGCGAGCGGCGTGTTCACCGCCCCGGCGGTCGATCACGAGCACCAGGCGACCAACACCGCCACGTTCGTGTTCTCCAACGGCACGATCAACCTGAAGCACTCCAAGGGCACGGGCACGCAGAACTTCAACCCGAAGACCTGCCTGCTCACCATCAACCAGCACGGCACTTACAACCTGACCAGCGGCACCGGGGCCTACACCGGGATCACCGGCAGCGGCAAGTACCAGCTGAGCATCCTGGCCATCGGCGCGAAGTCGGGTGGCAAGTGCGTGCAGAACAAGCCGCCGGTGGCCTTCCACCAGGTGATCAACGCGAGCGGGCCGGTCAGCCTGCCGTAGCCAGCCAGTACCGGCAGCCCGCCCGGCTGCCGTCGCCTTGGGGGAGGCGGCAGCCGGGCGCCTGCCGTCCCGGCCGGAGGTTCCGGGCAGCGGACCGGCCTGCCCCGGCCCGTAGTCAATTTCCGCAGGCGCACATACGCATGACTGCCGATGTGCTGGCCTGCCCGGCTCAGCAGTCTTGACATGTCAGCGCCGTCGCCAGCCCGCCCCACCGGGGCGGCACCATCCGGCGGCGCGTTTCACACGGGAGGCATTTCCATGTTCACGGGGACCAAGGCGCGCCGCGTCAGGCGGATCGCGCTCACCACCGCAGCGGTCGCGGCCACCTTAGCCGCTCCCGCGATCGTCGGCCTGGCCAGCGCGGCCCCGGCGGAAGCGGCCAGCGCCAACCTGTACGCCAGCGTGAGCCTGTCCGGCACGCTGGTCGCCGGCAACGGCGTCACGCGGGTAACCCATATCGGCACCGGCCAGTACGAGGTCACGTTCTCCTCGAACGTGACCAACTGCGCCTACGTCGCCACCACCATCAACGCCTACTCACAAGCGCTGCAGATCTTCACCGCCGGCGGCCACCTCAGCGCGGACGGCGTCTACGTCGAGACCAAGAACCAGGGCGGCGGCCTCACCAACGGCCCGTTCAACCTGGTCGTGGACTGCGGCCAGCCGGGCTGGGACTACGCGGTGGTCGGCTACACCGCCAACCTGGTGCGCGCCACCTCGGGCACGACCCTCACCAACCTGAGCACGGGCCGCTACGACGTGACGTTCCCGGCCAGCGTGAAGAAGTGCGCCTACCTGGCCACCGTCGGTGACCCGGGCAACGCGCTGGTATACAACCCGAACAACGTGTACACCGGATCGGCCAGCAACCCGGACACGGTCTACATCGAGACCAAGAACCAGGGCGGCGGGCTCAGCTCCGGCATCCCGTTCCACCTGGCCGTGATCTGCCCGGCGGCAGCGAACGTCAAGACCGCGGTGGTCCGCGCGAGCGGGACCATCGCCCGCGGATCGGCGGGGACCAGTTCGTCCCGCCCGGCCACCGGGCAGTACGTGGTCACCACCCACAAGACTGTGACCTCGTGCGCCACCGTGGCGACCCGCGGCTCGGTGAACACCGCCGTGCCGTTCGACCCCGCCACCGTCGAGGTCGTCCCCGGCCCGGCCAGCAACACCATCGGTTTCCAGGTCCGCAGCCTGCTGTTCTTCGGCGGGAACCTGGAGAACGAGTCGTTCCACACCGCGATCGTCTGCTGACCGCAGGCGGCACCCTGGCGCCCCGGCCACCGATGCGGTGGCCGGGGCGTCATGCGCGGACGGCACCCGTGACACCGCCCGCGGCCCGTGCCAGCGCGGAAAGCACGGACTTGTCCGCTGTGGATGACACACTGAAAGCCGCTCGCTTTTACGCTGCTCGCACTCCACCGCTCCGGATTCCGGGCGGCCGACAGGGGAACCCGGCATGAGGCATCCCGGTGGACGGGACACCGTCCCCGCCGCGCGCATTCTGCGCCGCGGCGCGCGGTCCGGCAGGCTGATGCATGTCGAGGAGATCGCCGCCCGCCCTGGCGAGGGCGTTCCGTGGCCGGAGTGGGTGCCCGAGCAAGTCACCCTGGCGTTCTCCCGGGCCGGTGTCACCAGGCCGTGGGCGCACCAGGCGGCCATGGCCGAGCACGCGCGCCGCGGCAGCAACGTGATCATCGCGACGCCCGCCGCCTCCGGTAAGTCACTGGGTTACCTGCTGCCCGGGCTGACCGCGGTACTGAGCGGGAGCACGGTCCTCTACCTGGCGCCGACCCGGGCGCTGGCCGCCGACCAGGTCCGCGCCATCCAGTCGCTGGGTATCGCGGGGGTCTGCGCGGCCGTGGTCGACGGCGACACCTGCGCCGCCGACCGCGAGCGCGCCAGGACCCACGCGAACTACCTGCTCACCACCCCGGACATGCTGCATCACGTGCTGCTCCCCCGGCACTCCCGGTGGGGGGAGTTCTTCGGCCGCCTGCACTACGTGATCGTGGACGAGTGCCATGGCTACCGCGGGGTGTTCGGCTCCCACGTCGCCCACGTGCTGCGGCGGCTGCAGCGGGTGGCCGCGCACCACGCCCGCCGGCATCCGGCCAGGATCCGGGCGGGCAGTGGGACGCCGGATGGCCTGGTCTTCCTGCTCGCGTCGGCCACCGTCAGCGAGCCGGGCAACTGCGCCCGCCTGCTCACCGGGCAGGAGGCCCAGGCGATCACCGAGAGCGCGGCACCGCGCGGGCCGCTCACGTTCGGGCTGTGGGAGCCGCCGCTCACCGCCGCCCGTGGCGAGGGCGGCGCCCCGGTCCGCCGGCCGGCGACCGCCGAGGCGGCCACGCTGCTGGCCGACCTGGTGGCGCACGACGTGCGCGGGCTCGCCTTCACCCGGTCCCGGCGCGGCGCTGAGGCGGTGGCGATAGCCGCCCGGCGCACGCTGGCCGGGACCACCGCCGCGGCGCAGCGGGCCGCCGCCCAGCGAGCCGCGGCGCAGGCGGTCAAGCGGGCCGCGGGCCAGAGCCGCCGTGCCGGCCGCGCAGCCTGCCGCGCTGGCGGAAGGAACCCGGGCTGACGGGGCGCAGCGGCGCGGCCCGGCGCCGGTGCGGCGAGGATCGCGGGCCGCAGCCCGGAGCGCGCGGGGCGCAGCGCGCAGTAGCTGGGGCGCCCGCCACGGTCGCCGTCGCGGGCGAGCGGCACGCGCCACCGGCGCGAACGGGCGGCCACCGCGGGCGAGCGGGCTGCCACCGCGGGCGGGCGGCCCGCCGCCGAGACCGGCCGCCTGGTGGCCGCGTACCGCTCCGGGTACCTGCCCGAAGACCGGCGTGAACTGGAGGAGGCGCTGCGGACCGGCGCGCTGCTGGGGCTCGCCGCGACCACCGCCCTCGAACTGGGGGTCAACATCTGCGGGCTGGACGCCGTGCTCATCGCCGGCTGGCCGGGCAGCCGGGCCGCGCTGTGGCAGCAGGCGGGCCGGGCCGGGCGGGAGGGCCAGCCCGCGGTCGCCGTGCTGATCGCCAGGGATGACCCGCTGGACACCTACCTGGTCCATCACCCGGAGATGCTGCTGCACCAGCCGGTGGAGGCCACCGTCCTCGACCCGGAGAACCCCTATGTGCTCGCGCCGCACCTGTGCGCCGCCGCGGCCGAGATGCCGCTGACCGAGGCCGACCTGAGCCTGTTCGGCTCGTCCGCCGCCGGTGCCGCCCAGGACCTGGTGGCGGCGGGGATGCTGCGCCGCAGGGGGCACCGGCTGTACTGGACCCGGCGCGGCCGGGGACACGGCCCGGGCCTGCGCGGCGAGGGGAACTACCCGGTCAAGATCGTCGAAAAGGCCACCGGGCGCCTGGTGGGCACGGTCGACCAGCCGTCGGCGCACAGCTTCGTCCATACCGGTGCGGTCTACCTCCACCAGGGTGAGCTCTACCTGGTGACGGCGCTGAACCTGGCCGAGGGCGTGGCGCTGGTGGAGCCGGGTGACCCCGGCTACATCACCTCCGCCCGTGAGGTCACCGGGATCGACGTGGTCCGCGAACTGCGGCGGGCCGCCTGGGGCCGGCCACCGTCTGCTTCGGCGAGGTCGACGTGGTCCGGCAGGTGACCTCGTTCACCAGGCGCAACCCGGAGACCGGCCAGCCCCTGGGGGAGGAAACGCTCGACCTGCCGCCCCGCGCGCTGCGCACCCGCGCGGTCTGGTGGACGATCTCCGCAGGGCAGCGGGATGGCCTGGAGCGCCGCGGCGTCAACCTCGCCGGAGCGGCGCACGCCGCCGAGCACACCTCGATCGGCCTGCTGCCGCTGTTTGCCGCCTGCGACCGCATGGACATCGGCGGCGTGTCCGCCGACCTGCACCCGGCCACCGGGCAGCTGACGGTGTTCGTCTACGACGGGAACGAGGGCGGCGCCGGGTTCGCCGAGCGCGGCTTCGCCGTGGCGGAGGCGTGGCTGCGGGCCACGGCCGAGGCGATCGGCAGCTGCGAATGCCAGGCCGGCTGCCCGTCGTGCGTGCAGTCGCCCAAATGCGGCACGGGGAACGAGCCGCTGGCCAAGGACGGTGCGGTCGCTGCTCCTGGAAACCCTCCTGGCCGGCGCCCCGGCCGCGGCCAGCCTGGCAACCGCCAGCCTGGCCACCGCCGGCTCGCGCCACCGCCGGCTCGGCCGCCGCCGGGCCGGTGGCCACCCCCGGGCCGGCGGCCGCCCCCGGGCCCGCCGCAGCCGCCGAGCCCGCCCCGGCTGCACCATCAGCCCCGTGAGCCCCGGCACCGGGCCGTCATAGGCCAGGGATCGCCGAAAAGCTTCTGCAAGCAAACGGCTCGACGTGACATACGCGCCATTTGTCAGGTGAAAAACAGCATCGGCCACCGGTTGAACCTGTGAAACCGAAACTGTGAAGCTCTAGGAACGGCAGCCGCCCTGCGCCCTAACGCGCGCCTGGCGAACGTGCGGGGCCGGGGACCCGGCCCCGGGGTAATGGTTTGCGCCGCCGCCGCGAAGCTGCCGGAGCGGCTGCGAGCAGGGGTAACCGGCCCCCGCAAAGGGGGCGACCCCCGCCGGGGGGGAGAGCGGGGGTCGCCGCACGGTCCAGGTCCGGGTGCGGACGCCAGAACCGTCTTCCATGAGAGCTTAGATGCGTGTAGGACCAAGTTACCAATCGGCTACGCGGAGATGCCATGGATTGCGGGTCTTTAACGTCAATGCTGCAGGATCGTAGTACTCCCGTCGAGGCCGCAGAGCCACGAAGTCTGGTTTTCTGGCAACGGCTGCCTTCTTCGACCTTGACAAGACCTTGATCGCCCGGTCCAGCACGCTGGCATTCGGCCCGTCGTTCTACCGGCACGGCCTGCTCAGCCGCACCGACATGATGCGCGGCGCGGTCGCCCAGTTGCGGTACCGGATGAGCGGCGCGGACCACAAGCAGATGGAGAGGCTCAAAGCCGAGGTCAGCGCGGCCTGCCAGGGCTGGCCGGCGGACCGGGTGACCGAGATCGTCAGCCGGTACCTGAAGGACCTGATCCTCCCCTACGTGTACGCGGAGGCCCGGGCGCTGCTCAGCGAGCACCGGGGCGCCGGCCAGGACGTCGTGATCGTGAGCACCAGCGGCCAGGAGGTGGTGGCCCCGATCGGCGCGCTGCTCGGCGCCCATTCGGTGATCGCCACCCGGATGCGGATCGCGGACGGGCGCTACACCGGCGAGATGGAGTGCTATGCCTACGGCGAGGAGAAGGCCGTCCAGGTCCGGCGGCTGGCCGCCGAGCGCGGGTACTCGCTGCCCGGCTGTTACGCCTACAGCCGATTCGGTGACGGATCTGCCCCTGCTGGAGGCGGTCGGGCACCCACGGGTGGTCAACCCGGACCGCGCACTCCGCCGCATCGCCACGGTCCGGGGGTGGCCCGTGCTCTCGTTCAGCACCGTGTGAGCGCCGCGCGCGGAGCCGCCGGGGAATGGGAACAGCGTGATCAATCAAGATCACCAATTGGTGCCGCACAGCATCTATGCAGCGCGGCCGATCCGTCGTAGAAAGGTGCTACGGGCCCAAGGGCCCGGGCACGGCAACCGGGCACCCACGCGCGACCAGCCGCGGGAGGCGAGCCAGGGCAGTCGGCCACAGCGCATTGGCACCGGCCTCCGGTGCCCGCCGTGGCGGGCCGCCCGGCACAGTGAATGTGCGCTTGGTAACCCGGGCCTGACGTGCCAGCGACGGCGCTCCAGCGGGAGCGCCGTTCGCTTGCCCCGGGGTCACCGGCCACGCCAGTCAAGCAGCAGCCCTTGCGTGCTGCCCGGCGCCGCGATGATGATCCCGTAGGATCTCATGCCGTAGGCGGCTCGTCACCGCTGCGCACGGCGCCTGGCCGGTCCGGCCGGCCGCCGGATGGAGCGGCGGATGCGTGCCGTGCGATGCGTGCCGCACGGGAGGTTGCCAGCGCGACCCAGCACCCGGCGCAGGAGGGAAGAGAACGCGATGGCCGAGCCCGGAGCCGCAAGGCCAGCGGAGGTCGATGACCGGTCGGTCGGTGACCTCGTTTCGGAAGCGATCAGCGATCTCACCCGGCTGGTCCGGTACGAGACCGACCTGGCCAAGTCGGAGCTGCTGTGCCGACATACGGCGCATTGGCGTGTCCTCGGCGCTGGCGGCGACGATCGTGTTCAGCAGCTTCCTCATGCTGGTGATGCTGTGCTTCGCGCTGGCCTACGGCCTGCAGGCGCTCGGCGTCTGGGACTGGGCCTCGTTCCTGATCGTCACCGGCGCACTGATCCTGCTGGCCGCGGCCTTCGCCGGAATCATCTACTTCAAGGTCCGGCGCCTGGACCGGCTTCGCAAGACCAGGGAATCGGTGCAGGGCAGCCTCGCGCTGCTGCGCCGTGACGAGCAATCCGGGCCCCCAGCGACCGTCCCGCGGTGATCGCATGCCCGTGACCGGAGGCTCAGCCGTTTACCTCGACGGACCATGGTCACACCGTTCCGTCAGCGCCAACGGCAGCCGGTTCCACATCGCGGAGAGCGGTGAGGGACCGCTGGTCCTCATGCTGCACGGGTTCCCGCAGTTCTGGTGGACCTGGCGGCGGCAGCTCGCCTCGCTGCCCGGTGCGGGCTTCCGGGCCGTCGCCAGCGACCTGCGCGGTTACGGGGGCAGCGACAAGCCGCCCCGGGGCTACGACCTCATCACCGCCGCCTCGGACGCGGCCGGCCTGATCCGGGCACTGGGCGAGGCCAACGCCGTGGTGGTCGGGCACGACTGGGGCGCGCTGGTGGCCTGGACCATGGCGGCCTACTACCCGAAGGTGGTCCGGCGGCTGGCGATCGTGTCGGCGGCCCATCCGCTGCGGATGCGGGCCGAGATGCTGGCCGGCCCGGTGCGCCGGGGCTGGCGCAACGGGAGCACGCTCGGCTTCCAGCTGCCGGTGCTGCCCGAATCACGGCTGGTCCGGCGCAACGCCGAGCAGGTCGGCCGGATGCTGCACGCCTGGTCGGGGCCCGGATGGCCCGACCCGGAGACCGAGGCCAGGTACCGGGCAGCCATGGTCATCCCGTCGGTGGCCCATTCGGCGCTGGAGTACCACCGCTGGTTTCTCCGGTCCTGGCCGCGGTCCGATGGCATCCGGTACTCCCACCGCATGCGGGCCCCGATCGGGGTGCCTACCCTGCACCTGCACGGCGCGATGGACCCATGCGTGCCGACCCGCAGCGCGCAGGCCTCGGCCAGGTACGTGGACGGGCCTTACCGGTGGCGTCTCCTGGAGGGCGCCGGGCACTTCCTGCCGGAGGAGCAGCCGGACAAGTTCGACTCGGCACTGCACACCTGGCTGGCGGACCCCGAGCCGGAGCGATGACCCCGGAGCCGCGCGACCCGGCGCCCCCCGCCCGGGGGCCCCGCCGCGCGACCGGGACGCGGTGGGCCGGGCCCGCAACGCACGGCCGCGCGACGCCCTGGGCCGCCCGCTGCCGCGCGGCGTGGCCGGGGACGAGCGGATCCCCGACGACCTCGTGCTGCCGCCGGCAGAAGCGCTCAGGCTGGCCCAGCAACTGCTGGACGAGGGCCGCCCGTTCCATGCGCACGAGGTGCTTGAAGCGTCATGGAAGAGCGCGCCCGCCGCCGAGCGGGACCTGTGGCAGGGACTCGCCCAGATCGCGGTCGGCCTCACCCATGCGCGGCGGGGAAACGCCCGCGGCGCCGCGGCGCTGCTCCGCAGGGGCGCGGACCGGGTGGCCGGGTATGCCCGGCTCGGCACCGCATGACATCGACGCCGCCACCATCTGCCAGGTGGCGCGTGCGGCGGCCGCACGCATCGAGCGGGACGGCATGGACGCGGCCCGGCCGGACCGGCTTACCGTGCGCCTGGTCAGTGCCTGACCGCCGGTCCGCGGCCCGGCTCAGCCGGGCCGTGGGCAGCCGCGGGTGGAGACCTGAACCGTGGCGTCGCCGCCCTTGCGGACGTCCGGCCGGACCACGCTGGACGTCAGCGCGAAACCGGTATCCCGTGCGGTCGTCGATGCGGCGAAGATGACCCCGTAGACCTTGCCGTTCTTCGCCAGCAGTGGGCCGCCGGAGTTCCCTGGCTCCACGGTCGCCCGCACCGCGTAGATGTCCCTGGTGACCGTGCCGCTCCTGTAGATGTTCGGGCCGTTGGCGGCCCACTGCGAGCCGACCCGGGCCGGGACCGCGCGGAACGGCCCGTTCTCCGGGTAGCCGGCGACGACGGCGTCGCTGCCCCGTGCGGCCGACCCGGCGAAGTGCAGCGGCGGCGCGCGTCAGCCCGGGCACGTAGAGAATCGCCACGTCGTTGTTCCAGTCGAAGAGCACGACCGTGGCCGGCGTGCCGTTGCCACCGCCGTAGCTGACGTACGGGCCCACGGTCATCCCGGCGACCACATGGGCGTTGGTGAGCACGTGCTCCGGCGAGATCACGAAGCCCGAGCCTTCCAGGCTCCGGTTGCAGGTGTACTTGGCCTCGCCCCAGATCTTCACGATGCTGTTGCGGTCCCGCCGCACCACCGGCCAGGACAGCACCGCGTTGTCCGGTGGCGGCACGTTCGCCGAGCCGTTGATGCCGAGCGCGCCGAACACCTCGGTGTAGGGACTCTCGTCGAGCAGGTGGCGGAAGTCGGAGAACATCGTGTGCGCGGCCGGCGGCATGAAGTCGCTCACCCCGTGGAGCACCTCAGAACTCCGGACCTGCCTGGCCACGGCGGGGAACGGTGCATTGACCACCGCCGAGCCGATGAACCAGGCGATGACCAGCACGGAAAGGACACTGACCGCGGCGCCGCCCAGGGCGTCCACCATCGCCACCGGGCGCCAGGTCACCCGGGAGCGGACCATCACGCCGAGCAGCGAGGCGAGCAACTGGCCGATCATGGCCGCAATGAACACCAGGATGATGGCCACGAGGGCCTGCTGCGAGGACCCGTGCACCAGGAACTTGGCGACGCTCGGGGAGAACGTCGCGCCGACGGCCGCACCGGCCAGGAACCCGATGCAGCTGAGCACGCCGACGATGAAGCCTTGCCGGTACCCGGCGACGGCGAAGGCCGCCGCCAGCACGACCAAGATCAGATCGAGCAGGTCTCCCGGCATTCATCCACGGTATAGGGCGGTGCGGCACAAGTGCACTGGTCGTGATCGCTCTGCATCCTTGCCGCTCCGCGCGGGCACGCCCAGCCCCGCCGGCGGCGCCAGGCGGGGGCTGGGCGGCCTTCCCGGGCGGGCCGCGACGGACGGCTGCGGCGGCCCGGGCAGGCGCGCGGCGGCTAGGGCAGGCGCGTGCGGCGGCTGGGACCGGCGGCCGTGGCAGTTAGCTGCGGGCCGCGGCGTCGAGCACGTCCGGGGGCAGGTCCTCCTCCCGCCCGGCGTCCCAGGGCTGTTCCCATCCGCCGAGCGCGAGCAGCCGGTCCACGAGCAACGCGGTGAAGCCCCAGACCAGCATGCCGTGCACCCGGAAGGCCGGGCCCGCGGCGCCGGAGGGGTGCCGCACGCTGAGCCTGTTGGCCGGGTCCGCGAGGTCGGTCAGCCGGGCCCTGGCTGCCGAGACGATCTCGCCGTCGGCGGCCGCGACCAGCGGGCTGGGCGCACGCCACCAGGCCAGCACCGGCGTGACCCGGAAGCCGCTCCGCGGGATGAACAGTTCGGGCAGCACCGCGAGGACGTCGACCCCGGCCGGGTCCACGCCCACCTCCTCCGCGGCCTCGCGCAGCGCGGCCCCCACCGGGCTCTGATCGGACGGCTCGATCGCGCCGCCGGGAAAGGCCGGCTGGCCCGCGTGGCGGCGCAGGTGCTGCCCGCGCTGCACGATCAGCAGGTCGGGGACCCCCGCCGTCTCCCCGAACAGCAGCAGGACCGCCGAGGACCGGCCGCCCTGTGCCGGAGCCCGCAGCCGCGGCGGCACCCGCATCTGCCCGGCCCGGCGCTGCCAGCCCGGTGAGCCAGGCTGGCGGCGCGCCGGCGGGGCAGGGCCGGAGCGGGGCCGGGGTCACGAGAAGGGGCCCTCCTTGACCAGCTTCCTGGCCTCTTTTTCGTCCACCGGGCCGATGCCGAACGAGGGGCACAGGTGGGCGATGGGGCAGGCGCCGCAGGCCGGCCGGCGGGCATGGCAGATCCGCCGGCCGTGCCAGATCAGCCGGTGCGACAGCATGGTCCATTCCGACCGCGGGAAGAGGGCCCCCACCTCGAATTCGATCTTGACCGGGTCGGTCTCCGTGGTCCAGCCGAGCCGGGTCGCCAGCCGGCCGAAGTGGGTGTCCACGGTGATGCCGGGCACGCCGAACGCGTTCCCGAGCACCACGTTCGCCGTCTTCCTGCCCACCCCCGGGAGCGTGACCAGGTCCTTCAGCCGGCCCGGGACCTCACCGCCGTACCGGTCGCAGAGCGCCTGGCCGAGCGCGATGAGGTTGGCGGTCTTGGCCCGGTAGAACCCGGTGGACTGGATGATCTTCTCCATGTCCTCCCGGTCCGCGGCGGCATAGTCGGCGGCGGACTTGTACCGCGCGAAGAGCACCGGCGTCACCATGTTGACCCGCTTGTCGGTGGTCTGCGCGGACAAGATCGTCGCGACGAGCAGTTCCAGCGGCGAGGCGAAGTTGAGCTCGCAATGCGCGTCCGGGTACAACGCGGCCAGTTCGCGGTTGATGCGCCGGGCGCGGCGGACCAGTGCGGTCCGCGACGGGGGTTCGGGCGGGTTCACCAGCCCAGCCTATTGACCGGCGGGCGCGCGGCGGGCCCGCACTACGGAGCGGAGCCCGCCGGGCGGGCACCCGGCGCCGGGACCGCGAGCACATGACGGCCCAGCACGACCACGGCCACCGACCGGGCACCGGCGCGCTTGAGTGCCACCGCGGCGGACTGGGCCGTGCCGCCGGAGGTCCAGGTGTCGTCCAGGAGCAGGATCGAGGCCCCGGTCAGCGGGCGCGGCACCCGGAACCGGCCGGGATCCAGCACGCGCGCCCACGGGTCGCCGCCCGGCTGCGCCGCCAGCGCCACCCACGGCAGGGCTAAGCAGCCGCGCACCAGCACCTGGAGCGGATGCGGCCCGGGCCGGCCCCGGCCGCTGGGCACCACGCAGGCGCAGGTCGGCGCGCGCCGCCCCGGCCCGCCGCCAGACGCGCGGCCCCTCGTCGTGCAGGAACACCAGCAGCATCGCGAGCAGAGCCGCGCCCGCCTCGCGCGAGCCCGTCCGGCCGGACTTGTACAGCCAGAGGTCCGTGGCCAGGGGGCTGCCCTTCGGGGCACAGGCCACCGGTGCGACGACATCGGCGAGCAGGTCAGGCTCGGCCTGTGCGTGCAGGCCGCAGTGGAAGCAGCACGCGAAACCGCGCCGGGCCGGGCCACGGCAGGATGCGCACACTCCTGGGCCGGGCCCGGGAACGGCGGGCAGCCCCGCGGTGGCCGCCCGCGCGCGGGCCCGCAGCACCTGCCACGGCAGGGCTCCGTCCGGGCCGGATGTCACGGCGGCGACCATGGCGCCCATCCTAGGAATCGGCACCGACAGGGCAGTTCCGCGCGGCTGCCTGAATATCCTGGACACCGGTGGCCGGGGCGGCCGCGGCAGGACCGTCCCGCCGGGCACCGGCCGTCGCCTTCCGGGCGGGCGGCAGGGTGCCGGCCAGGAAGATGGCTACCCTGAGTTTCGTTATGCTTACTCGAAGCTGTTCGGGGGGCAGAGGCCCCGCAGGTCAGCCTGAGCAGGCTAGCGTGACGCAGTGTCAGCGTTCGCGGCGGGAGCACCGCAGCCGCCCGGACGAAAGCCTCCATCGTGCCGGGATGACGCTCATGCGAATGCCGATGACCGCCACGGGTGACGCCACGCCCGCGCCCGGCCAGCCAGACCCGCAGGCGGCCGGCTGGCGTGGCTACGGCGGCACGCCCCGGCACTGGCCCGCCAGCACTGGCTGTTCGCCGTGCTGCTGACGGCCGGCCTGGTGCTGCGCGTCCTGACCCAGATCGCCTACCGCCCGGCGCTGCTGTATATCGACTCGACCAAGTACCTGCTGGGCGCCTACCCCGGCGACGACCCGCCCGGCTACCAGCTGGCCATCAAGCCGGTACTGGCGCTCGGCAACCTGGACCTGATCGCGGTGATCCAGCACCTGGCGGGCCTGGGCATGGCCATCGCCCTGTACCTGGTGCTGCTGCGCCGCGGCGCGCCGCGCTGGCTGGCGGCCCTGGCCACCGCGCCCGGTCCTGCTGGACGCCTACCAGCTGCAGATCGAGCAGAACGTCATGCCCGACGTCATGTTCGAGGTGCTGATCGTGGCCGGCCTGGTCGCCCTGCTGTGGCGGGCCGTCCCGTCACCCTGGCTGGTCGTGGTGGCGGGCCTGGCCCTCGGCGGCTCCGCCACCGCCCGCCAGATCGGCGAGATCTTCATCCTCCCCGCGGTGGCCTGGCTGCTGATCGTGACGCCCGGCTGGCGGCTGCGGCTCAAGCAGGCGGGGCTGCTGTGCCTGGCCTTCGCGCTGCCCATCCTGGCCGCCAGCTACCGGAACTACGCCGACCCGCAACTGCACAGCTTCTCCCTGGCGCCGTACGCGTCCGGCTCGATCTACGGCCGGATGGCGGAGGCGGCGGACTGCGCGACCCTGCGGGTGCCCGGCTACGAGCGGCCGCTCTGCCCGGACGCCACGCAGAAGCTGCTGCTCGGCCCGGACGGCCTGGACCACAACCCCAGATCGCCGATCCGGGGCACCTGGATCCCCAGCCTGAGCACCGCCAACTACCAGGCGCTGAAGCAGCTCTGCCCCAAGACGGTGGCGGTCACGGTGGGCACGCAGGTGCACTACCACGTCGTGGCCAGCATGTGCGGCCGGGTGACCAGCGACTTCGACCGCCGGGTGCTGAAGCAGCAACCGCTGAACGTGCTGGCCTCGATCGGCAAGGACACGCTCAAGCTGTTCGCGCCGGGCCGCGTCACCAGCACCGGGGACCCCTCGCTCACCCGCTGGCAGTTCCAGACGTACTACCCGCAGTACCCGCCGTACATCGTCATCAGCCACGGGGCCTTCGTCTTCGGCACCTACAACCACGACGGCGTGGAGGAGCAGATCGGCACCGGCGCGGACTTCCGTGGCGGGAACCCGTCCGTGGTCCGGCCGCTGGCCTCGTTCCTGCGCGGGTACCAGATGCACGGCGGCTACACGCCGGGGCCGCTGTACGCGTTCGCCATCCTGGCCGGGCTGGCCGGCAGCCTCGCCGCGCTGCGCCGCCGGGCCGCCCCGGCGCGGCGCGCCACGGCGCTGGCCTGCCTGCTGTTCTTCGTCACCGGCGTCTTCGCGCTGCTGTCCTCCGACGTGTTCGAGTTCAACTGGCGCTACCAGCTGCCCGCCATGGTCACCCTGCTGCCCGCCGCGGCACTGGCCATCACGCTGCTGCTGCGCCGCGGCTCACTGGCCGCGGCTGGGGGTGAGGTGGTCCCTGACCCGCTCGAAGCCGGCCACCGACGCGACGATGACCAGGCCGAGCGGCAGCAGGATCACCAGCGGCAGCCAGGCACGGGCGTTCTCCAGGAGGATGCTCGCGCCGATCGCGCCGATGATGAGGGTGGCCAGGACGCCCAGGCTGCGGGCCATCCCGTCCGGCTTGCTGCCGGTGACCAGACCGGCGACGAGGGCCGTGAGGGTGCTGGTCAGGTAGGTGGTTGACATCTGGCCGAGGCGGCGGACCGCGGCCGCCTGCAGGCCCATGGCCGCCGCGAGCACCGCCACGCAGCGCGAGCTGAACGCCGCCGGACGGGTGGGTGCCGGTCAGTTCCCAGCCGGCGCTGAACGCGGCCAGGATCACCAGCTCCGCCGCCAGGGTGATGGTCACGCTGGGCGGCCAGGTGCCGCTGGCATGATGACGCCGCGCGGCCAGCGGGGCCCCCGCCAGCACGCCGGCCAGGTAGCCGGCCAGCGCCACGCCGCTGTGCACCGCGAGCTCCGGCCTGCCGGTGCCGGCCGCCGCACCCAGCAGCACCATGTCACCGGTGACCACGCTGCTGAAGACGTTGCCGAGGGCGAGGAACGACGTGACGTCCACCGCACCGGTGGTGAGCGTGAGCAGCACCACCAGCGAGTCCCTGATGGACACGTGAGAGCGGATCATGGCTGACCATAACCTTCCGGCAGGTGATCGGCGCGGACCGGCCGGCGTTGTCGTCGCCGGCTGGTAGGACGAAACCATGCTGACTGGTTTCGTATTGCCCGGCGGATCGGCCACCGAGCAACTGGAGCAGGCGGTACTCGCCGAGCGGTCCGGATGGGACGGGATATTCGTCTGGGAGGCGGCCTACGGCGTGGACGCGTGGAGCCTGCTGGCCGCGATGGCCGCCAGGACCGAGCGGATCCGTCTGGGCACCCTGCTCACCCCGTTGCCGTGGCGGCGGCCGTGGAAGGTGGCCAGCCAGGTCGCCACGGTGGACCAGCTTTCCGGCGGGCGGGCAATTCTGGCGGTCGGCGTCGGCGCCGTCGATACAGGTCTGCCCGACACCGGCGAGGAGACGGACACTGCGCTTGCGTGCCGAACGACTCGACGAGGGAATCGACCTCATCAGGACACTCTGGGACGGCGGGCTGAGCTACCACGGGCGGTTTTACGACTTTGAGGTGGACCGCGACGATCTCACCAAGGCGGTACGGCCGGTCTCCGGGCGGATCCCGGTCTGGGTGGTCGGCGTGTGGCCGCGGCCGAAGTCGATGCGGCGGGTGCTGCGCTGCGACGGGATCATCCCGCAGTACGACCTCGGCGCGGGCCGAGGGGCCGGATGACGTCCGTGCCGTGCGGGCGTGGCTGGCCGAGCACGGCGCCAGGCCGGAGCGTGGACGTCGTGGCCGAGGGCGTGACCCCGGCGGGCGACCCGGCCGCGGCGTCCGCGCACGTCACGCCGTGGGCCCAGGCCGGGTGCACCTGGTGGATAGAGAACCGCTGGGAGATGCCCGACGGGCACCACCGATCCGATGGCGGTGGTCAGGGAGCGGCTGGCCGCCGGTCCGCCCGTTGCCGCAGGTGGCTGAGCAGCGCCGAGCCTTCCCGGCCGGCGAACCAGCGGGCGTGCCCGATGAGGTAGCCGTCATAGGCGAGGTCGGCGTTCTGCGGCGAGCGCACGACGCTGGCGAAGTACTCGACCTCGGACAGCGCGTACTCGAGATGCGACGACCGGGAGCAGCCCGGGCAGCGCCGCAAGCTCGGCCCGGGTGAGCGGCCGGACCGACGAGTAACCGTCCAGCAGGGCGTCCACGGCCGGGATGTCCGCGTGCGGCCGCCCCGGTGCCGGCGAGGTCGAGCCAGGACACGGCGCTGCGCTCGATCGCGACCGCCAGGTCGTGCGCCGCGAAGGTGCGGTTGGCCAGCCCGAGGTCGATCACGGCGGCGACACCGGCATCCGGGGACGGCGCGGTCCAGGTGAGGTTGGACGGATGCCAGTCCCCGTGCCCCCAGAGCCGGCCGAGGCCGGGGAGCAGCGGCGCGAGCCGGCCGATCGCGGGCAGGTGGTATCTGGCGAGGTCGTCCCGCCACGGCCGTTCGTCCAGGTAATGGGCCAGGCCGGGCCGGCGGGCGGCCAGGCGGGCCACCGCGGCAAGCGGGTCCGGCGCCGTGATGACCGCGCAGGAGTTCGTGAGCACCGCGGGGGGCCTGGCCGGCAGGCCGAAGCTCGCGCTGGCCAGGTGGAACCGGGCCAGCGCGGCTCCCGCCGCCCGGGCGTGCGCCGCGCGCGCGGAACGGTTCCCACGACGGCACGTCCCGGTACAGGTCGATCCCGCCGGCCGGCGCGTGCACCTCGTAGACGTAGTCGCCGGACCTGACCGTGGTGCCGCCATCGGGCAGCCGCAGCACCGCCGGCACGGGAATCCCGAGGGCGCGCAGGTGGCCGGCCAGGGCGTGCTCGGCGCCCAGTTGCGCGGCGGTGCGGACCAGCGTGTGGTGCCGCTTGACGAACACCTCCGCGCCGTCGCAGCCGGCCAGGGCCGCCGCGGACATGGGCCGTGGGCTGCGCCACCGGACGGTCACGCTGCCGTCCCGCCCGTACCGGGCCAGCACCGCGCCCACTTCCTCGTCGGTAAGCGGCGGCCAGTCGGGCTCGACAAGATCCTTGCCCATGCCGTGGCCGCGGAACGGCGCCACGGCCGCCCCGGGCCGCGCGGTGCCCCGGGCCGGGATCCCCGGCAGGCGCGGGCGATCCGGTCATCGCGTCCCGGTCACCGTCCGGGCCTGCCCGCCGGGCGGTGCACCGCCGCCGCGGTTGCGGGCCACCGACGTGCAGCCCGCCGACCAGCAGGGTGGCCACCGCGGCGACCACGAACGAGCAGATCGACGCGGACATCCAGGTGGCCGGGCGTGAACCCGATCGCCTGGGCGACGTGCGCCCACGCCGACACCCACCAGGAGATGTAACCGGGGTTGATGAGCTGGTAGACGACGAACCCGGCGGCCCAGGGCAGCAGCATCAGCCAGCGGGTGGGGGCCTGCGCCGACAGGTCCCAGTGGCCCTTGGCGAGGACGAAGAAGTCCACGATGAGCACGGCGGACAACGGCACGAAGACCGAGCCCAGCAGGATCAGGAAGTTCTCGTAGTCATTGATGTTCAGGAACAGCGCCCCGGCCGTGGTCGCCGCGGAGATGGTGATGGCCAGCACCCGCCGGTCCCAGAGCGGGCGCAGGTTCTGCGTCGACGCGGCGGTCGAGTACACGTTGGCGAAGGACTGGTCCAGTTCGCGCAGCGCGAGGATGCCGAACGCGATCGCGCCGAGGGGCAGCGCGATGAACGCGCCGTAGATGTCGTTGGCGTTGCCGTGTGCCACGGTGACCAGCGCGAGCAGGCCGATCACATAGCACAGGGTCTGCGTGGCGCCGTATCCGAAGAACGTGCCGTTGAAGGCCGCCGCCCCGCTGCGTGAGTGCCGGGTGTAGTCCGCGGCCAGCGGCGCGAACGAGATCGCGGCCGCGACCACCGTGTCGGTGGCCACCCAGAACCCCGGTCCCCAGGTGCCGTGGGTGAACGCGGGCAGCGGGTGCCGGAGAAGCTGGATGAACAGGTAGCCGAGGACGATCACGACCGCGGTGGTCACGTAGCGGCGCAGGATCCGGATCGCGCCCAGCGGCCGGATCGTGAGCAGCGCGGTCGCCACCCCGGCGAACAGGATGTAGGCCCACCGGGGCAGTGCCGGGGCCACGGTGTGCGCCGCGGTCGCGATCGTGACCAGCTCGAAGATCCCCCAGCCGAGGCACTGCAGGATGTTGAGCGCGGTGGGCAGGTAGGAGAGCCTGGCCCCGAACAGGCCGCGGAGCAGCACCATGGCCGGGGCCCCGGTGCGGGTCCCGGGCAGCCCGGCCAGCGCGACCGGCAGGGTCCCGAGCACGGTGCCGAGCACGATGGCGGTCAGGGCCGCGGCGAGCGACAGCTCCCGGGTGCCGGTGCCGCCCGGCTGGAGCACGAAGATCGCGCCGGTGAAGCCGAGCAGGCTCACCCCGAGGTTGCCCCACAGCCCGAGCTGATCGATGGCGCTGAGCGCCTGCGGCACCGGCTCGGCCAGGGTCCGTGCCACCTCGGAGTGCCGGTCCCCGGGGACGGTGACGAACGCCTCAGCAGCAGGTGTTGATGTGGATGTCGAGGTCACGACTGCCTCCCTACGCCGGCATTACCCGGTCAGGTTCAGACGGTCGGTGGCGCGGGCCGGTGTGGCCAGCCACCCTCTCAGCCCGGTTAGCCCGAGCTCCCGTGTGATTGCATGCGATGTTACCTCGCGGCGTCGATCCGGCGACAGAGCCATGTCAGGCAATGGGCAGCGGCCCGGGCGGCTGGCAGACTGGGGCGCAGGCGGCGGCGCGCCCGCCCCGTGCTGGGCGGCCCGCCGCCAGGCCAGGATCGGTGGCGGACGTTCCTGGCCGAGGCCTGGAGGTGCCATGCCGGGAAACGGGGCTCGCGGCGGCGCGGAGCTGCGCCGGGCGGCGGCCGTCCTGCTGCTCGTCGCCGTCGCAGCGGTGGGCCTGCGGGCCGGCGGTGCGTTCTCCGCGGCCGGCAGCGCGGAGATCCTGGGCATGAGCGGCCGGGCCGTGTACTGGATCATCGCCAGCGCGGAGGTGGTGCTGGCGATTGCCGGGATCGCGCTGCTGATCGCCCGGCTGATCTGGGCCCGCAAAAGCGGGCGGCCGCTGCGCCGCCAGCGCCGGTCACTGTGGTGGCTGCTGCTGCTCCCGTTCGCCGCCTTCGGGCTGTCCCGGGCCCTGCAGAGGTTCCGGGGCCACGGCGGCGCGGGCGCGGCGGGGGCCGGGCGGGCGGGGGCCGCCACGGCCCATGCCGCCGCGGCACCCGCCACCGGGCAGCCCGTGGCCGGTGCTGGTGCTGTTCGCCGTGGTGGCGCTGGCGTCGGCCGCGCTGACCGTGTACCGGCGCCGTCACGCCCGCGCGCTCCCGCCGCTGGAGCCGGGCGCGGAAACGGACGCCGAGCCGCTGGCGGCGGCCCTCGCGGCCGGTGCCCGAGCACTGCACGAGGACCCCGATCCGCGCACCGCGATCATCGGCTGCTATGCGGCGATGGAGCGCAGCCTGGCCGATGCGGGCTCGGCGCCGCGGATGGCGGACACGCCCGCCGAGGTGCTCGGCCGCGCCACCGCGGGCGGCCTGGTGCGGTCCGCCTCGGCGGGCACGCTGACCGGGTTGTTCCGGCAGGCGCGCTACAGCAGCCATCCGATGACCGAGGCCGACCGGGCCGCAGCGATCGAGGCGCTGGCGCAGGTGCAAGCCGACCTGGACAGCGGGACGCTGGCGCAGGCCGATCTGGGTGGCGGCCCGTGAACCGGCCCGTGGACCGGCCTGGGAACCGGGCCGTGGACCGGGCCGTGGACCCGCTCGTGGACCGGCCCGTGGACCCGCCCGTGGACGGCCCCGTGGATCGGACCGCAGACCGGACCGTGCTGACGGCCGTGCGGCGGGCCGCCGCGGTCGTGGCCGCCGTGGTCGCGGCGCTGGCCGCCGCGCTCGCGGTGGGCGGCCCGTTCGCCCTGGTGATCGCGGCCGAATGCCTGGCCGCTCTGGCGCTGGTCATCGTGCTGGCCCGCACTCCGGGCGGCGCGCGGGAGCGCGGCGCGCCACGAGCCGCCGCGGCCTGGGCCCGGATCGCCCGGAGCCGGGCCTGGCCCCGGCGCAGGCCGCCGCCCGCGGTGGTGCGGCCCGCCGACTTCCCCGCCTACGCCAAGATCAGCTCAGACCTCGGCTGGGCACCGATGTCCCAGTGGCACTACGATCACGGGATTCGCCAGTTGTTCGGCCGCCTGGCCGAGTCGGCGCTGGCGGAGCGTCACCGGGTGGACCTGACCAGGGATCCGGCGCGCGCCCGGCACCTGGTTGGCGACGACATCTGGCCGCTCATCGACCCGTCCCGGCCACCGTCCTTCGACAGCAAGGCACCGGGGGCGGACCTGCCCACACTGACCCGTATCGTGGACCGGCTGGAGCAGCTATGACCGGGACCCTTGCCCCCTCGGTAACCGCAACGGCGCAGCGCTGTGCCCAGGTGCTCGGCGAGGTCGAGCGGGTCATCGTGGGCAAGCGGGACGCGGTGGCACAGGTACTGCTGGGCATCCTCGCCTCGGGGCACATCCTCATCGAGGACCTGCCCGGGCTGGGCAAGACCCTGCTCGCCCGCACCTTCGCCACCACCCTGGGGCTGGAGTTCACCAGGGTCCAGTTCACCCCGGACATGCTGCCCTCCGACCTCACCGGCGCGCCCATCCTCGACCCGCGCACCGGGGATGTGGTGTTCCGCCGTGGGCCGGTGTTCACCAACCTGCTGCTCGGCGACGAGATCAACCGCACGCCGCCGAAGACCCAGGCGGCCCTGCTGGAGGCCATGGCCGAGGGCCAGGTCAGCATAGACGGCAAGACCCACCTGCTGCCGCAGCCGTTCGTCGTGCTCGCCACCGACAACCCGATCGAGTACGAGGGAACCTACCCGCTGCCCGAGGCGCAGCTTGACCGGTTCGTGGCGCGCATCCGGCTCGGCTACCTCGACGAGGCGGGCGAGGCGGAGATGGCCAGGCGCAGGCTGGAGCGGGGCTCGGCGCCGCCGCGGTCCGCGGAGGTGCTCGACGCCAGCGCCCTGCTCGCCATGCGGGAGTCGCTGGAGCAGGTTCACCTGGACGACGACCTGCTCGGCTACATCGTCCGCCTGGTCGCCGCGACCCGGTCCCATCCGCAGATCAGCGTCGGCGCGAGCCCGCGCGGGACGCTGGCGGTGATCCAGCTTGCCCGCGGCCATGCCGCCCTCGACTCGCGCGACTACGTGATCCCCGAGGACGTCAAGGCGGTCGCCGTGCCCGCGCTGGCACACCGCCTGGTGCTGCGGCCGGAGATGTGGGTGCGCCGGGTGACCGGCGAGGATCTGATCACCGAGATCCTCACCGCCGAGCCGGTGCCCAGGGCCAGCCAGTGACCGACGGCCCGCCCACGGCACCCGGCGGGCCAGCGGTACCGGCCCCGGCCGCGCCGGGTGGCGCGGGCGCCGGGCAGGGTCCGGCAGGGGGCCTGCCCGCGGCACCCGGCGCCGCGGCAGCGGCCGGCCGCAGGCGCGCCGGGCCGCGGCGGGCTGGTGCCCGCCGCCTGGCAGGCCGCGCCCCGGCTGCGCAGGCTGGCCGCGATCGGGGTGGCGGTCGTCCTCGCGGCGGTCCTGACCCGGCACGCCAGCCTGCTGCTGCTCGGCGCGCCCGTCCTGGCCGCGCTCGCGGCAGCCCGCCGCGGCGCCCGGCCGCAAGCCCTGGCGGCGGCGGTCACCGCGGCCCCGTCGCGCTGTTTCGAGGGCGAGGATGTCGAGATCGTCGCCACCGTCGCGGCCGCGGTGGACGAGGTGACGTTCCGGATCGAGCCCGGCCCGGCGGTGACCCTCGCCGACGGTCAGGCCGAGCCAGGTCGCCGTCGCCGGGCAGCCTGCCCAGGCCCGCTGGGCCGTCCGGCCGGGCGCCTGGGGCCGCCACCAGCTGTGCACGGTGACCGCCCGCTGCACCGACGGGATGGGCGAAACGCGCCTGACGCTCCGTCCCGGGCCGGTCGAGGTCTTCCCGCACCCGCCGCCGTCCAGGGCCAGCCTGCTGCCCGCCGACCTGCTGCGCCGGATCGGCGAGCACACCGCCGCTGCGCCGGGCGCGGGCATCGAGTTCTACGGCATCCGCGGCTACCAGCCCGGAGACCGGCTGCGCGACCTGAACTGGGCGGTGACCAGCAGGCTCGGCCAGCCGCACGTCAACCAGCGGGCGGCGCTGCGCGCGGCCGACCTGGTGATCATGATCGATGCGTTCTCCGATGTCGGGCCGCCCGGCGGCACCACCCTCGACGTCGCGGTCCGCGGTGCGGCGGGCCTGGCCACCGCCTACCTGCGGACCGGCGACCGGGTCGGCGTGGTGGTCCTCGGCGGGGTGCTCAAGTGGCTGTCTCCCTCCCCCGGCAACCGGCAGTTCTTCCGGATCGTGGAGATGGCGTTCGGCGTCCGCTTCCCCAGCGAGGCCACCCCGGACCTGGACCGCGTGCCGCGGACCGCGCTGCCCCCGCGCGCCCTGGTGGTCCTGTTCTCGCCGCTGCTCGACCGGCGTGCCCTGAACGCGGTGGCCGACCTGCGGCAGCGTGGCGTGTCCCTGGTGGTCGTGGATGTCCTGCAGTACGAGCCACCGGCGGAACCGCGGCTGCCCATGTCACAGCTCGCGGTCCGGCTCTGGCGGCTCGACCGCGGCGCCCTGCGGTCCAGTCTCACCGGCCTGGGCGTCCCGGTGCTGAGCTGGGACAGCGGAACCGGGCTCGAAGGGGCACAGGCGCCACTGCGCGGGCGGCGGATCCGGGCGGTGCGGTGATGAGCGGGCTGGACGGCACCACCGGCGGCGGGCACCGGCCGCGCCTGGCGTCCGTGATCACCCGGACGGCCACCGGCTGCCTCGGCGCGGGCATGGTCATCGTGCCCGCATCGCACCTGTCCGGCCGCGCCTGGGCCCTCATCCCCGCTGGCCTGCTCCTGGTGGCCGCGAGCCTGGCCGGCCCGCTGGCCCGGTGGCGGGTGGTGGGCACGCTGGCCGCCGCGACGGCGGTCATCGAGTCCGCGGTCGCACCGCCGGGCCTGGCCGTGCTGGCCGGCCAGGGCCTGCTGATCCTCGGTTACCTGCTGCTGCTGGACGCGCCACGGGCCATGCCGGGCCGCCGCGACGGCGCGCTGGCTGCGGCTGCAGGTGCCGCTGGCCGTGTGGGGCACGCTCGCCGCGGCTGTCGTGCTAGTCGTGCTCGCCGTCCCGGTGCCGGTCTCCGCCTGGCTGCTCGTCGCCGGGGCCGGGGCCGCCGTCGCCGCCACCGTCATCGCCCTGCCGCGGCGCCCGGGACAGCCCAGGCAGCCCAGGTAGGCCGCGCGCCGTGGCCTGGCTCTCCACCAGGCCATACGCGATCGCCTCGGCGACGCGCAGCAGCTTGTCCCTGCGGGCGTCGTCCCGCACCTGGGCCTCGTCGCGGCCGGTGACCTCGGCGATCCTGGCGAACAGGTCCGCGAGCATGGCCCGCTCCTGCTCCTCACGGGAGGCCAGCGCGGTCACCGTGCCGTCGAAGCTGACCTGGGGCTCGGACAGGACGAACAGCGCGTTCGGGTAGGCCTGCCGGTGCCGGCAGGCGGCGAGGATGCCCAGCGCCGGGCCCTCGATACGGCCGCCCGCGCAGCCGGTCACCGGCCCGCGTACGACATCGAGGATGCCCATGACGCTGAGCGCCGCGGGCAGGTCGGCGGTCAGGTTCTGCAGCTCAAGCCGGATCGGCGCGGTCCCCTCGGCGTCGAGGGTGAGCAACTGGGCGGCCAGCCGGGTCGCCGCCTCCCCGTCAAGGTGCCCGTGCGCCATGACGATGCGCCGGTCCAGGAGCCGCTCGTAGAGGTGGTCCGGCCAGCCCCGGGGGTCGATCCAGATCCTGGTGGGCGCCATGGCCGGGTTCTGTGCCGGGCGGGCCGGCCCGGGGGCATGCCCCGGCCCCGGTGACGGCGGCCCAGGGTGGAACGGGGGCACCGGTCCGGGCGGCATGGGCCCCGGCGGCCGCATGGGATCCGGCGGGAACGGCCGGAGCGGAGCGCCCTGCGTGCGCGGCGTGATCATCAGCGATACTCCTGCCCTGGTCCTGCCTGCGGCTGCCCCGCCTGCGGATATCCCGGCGACGGCAGCCCGGCCCCGTCACGTCCGGCCCGATCGATCCCGGGCCTGCTGCTTCGGGTGCCGTCAGATCTGGTCCCGCCGGGTCCGGGGCCACGCCCGGCTGGGCCCGTGCCAGCCACGCGACCTGGCTGCCGATCGCGGCCGCGTACCGCTCCAGCGTCGACACCCGCACATCCGCGTCGCCGGTTTCCAGCCGGGCGACGGCCGACTGGGACGTGCCCATCCGGGCCGCGACCTCGGTCTGGGACAACCCGGCCGACCTGCGCTGTGCGGTCAGGTCGGCGACCAGCCGGCGGCGCTCCGCGGACATCCGCCGCAGCGCCATCTCCCGGAACCCCGGCAGCACCGGCAACTCCGGCACCTCCGGCACCTCACCCGGGTCGCGCACCCCACCAGCCCCGCGCGGTTCCGCATCCATACGCCCGATGATATCTCGAAAATGAGATGCCATCGCTGGTGTACGCCGTGAGCGATCAAGGGCGGGCCGGATCAGCCCGGACGTGACGATGGGCTAGCCTCGCCTGGCCAGTGCTGGTGCTGGTACTGGTCTGCCCGGCAGCCGCTGGTGCCAAGTCCGCAGAAGAAGTTCGCGTTCGGGACCGGGCGGTGGTGCGGGGGCAGGGGCTGCCTGGTGCAGTGCGACTCGATCCAGCGCACCCGCGGGTCCGGGCCCGGCGGTGCCACCGGCAGCAGGAATACCCGCACGTAGCCACGGCTGATGTCGGCCCGCAGCGTGGCCAGCGTCGGGGCCGGCACGTTGCCGAGGTAGCCGCCGATCGGCAGCACCTCCCTGCCGCTGTACAGGATGAGAGTCTGCGCGAGGCCGGACGTGTCGGTGCCGAGCAGGGCAGCACCGGGTGGCGTCCGGAGTTCCAGCCGCTGGACGGTCCGGGTGAGGGCGGGCGCGGCGGCGGCCAGCAAGTGGTTGTTGTGCGCGGTCTGCGACGACTCGAACGGGGTGTCAAACGGCCCCAGCCCGCCGATGACGCCGCTCACGGACGCCGCCGCGGGCAGCAGGAGCACGGCGGCACCGGCGAACGCGACCGCGGTCAGGTGCCCGGCCTTGCCTGACGCGGGCAGCAGCAGCTGACCGACGGCGGCCGCCGCCACGACCAGCGCGACCACGGTGAGCACGACCGGGCCGGATGCCGTCCCGGACATCAGGTAGGCGCCGTAGCCGGCGCAGCCGAGCACCGTCGCGGCGACGATCAGCCGCACCCGGGCCGGCCAGGGCCGGGGTCCGCACGCGGCGAGGCCGGTGCCACACAGCGCGGCCACCGCGGGGACGAGCGCCGCGACGTAGTACGAGTTGATGAATGTACCGGCGCTGAAGAAGACGGCGAGGACCAGCCACCAGCCGCCCCACAGCACGACGGCGGCGCGCAGCGGGTCGCGCCTGCCCCGGCGGCGCCGGGAGATGAGCACGCCCAGCGCGCCGGCCACGGCCGCCGGCAGCAGCCAGCCGCTGTCGGCCGCGAACGGCCCGGCCAGCAGACGATGCCAGCTCGCCTTGATGCCTCTTGTCTCGGCGGTCAGCGACCGCCCGCTCTCTGCGGCCGCGACCACGACCGGTGATGGCGGCCCGGCGATGCTCGCCCAGTTCCCGGTGAGCCGGCCCAGGCCGTTGTAGTCGAAGACCTGCGTGTACACCGAGTCGTCCGGACTGCCGTCCACGTACGGCCGGTGCTGGGACGGGACCAGCGAGACGGCGGTCATCCAGGACAGCGAGACCACGGCGGTGACCAGCCCGGCCAGCGCGACATGCGCGCACCGGGTGCGCAGCCGCGCCGCGGGCGCCGCGAGCAGGTAGGCGGCGGCCAGCGCGGGCAGGGCCAGCCAGGCCTGGATCATCTTCGCCTGGAACGCCAGGCCGACCCAGACGCCGGCCAGCAGCAGCTGCCGCAGCGACCCGGTGAGCAGCGCGGCGGACGTGGCGTCGGCGGCGAGCACGAGCAGCAGGATCAGCAGCGAGTCCGATACGTTGCCGCGGCCCAGCAGCACGGTGATGGGCGTGACGGCGAGCACGGCCGCGGCGGTCAGGCCGGCCGCAGGCCCGGCTAGCCGGCGGACCGCCCGGTACAGCACCAGGACGGTGAGCACGCCCTCGGCCACTTGCGGCAGGACCAGGGCCCAGATGTGAAAGCCGAAGATCCGCAGCGACAGGGCCTGCACCCAGAGCGCGCCAGGCAGCTTGTCGACGGTGACGGTCCCAGCCGGATCGAACGCCCCGAAGATGAAGTCGTGCCAGCTTTCCGACATGCTGCGGGCCGCCGCGCCGTAGAGCGGCTCGACGCTGGCGCCGGCCATTCCCCAGCCGTACGCGACCGCCGCGACGACGGCGATGGCCAGCAGCGCCGGCCGGGCCCAGGCGGGCTGATCCGCGGGCGAGCGCCACGGCGTCAGGAAGCGGCGCCAGCGAGATGCTCCTGAGGCGGGCGCCGGTGCCGTTTTCCGGGTAATCGCCATTTCCCGCCCCACCTCCTGCAGTATGGCGGGAAGCGCGTGCCGTATCCGGGGGCAATACGCCCTAGCCGACCCGGACGGGGACCGGACGGCCCCAGTCCTCGGCCAGGAGCCGCTTCAGCGCCGGAACCCCGCCGCGGCTGGCCGCCAGGTGCCGCTCGGTGATCTCGCGCTGGGCTCCCGCGTCTCCCGCGAACGCCGCCGCGCACCGCTCCGGCTCGACGTTGGCCAGGGCCAGCAGGGCACCGGCGGCGCCCAGCGGCCCGGCCAGCGCGAGCAGCGCCGAGGAGCCGACGTACGTCGGGCCGGGATAGTGCGCCAGTTCGTCGAGCAGCCGCTCCGGCTCGCCGGAGGAGTCCTTCTGCCCGGCGATGGGCAGCCCGGCCAGCGCCGTGACCGGGATGCCGGGCGGGTACACCCGGGGAAAGTGATAGGCCAGCACCGGGCGGCCCTGCGCGGCGTCGGCCACGGCCTTGAAGTACCCGGGCGTGTCCACTCCCCCGGGCGGTGGCCAGGCCAGCACCGCGTCCGCGCCGGCCGCCACGGCCTCCGTCGTGAGGCCGACGGCCTGCCTGGCGGACAGTGCCCCGGTGCCCGCGATGACCGGGACCCCGGCCGGGATGGCCTGCCGTATCGCATCGATAAGCGCGGACCGCTCGGCTTTCGTGAGCGTGCCTGCCTCGCCGGTGGTGCCGGCCACCAGCACCGCGCGCATGCCGCGCTCGACAAGCTCACGGGCCAGCTCAGCCGTGGCCGCAGGGTCGATGGAACCGTCGTCATGGAACAGGGTCAGCAGGGCCACACCCGGGCCGCGAAACAGATCGCTCATACCGCGATAATGCCCGGGAGAGAGACGGGTGATGACGATGAGGCGCAGCGTTCGTTGGGGAATTCTCGGCACGGCCAAGATCGCACGGAACCTGTTCCTGCCCTCGCTGCGGGAGGCGGGCGGCGATCCGGCCGCCGTCGCGGGCCGCGACACGGACCGGACCGCCCGGTGGGCCACCGCCAACGGCATCGGCCGCGCCATCACCGGCTACCAGGGCATGATCGACGACCCGGACATCGATGCGCTCTACATCCCGCTGCCGAACGCACTGCACGGCGAGTGGACGATCATCGCGCTGGAGGCCGGCAAGCCGGTGCTCTGCGAGAAGCCGCTGACGGGGTCGGCCGCACAGACCGAGCGGGTGCTCGCCGTGGCCCGCGAGACCGGGACGCCGCTGTGGGAGGCCTTCGCGTTCCCGTTCCACGACCAGATGGCCCGGTTGCGCGGCATCCTCACCGGCGGCACCATCGGCGACCTCCGCGAGATCCAGTCGGGCTTCCATTTCGCCATGGGCGACCCGGGCACCAACGTCAGGATGTTCGCCGAACTGGAGGGCGGCGCGCTGCTCGACGTGGGCTGCTACCCGGTCCGGCTGGGCCGTGACCTGTTCGGCGCGGAGCACGAGGCCGCCTGGGCGCAGGCCGAGTTCGCTCCCGGCGGGGTGGACCTGGCGACCTGGGGCTGCCTGAACTTCCCCGGCGGCCGGCATCTCTACCTGTCCTGCGGGTTCGGCCGGGCGGACGACACCTTCACGCGGCTGCTCGGCACCGGCGGGCAGATCCACGTCACCAACCCGTTCCACCCGCGCGCCGGGGACACCTTCACGGTCTGCCAGGACGGCCGCGCCCCCGTGACGCACCGGAGCATCGGGCCCTACCGCAGATCCTTCACCCCGCTGATCCGGCACATCCACGGGGTGATCCGTGACGAGGAGGGACCCAGGTTGCTGGCGGTGGATACCGCGCTCGGCTCCGCGCGGGCACTGCACGACCTGGCCGGGTCGAGCCGGGCAGCAGGCCTGACGCACGGCCCGCCGTGCCGCAGTCCCGGGCCGCCCGTCGCCGCGGCCGTGTGGCTGCGGCGCGGCGTGCTGGCCCGTCGGCGGTGCGGCTCAGGTCTGGCGCGGGGCCGGGATGCCGCTGGGTGGCGCGGCGCGGAGCAGCCAGACCGGGTTGGACAGGCCGACCAGCGTGCCCGCGGAGTCGAGCACCTGGGTGCGCACGAAGCTGTCGGTGCCGGTGTCGATCCGCTGTGCCACCGACCCGCCGGTGAGCTGGCCGCCGGGTAGGACCCGATCACCGTGGTGTTGTCCGACAGCGCCGCGGCGCCGGCATAGTCGACCGCGCCCTGCAGGACCTGGAGCGTGCCGCCCGCCGGGATGGCGGTCGCGCTGGCCACGAGCCGGCGGCTGGACACCTTCGAGACGCTGACCGAGCCCATCGGCACCGAGCCATCGACCAGCAGATCGAGGCTGCCCCGGTAGCCGGACAGCGAGGCGCACCAGGCCCGTCCCGCGGCCAGCGGGGCCAGCAGGTCGCCGATCCCGGTGCTGTCCGCCCAGACCGAGGTGAACCAGTTGTTGCGGCTGGACGAACCAGTTCTTGCCGAAGTGGTCGTCGTTGGTGCCGTTGCCGGTGAGGAAGAGCGCGTTGCGGGACATGATGTCCCACAGCGCCACGTGGTGCGCGAGATCGACGCCCTCGCGCAGGTAGTAGCCGACCTCCAGCAGGTCGGTGCCCAGCGCGGCCGGCGACCGAGGCCGTGGGCAGCATGGCCTTGGCGACCTCGATGAGCATGGTGTCCTGCGTGGCCTGGGGCAGTTCCGGTATGTCGGAGTAGCCGAACGGGTGGTTGTAGCTGGGCAGGCCCCCGGACGCGTGCATCTTCGGTATCAGGTGTCTGGGCCAGGAACGTGCCGTACTCGCGGCGGCCCTTGGTGCTGCCGTAGTCGGGGATGGACACGGACTTCCCGAACCAGTTGACGTGCGGCAGCGACAGCGAGACCTCAAGGCCCTGCTGCTGGGCGACCGAGCGGTACCGCGTGGCAAGGGCGGTGCTCATGTCCGCCTGCTGCTGGAAGAAGGCCTCACCGCTGATCGACCGGTCGAACCTGAGGTAGTCGAAGTACCCCTCGACCAGGTCACCGGTGCTGACCGCGGCCAGGGTCAGCTCGTACAGGCCGAAGTCGCGGTAGTCCATGTCCGGCCACAGGGCGGCGATGTCCTCGGCCGGGTTGATGGTGACCGTGCCCCAGGGATCGCTGCCGCTGTCCGGCGTGACCGGGATCGTGACGGTCCCGCTTATCCCGTTGGCGGTCCGCCGCGCCGTGCCGCCGGGCGGAACGAACTGGTAGGAGAGCTGGTAGCCGCCGGCCGGGCGGCCGCCGATCGCCTCGTGGTAGGAGCTGACGATCAGCAGTTCCAGGTAGCCGGCCGTCCAGCCGCTGGTCGGCAGGACGTCGATGGTCAGGCTCTGGCCGTTGAGGTTGTCGCGGTAGTTCCAGCTGGCCTGGTGGGTCTGCGCGTAGAAGCCGAACGCCGCCGCGGCGCCCGTGGTGCTCTTGGCGATCAGGTGCAAGCTTCCGCCGGCCACCGGGTCGTTGGGCGAGCACGGGTTCTGCACGATGCCACCGGTGGACTGGCTGCCCAGCGGGCCGGAGGTGACCTTGGTCCAGTCCCAGGCGCGGCCCTGGCCCGGGCCGCCCTTCTCCTGGGTGAGGCTGGTGAAATGCACCTCCTGGCGGTAGCCAATACCGTCCATCCGGGTGTCGTGGTCGGTCCACCACAGCACGTCCACCGAGTTCTTGGTCGCCTGGAAAAGCTGGCTGTCCATCGAGCCGTCCTGCTCGCTGAACGAGGAATGCACGTGCATGGCCATCGAGTAGGCGGACAGGCCGTCGGCCGAGACCGCCCTGGCCGGGGAACGCAGCGGCAGCCGGGGGAACTGCCGCAGCACGGCGGCCGCGGCGGCCACACCGGCCGACGCGTTGCAGGAAACCCCTTCTGGACAGCGAAGACTCGGCAGCCGCCGGCGAGCCAGCCGCATGCTGGTCGTCGCACATTCCCGTCACCTCCTCGTGCCGGAGCCAGCCCGGAGGCCCCGGGAAAGCCCCCAGCCCGTTATAACCGAGACGAAGGTAAGGAAAAGAGTAAAATTCCAAGATTCGACGATATCCGGGAGCAAATCGAGCGGCCCGCGCGCGGCGAATCTCCGGGCAAAGTCGGATCGGGTTAACGGCAGGCTCCGCCGCGCTTATCTGAGCAAAGATTAATTAATAGAGAAGTAAAGCACCCTATTGTTTGCCGGGAATTCACGAGGTGCCCGGGGCCAGGGCCAGGCCCACCGCGGCCGCGTAGCGATGGCCCGCCGGCGGGCCGGCCAGGGTGGCGCCGACGCTGGCACGGCCCACCGGTACGTCACCGGGCAGCGCGCGCAGCAGCACCCCGAGCAGTTCGTCGTCTCCGGCCGGGCCGCCGACGAGCAGCACCTGGGGCAGCGTTCCGCCGAGCGTGTCCAGGGCACGGCGCAGGTTCGCGGCGAACACCGCCTCCTTGAGCCGCAGCCGGATCGCCCGCCACTCGGCCGGGCTGTGCCGGCGGTCGAACGGAAGCAGCCCGGCGGGCCCACGGGCGGCGAGCATGCCGGCCGCGGCGGCGGGCGCGGGCCGGTCCAGGAAGCCCCGGCTGCCGTCCTCCGCCTCGAACCGCTGGCCGCCGTCCACCCGGACGCACGGGCCGCGCTTGACCCAGTCCGCGGCGGCACGCGGGATGCCCAGTGTCTCCGCGACCGCGGTGGTGAGCAGGTCACCCGCGCCGGCGGCCACCACCTCGCCGTGGACCGCTATCACGTCCACCGTTCCGGCGCCCAGGTCGACCACGGCCGCGTCGGGGCGCGCACCCGGGGTGGTGAGCGCACCCAGGCGCGCGGCGGCGGGCTCGGTCGCCGCGCTGTGCACCGGGATCCCCAGCAGGCCTGCCAGCACGGCCGTGTGGTCGCCGCTGGCCAGCCGCCGCAGCGACGCAACCAGCGCCGCGGAGCCCAGGCTCCCCCGCCGCGCGGTGGCCGCGTCCGCCACCTCGGCCAGGTCGAGCGCGAACAGGTCGTCGAGTTCGGTCCGGCCAGCCGCGGTGCCCAGGGCACGCACGGCGCCGACCGGCCAGCCGGGAATCTGCCTGCACGCGGACCGCAGCGCGATCCGCTGGCCCGCGACCTCCACCCATGGCCCGGGTTCCCCGGCGCCGTCGCCCAGGCCGGCCGTGGTGCCCAGCCCGGACGCGGTGCCCAGCCCGGCCGCATGCGAGCCCAGAGGCCCGGACGCGGCGCCGGGGGCGGAGGCGGTACCGGCGCCTGCCCCGGCGGCGCGGCCGACCACGGCGTTGGAGAAGTCGACGAGCGCACGGCACAGCACCGCCGCGTCGCCGGCCTCGCCCGCGCCGAGCGAGAACGCGGCGGCGAGCGCGACCGGGTCGGCCAGCAGGGTCAGCGGGTCACCCGGCGGGCGGACCTCGACCGCGACCAGGTCACAGCCGGCGACGGCGGCCAGGTCGACCTGATCGATCACCGGGAGCGCCGCGTTCAGCCGGTTGGAGATCAGCACGCCCTCGTCGCCGCCGGCCAGCACCGCGCCGACCGGCACCCCGGCGCCGAGCAGCGCCCGCAGCCGTTCGGCAGCGCGGGCGTAGCCGAGCCCGGCGGGGACGATGGCCACGGCAGGCGTCCCGGTGCCGCCTGACCCGGCACCCCCGGACCCGGCGGCACCTGGCCCGGCGAGCAGCCGACCCGGCGGCGGCGATCGACCGGGCGACCGGCCCGGCGGCACCGGACCCGGCGGCAGCGGCCCGGCGGAGAGCGTCCGGCGAGCGGTCCGGCGGAGAGCGTCCCGGCGAACGGCCCGGCGGAGAGCGTCCCGGCGGAGAGCGGTCCGGCGGAGAGCGGTCCGGCGGCCGGGGACAGCGGGCCGTCCAGCCACAGCGGCACGCCGATCCAGGCGCCGGTGCCGCCGGGCGTCGCGACCCCGGCGGTGAGCAGCCGCAGCCTGCCGGTGGCCGGGGGCGCCGGCGGGATCGCCATGGTGGTGGTGTCCACCGCCCGCAGCGGCGCCACCCGGGCCTGCGTCACCCGGCAGCCGAGGCGGCGTTCCAGCCGGCGTACCAGGGCGGCGGCGGCACGCAGCGAGTCCTCGGAGCCCTTGCGGCCGCGGGTGGGCACCCGGTCCACGCCGAGCAGCCGGTCGCCGTCGAGGAATGCGACCTCGGTGGTCGCATTCCCCACATCCACCCCCGCGGTAACGGTCACTCGGCCCAGCCCGGGCGTGAATATGACCTAGATGCCGCGATAGGGCGCCCAAAGTCATGATCCACGCAAGGATGGAGGCGGCCCGGCACGCCGGCCATGCCAGTGAATCCAGCCACCGCGGCCGCCGAAGTGCGAGCGCCCTCACGCGGACAGGCCGCGGCGGGCGTAGACCTCGGCGGCCTCGGCCACCAGCGCGGCACACCGGGGCAGGCCACGGCCGGCCAGCGAGTCCGCCAGCGCGGTCAGCTCGGCGGGCGTGGTCCGGCCGGGCCGCAGCGCCGCGTAGATCGCGAGTACCTCCTCGTCGCCCAGCCGGGTCAGCTCCGCCGCGCGGCGCAGGTTCTCGGCAAGCTGCGGGTTCGCGTGCTGCTCCGCGATCGCGGCCTGGCGCTCCAGCGTCTCCGGGTGGATCCGCAGGTCCTCAAGCCCGATCTCGCCGCGCCTGACCGCCTCCAGGGTCAGCTCCGCCACCGGCCGCCCGGACAGCGCCCGCACGTCAGCCATGTCCTCGCCACCTTCACGTGTGCCCGGGCCTGGCGCGGTCATCGCAGGCCGTCCAGGGAGAGTTCCTCCGGCGGGGCGCCTGGTTTCACCCAGGCGCGTTCCAGTGCCATCAGCGCGATGACCGTGGTGTGGTACCTGGCCTCGATCGCCTCGTCGGTGTACGGGTTGCGGGCCGGGTCCGGTGTGCCGCCCTTGGCGTGCCGTGCGGCGTTGGCGCCCAGCAGCCGGTACAGCTCGGGCGTGACCGCCGGGGCGACCGAGTAGAGCTCCAGGTTGGCCAGCGGGGCCAGGTCACGCCGGTGGATCAGCGCCGTGCCCTTGCCCTGCAGGCCGATGCCGATGCCCGAGCCGGCCAGCCGGGCGGCGGCCAGCCCGATCCGGCCGAGGTCCACCGTGTCGTTGAACCGGACCACCCGGCCGGTGCAGCCCTCCTCTTCGAGCCCGGCGAGCAACTCGGCCAGCACCTCGGGCACGGTCAGCCCGGACAGGCAGCGCCACACGTCCCGGCCGACCGCCGGGGACACCCCGATGATCACCTCACGCGGATCCTGACCGGCCCGGCCTGTCCCGCTTCCGTTGCCGGGCCCGGCCGGGCCCGCCGCCGCGAGCAGCGGCACCGCCGCGGTCGCCTGCTCCGCGCGGAGGTCCTCGACCCCGCGGGCCTGGCGGATCGCGTCGATCTCCGCCTGCCGCTCGGGACTGGGCTCAAAACCGGTGCCCGGCCCGGCGTAGTCGTTGGGATCGGTGACCAGCGACAGCACCCTGAGCTGCTCGTCGAAGATGGCCGACGTCTGCAGGTAGTCACCGGCCAGCCGCTGCGCCGTCATGGCGACGATGCGCTCGGCCGCGGCCTCGTACCCGGTCTCGTCCAGCGCCGCGACCACGTCCACCACGGTGATCCCGCCATCCCGGATCGCCTGCGCGGCGCTGACCACGGCCAGCGTGTCGGTCTCGCCGAGGTCCTTCGACCCGGCCGCGTCCACCGCCAGTTCCACGTGCTCGTCGGTGAAGTCGGCCAGGCCCAGGTGCTGGTACACGGCGCGGCACAGCTGCGCCGCCTCCCGGCGCAGCTCCGCGATCCGGTCCGGGGTGACGGTCCGCAGCCCGCCGTCCACGCCCCAGTCCCGCTGCATGGCCAGGAAGTCGTCGATGTCCTCGGCGTTGAAGTTGCTCGGCCCGAACATGTTGTCGTAGCGCTGGATGCTGCCGAACCCGCTGAACATGAAGTCCGAGCCGGCCAGCACGATCGGCAGGGTGCGCGAGGTGCGGCGCATGTCCGACTCGCTCATCAGCGCGTCGTTGCCGGAGCAGGATTCCAGGTTGCGCATCATCGCCATCACGTTCTCGGACATCAGCTCGCGCAGCCCGGACGGCACCGCAGCGGCGACGCTGGCCCCGTCGATGCCCCCGTTCTGCACCCCCTGGGCGCCGATGGCCCGGGCCAGGGCCACGCAGCGAGATTCCAGGTAGAGCATCGACTTGCGTTCCGCCCCGGCCATGAGCACCTCGGCCCCGGCACCGGAGGAAACCCGCATCTTCATGCCACGCGACGCGTACGCCGAGGTCAGGAATGCCTTGGACCATGGCGTGTCGTCGCCGTCCGTGAACACCTGCTCGGTGCCGTACAGCGAGACGGTCTCCGCGTAGGAGGTCAGGCCGCGCATGCCCAGTTCCAGTTCCAGCGCCTCCTCGACCGAACACTGGATCAGCACGCCCTGGGCGCCGGCCGCCGCCCCGATCAGGCAGGCCACCGCGTTGCTCGGCGCGTCGGCGAGCACCGGCACCGTGGTCTCCACCTCACGGAACCCGAACGCGGCGGCGGTCGCCGAGTCGGCCGCGAGCAGCAGCGGGTCATCCAGCCGGTTGGTGACGTGCGCCTGGTTGCTGGGCGTCCGCCTGGCCCGCATCTTCGTCATCGCCTGGCACAGCTCCGGCGGCCGCAGCAGCGCCAGCACCCGGGCCAGCTTGGCGGGCGTGGCGCCGGCGGACAGCCGGACGATCTCCGACCGGGGCACGTCCGCGCTGACCAGCCGGCGCGCGAACGCCACGTCGGGCAGGGCCATCGCCTCCTCGGCGACGGTCAGGTCCAGGCCGTGCCTGGCGATGTAGGCGTCGATCGAGTCGAACCGGTCCGCTGGCACGCCGTCCAGCTCGGTCACCTGCCCGCCGGAGATCACCAGGCTGGGCTCCGGGTCGTGGGGCGAGCGCATCGCCACCAGGCCAAGGCCGACGTCCTCGACCGCGAACCCGTCCAGGTTGACCCGCTGGGCATCCATGAACCTGACCCGGCCGACGGGCCGCCCGCCAGTGTTTTGCTCCGCCGTCATGCCCCGGCTCCCTCCGCTGTCCCGGCCTCCGGTGACCCGGCGCGGCATCCGCGCGCTCGCGAGCTCACGGCGCCGCCTGGGCCCGCAACTCGATGACCTGCCCACGGCCGCGTGACGCCCGGGTCACGCTGCCCTTGCCCGGGGTGCGCACCACGATCCGGGTCCGGTCGCCGCGGAACAGGTCATGGGAGAACTCGATCGGCTCGTCCTGTGCGTCGGTGGTGGTGCGGGTGATGGACAGCAGCGGGGCGCCCGCCGCCACGTCGAGGATCATCGCCTCGTCGGGGGACGCGCTGACCACCTCGATGCGCTCCACGGCCTCCTTGGGCCGGGTGTCGTACCGCTCCTCGAGCAGCTCGTACACCGACCCGCCGAGGGGCATCTCCAGCATCCCGGGGAACCGGTCGGCGGGCAGCATCAGGTGCTCGACCGAGAACGGGCTGCCGTCCGCCAGCCGGATCCGCACCAGGTCGATGACCAGCTCACCGGGCCGCAGCCGCAGCGCCCTGGCCGCCGTCTCGTCGCCGGGGGCCAGCCGCGCGGACAGCACCCTGGTGCCGGCCACCACGCCCTGGCTGCGCAGCAGGGCCGGCACGCCGACCACCCGGGACAGGTCGCGCTCGATCTTGCCCTTGCTGACGAACGTGCCGCCGCCCCGGCCCGGCACCCGGCGGACCAGCCCGCCCTCTTCGAGCACGGCCAGCGCCTGGCGCAGCGCCGCGCGGCTGACGCCCAGCTCGGTGGCGAGCGCGCGCTCCGCGCCGAGCCGCTGCCCCGGCCGCAGATGCCCCGCGGAGATCTGGTCGGCCAGGATCCGGCGCACGTCCTCGTGCGTGCGCGCTGGCTCGGTCATCAGCCGTCCAGCGCGTCGAGCGACTCCGGCAGCACCTGGCCGCCGTCCACCACGATGGTCTGCCCGGTGATGTAGCCCGCTTCGTCGGTGGCCAGGAACAGCGCGGCGTACCCGATGTCCGCGACCGAGCCGAGCCGGCGCAGCGGGATCGAGGCGGCCATCCCCGCCATGTAGTCCGCACCCAGGCTGGCCAGGCCCTCGGTGATGATGTTGCCGGGCAGCACCGCGTTGACCGTGATGCCGCTGGCGGCCAGTTCGATCGCGGCGGTGCGCAGGAAGCCGAGCTGGCCTGCCTTGCTGGCGCCGTAGTGGGACCAGCCGGGGAAGCCGGTGACCGGCCCGGTGATGGACGAGGTGAGGATGACCCGCCCGTGCCCCGACGCGGCCAGCGCGGGCAGGCACGCCTGCACCGACAGGATGGTGCCCTTCAGGTTGGTGCCGAGCACCTCGTCGATGTTCTCGTCCGTCATCTCGGCCAGCGGCGCCGCGGGGAAGATCCCGGCGTTGGCGCAGAGCACGTCGATGCCGCCGAGCCGCTCGGCCGCCGTGGCGGCGATCCGCTGGCAGTCCTCCCGGCGGCTGACGTCACCGAGGACGTACGACGCCTCGCCGCCGCCGGCGGCAAGCTCGGCCACCGTGCCCTTGGCCGCGTCCTCGTCCCGGCCGGTGATGAGCACCCGGGCGCCCGCGCCGGCGAACACGCCGGCGATGCCCTTGCCGATGCCGCGGGTCGCACCGGTCACCACGACGGCCCGCCCGGCGATGGATGTGAACATGCTCGCCCTTCCCTTTCCCGGCCCGCCCCGCGGGCTGGCCCTGTCTGTCGCGAACCGTCTGCTCGCGGACCTGCGCCGCGCCGCTCAGCCGAGCCGGCTGAGGTAGGCCTCGGCCAGGTCGCAGCTCCCGGCCGTGTATCCGGCTCCGAGTTGTTGTGCGATGTCGACCGCCGTGTGCGAGCCGATCCAGGCGACCAGCAGCAGCCGGCGGTACAGGATGAACGTCCAGATCTCGGCCTCGTCCCCGGCGGGCAGGTCGAGCACCCGGCGGTACCCGGACAGCCAGGCGCCGACCAGGTCCGGGACGTGCGGCTCGTGCTCGAAGAAGCTCACCGACGTGCCGACGTCGTACAGGTACCAGCTGAACCCGCAGTCGTCGAAGTCGATGACGCTGACCGCGTCGCCGTCGGCCAGCAGGTTGGCCAGCCGGGTGTCGGCGTGCACCAGCCCGTACCGCTGCGAGCCGGTGCCGAACGCGGCCAGCCGGGCCCGCAGCGCCGCGTCGAGCCGCCCGAGTATCTCAAGCTCCGCAGGGCCGACCCCGATGCCGTCCTGCCACCGGCCCCACCGGGCGCCCGCGCCGAACGCGGCGTCGTAGTCCCAGTGGAACCGGGTGAAGCCCGCCGGGCGCTGCCAGGCCCGCGCGTGCCGGTGCATCCGGGCGGTGATCTCGCCAAGCTCCGCGAAGTGCGGCAGCGAGTCGCCGGCGGGCTCGGTCCCGGCGAGGAACTCGAACCGCACGCAGTCGCGCCGCTCACCGCTGGCCTCGTCCACCACGGTGATGATGCGGTCGCCGCCGGGCGCGGGCAGCACCCGGGGCGTGCGCACCCCGGCCTCGGCCCGCAGCGCGTCCATCCAGGCCAGCTCGGAGGCGATCTCCGCGGGCGTGTGGTAGCCGAGCCGGTGCACCCGCAGCACCGAGGGCCCACGCGTCCGGGTCCTCGATCAGGTAGGTCGCGTTCTCCGACACGTTCAGGAGCCTGACCGAGGCGCCGGGGTGGCAGCCATACTCGGCGAGGGCCCGCTGCGCGCACCGGGTGACCCGGTCCAGCACGTCGCCGCCGACCGACAGGTCATGCGCTGGCATGGGCTGCCCCGCTCTGGTCGCGGCCCTCGACGGCGGCCAGCACGTCCGCCATCGCCTGCTGCGCCTTGGCCACGTCGGCGGTCTGCCCGGCCAGGTAGATCCGGCCCGCGACGCCGATCATCGAGACGTCGACCAGCGTCACGCCGGGGGCGGCCCGCTCGGCCTCGTTGGCGGCCACGGTCGCGAACAGCGCCGGGGTCACCTCGCAGACTCCCAGGGTGTCGCCGGGGAGCACCATGGACCCGCCCCGGTTGCGGTTGATGATGACCGCCTGCCGGTCGGTCAGGTCCTCGATGACGTCGGCGAACAGGATCCGCGGCCGCAACTGGTCCGCCGGGTCGGCGTCCAGCCCGGCCAGGATCGCCCGGCCCGCGCGTTCCACGTCGGCGAGGTCGGCGCCGTGCACCTCCAGCACGCCGAACTGCCGCTCCACGAACAGGATGCCCGGCTCGACCGTGGGCACCGCGCGCAGCGCCAGGTCGGTGACCCGTTCGATGGCCAGCGCGGGCGCGACCTCCACGATGAGCGAGTGCTCCCCGGCGAACGGCGGGTAGCCCCGGGCGCGGGTGGGCGTGCCCAGGTAGGCGGCGAACTGCCGCTGCAGGTCCTTGACCAGCAGGTAGACGCGCAGCTCCGGGCGCGGCGGTGCGGGCGGGGCCACGGTTACTCGGCGCGGATGGTGAAGTGCCTGCCCAGCTCGGCGTGCGGCCGCGGGATCACGTGCACGGACACCAGTTCGCCGACGCTGGTCGCGGTCTCCGAGCCCGCCTCGGTGGCGGCCTTGACCGCCCCGACGTCCCCGATGATGGTGACCGACACCAGGCCGTCACCCACGTCCTCGCGGCCCACGATGGTCACGTTGGCCGCCTTGACCATGGCGTCGGCCGCGGCCAGCGCGGCGACGTAGCCCTTGGTCTCGATCATTCCTATCGCGTTGTCAGCCATGTGCTTTCCCTTCTTCCTGTCAGAACCAGCTGCTATGGCCGCGCCGCTGCTAGCCCGGGGGAGCGACCGCCCGGGACACCCCCGCCGCCGGCTCGTCGATCGAGCCGATGATCAGCGCGTCGATCGGCGGTGCCTTGCCGGGGAACCAGGCGGCGGCGACCGAGCCCTGCGCCACGAGGACCCGCTCGCCCACGCCGCTGCCCAGCACGTCGAACGCCACCAGCCGGGTGCCCGTGCCCTCGGCCTCCACTTCCAGGAAGGCCCCGTTCGGTATCTCCGCCAGGCGGCGGGTGGACCAGACGTTGCCGACCACCGTCGCGGTAAGCATCAGCGCTCCTTCACGATCTCGACGCCGGCGGCGCGGGCGCGGTCGCGGGCGAGCGGCGTGAGCACCGCGCGCGGGCCGAGCACCAGCCGCGCACCGGCCCGGGCGGACGCGGCGACCATCGCCTCGGTGACCGCGCCCTTCTCGATGCGGTGGCTGGGCTGGGCCGCCCCGGTGGCCGCGGTCGCCGCCAGCCGGAACCGCAGCCGGCCGGCGCGCAGGGCGTCCCGGTGCTTCGGGTTCTCGAACAAATGCAGCAGATGCAAAACGAAAGACCCCAGGTCGGCGTCCGTCCTGATCGGCACGACCTCCACCGACTCAACGTGCTCCCTGACCGTGTGCGGCAGCCCCGGCTGCGCGGGCGCACCTGCCACCGGGCTGGGCCCGTCCAGGCCGCTCCCTGCCCGTGCTTCCCGGGTTCCCCGGATCCCGTCCGGCCGCCGGGAGCAGTTCCGCGAGGACCTCGCGCACCAGCGCCCGGATGGCCTCCGTGTCCGCTCCTGGCCCCCGTCATGCCAGAAGGCTCCGCAGTGCATCTTCTGCCGCTTCCGCCGCCTGCCGCACGTCCGCCTCGGACCCGGACAGGTACACCCGCCCGGTGGCCCCGATCATCCGGTAGTCGACCACCTTGATCCGGGCCGCCTTCTCCGCCTCGTTGGCGGCCAGGATCGCGTACGACGCGGGCTGCATCTCCAGCACGAACAGCGACTCGCCGGCGAGTGCCATCGACCCGATCTTGTTCCGGTTGATCAGGAACGCGTGCTGCGGGTCGAGCATGGAGATGATCTTCGATGCCAGCACCACCGGCCGCGTCGCGTCCCGCGCGCTCACCCCGAGCGCGTCCAGCACCGCCGATCCCGCCGCCCGGACCTCGTCGTTCCCGCCGTGGATCTCCAGGTACCCGAACTGCCGCTCCACCACGAGGATCCCGGCGCGCACCCCCGCGTGCTTGAGCGCCACATCCGTCAGCGGCTCGATGTCCAGCCCCGGGGCCACCTCGATGATCTGCGCCGCCACATCACTGCGCGGCAAGCTCCCCCTAATCCAGGTTCCGAGGTAGCACATCGTCTGCGGCTGCAGCCGGTTCAGGAAGATGAACGATCGCAGCTCAGCCACGGAATCCCCCCGCGAACTGCGCCAGCTCCTCGATAACAACCCGCCTGATCTCCTCCCGCAACGCCGCAATATCCAGCCCCCGCGCCCAGCCCCGCGCCACCGGTCACGTGGGGCAGGGGGGTACCTGGGCGCGGAGTTCTGTCCGCGCCCAGGTAGCCCCCTGGCCCGCGCTCACCCTGACCGGCATTCGACGCGATCGGATACGGCGGTACGGGCCCGGCCGGCGCTTCCCAAGGAACCAGCCCAGAGAACGTCCCGAAGGCTTCGTCAGCCTCAGTGGGATACGCCATCCGGGTCCACTGCACCAGGTGCTTCGGCTCCAGGTTCTCGGTCAGCGACGACCGCCCGAAGAACCCCGTCCCCACGGTCATCGACGGCGCCAGCGCGGTCGAGATCCCCGAGCTGCCCAGGCTGTTGCCGACATTGACGGACACCCGCAGGACATCGACGCTGGCCCCGAAGTCCATGATCGTCCGTGGGTCGGTGCTGTGGATCGCCGCCGAGTGCCCGCGCCCGGTGATGCGCAGCACCGCACGGGCCACGTCGATGCCCCGGCGGGCGCTGCGCACCTGGACCAGGCCGAGCACCGGGCAGAGCTTTTCGTGCGCGAGCGGCTCCTCGGGGACGGCCAGGGAAAACGGGGCGAGCAGGACCCGGGTCGTGCCGGGCACCCGCAGGCCCGCCTCGGCCGCGATCCAGGGCGCGTCCTTGCCCACGAACCGGACGTCGAAGTGCCCGCCGGGGAACAGCAGCGCGGCGACCCTGGCGGCCTCGTCCGGCTCCAGCAGGTGCGCGCCTTCCCGCTTGAGGTGGCGCAGCAGGGTGGCGGCGACGGAGTCCTCGACGATCAGCACGGACTCGTTGGTGCACAGGATCGAGTTGTCGAAGCTCTTGCTGTCCACGATCCGCTTGGCCGCCTTGGCCAGGTCGGCGGTCGCGTCCACGAGCACGGGCACGTTGCCAGGGCCGACGCCGATCGCGGGGGTGCCGGAACTGTAGGCGGCCCGCACCACCGGGGATCCGCCGGTGGCCACGATGACGCTGGTCCGCTCGTCGGTCATGAGCGCGTCGATCAGCGGTACCGAGGGCCGGTCTGCGACCTGGATGACCCCGTCCGGGGCGCCGGCGGCGACGGCCGCCCGCTCCAGCGTGCGCGCGGCATCCGCACAGCATTCGGCGGCCTGTGGGTGCGGGCTGATGACCACCGCGTTGCGTGTCATCAGCGCCAGCAGGGCCTTGAAGAACACCGAGGCGACGGGGTTGGTGGACGGGGTGAGGGCGAGCACCACCCCGGCTGGGCGCGGGATCTCGACGATCTTGGCGGCCGGGTCGAAGCGCGGGGTCACGTAGTCGTGGGTGGCGTACGCCTCGACCAGCCCGGTGCTGCAGGCGAGGTTCTTGACCACCTTGTGGTCGGCGACGCCGAACCCGGTCTCGCGGACCGCCCATTCGGCGTATTCGCGGGCGCCGGCGGCGGCGGCCTGGGCGGCGGCGTGCACCACCCGGTCCACGGCCTGCTTGTCGTAGCGGGCGAACGCCCGGGCCGCCCACTCGGCCCGCTGCAGCATGGCGCGGGCCCGGGGCACCCCGGCGGGATCGCTGAGCACCTCGAAGCTGATCGCCTCCGACGCCTCCGCGGCCGCCCGCGGCCACCAGAGCATTTGCCACACCGGCCCGCCCGGCCCGCTCACGACCGCCTCCGCTCGGGCAGCGTTGTCCGGGAGCGGCGTCATGGCTGGCCCCGGCCGGAGCGGGCGTCGCGGGCGGCGAGGCCGATGGCGTGCTCGGTGCGGTCGAGCAGTTCCTCGCACAGCGCGGGAGTGATCAGCACGCCCGGCTTGTACTGGAGCACCCGTGGGTCGAGGGTGGAGAAGATCGCCCAGACCCCGGCCTCGTAGAGCCGCCGCATGACGAACTGGGCGCCCCGCGGGTGGTCGAACTCCAGGCCCATCACCAGGCCGTCCTGCCTGATGCCGACGAACCAGTCCGGGCAGCGCGCCTGGATCCGCCGGCATCCGTCGCCGATCAGGGCGGCGCTGTAGTGCACCATCGACCGGACCTCGGGACGGCAGGTGATCTCCAGCGTTTTCAGCGCCGCCACGCAGCCGAGTTCCGCACCGCCGAAGCTGGACATGTGCGCGAACCCGTCCTCGCTGAGCCACCCGGCCGCCGCCTCGCTCACCAGGACGGCGCTGATCGGGTACATGCCGCCGGAGATGCCCTTGCCGGTGACCAGGATGTCCGGGACCACGCCGTGCTTGCTGATCGCCCACAGCTCACCGGTGCGCATCAGCCCGGTCTGCACCTCGTCGGCGATGTACAGCGCGCCGTGCGCCTCGCACAGCCGCTTGACCCCGGCCAGGTAGCCGGGGGCCGGCAGCGGGAAGCCGTAGGTGGCCGGGATCGTCTCCATGATCACCGCGGCCACATCCTTGCCGCGCAGCGCCTGCTCCATGGCGGCCAGGTCGTTGAACGGCACATGGCTGAACTCGTCGGGCCGGTCGGCGAGGAACAGCGTGGAGAACCGCTCGTCCCCGGTGGCCACGGCGAGCCCGGTGTGCCCGTGGTACGCCTTGGCCACCGAGACGATCTTGCGCCGCTTGGTGGCGTGCCTGGCGGTCTTGAGCGCGATGTCGATCGCCTCGCCGCCGCCGCTGCCGAAGACCACCTTCGCGATGCCGGGCGGGCCCGTGCTCACCAGCGCCTCGGCCAGCGCGGTCCTGGCCAGCGAGGGGAAGTGGTGGTTGCCGATGTCGAAGTGCTGCATGGCGGCGGTGACGGCGGCTACCACCTCGGGATTGCGGTGGCCCAGGTTGTAGGTGCCGCCGTTGAGGTGGGTGTCGATCAGGCGCTTGCCCTCGACGTCGTAGATGAAATAGCCCTCGCGCCGGTCGATGACCAGCGGGACGCCCGAGTCCACCCAGAACTGGGTCTTGGCCGGGTTCCAGAACTCCTTGGACTTGGCGAGCATGTCGCCCTTGGAGGCGAAGGCGATGAGTTCCTCGGCCACCGGCCACCTCCGCGCCTCCGGCGCCGGCGCCCCGCGACTTCAGCGCAAGGCACCCTGCGCGGCTCCGGCGCGACGCGCCCCGCGCCGCTGGGCACTCTGCACATCCGCGCCCCGGCACCCGAGCGCATTCGCACCCCGTCCGTTTGGTTCAACCAAACAAATACCGGATGTGACCGATTAGTGTCAACCGGTCTTTGTTAACTCCATATTTCCGGAACCGGAAGTCTTGTCAGGGTTTCTACCAGGTGATACCGTCCGCGCTGTGACGTGTACCACAACGCACATGCCAGACCAATAACCGCGCCGGGGCCGCCCGACCCCGCGCACCCCGCTGTGGGGGAGGAATCATGGCACAGTCAGACACCTCAACTGGCGGGGACGGCATTCCGCTCGCTCCCGGCATGTTCCCCGAGGACTTCGACGTCTCCCAGCGCAGCGACGTCGCCAAGCTCCGCAGGGGCGCCGTCGGGCTCGGCGGCGTGCTGTTCCTGACCGTCACCGGCTCCGCGCCGATCTCGGCCATGCTGTTCAACACGCCGATCGTGGTCGGGTTCGGGCAGGGGGTGGGCGCGCCCGCCACGTTCATCTTCGCCGCCATCGTCCTGGTGATCTTCTCGGTCGGCTACGTGGCCATGGCGCGGAAGAAGACCACCGCGGGCGGCTTCTACTCCTACATCAGCCACGGGCTGGGCCGGGAGCTGGGCATCGGCACCGGCTTCGGCTCGCTGGTGGCCTACTCCGTGTTCGAGGCATCCCTGGCCGGCGGGTTCGCCTACTTCCTCAACCTGAAGCTGGCCTCGTTCGGGTGGAACGTCGGCTGGCCCTGGCTGGCCTTGTTCATGATCGCGCTCATCGGGGTGCTGGCCTACTTCGACGTCCGCGTCTCCGCGAACCTGCTGGCGATCGGCCTGATCAGCGAGGTCGCCATCCTGATCATCTTCGACATCTTCCTGTTCGGCCACGGGAACGTGAACTTCAGCGCGATCAACCCGGTGAACGCGTTCAAGAGCTTCCCGGCCTCACACGGCATCGTTGCCGGGGCGATCGGCATCGGGCTGTTCTTCGCCTTCTGGTCCTGGGTCGGCTTCGAGATGGCGCCCAACTACGGCGAGGAGTCCCGCGACCCGAAGCGGATCGTGCCCCGGGCCCTGTATATCTCGGTGATCGGCCTGGGCATCTTCTACACGCTGACCTCGTGGGCGCCGCTGGGCGGGTACTCGTCCATCCACGCCGCGATCGCGCAGGCGCAGAAAAACCCGGCCAACTTCTACCTCCAGCCCGCCGGGCAGTACGCGGGCCACTGGGTCGCGTCGATCATGAGCTACCTGATCATCACCGGGTCGTTCGCCTGCGGCATGGCGTTCCACAACACCACCGCGCGGTACTTCTACTCGCTCGGCCGGGAGGGCTTCATGCCCAAGGCGCTCGGCAAGACCCACCCCAAGTGGAAGAGCCCGCACATCGCCTCGGTCACCCAGTCGGTGATCGCGGCCTTCATCATCGCGCTGTTCGCCATCTTCACCGGCACCGACAACCCGACCTCGCAGGCCTATGTGCAGGTCTACGGGCTGATGGCGCTCATGGGCGTGATCATCATCCTGTCCGTGCAGGCCCTGGTCTCGCTGGCCATCCTGGTCTACTACGAGCGCTACCACCGCGACGAGGTGCACTGGTTCAAGACCCGGCTGGCGCCGCTGCTGTCGTTCTTCTCCCAGGCGTTCGTCGTGTACCTGCTGTTCACCAACATCGGGTTCCTCGGGGCGTCCAGCTACAGCTATGCCTACTGGCTAGGACCGATCGATCTCGCCGTGGTGCTCATCGGCATCGGTGCGGCGCTCTACTACAAGAAGCGGGACCCGGCGAAGTACGAGCAGGCACGGGCTGATCAACGAGGGCCTGTAAGAGCTGCCCGGCTCCCGCCCTGGTGCCGCCTGGCGGGGCGTTATCAGGGCGGGCGGTCCCGGCCTCAGACCGGGAGGCTGCCACCGGCACGGCCCGTCCGCGCCGGTGGCACGCCCGGCTTTGCCAGCGCGATCCGCACGGTCACGGTGGTGCCCTCGCCCTCGGCGGACTCCACGCTGATGTCCCCCTCGTGGTTCGTCACGATCGTGCGCGCGATGGACATGCCCAGGCCGGATCCCGGCACGGCCCCGGCGACCGCGTTGGATGCCCGGAAGAACCGGGTGAACAGGGCGGCCTGATCCTGGGCGGGGATGCCGATCCCGGTGTCCGCGACGGTGAGCACCGCGGAATCACCCTCGCTGGCCAGGGCCGTCCGGACATGCCCGCCCTTGGGGGTGTACTTCACCGCGTTGGACAGCAGGTTGACCAGGACCCGGTCAAGCTGGTCGGCGTCCCCGTCCACGATCAGGGCGCTGGGCGGGCAGCTCACCTCCAGATCGAGCCCGCCCGCGGCCGCCGCGGGCCTGATCACGTCCGCCGCGGCGGTGACCAGGCCGGCGAGGTCCACCGGGCTCCGCCGGGTCATGAACCCGCCCATCTCGATCTTGGTGGTGGTGAGCATGTTCTCGATCAAGGTCATCAGCCGGCGCGCGTTCCGGTCCACCGCGTCCAGCATCCGGGCCTGGGTGGGCATCAGCGGCCCCTCGACCTCGTCGGTCAGGATCTCGACGTAGCCGATGATGCTGGTGAGCGGGGAGCGCAGGTCGTGGGAGGCGGAGGCGAGGAAGCTGGTCTTGGCCGCGTCGAGCGACTTCAGCTCGGCGACCAGGAACTCCTCTCGCTCGTAGAGCCGGGCATGCTCCAGGCCCCGCCCGATGTCGCCGGCCAGCGACTCGACCGCGGCGGTTTCCGCGTCGGTCCAGGGACTGGCCGGGTCGTACCGCAGCAGGCCCAGTGCACCGAGGAGTTCCAGGCCCGCGCCGAACGGGATGAGCAGCAGCGACGCCCCGCCGAGTTCGAGCAGGCTCCGGCGGATCTGTACTGGAATGTCCTGTGCGTCCGGCCCCGCCAGGTCCTGGACCCGGTGGCTGGCCCGGTGCCGGTAGATCTCGCGGAGCCAGTCGATCGCGTCGGGCGGGAGGTAGCCGACCATGTCACCGTCCGTGGCCCGGGCGCTCTCGTTGACGCCCTCCAGGGTGAGCTGCCCTTCCCGGACGATCCCGGCATAGACCCAGTCCACCAGCAGGTGCTCGCGGACCGCGGTGACCGCTTCGGCGAGGATCTCCTGGCCGCGCAGATGCTCGCGGATGCGGATGGCGGCCTGGCGCACGCCGGCCTACAGCCGGGCCCGGTCGGCCTCCGCCTCCCGCATCCGGTCGCCCTCGTCCGCCAGGAAGTTGATCGACAGGGCCAGGTCCCGCAGGTCGGCCGGCCCGCCGGGCACCGCGCGTGCCTGCATGTCCCCCCGCGCGCGCAGCCGCACCATGCCGGTGGTGGCGTGCAGCGGGCCGCTCACCCAGCGCAGGAACACGGCGACCCCGATCACCGGCACCATGAGCCCGAATACCAGGATGGCGCTGACCCAGCCCCGCCCGGTGCCGAGGGTCCGGGCGCTGTCGGCCGCGCGGAGATCGCTGTCCCGGCTCAGCCGCGCCCGCAGGCCGCCGTCCTGGGCGAAGAACCTGCCGGTGATGGCCGCGGCGGTGGCGTAGTGCGCGGCCGCCCGGCTGCTGCCCGCCGGGGCCGCCACCGCCTGGCCGGCGGCCTGGAAGGCCTGCCGCGCGAGCCGGGCCTGCCCGGTTACCAGGCCGGCCGCATCGGCCCCGGCCAGGCGCCTGAGCTGGGCCAGCGAGGCGGCGAACCGGGCCTGGCCGGTGCGGTAGGCGCCAAGCAGCCCGAGTTCGCCGGTGGCCTGGTACCCCCGGACCGCGCGCTGCGCTCCGAGGAACTCGTCCACCATGGTGAGGTTGGCGAGCTGGGCGGCCTGCGCCCTGGCGTGCAGGCCTTCCAGCTCGGCCCGCTGCCCGGCGCCGCCCACCAGGACGAACGCGATCACGGCCGCGGCGAGGGCCGACTGGGCAGCAACCAGGGCCCACGCGTAGAAGATGATGGATCGCGGCTGCCTCACGTCACCAGCGTTCCTCCCCTTGATGGTCACTATATGTAATTTCGTTATTACCCACCGAAGGGGCTCGCGAGCAGCCCGGAGGTGACCGGAATCCGTCCTGGCCGATGCGGGTGTGGCATCCTGCGACGGTGAGGCTCCCCCGGTCCGCCGCCCGCCGAGGCCCGGCCGCGCTGGCCATGGCCGGGCTGGCCATGGCCGGGCTGCTGGCGACCGGGTGCGCGGCGGGCCCGGGCGCGGCGCCTGGGCGGCCCCGGGACCCGGGTACCGCGCGGGCCGCGGCCGCCCCGTCGCCTGCTCCCCGGACGGCCAGCACCGGGCCCGCGCCGGCCGCCGAGGGCCACGCCGCGCGGCCGGCCGTGCGGCAGCGGATCAGGGTGACCGCCGCCTCGTACGGGTCCACCTACGCCGTGCTGACCGCCTATCGCCGCACCAGCCACGGCTGGCAGCGGGTCTTCGGGCCGTGGACGGCACGGATCGGCCGTAACGGGTTCGCCCCGCCCGGAAGCAAGCGCGAGGGCGACGGCCGTACCCCGTCAGGATCGTTCAGCATTCCTTTTTTCTTCGGCGCCGGCCCGAATCCGGGTTTCCGCTTCCGGTACCGGCAGATCCGTTCCTACGACTACTGGGACGACGACCCGGCCAGCCCCAGGTACAACGAGTGGGTGGACAGCCGTCACGCCAGCCCGGGCGCGAACCCGGAGCCGATGGCCGTCCCGGCCTACGACGACGGCCTGGTGATCGGCTACAACACCGCCCGCACGCCGGGGCTGGGCAGCGCGATCTTCCTGCACCTCAACATCGGCATCGCGACGGCCGGCTGGTGACGCTGCCGCCCGGGGAACTGCTGCCGCTGCTGCGCTGGCTCCGCCCGGACCGCTCCCCCGGATCCGGATGGGCGTGCGGTAACCCGGGCCTATGGCCGCCGGCCCGGAGGTGATGAACTGGGTCATGGCAACGAACACCTCCCAGCCGCAGGGCGTGCTGCATGTAACCGACAGCCGCACGGGCCGCGCCTACGAACTGCCTATCGCCGATGGTGCCATCAGGGCCACTGACCTGCGCCAGATCAAGGCTTCCGACGACGACTTCGGGCTGCTCTCCTATGACCCAGCCTTTATGAACACGGCGAACTGCCGCAGCGCCATCACCTTCATTGACGGGGAGAAGGGCATCCTGCGGTACCGGGGTTACCCGATTGAGGAGCTTGCCGGGCAGGTCCCGTTCCTCGACGTGGCCGCCCTGCTGATCCACGGTGAGCTGCCGGGGAAGGAGGAATCCGCCGCCTGGGCGGATGAGATCACCCAGCACACGTTCGTGCACGAGAACGTGAAGAAGTTCATCGACGGGTTCCACCACGACGCCCACCCAATGGGCATCCTGGTGAGCACGATCGCCGCGCTGTCCACGTTCTACCCGGGGGCGAAGGAGATCTCCGACACCGAACGGCGGCACGAGCAGATCGTCCGGCTGATCGCGAAGATGCCGACGCTGGCGGCGTTCGCCTACCGGACGCGATGGGACTGCCGTATGCCTACCCCGACGACGAACTGTCCTACGCCGGGAACTTCCTGAGCATGATGCGGCGGATGACCGAGCCCCGGTACAACCCGGATCCGGTCCTCACCCACGCGCTCGACGTGCTGTTCACCCTGCACGCCGACCACGAGCAGAACTGCTCCACCAGCGCGATGCGGGTGGTCGGCAGTTCCCGGGCCGACCCGTACTCGGCGGCGGCGGCGGCCACCGCCGCGCTCTACGGGCCGCTGCACGGCGGCGCGAACGAGCAGGTGCTGCGGATGCTCAACGACATCGGCTCGGTTGACAACATCCCCGCGTATATCGACCGGGTGAAGCGGGGCGAGATACGGCTGATGGGGTTCGGCCACCGGGTGTACAAGAACTTCGACCCGCGGGCGACCATCATCAAGAAGATCGCGGACCAGGTGTTCGAGGT
>CAWCKG010000027.1:0-141617 GCA_963795785.1 uncultured Actinomycetes bacterium
CGGATGATCGACCAGGATAACCTCGGCATCCTGCGCGCGCGCGGCACTCGCGATCTCCTCGGCCTTGCCGCTGCCGACAAAGTAGCGCGATTCCGGACGGGCGCGCCGGCCCGTTATGGTCGCGACCGGCTGCGCGCCCGCCGAGCGGGCCAGCTGCTCAAACTCCTCGAGGTCCTCGGACTTGACTGCACTGCCAAGCCCGATTCGCACGAGGACGGCGCGCTCACCGGCGCGCGGGCGATCGAACATGCCGCTGTCCGTATCGAGGCATCAATCCGCCGTGGTCTCCGCCGTACTGCCCTCTTCGACCGCCAACCGCACGGCACGCGCCGGCACCACGGTCGAGATCGCGTGCTTGTAGACCATCTGGCTGACCGTGTTCTTGAGCAGCACGACAAACTGATCGAAGGAATCGATCTGACCCTGAAGCTTGATGCCATTTACCAGGTAGATCGAGACCGGCACGTGTTCTTTGCGCAATGCGTTAAGGAACGGGTCTTGTAAAGATTGGCCCTTGGCCATAAATTCTCCTTATTCTTCAAGCGCTTATTACTAATTGCTATCTATAATACGCGCGACGCACACCCAAAACTCGCGCGCAGAGCGCGCTCTGGGGCACGTCCGTGGGGGCAAAACTCATCAAGACCAATTCTAACACCGAGCCTCGTGCCGGTCATGCGCCGGCGGCCTCCAGGATGCCCTTTGCCAGAGCCTCCTGGACGCCTACAGCGGCGATCATGGACGGCACACTCAAAGTCACGTAACCGAGCTCGCGCTTGAGCCAGGTCAGCTGCCGCTTGGCCAGCTGGGCGCTCGCGGTCACGGCGCGCTGCGTAGCCTCCTCGAGCGTGGCCTCACCGTCCAGATACGCCCAGAGCTGCCGGTAGCCAACCGCGCGCAGCGCAGACAGCGCCGGATGCAGGTCGCCGCGCGCGTGCAATCGCCTCACCTCATCCACCAGGCCTGCCTCGAGCATCGCGGCAAAGCGCGCCAACGAGCTGCGCACGCAGCGCGATGCGCGAATCGGGCACCAGCGCATAGCGCAGCCATTGAAACTCCGTGGCCGCACCGTGCGTCGAGCGTTGCCAGCGCGACAGCGCTGTGCCGGTCAAGCGCCACACCTCGAGCGCGCGTTGAATGCGCTGCGCATCTTGGGGCTGATGCGCGCCGCGGCATCCGGATCGTGGCGCGCGAGTTCGGCGTGCAGCGCCGGCCAACCGCGCGCCGCGGCTTCGGCATCGAGCTCACGGCGCAGCGCGGGCGAGGCCGGCGGCAGCAGCGCGAGTCCGGTGTGCAGCGCGCGCAGATACAGCAGCGTGCCACCCACCAGCATCGGCAGGCCGCCGCGAGCGTGGATCGCGGCTATGGCGGCGCGCGCGTCGCGCACGAACTCCCCGGCCGAATAGCCCTCGCTCGGATCGCGAATATCGATCAGGTGATGCGGCAGCTGTGCGCGCAGCGCCGCACTCGGCTTAGCGGTGCCGATGTCCATACCGCGGTAGACCTGCGCGGAGTCGACACTGATGATCTCCACGCGACGCCACACCGCAAGCCGCTCGGCCAGCGCCAGCGCGAGCGCGCTCTTGCCGGCCCCGGTGGGCCCAGTCAGCACCAGCAGCGGCTCGCTGGTGCGCGGCTCGCCGTGCGGCGACGAGCGCCGCTCCGCCATCTAACGCCCCCGCAAAAATAGCTGATCGATGTCGCGCAGCGAGAATGTCGACCAGGTCGGGCGCCCGTGATTGCACTGGCTTGCGCGTTCGGTCTGCTCCATCTGTCGCAACAGCGCATCCATTTCCGCGAGGCTGAGTGTGCGCTGTCCACGAATGGCGGCACGGCATGCGATGCTGCCGAGGATGCGGTTCGCCGCACCATCGAGATGATGGCCGCTCGCGGTATCGCCGGTGAGCTCGCGCGCGAGCCGTTCGATGGTACCGCCGATGTCGCTGTGCGCGAGCAGCACCGGTACGCGGCGCACCGCGAGGCGCTCGGGCGCGATGCGCTCGAGCTCAAAGCCGAGGCGCTCGAGAGCCGCGGCCTCGGCGAGCACGGCGTCGATCTCGTGCTCGCGCGCAGCTATCCACAGGGGCTCGAGCAGCAACTGCGAGGCGGGCGCCACCGCCTGGTACTGCGCTTTGAGCTGCTCGTAGAGCACGCGCTCGTGGGCCGCGTGCGCATCGACCAACACCAGGCCCTCGCGGTTCTGCGCCAGAATATAGAGACCGTGCAACTGCGCCAGCGGCACCCCGAGGGGCTGGGGCTGCGTCGCGGGCGCCGCTGCGGCGAGCGCCTGCACCGCGGCGAAGCTGCTGCGGGCGTAGATCGCCTCGCGCGCCGGCTCGAGCAGTGTAGGCGCCGCGGCGACACGGTCCCCGAAGTCGATCGCGTGCGATTCGCTCCAGGTCGACGCACGCGCCGACTCCGTGGCCGCCGTCTTGTCCTCGCCTCCGGGTCGCGTGACGGCGAGCGCGCGCTCGACCCCGTGAAACACGGCATCGTGCACCGCGCGGCTGTTGCGAAAGCGCAGCTCGAGCTTGCTCGGGTGCGCATTCACGTCGACCTCGCCGGCGTCGATCTCGAGATACAGCAGGTAGACCGCATGCCGACCGTGGTAGAGCACGTCGCGGTAACCGAGCCGCGCGGCGTGAGCGAGTAGCCGGTCGCGCACTGCGCGCGCGTTGACGAACCAGTACTGCGAATCGGGCTGCGCGCGCGCCGCGGTGGGCAGTCCGAGCCAGCCGTGCAGCCGCAGCGGTCCGATCCGCTGGTCGGTCGGTAGCGCAGCGGCGCGAAACTCGGGCCCGAGAATACGATCGATGCGCTGCTCGATCGCCTCACGATCGGCGGCCGCGGGCACATCGAGCAGCTCGCGCCCGTTGTGGCGCAGCCGTAGCGCCACGCTCGGCATCGACAGTGCGAGGCGCTCAACCTGGCGCAGAATGTGGGCGAACTCGGTACTGTCGGCGCGCAGGAACTTGCGCCGTGCGGGCACGTTGTAGAACAGATCGCGCACCTCGACGCTGCTGCCGGGCGTGTGCGCCGCGGGTATCAGCGCCGAGCGAACGCCGCCATCGACACGCAGCTCGTGCCCCTGCGACGCATCGGCACGCCGCGACAGCATGCGCAGCCGCGCGACCGCGCCAATCGAGGGCAGCGCCTCGCCCGAAAGCCGAAGGAGCCGATCCGCTCGAGATCCTCGGGCGTCGCGATCTTGCTGGTAGCATGGCGCTCGAGCGCGAGCGACAAATCCTCTGGGTCGAGGCCGCAACCATCGTCGCGCACGCGGATCAGCTGCGAGCCCGCGCGTTCGATGTCGATCTCGATGCGAGTCGCATCCGCATCGAAGGCGTTCTCAACCAGCTCTTTGACGACCGAGGCCGGCCGCTCGATCACCTCTCCGGCGGCGATCTGGTCGATTAGGTTTGAAGGCAGGATGCGAATCGGCATGTCGGGCGCTCGCCCGGCATGGTACCTGCTCCGGCGAGCGCGCGCGCGCCGTCCTCAACCGCCCTGACTTGGAGTCCCCGCGCGAGCGGTGCTGCGGGCAAATAGGCTGCCGTCGGGCGGATGGTCGCGAAAATAGCCGGCGACACCAGCGAAGATCGCGTCGGCGAGTCGTAGCTGCTCGGCGGCACTGCGCAGACGCTGCTCCTCCAGCGGATTCGAGATGTAGGCGGTCTCGATCAGCATCGAGGGAATGGCGGGGGATTTGAGCACCACGAACGCGGCGCGCTCGACCTCGTGCTTTCGCACCGCTCCGACCCCATCGAGTGCATGCAGCACACGGTCGGCGGCCTCGACGCTCTCGCCGATGTTCTCACTCTGCACCACATCGACCAGTACCGAGTGCAGGCTCTCCGACCGATCGGTGAGCGCGATGCCGCCCTTCAGATCGACTGCGTTCTGCTGCTCGGCAAGCTCGCGCGCCTCCCGACTCGACGCCCCGCGCTCCGACAGGATGTACACCGAAGCGCCCGCTACGGCCCGATCATGCACCGCATCGGCGTGGATCGAGATGAACATGTCGGCGTGCGCTGCGCCCGCGCGCTCGATGCGATCGTGCAGTGTGATGAAGTAGTCACCATCGCGCGTGAGTACCGCGTGCATACCGGGCTCGCGATCAATGCGCGCGGCAAGTGCGCGAGCGATGGCGAGCGTGACATCCTTCTCGTGCGTGCCGTCGACGCCGCTGGCCCCCGGGTCCATGCCACCATGTCCCGCATCGATCGCGACGATTACCTCGTGCGAGCCCTGGGGCGCGTGGGCGGCTCGGAGGGCCGATGCCACATTCGCGCGCCCCATTGCGCCCTCGGCATCGACCGCGGCGACGGCGCCCTGGAGCTCGATGCGCAGTCGCGCCCCGGTACCGGCCGCGAGTCGCACCAGGCGCGGCCGTGCTGCCGAGTGCAGCTCGAGCACTACCCGCAGCAGGTGTGGCGTCGGGGTACCCACGCGCAGCGCACTGACGAGGCCCCGTGGCGCGGGCAGCGCGACCCCGCGGCGGGTGTCAGGCAGATCGATCACGAGTCGTTCCGGCGCGTGCAAGCGCGTGAGCTGCGGCTGCACGGGCCGAGAGAGCTCGAGGGTGAGCGCGGTCGACGTGCCGCGTGTCTCGATCGTCATGCGCTCGATGCGCGCGCTCGTAACGGGACTGTTCGCCGCCGCGGTAGCGCTCACAATGAATGCCAGCAGCGCCACGATCCGGGCAGCTGAGCGGGACGGGCTGGCGCGGGATTCGAGACTCAAGCGGGCGCTCCGAGACCTGCAGGGCGTCGCAGACTCTAGCCGCTGAGGAGCATTAATTCAAGCTGAATTAGGGAGATACGTTGCCAAGCTCAATCAGAGTCTGGCTCGTGGACTGCTGCTGGACCATCGCGAGCCACGCCGCGCCCGCCGCAGAGTGGGCCTCGATGCGGCAGATGCGGCCGGACGAGGCTGCCGAGGCCTCAAGATGCACGGCGAGATCCGGTCGCGGCAATGCTGTGCCTGCCCGCTCCGGCCATTCGATCAGCAGCAGCGTATTGGGCGCGAAGTAATCGCGCAGCGCCAGCGGCTCGAGCTCCTCCGGCCCTTGCAATCGATACAGATCAACGTGCACCGCGAGCCCGGAGCGCAGCGGGTAAGTCTCGATCAGCGTGTAGCTCGGACTGCGCACCGCCTCATCGACCCCGAGTGCCCCGAGTAGCCCCGCGGCCAGCGTGGTCTTGCCGGTGCCGAGCTCGCCCGAGAGAAATAGCAGCCGCGGCTCGCGCGCCCCCCACGGGCAGGCATGAGCCAGCAACGAGCCCAGTCGCATCGTGTCAGGGGCTGCGGGGAGTTCCCAGGCGCACCTCATCGCCGCAGATTAACCCAGCGATTGATCGCCTCGGCAAGCTCGAGCGCGAGAATGCCTCGCTCGCGTTCCCGCGCCAGATCATCCCCGGCAAGCGCATGCGCAAATACGCCCGCTCGTGCAGCGAGCCAGGGGTCGCGGCACTGCGCGAGGATGCCGGCAATCGCGCCGGTCAATACATCACCCATACCCGCGGCGGCCATGCTGGGATTGCCACGGTCGCAGATCGCCGGAACGGGCGACACCGCGACCCCGTGCGCGGCGGCCAGGCGCTGCATGCCGATGAGCGTGCCCGCGCCCTTGAGCACGATCACGGCACCCGGATGCTTCCAAGCGAGGCTCGAAAGCGCCGCCAGGCGGTCAGCCTGCACCGCCGCCGCACTGCTCCCGAGCAGGCGCGCCGCTTCGCCCGGATGCGGCGTCAGAATGGCCGAAGGGGGGGCCGTACGCTGTTCTTCCGCGATCAAATTGAGTGCGTCCGCGTCGAGCACCAGGGGTTTGCCGCAGGCGAGCACGCCGGCCAGGAGCTCCCGCGCCCACGTCGAGCGTCCGAGTCCCGGGCCCGCAGCCACGACCGTGGCCGCCTCGAGTAGCGAGTCGAGCTCTTCGGGTCGCTCGATGCCGTGCACGATCAGCTCCGGGCGGCCGGCGGCGATCGCGAGCAGATTGTCGCGTGCGGTGGCGATCGTCACCAGACCCGCGCCAACGCGCAGACACGCCTGCCCCGCCAACCGCATTGCGCCGGGCATGCCGGCACCACTGCCGACCAGCAGCACGCGCCCGAAATCTCCCTTGTCGGCCTCGCGCCGGCGCGACGGCAAGGCGCGCGCGATATCGGCGTCGCTGAGCCGCTCGAGAACGGGTCGAAACTGCTTCGTGTCCGGCGCCGCAACACCCAAATCGTCGAACAGCAGGCGTCCTGCGTATTCGGGTCCCTCGCCCAGGAACAGTCCCGCCTTGAGCGCAACGAAACTGATGGTGCAGTCGGCGCGCACCGCCGCACCCATCACCGCGCCGTCATCGGCATTGAGACCGGAGGGCAGATCGAGCGCGAACACCGGATGGCCGCAGGCGAGCAAGGCACGTAACCGAACGAAGAACGGCAACAGCGGCAAGGCCGCGACGTATTGCTGCTCCAGCCGTACGGAAGCCGTGCCGTTCGGGCGGCCCAGTTCGCCGAGACGGGCCCTGACCGGTGGCCCGCCTGTGCCGGCCAAGATGCCGTTCGCTGCCAGTCTCGTCCGCTCGCGTCCAGGCAGTGCACCCCGATCCCGCGGACGAACCACGGACAAAAGATCAAGAAGGCCTGACCGCCTCTGGCGATCAGGCCTCTGACCTGCACTTACTTGGTAGCGGGGGCGGGATTTGAACCCGCGACCTCTGGGTTATGAGCCCAGCGAGCTACCGAACTGCTCCACCCCGCGTCGGTGTTTCTTCACTGTAGGGGCTCCGCTGGCCCGAGGCAAATCACGCTGGTGACGGCCCGCCCGGCCCTCGCGCCCCACGCGTCCCGCACGCGGCGACACGATGCAGCTCACGCTCCGACGACCGTCCCGCCAGGCTGGGACATCCACAGGGCGTACCGCACCGGCCACGTCGACGTCGGCGGCCTGGTGAGCAGGTGCTCGTCCTGCTGGGTGGACAGGTTGACGATCTCGCGAGGCGACGCGCCGTACGGGGTGAGTTCCGCCGGCTTGGTCGCCAGCAGCGCCGGATGCCGGCCCGCGCGCTCGATCCCGCCGATGACCGTGGACACGTTCCCCGGCGCGGTGCCCGCGACGATTCCCGTGGGCACGCCGCAGGTGCCCCGGATGACCTCGGCAAACGCGCGGGCCGCGACCTTGTCGAGCAGCAGCACTGACGAGTGCGGCGGTATCGCCCCGCACAGTTGCTCCACCGCGGCGACCTCTCCCGCGCCGGTGGTGCGGAACGCCAGGCCGGACAGGGCCAGCCGGGTCGCGGGGTTCGCCGGCCGCGACAGCGCGATCCCGAACGTGATCGCGGCTGGCGGCACGCCCATGGCGACCACGAAGCACGCGGTGGCCAGGGCGACGGCCGTCCGGCCCGCTCCGCGGGCATGGGCCCGGCCGATCATCCAGGCCGCCACCCACACGGCCAGCACGATCAGCCCGGGCAGCACGACCGGGACCAGTTGCCGGCTTGCCCAGGGCTGGTCGGGCACGGTGTTCGGCAGCCAGAGCACCGCGAACAGGCCCCAGCCGATGATCGCGGCCGGCAGGACCCACGACCGGGCCGCGCCGGTCGGATCCTGCCAGGTGATCAGCGCCCGCAGGCACATGCGCGTGACCATGGCCAGGCCGATCAGCCCGAGCAGCAGCGCGGGCACGCCCAGATACCAGATCACCCAGTAGAGGCTGGTCTCCGAGTACACCCGCCCAGGATCGACGGGCAGTCCCTCCAGGCGCTGCAGCGCGGCGACATAAGCGCTGGCGGGCCCGTGGACCTTCTGCACGTAGGGGCGGATCGCCAGCCCGATCCCGGCGAGGACCACCAGCGCCGCCCCGGCCTCGGGCAGCCAGCGCAGCGGCTGGGCGGCCAGCAGCTTGCGCGCCTGCCGGCGGGCCGGGCCGATCAGTGCGATGGCTACGCCTATCGCGGTCACTACCGCGAGTCCCCCGGCGATGACACCGATAATTCTGAACGATGGCGTCGTGCTGCTCAGCGCCGGAGCGTCCAGCCCGAGTTCCGCGGCCAGACCACAGATGAGCCCGGCCAGCCATCCGGCGGCCAGGGGGATGGCCTGCGGCCTGCGGCCCGCCAGCAGCGCCCCGGCGATGACGATGACCGGCAGGAGCAGCAGCAGGAAACTGGTCCCCGCCAGCACCGTGAGGCCCAGTGCCAGCCCGCCCAGGCTGGCCAGCGTGATCCGCCGCCGCGACGAGAACGAATCGACCACCAGGGCCAGGCCGCCGAAGAGCAGCGCCTGGGCCAGGGTGTCGCTGAAGGCGGACCGGCTGGTGTAGATCTCCGGCACGGTCAGTGCCAGCAGCAGCGCGCCCGCGGGAGCCCACTGGGGCCCGGCCAGCCGGGCGGTGAGCCCGCCCACGGCGAGTATCGCGAGCGCGCCGATCAGCGGGCTGATCACCGTGGCGCCGGAGATGCCGTGCGCCCACATCCCCACGGCCAGGACGATCGGCAGGCCAGGCGGTGAGGCCGGGGACCACATTGCCCGCCGTGGGTGGTGAAGCCGAAACTGGCGAAGGTCAGGCCGGGGTGGGTGCCGCCGAACGCCGCCACGGAGGCGGGGATGGGCAACCTGCCGTGGTCGGCGATCCAGTAGGCGAACTGCGCGTAGGCGCCGGGGTCCCGGCTCACGATGAACTGCGGCGAGTTCTCCATCAACTGCCAGACCGCGAAGCCTGCCGCGACCACCAGCGTGCCCGCGAGCCCCCACCAGGCGGCCCAGGCGCGGCCCGGCTGGCTGGGCGTCCTTGCGCCTGCGTCCCTGTGCCCGGGGCGGCCGCGGCGTGCAGGGCGCGGGCCAGCGGCCGGGAAGTTCCCGCGCGACGAGGATGGCCAGGGCCACCGCCAACGGCAGGGCGATCAGCACCATGGGCGCGGGCAGGAAGGCATGGGCGAGCAACAGCACGAGCCCGGGCACCAGCCAGGACACCAGGAGGATCACCGGCATCGCGGTGACCAGCGCGAGCGTCCGCGCGCCCGGGTCGGCGGCCTCGCGGACCCCGGGGCCGGGCTGCCACAGGCGGCTGATCCCGAGCCGGCCGATGGTGCGCTGCCACGGCGTGACGACGCCGCGCGTCCAGAGGGCGCCCGCCCGGCGGTCCAGCCCGATCCGGTCCCATTGCCGGGCAAGCCCGCTGAAGACCGCGGTCTGGGTGCCCGAGGGCTCCGCGCCGGTGCCGGACCCGGCGGCGGACGCACCGGACGGCGGACGCACGGCGGCCTCGTCCAGGGAAACGGCCGGGACGTACTCCTCGTGGGAGACGGCGGGCACGTCCCCCGGTCGGCGGAAACGGCCGGTCCGCTCTCGGTCCGGGCGTCGGCAGGCGGCTCCTGCGACCAGGAGCCAGCGTCAGGTCCTCCGGCCCGGCGCTGGCGGGCGGGTCGTCCGGCCCTGAGGCGGGCGGGTCTTCCGGCCATGAGGCGGCGGGCGGGTCCTGCGGCCAGGGGCTGCTTTCGTCCGCCGCGGCCCCGGAGAACGGGGTCCCGGCGGGATCGCTGTCCGGCTGGCTCACCGCGGTCTGGTCGCCGGCCGAGGTGCCGGTAGACTGGTCATCGGCCTGCTCCGCGGCAGGCGGATGCTCGCCCTGGCTGGCGGCAGGCTGGTCCTCAGTCTGGCTGGCGGCAGGCTTGCTGCCGTTCTGCCGCAGAGTGAGGCGAAGTCCCAGGCGCACGTGCCCTACTCTAGAACGGGCTGGTAACCAGCGAATCCGCTCGGGCATACGCACCGAGGCGGGCCGAGGTCAGCGAGGCTGCGCTGACCCATTTCACCTTAATATCACTACATGCCCGAGCCTCTCCGGAGACAATGGACCTGATCCCCGCGTGAGCTACGATTCATGCCGAGGAGCGCTGAGCAGCAGCAATGAGCCGCTACGAGGACCCTGAAGGCACTGGCGAGTACCCCGCCGGGGGGAAACGGCGCTCGCTGCGGCGACGCAGCGGCAACGCCGACGACACCGGCTAGGGGACGCCAGCGGCCGTTCTCGTCGTGGCCGCGGGCGGTCCGACCCGTGGGAGCCTGCCGGCCGGGCCGGCAGGCGCGCCGCCCGTTCCAGCCAGCCGCCCTCGCGCACCCGCCGCATCCTCGGCCGCCATCCCGTGGTCAGCGTCCTCGCCATCCTCGCCACGCTCACGATCACGTTCGTCTCGCTGAGCGCCTACGCCGCCTACCGCAGCGTCTACGACAGCATCCACCATGTCACCGTCACCAGCGGCGAACTGGGCAAGCGCCCGCCGAAGCTGAATGGCTCGGAGAACATCCTGATCATCGGCTCGGACTCGCGCAACGGCTACGCACGGCAAGTATGGCCGCGGCATCCAGGGATCCCGGTCCGACACGTCGATGCTGCTGCACATCTCGCCGACCCATACCGGCGCGATCGTGATCAGCTTCCCCCGCGACACGATGGTGCCGATCTTCCAGTGCGACCGCGACGACAACGGGCACCCCGGCCAGCAGGCGCAGCCCGGCGTGCTGGAGCAGCTCAACTCGACCTTCTCCTTCGGCGGCCCGGCGTGCCTGTGGAAGACCCTGGAGCAGATCACCCGCATCCACATCGACCACTTCGTCGAGGTCGATTTCGACGGGTTCAAGTCGATCGTCAACGACGTCGGCGGCGTCCCGGTCTGCCTGCCCTACGCCATCAAGGACCCCGCCTCGAAGCTGAACCTGCCGGCCGGGAAGAGCGTGGTCCACGGCGACCAGGCCCTCGCCTTCGTCCGGGAACGGCATATCGGCTACGGCTCTGACCTGCAGCGGATCAACCGGCAGCAGATCTTCCTCGCGTCGCTGGCGCAGAAGATCAAGCAGTCCAGCTCGCTGTCCGACCCGACCAAGCTGTACAGCCTCGTCCACGACATAGCCAGCTCGCTGACCACCGACTCCGGGCTGACGCTCACCGACATGTACGCGATCGCCAACAGCCTCAAGGGCCTGAGCACCAGCGCGCTGCAGTTCATCATGGCGCCGGTGGTCCCCTACCCGCCCAACCCGAACGACCTGGTGGAGTTCAGCCAGCCGTCGGCGGACCAGCTGTTCCGCGCGATCGCCAGGGACAACCACATCCTGAAGACCGCACGGCGGGCCGACCACGCCAAGGCGCAGCCGCTGCCCACGGTGAAGCCGGGCAAGGTGCAGCTCCAGGTGCTCAACGGGACGAGCGTCCCCGGGCTCGCCGCGACCACGGCCAGCCAGCTGACCGCCCGCGGCTTCAAGGTGGCCGGCACCGGCAACGCGACCGCCGCCAGCAGCACCGTCATCGAGTACGCCTCGGCCGCGCAGATGCCCCAGGTGAACACGCTGGAGAAGGAAATCCCCGGCGCCACAGGCCAAGCAGGTGGCCAGCCTCAAGGGCAGTACGCTCAGCCTGGTGCTCGGCTCCGGCTTCAAGGGCGTCGCCCACAAGTCGACAGAAGAAGGCCAAGAGCCCGACGGCGGCGACGCTGAGCAAGAACTACGGCGGGGTCAACGGCGCGGCGAACATCTGCAAGCAGTCGGCCGCCTTCACCGGGCCGGACAACCCCTCGATGTTCGGCAACTGATCGCGTGCAGATTTTCACGAGCTGGCACACCTGGCAGCAGGCCGAGCCCGGGCTTCGCGCGGCGCTGCCCGCGGACACCCTGGCGCGGCTGCACCAGGCGGTCAGCTACGCCGAGCGCCCATCACGGTGACCAGCGGCGGCCGACCGGGGCGCCCTACCTGGAGCACCTGCTGGAGGCGCTGGAGGTGCTGGTCCGCGGCGCGGGCGTGACCGCCCCCGAGATCCTCTGCGCCGCCGTGCTGCACGACGTGGTGGAGGACACCGATCGCACGGTGGACGACGTCAGCGCGGCCTTCGGCCCGCGGGTCGCCGAACTGGTTGAGCTGGGTGACGATCCCGGAGCCCGGGCCGGGCCAGGACAAGGCCAGCGTCAAGGAGGACTACCTGCGCGGGCTGCGCCACGCCCCGCATGACGCGCATCCTGGTCAAGCTGGCCGACCGGGCCAGCAACGCCCAGACGCTGCGGAATCTGCCGGAAGCCAGGCGGCGGGCCTACTACGCGCAGACGGTCGAGTACATCGTCCCGCTCGCCGCCGACGTGCCGTGGTTCGCCGACTGGTACGCGGGCTGGGCGGCGGCCTTCGCCGACCTGGCCGCGCCCGAATCCGGCGGATCCCCGCCCGCGCCACGGATGCCGAGCCAGGAGATCGCCAGCCAGGCCAGCAAGCCCGCCGGGTAGAGGAAGTAGCCGAACCTCGTCGCCGGGGCCAGCACGAACATCAGGCTGAGCCCGATGACCAGGCGCCACGTCGCCGCCGGCACCGTGCGCGGCGGCCTGACGACCAGCGACACGATGATGCCGAGGCAGGCCAGCGCGAGCAGTGCCACCGCGATGACGTGCCCGGCGTGCCCGGTCTCCACCAGCAGCCGGCCCGGCAGCGGGCTGACCGCCGCGGACTTGATGCTGGCCAGGCCCAGGGGGAACGAGATCGTGTTCTGCACCAGGGCGTTCGGCCCCAGTATGGCCACCGGTCCCACGATCGCGGCGAACACCGCCAGGGCGGTGCCGGACAGGATCCCGGCGGCGCGCCTGCCGTCCCTGACCGCGACCAGCACCACCGCGATCAGCAGGGCCGGCCAGGCCGTCGCCTTCATCGCGGCCGCCACGCCGAATGCCAGGCCGGCCAGCAACGGGTGCGGCTCACGCCAGAGCAGCGCCATGCCCAGGCACAGGCAGGCGAGCACGGGCACGTCGGTGCCGCCCACGCTCAGCGAGAACGCGATCAGCGGCGACGCGGTCACCAGCACGGTCCAGCGGACCACGTCGCGGGCGCCGACGACGGCCAGCGCCGCGGCGAACACGATCACGAACCCAACCCCGAACCAGATCCGCGGGTCGGTCAGCACCGAGAAGCCGAGCAGGGCCCGCGGCATGCCGAACAGCGTCATCAGCGGCAGGTAGGGGTCGAAGATGTTCGGGCTGTGCGCGGAGGCCAGCGCCGCCGGCCCCAGATACGGGGTGCCGGTCTGCACCAGCAGCGATCGCCGACTTGTTGATCACCCGCACCTCGGGCTGCTGCAGCCGGTCGGCGGCCATCAGGCCCAGCGGCACGACCAGCGCCCCGCCGAGGCTGACCAGCAGCGCCGCGTCCACCCCGCGCGACGGCCACGCCAGCACCAGCATGGCCGCGACCAGGTAGGCGCAGGCAGCGAAGATTCCCCAGGTCCGGTGCAGGGAATGGGTGGTCACCAGGGCCATCACCGACGGCATACGCCGCGGACGCGGCGAACAGAGCGGTCATCCAGGACCGCGGAACCATCGTGGGCGACGGCCAGTCGAACCGGCTCGGCGCGGAGGCCCTCAGCGGTACCTGCCTCAGCGTCAGCATCGACATGCACCCTCCAGCGAGGGCCATCCTAGCCGCTACCCGGGTATCGGTGCCGGGATGGGCACGCAGGTCACCGCCTGCGGCCGGCTGGCCATGGCGGGTAATCGCCGGCCCCGCTAGATGACCGGCGGGCGCCCCGCACGGGTCATCCGCCAGACGGTGCGTGCCGACATGGGCCGCCGCTCCCCCGGATCCATCCGCCAGCCTTCGGCGAACCCGCGTGCCCACGCGCGCACGGCCATCCCCGAGCGCTCCCGCAGCACGGTCACCATGAACCAGTCCAGCAGATAGGCGCAGGCCAGGGGCCAGGGCAGGTTCCGCCGCGCGATCAGCACCCGGTTGCGCCCGTCCAGCCGGTGGAACCCGGCATGCCGGGCGTTCGGCTGCACATGGTGGCACACCACCACGGCGGCGTCGTACTCCAGCCGGTATCCCAGCCCCAGCAGCCGCCACGCCAGGTCGGTCTCCTCGTGCGCGTAGAAGAACGCCTCCGGGAGCCCGCCCGCCGCGGCGAACGCCGACCGGCGCACGGCACACACCCCGCCCGCGAACGTGGTCACCACCGAAGACCGCTCCGGGTCGCCGGCGCGCAGCCGCGGCACGTGCCAGCGCGCCCCCGCCCCGGTATCCGGATCCACCACCCGGAACGACAGCACCCCGAGCCCCGGTTCCGCGGCAAACCGCTCGGCCACATAGCGCGCCACGTCAGCGCCCTGGTACCACCCGTCGTCATCGAGGAACAAGATCACGTCCCCGGAAGCCGCCGCCACCCCCGCATTCCGCCCCCCGCCACCCCCACGTTCTCCGCCAGCCTGACCACCGTGACCCCATCCGGCGCCACCACATCGGCCCCGTTCCCCACCACGACGACCTCGATGTCGGCGTCCCGCTGCGCCAGCGCACTCCCAATCGCCCGCGCCAGCTCGGCCGGCCGGTCCCCCATCGTCAAGATCACGCAAGAAAGCTTCACGTCACCTCACCACACCGAAGCGTGCGAGGGCTGGGATGGAGGAGAGGAGTGGCGGCCCCGCGCTGGCACGGAGAGCGGAGCGCCAACCGGGTGGGCGGCGGGGTAAAGAGAGCGCCCGAGGGAGAGAGGGCCAGCCGGATGCGTGCGCGGAACGCGATGAGTACCCACCGGGCGCGCGGCGGCCGGGTCAACGAGAAGGGGTAACGGTCGCGCGAGCAGAGGGTCAGCGAGCGCCAAGGGGCCGGCGCGCGGGAGGCCCGTAGGCGTAGCGTCTCCAGCGCCCGCCCGATGACCAGCGCGCCTCGGGCCAACGGCGAGGGACCCTCTTGCTCCTCCCAGCGACGGCCCGCTGGGGGCGGAAGCGGGCGTAGCGTCGCCCACGTTCACCGGTGACACTCGCGCCTCGGGCCGACGGCGGGACGGCGGCGGCAATGTCATGCCAGCCCGCGCGAGCCCCCAGTGGGCCGGCGCCCACCGCCTCACCTGCAGCCGCCGGGAAGCGACGATCGCACCAGGTGCGCCGGGACCATGAGCCCGGCGATGACCAGGCACGCGATCACGAGCACCCGGGTAGCGGTCAGGCCACCGTGCATCGCGTCGATCACGGCCGCCACGAGGATCAGCAGGGACAGCTCCACGGCCTGGATGGCCCGGTGCACCTTGAGCGCGGCGGCCAGCCGCCGGGCCAGGGCGAGTCCCGCCGCGCGCGGCGCCAGCGCCCCGTCACCGTGTGCACCGGACAGGCCGGCCTTGGCCCTGGCCACGGTCACGTTGTCGGTCTCCGCCTTGACCAGGGCCGCGAGCAGTGCCGCCGCCAGTCCCGCGGTCACGTACCCGCCGGTCAGGGTCAGGTGCCCCTGGGCCCGGATGCCGAGCCCGGCCAGCAGCGCGGTCTCGCCGAGATAGTGGCCGATCCCGTCGAGGTAGACCCCGGTGGCCGAGGTCCGGCCGCTCCACCGGGCGAGTTCGCCATCGGCGCAGTCCAGCAGCAGGTACACCTGGACCAGCACGGCCGCGGCGATCGCGCTGGCCAGGCCGCCCACCGCCACGACGGCGCCCGCCGCCACCCCGCACACGATGAATCCCGCCGTCACCGCGTTCGGCGGCCAGCCCAGGCGCGCGAAGATCCAGGTTGCCCCGGGCGACACCCGCCGCATGTAGGCCCGGCCAGCCCAGTGCTCATCGTTCAGCCGCGAAATGACGCCTGGCGGCTGGCCGGTCGCCCGGACCTCAGCCAGCGAAGGACTGGGCATACGCCTCCACTCGCGCGGCCGTCTGTACCTCGGTGAGGCCGAGGCGCTCCAGAATCGTGTAGCGGCCGGGGCGGGTGGCCGGTGCGCAGAGCACCGCCTTGGTGAAGTCGGCCAGCGACAGGCCCAGGTCGGCCGGCGTGCGGGGCAGGCAGTGGCGGGCCAGGCAGTCGGCCAGCACCGCCGTCGTGCCGTCGTCGCCGCGCAGCCAGGTGCAGAACAGCGCGCCCGCGCCGGCCAGCTCGCCATGGGTGCCCGCGCCCGGGTAGAGCTGGTCGACCGCGTGCAGGATCTCGTGGTCGCCGCCGCTGCACGGGCGGCTGGAGCCGGCCACGGTCATCGCCATCCCGGAGAGGATCAGCGCCTCGGCCAGCACGGTGCGGAACTCGTCGCAGTCCGCGCTGCCCGGCTGGTGCAGCACCGCCTGGGCGGCGGAGCGGGCCAGGGTGACCGCGAGCCCGTCGATGGGCTCACCGGCCTCCGCCGCGGCCAGCTCCCAGTCGGCGATCGCGGAAAGGTTGCTGACCACGTCCCCGATCCCGGACCGGACCAGCCGGGCCGGTGCGGTGCGGACGCTGTCGAGGTCCACCACCACGCCCACCGGCGGGGCCACGCCGTAGGAACTCTTCCCGGACTCGTGCTCCAGCGAGCTGACCGGGGACGCGATGCCGTCGTGGGCGAGGTTCGTGGCCACCGACACCATGGGGATGCCGGCCATGAGCGCGGCGAACTTGGTCACGTCGATGGTCCGGCCGCCGCCGATGCCCGCCACCGCTTCGTAGGATCCGGCCCGCAGTCGCTTGCCCAGGTGGACGGCGCTTTCCACGGTGGCCGCCTCGACCCGGAACACCTCGGCCTCGGCGAGCTGGATCCGGGCGGCGATCCCGGTGCCGTGCTGGCCGGGCCCTACCGCGACGGCGACCCGGCCCTGGGTCGCGATCCTGCGGTCCGCGAGCAGCGCGCCGAGCCCGGCGATGGCGCCGTGGCGGACATCCACGGCGACCGGCGCGGGCAGCAGCCGGGCGAGCAACGGCATATCCGGAGACTAGCAGTAACTGATCGCATACTCAGCGCAATCGCAATGGCTTCCCCAGCCCACGGGCCAAGGCCCCCGCGACGGAGTCGCAGGGGCCGCAGGCCACCGGGGGTTCCGGGGGTCGCTCCCCCGGGCTAACAGGGCCAAGGCCCCGTGACGGAGGAACGGGGCCGCGAGGCCAGCGGGGGGTTCCGGGGGGTCGCTCCCCCGGGCTAACACCGCCCGGCGATCTCCCTGGCTCTGCGCAGGTCGTCGTGGTTGTCCACCTCGACCCAGTCCACGGCACCGATCGGCGCGACCGCGACCTCCCCGCCGCGGTCGGCCAGTTCCTGGTAGCCGTCCTCGTAGTACAGCCCGGGATCCCGCCGCCAGGTGGCCTCCAGCGCGTCGGCCAGTCCCGCCGCGGCACCGGCCTCGATCAGCGTGGCGCCGATGTACTCGCCGTCGGCGCGCGCCGGGTCCATCCGCTTGGTGATCCTGGCCAGCAGCCCGCGCTCGTCGAGCACGACCTTCATCTCCTCGTCGGCCAGGGGCTTGACGTTGTCGAGGGCCAGGATCACCCCGGCCGTGCCGCGCGCCGCGAGCAGCGTCTTCTCCACGCTCACCGGGTGCACCGTGTCACCGTTGACCATCAGCGCGCCCCGGGCGAGGTGCTCCCGCGCCAGCCACAGCGAGTAGGCGTTGTTCCAGTCCAGGGCGCGGTCGTTGGGCACCAGCGTGAGCCGCACCTGGTGGGCGCGCTCCAGCGCGGCGGCCCGGCCGGCGATGGCCTGCCCGGCGTGCCCCACCACGATCACGACCTCGTCCAGCCCGGCCGCGGCCAGGTTGCGCAGCGCGATGTCCAGAATGGTGGTCGTGCCCGCCACCGGGAGCAGCGCCTTGGGCAGCGCGTCGGTGTCCGGCCGCAGCCGCCGCCCGGCCCCCGCGGCCAGCACCATTCCGATCACCTGAAGCGACCTCCCCGTTACGCAGCGTGCTAGAGGCTCAGCGTAGCGGCCGGCCGGTGCGGCACAGGTAGAGTCCCGCTCATGCGTACGGTCGCCGTGGTGCTGGCGGGTGGCACGGGTGAACGGTTCGGCACCAGCGTCCCCAAGCAGTTGCTGCCGTTCGCCGGGCGGCCGCTGATCGAGCACTCGGTGGCCGCCTTCGACGCGGCCCCGGCCGTGGACTCGGTCCTGGTGGTGATGGCGGCCAGCCACGCTGCCCAGGTCCGCGAGGCGCTCGCGGCGGGCGGTTACCGCAAGCTGGCCGGGGTCATCCCCGGCGGGCCGTCCCGGGTCGAGTCCACCCGGTGCGCCATCGAGGCGCTCGGCGGCGGCGAGTGCGACGTGCTGTTCCACGACGCGGCCCGGCCCCTGGTGGACCAGCGGATCATCGCCGACTGCGTGGCCGCGCTCGCAGCGCACCGCGCGGTCGGCGTGGCGGTGCCCTCGCCCGACACGATCGCCGTGGTCAGCGACGGGATCATGACGTCCATGCCGCGCCGGGACAGCCTGGTCCGGCTGCAGACCCCGCAGGGCTTCCGGCTGTCGGTGATCCGCCGGGCGCACGAACTGGCGGCCGCCGACCCGGGGTTCGGCGACCTGCCCGCGACCGACGACTGCGGGATCGTGCTGCGCTACCTGCCGGACGTCCGCGTGCATGTCGTGCCGGGCAGCGAGCGGAACCTGAAGATCACTTTCCCGCGCGACCTCGCTGTCGCCGAGGCCCTGCTCCGCGACGCGCCTGCCGGCTCCGCTCGCCCGTGACGGCCGGGCCGACCCTGCCCTTCGGTACTTTGCATGAGCAAAGTGACTGATTGTCGGGTTTATCGTTCAGATTCGTATTTGTAGCTGTTATGCAGTACATGGCTACTGATCAGCGACGATGGCCGCCTCCGATGGCCGATGTTATAGAAACGTTATTCCGTTGGAAATTCCCAAGCAAAATTTTCGGTGTTAGCGTCCACATCGACTCCCCGCGAAAAGAGCCGTGCGCGGCTGACGCATGTCGCCGCCTGTTCTAAGGATGTCCATGCAACGACGCATGCCCCGGGTGGCGCTGCCAGCGCGCACCCGGAACCGCGCCCTGTCCCTTCTCGTAGCCGTATCCGTGCCTGCCCTCGTGGCGTCCCAGGCCATGCTGGCCGCCGGAAGCCCGGCGGCCGCCAGCACACAGGCGGCCAGCGTGGCGCAGCAGCCGCTGACCCCGGCGCTCGCCGCCCAGTTGTCCAAGAACGTCAGCCAGCACGTCGTCGTGATCATGAAGCACCAGTTCGCGGCCGCCCACGTGGGCAGCAACGCCGCGCTGGCCCGGACCAGCGCGGTGGCCAGCGCCCAGGCGCCCGTGGTGCGCGAACTGCGCCAGGTGCATGCGGCACACCTGAAGACCTACAGCCTGGTGAACGCGCTCGCCGCGACCGTCTCGGCGGGCGAGGTGGCCCGGCTGAAGGCCAACCCGTCGGTGGCCGAGGTCATCCCCGACGTGATCATCCACGGCGCGGCGCCTACGCCGGCACCGGCGCCGGCCCGCAAGCAGGCCAAGCCGCGGGCGTCGACCGTCAGCAACCTGCGCTGACCCCGAACGTGATCCCCGGTGCCTGCAGCGCGACCACGCCGCAGCTTGCGCCCGGAGGGCCTGTCGCTGACCCACACCGACTCCGACACCCCGGGCGCGCCGACCGCCCGGTCGCTGGGCATCACCGGCGCGGGCGTGAAGGTGGCCTGGATCGCCGACGGGATCGACCCGAACAACATCAACTTCATCCGGTCGAACAACACCTCGGCGTTCGTCGACTACCAGGACTTCACCGGTGACGGCCCCGGCCAGCCGACCAGCGGCGACGAGGCGTTCCTCGACGCGAACACGATCGCCGGCCAGGGCCTGCACACCTACGACGTGTCGCAGTTCTCCGCCCAGCCCGACCCGACCGCGTGCAACATCCGCATCGAGGGCGTGGCGCCGGGCGCGAGCCTGGTCGGCCTGGACGTGTTCGGCACGTTCGAGGACACCACCACGTCGAACTTCCTGCAGGCCATCAACTACGCGGTGGAGACCGACCACGTCAACGTGATCAACGAGTCCTTCGGCTCCAACCCGTTCCCGGACGTGACCTCGCTGCACGCGATCGACCAGTTCGACGACGCGGCCGTCGCCGCCGGCGTGGTGGTGGCGGCCTCGTCCGGCGACGCGGGCTCGACCAACACGATCGGCTCCCCGGCCAGCGACCCGAACGTCATCTCGGTCGGCGCGTCCACCCAGTTCCAGTTCTACGCGCAGACCAACTACGCCGCGGCCGACTACTTCTCCACCAAGCCCTGGCTGAGCAACAACATCAGCTCGCTGTCCTCCAGCGGGTTCACCGAGACCGGCCGCACGATCGACCTGGTGGCGCCCGGCGACCTGAGCTTCGCCTCCTGCGACGCGAGCCCGGTCTTCGCCGGCTGCGTCAACTTCAAGGGCCAGTCCTCCGACGTCGAGGAGGCGGCGGCACCAGCGAGTCCTCGCCGTTCGTGGCCGGGGCCGCGGCGCTGGTCATCCAGGCCTACCGGCAGACCCACGGCGGCGCCACCCCGACGCCGGCCCTGGTCAAGCAGATCCTGGTCAGCACCGCCTCCGACCTCGGCGCTCCCGCGGACGAGCAGGGCGCCGGCCTGCTGAACAGCTACAAGGCCGTCCAGCTCGCCGAGTCGATCCCGACGGCCGACGGCACGCCCGGCGCCGACCGGGATCACCCTGCTCAAGTCGGCCGGCCAGCTCAACGCGGTCGCCCTGCCCGGGACCAAGGAGCACTTCCCGGTGACCATCACCAACACCGGCGCCGGCCGGGAGAACGTGAGCATCGTCGGCCGCGCCATCGGGCCGGACCGGAACGTGCAGACCGGCAGCGTCACGCTGAGCGACACCACCAGCCCGCAGTTCACCAACTACCAGGGGCTCACGAACAACTACCAGACCTTCACCTTCAACGTCGCGCACGGCCAGAACCGGCTGGACGCCTCGATCGCCTACCCGGGCAACCCGGCCAAGGGGAACAACCAACGGGTCCGGCTGATCCTGATCAACCCGGGCGGCCGGTTCGCCGGGCACTCGCTGCCGCAGGGCGTGGGCAACTTCGGCAACGTCGATGTCACCAACCCGGCCGGCGGCACCTGGACCGGCGTGATCTTCGGCGACACGGCCGCGGACGACGGCACCAACGGCACGGTCCCGTGGCGGGTCGCGACGCAGCGGTACACGCAGTTCGGCACGATCAGCCCCGGTTCGTGTCGCTGAAGCCCGGCCAGAGCAAGACCGATCACGCGTGACGGCACGGACGCCGGCCTCCCCCGGTGACAGCCTCGGCCTCGATCGTGTTCAGCACCGGCTTCAACGCCGACACCACCACGATCCCGGTGACGCTGCGCAGCGAGGTCGACGTGGCCGGCGGCGGCACGTTCAGCGGCGTGCTGACCGGCGGCAACGGCCGGCCCACGGCGAGGGCCAGGTCGACTACTACGAGTTCAACGTCGGCGCCGGCGTGAACAACATCACCGCCAACGTGTCGCTCACCAACGACGCCGGTGACCCGGTCGGCGCCTACCTCGTCGACCCCAACGGCAACGTCGCCGGCTACGGCCAGAACTCCATCAACGGCAGCCAGACGACGTCGCTGACGGCGTGGGCGGTCAACCCCATCCAGGGAACCTGGACGCTGATCGTCGACTTCGCCGAACCGGTCGTCGGGGACGAGGTGTCCCAGCCGTTCACCGGCAACATCGCGTTCAACGCCGTGAACGTCAGCGCCGCGGGCATGCCGGACAGCGCCGGCACCACGCTGCCCGCGGGCCCGCCGGTGACGGTCCCGGTGACCATCACCAACAACGGCGACGCAGGCGCGAGGACTTCTTCGTCGACCCGAGGCTGTCCTCCTCGACGACCGCTCGCGCTGGCACCGTTCTCCCAGGCGAGCGGGCTCAGCCTGCCGCTGGTCGTCGGCTCGCCGCAGTGGTTCATGCCGACGGAGGCGTCCGTCCGTGTCGGTGGCGGCCACCGCCTCGCTGCCGATCGAGTTCGACTACCAGCCCAACACCGGGGACCCGGACCTGGTCAGCAGCATCGGCACCTCGCCGACCGGGTCCTACACCCCGCCGGCCGGGAACCTCACGAACGGTTTCTGGGTGCCACGCCCGAGCGAGATCGGGCCGTACCCGGCCGGCGCGCCGGCGGGCACGGTGAGCATGGCGATGAGCGCCACCGCCAAGGCGTTCGACAGCGCCATGACCTCCAGCACCGGCGACCTCGAGCTGGCGGCGATCAACCCGGCGACCACCTTCTCGCCGGTCGTCATCAACCCCGGCCAGACCGCGACCGTCAACGTCACGATCACCCCGTCCGGCTCGTCCGGGCACGGTGGTCAGCGGCACCCTGTACGTCGATGACTTCCTCACCAACGTCCCGCCGTACGGCCAGCAGGGCGCCGACGAAATGGCCGCGATCCCGTACACCTACACGATCGGCTGACCCGCATGGGCTAGCCGGCCAGACACGAAGGGCCGGGGATCCGCAGGGATCCCCGGCCCTTCCGCTCGTCACGCCCCGTTACGCCGGGCGGGACCGTGCGCGGCCGGGCAGCAGGCGGCGCGGGCTGGTGAGGAAGCCGATGCCCCAGCAGACATGCATGGTGACCAGGGCCGCGGGCAGCCGGGCCAGCACCCGGCCGGGCAGCCTCCGGGCGGCCACCCCGGTCACGCCCAGGATCCCGGCCAGGTAGCGGCCGGCACCACGAACCCCATCATCAGCCAGGCCAGCCCCGGCGCCCCCGCTCCAGCGCCGGCCGGCCCGGCGAGCGCCACGGCCAGGCCGGCCGCGCCCGCCGCCAGGCCGGCCGCCATGGCCAGCACCGCGGCGGGCGGTGCCAGGTAGCGGAGGTTGACCGTGCCCGGATGCTCCCGGCTGACCACGCGGCGCCAGCGGCCGTAGTTGAAGTACTGGACCGCCAGGGCCCGCACGCAGCCGCGGGGCCGGTAGGTCACCTTGAGCCGGGGATCGAACCAGATGAGCCCGCCCCCCTGGCGGATCCGGTGGTTCATCTCCCAGTCCTCGGCGCGCTGGTAGGCCTCGTCGTAGCCGCCCACCCGCTCCAGCGCCACGCGGCGGTACACGCCGAGGTAGACCGTGTCCGCCGGCCCGACCTGGCCGCCGGTGTGGAACGCGGCGCGGCCGACCCCGGCCGGCGAGGTCATGGCCCAGGCGACGGCCTGCTCGAACGGCGTCACGCCGCGGGCGGCCATGATGCCCCCGACGTTGTCCGCGCCGGTCTCCGCCAGGGTCTCCACCGCCAGCTTCAGGTACCCGGGCGGGAGGAGCGCGTGCCCGTCCACGCGGGCCACGATCGGGAACCGGGACGCCTTGATGGCCGCGTTGTTGCCCGCCGGGATCCGCCCGTTCGGGTTGTCCACCACGGTGACGCGGGAGTCGGCGGCGGCCAGGTCGCGGGCGATCCGCGCGGTCGTGTCGCCGGACGGGCCGACCGCGAGCACCACTTCGATGCCCGCCGGGTAGTCCTGGGCGAGTACATGCCGGACCGCGTCCGCCAGGTGCCGCTCCTCGTTGCGCACCGGCATGATCACCGAGACCGGCGTGGTGGTGGAAAGGGCGGTATGTGACAGATTGTCACTTGCTAGTGACACATTGTTCATAGCTGACGTACGGTACTCCGCTACCGTCAGTCGTTTCATAAATACGCATGGTAATAACCAGGCGATTCACCAGTCGAGCCGCCCCGGCTGAGCCCGGGCGCGCCCGGCGTGCCGGGCCTAGCGGTCCTCAGAGCGCGACGTCCTCCAGCATCTCCGTGACGAGCGCGGCGATCGGCGACCGCTCGGAGCGCACCAGCGTCACATGCGCGAACAGCGGATGGCCCTTGAGCTTCTCGATCACCGCGACCACCCCGTCATGCCTGCCCACCCGCAGGTTGTCCCGCTGGGCGACGTCGTGGGTGAGCACCACCCGGGACCCGGAGCCGATCCGGGACAAGACCGTGAGCAGCACGCCGCGTTCCAGCGACTGGGCCTCGTCCACGATCACGAACGAGTCGTGCAGCGACCGGCCCCGGATGTGGGTCAGCGGCAGCACCTCGAACATGTCCCGGCCCAGCACCTCCTCGATGACGTCCTGGGAGGTGACCGAGGACAGCGTGTCGTAGACGGCCTGTGCCCACGGGTTCATCTTGTCCGCCTCGGAACCGGGCAGGTAGCCAAGCTCCTGGCCGCCCACCGCGTACAGCGGGCGGAACACCACGACCTTCCGGTGCTGGCGGCGGTCCATGACCGCTTCGAGTCCCGCGCACAGCGCCAGCGCGGACTTGCCGGTGCCGGCCCGGCCGCCGAGCGACACGATGCCGATCTCGGGGTCCAGCAGCAGTTCGAGCGCGACCCGCTGCTCCGCGCTCCGGCCACGCAGGCCGAAGGCCTGAGCGTCGCCGCGGATCAGGCGCACCGACTTGTCCGGCAGCACCCGGCCGAGCGCGCTGCCGCCGCCGACTCCCCCCGCGGTCAGCACCAGGCCCGTATGGCACGGCAGGTCCCGTGCGGCCGCGCAGTCGAGCGAGCCGGACTCGTACAGCTCCTCGATGTCGGCGGTGCCCACCGCGATTTCGGCCATGCCGGTCCACCCGGAGTCGGCCGGGATCTCGGCCCGGTACTCCTCGGCGGTCAGCCCGAGTGAGGCAGCCTTCACCCGCAGCGGCAGGTCCTTGCTGACCAGGACCACGTGCTCGCCCTCGGCAGCCAGGCTGCGGGCAACGGAGAGGATCCGGGTGTCGTTGTCGCCGAGCCGGAAACCCGGCGGGAGCACCTGGGGGTCGCTGTGATTCAGCTCGACCCGGACGGTGCCGCCAGTGTCCCCAATGGGCAGGTCATCATCGAGGCGGCCATAGGTGATCCGCAGGTCATCCAGGTACCGAAGCGCCTGGCGCGCGAAGAACCCCAGTTCAGGATGATGACGCTTGGCCTCCAGTTCGGTAATTACCACGATGGGCAGGACGACGCGGTGCTCCGCGAACCTGCCGATGGCGCCCGGGTCAGCGAGCAGCACGCTGGTGTCCAGGACGTAGGTCCGCCGCCGCGTGCCCGGTGCGCCGCGGTGGTCGGTGTCGGAGCCGGGTGTGCTTTGCCGCACGGGGCGGCGGGCAGAAGAACTGGCCACTCGTTCTCCCCTGGGCGCCATGATGGCGCCGCGCTCAGACTTCCAGACGGGTGAGAAAGACCGGGCCGGCCCAGCGAAGGGCCGGTCGCCGGCCCTTCGCTCGTCTCGCCTGCGTACCAGGACAACAAGCTCGAGGATGTCGAGGGCCTTCCCGGCGGGCGGCTACGCACCGCCCATCCAGTTCCGACGGTACAGTCCTGGATCAATTCCCGGAAGTACCCATCTGCCACACCACGGTGCTGGCCCGGGCGAGCACTCCGCTTCCCCGGGGCAAGCCCCCGGACCCCATGGCCCGGAACCTCCAGGTGGCCCAAGGCCGCGTTCCTTCGTCACGCGGCCTTGGCCGCGCTGGGCGGCCGCATGCCCGAAATGCCGTCAGGTGCCGAACCTGCGGTGCCGCGCCGCGTAGTCCCGCAGTGCCCGGAGGAAATCCACGCGCCGGAAGGCCGGCCAGTAGGCGTCGCAGAAGTAGAACTCCGAGTGCACGCTCTGCCAGAGCAGGAAGCCGCCCAGCCGCTGCTCCCCCGAGGTGCGGATCACCAGGTCGGGGTCGGGCTGGCCGGCCGTGTACAGGTGGTCGGCGATGTGCTCCACGTCGAGGATCTCGGCGAGTTCCTCGATGCTGGTTCCCTTGGTGGCCTGGTCGTACAGCAGCGATCGCACCGCGTCGGCGATCTCCCGCCGCCCGCCGTAGCCGACCGCCACGTTGACCAGCAGCCCGGGGTTGCCCGCGGTGGCCTCGGCCGCATCCTTGAGCACCTGCGCCGTGTCGACCGGCAGCAGGTCCAGCGCGCCGACCGCCTTGACGTTCCAGCCCTGGGCCACCAGTTCCCGGACGGTGCTCTCGATGATCCGGAGCAGGGCCTCCACCTCGGCGCCGGACCGGGCCAGGTTGTCGGTGGACAGCAGCCACAGGGTGACCATCTCGACGCCGGCCTGGCGGCACCAGCCGAGCAGCTCGAAGATGTGGTCGGCGCCCTTCTGGTGGCCATGGCTGACGTCGGTAAGGCCCGCCGAGCGGGCCCAGCGCCGGTTGCCGTCGAGGATGACCCCGACGTGCCGGGGGATCGAGTCCCTGGACAGTGACGCTTCCAGCCTGCGCTCGTACAGCTTGTAGGCGAGGTCGCGCAGTGCCATCTGCACCCCTTCTGCGCTCATGCCAGATGCCGGTGAGGCTGGTGAGAGTGCTACCAACATACGTTAACCCCGTCCCGCCGCGGTGCGCGGCGGGACGGGGTCAACATTCGACCAGGGTTTCAGCCGATGGACTTGACGATGGCTTCGTCCAGGCCGGGGAACGAGGCGAGGTACTCCCTGCGCTCCCGCTTCATCCGGTCCACCATGGCGTCGTACTCGGCGGTCCGGCCCTGCCGCGCGTAAAGCCCCCGGGGCTGGAGGATCTCGGGGTCGTCCACGCCGGGGACGGACTCGGCGATCTCGTAGCCGAAGTCGGGGTCGGTGACCCACTCGATCGTGTCCTCGACGATCGCCTGCACGATGGCGGAGGAGATCGGGATCGTGACCTTCTTCGACCCCTCGTGGTCGTCGCCGCCGCCGACGCGCCCGGTGTTGAGCACGAACACCTTCAGCTCATGGCTGTCGAGCAGTTCCAGCATCCGGTTGCCCATGTCGGCCATGGCGCGCGGGAAGAACGGGTTGGTGCCGGGCACGCGCAGGAACTTGCCCTCCTCGTCCTTGCCGCCCGCCGAGGTGCCCGTGGTCTCGCCGAGCATGAAGTACGCGGCCGCCTGCGCCCGGTCGAGCCGGGCCACGCCCGGCACGATGTTCTCGTTCCGGTTCAGGATGAGCAGGAACTCCGCCAGCGGGATGTCGTTCGGCCGGCCACGGGTCCACGTACGAGAACGGCCAGGTGGTACGGCCGTTCTTGGTGTAGGAGGTGTCGAAGAAGTCGACCTTCCCGAGCGCGTCCACCGACACGTTCTCCAGGTAGGCGTCGGGCTTGGTGGTCGCGTTGTAGATGGCCGGCTCGATACCGCGGGTCGAGGCCGAACGTCTTGGCGAAGCAGCCGTTCTCCGTCGTGTACACCCGGCCGCCCGGCATGAGCGCGATGAAGTCGTCCTGGGCCGGCTTGCTGCCAAGCTGCGTGGTGAACGTCGTGGTCGTCTTGCCGGTGCCGGACAGGCCCACGATGAGCACGCCGCGCGGCCGGCCACCGACCGGGATGACCTTGCAGCCCGCGTGCAGCGACAGGCCGCCGCGGTTGTAGACGATGTTGTTCCACATCCGCAGGCCGCCCTTCTTCGACTCACCGAAGTAGTCGGAGTTGAGCACCCTGGTGATGTTGCTGTTCAGGTCGACGGCGATGACCCGGTCGTCCGGGTAGCCGGGCGCGGGCAGGTTCGGGGTGTAGATGACCGTGGTGTCCGGCTCCCAGGTTTCCGGGTCGTAGTCCTCGCCGACCGGGTAGTACAACTGCTTCTGCATGCCGGCCACGTTGGCGTTGGCCGCCTCCATGATCAGCCGGGCCCGCGTGCGGAACTGCGGGTCCGATCCGATGTAGCCGTCCACGACGACCATGTGGGCGCCGGCGATGTAGGCATCCTGCTCCGCGGCGATGCGGTCGAATTCCGCCCGGGGAATCGTTTGCTTGGTCGCATTGGTCGAGTCCTCGACGATGAACGTCGACTTGGTGCTGCGTGAGTCCACCCGCGCCTTGACGTTCACATTGCCAAACTCCGTGACCGAAGCATTCGGCATTTTCTCCGTTAGCTCACGAAGCCGTTCCGCAGTGGGATTCCATTCCACCGCTGCCGCGTTCACCTGCTGCCCCACAGTTGCTCCTCCTCCTGGGCGCCGGCCCGTGCCCGGTCCGGGGTCCTGCCGGCCGCCGGGCACGCCCGCGTGCGCCCTACGCTGCGAGATCTGGGGAGTGTACCCGGCCAGGCCGGAACGAATGCAGGCCGGGTGGCCGTTACGCGGAGGTGGTCGCCCGGGCAGGCCGGCGTGGCGGCGGAAGCGATGCGCGCGGCGCCCGCCTTACCCGGGCCCCGGCCGCGGGAGACAGGCGCGGAAAGCTCTCGGCTGGCGCATCGGGAAAAGAGCGCAAACGGCCGCCGGAAGCGGCGGCCGCAGCGCATTCCGCGGGCTTTGGTTTAGACCTATGGTTTAAACCGCTCGCGGTAATTCACCGCTGGTCACGAGCGCGGTCCCTCGGCGCGAACCTGCTCTACGTGACGGAGTGCGCCGCGCAGCGCACTGAGCCAGGAGTCCTCGTGCTCGCCGACCAGGCGCACGCACCAGGCGAGCGCGTCACTGCGACTGCGGGCCACGCCGGCCTCGACGAGTGTGTCCAGCACCCGGCGCTCGGCCTGGCGCAACCGGGTCATCACCGGAACCGAAATTGTGGTGAACATCACTTTCCGGTCCTCGCTCACCACACCCCAGGAGACCTTGCGGCCGAACCTCCGCTCCGCCTCGCGGGCGATCCCGATCCGGGCCTCGCGCGTCTCCTCGCGGAACCGCCGGCTCCGGCCGGCCGCCATCGCGTCCGCCTGGGCCTCGGCGTCCCCCTCACCCTCACCAGCCGCCTCGGCGCGCGGCCGCTTCCTTCACCGGCGGGAAGCTCACCAATAACGGTGATCTCCTCCCGGTCCACGATCACCTCGGGCTCCCCGGTGAACCACCCATCGGGCAGCCGCCCCAGGAACCACGCACGTATCTGCCCCGCCGCGTCTGCCGCCGCCTTCTCTTGCTCCGTACTCATGTAATCATGATTACATGCCTTACGCTCTCCGGCAATGACTGGTGCCGGCACGGGTGTTCGGCATGGCTGCCGCTCATCTCAGCGGGGCCAGGGTTGGTCTGAACAGCGTTTTGCCCGCTGTTCAGGGCAATGCTGGCACCGCGCTTACCGGCAGGCGGTTCAGACGGAGGTGGCCGCGACCTGGGCCGCGACCGCGGGGGAGACGTCCACGGCGCCCGCGAACTCGTTGCCGACGTCCACCGGCACGATCTCGACGTCCATGCCGGGCTCCGGGGCCTGGATCATCTTGCCGCCGCCGAGGTAGATGGCGACGTGCGAGATGTAGTCGGGCGCGGTCGGGTCGGTGTGGTAGAAGAGCAGGTCACCCGGTTGCAGCTGGCTCACAGGTACCGAGGGGCCGGTGCGGGCCTGATCCGCGGCCACGCGCGGCATGACCACGCCGGCCTGGGCGAAGGACCACTGCACCAGCCCGGAGCAGTCGAACGACGTCGGCCCGTTCGCGCCCCAGACGTATGGCATGCCGAGCCGGCTCACCGCCGCTTCCAGGAAGGCGTGGATCACGGCCGCGGAGGCCAGGCCGCTCGTGGTGGGCTGCACCGAGCCTGCCGCCGCCGAGGTGGCCGTGCTGGTGGTGCCCTGGGTGGTCTGCACGACGAGCTGGTCGACCTGGGTGCCGTGCGGCAGGGCCTTCTTGATCTTGCGAGTCAGCTGTGGCGATGCGGGCGGAGGGGGCGCTGATCACGATCGCGTTGCGCACCGGGAAGCCGAGCGCGCGGGCGGCCCGGTCGGTGATCACCGCGTCCACGCCGCCGATGCCTACCGTGCCGAACTTGCCGACACGCATCGTCTGCACGCTGCGGCCGGTGACCGTGACCGGCGTTCCGGTGGGCAGCTTGTCCTGCTTGCCCATCTCATAGGACAGGCCCAGGCCGCCGCCCTCGACGCTGCGCCAGAACGCGGTGTCCTTGGCGACGGGCTTGGCGGCGAACCGGCGGAAGCTTGACGGGTTGACGCCCAGTATCGCGGCGAACCTGCCGTTCACCCGGACCCGGGCCGCGTCCACGGCCTGCACCGCGCGCACGCCGGGCAGGCTGCGGACCTTGCTCACAGCCGCGGCCGGGAGCGTGCTTGCCGACACCGCGACGACGTCCACCGGGAGCACGTGCCGCAGCGGGGCCACGTAGGCATCGGTGCTGATGGCCGGGGCGGCTGGTGGCCGGAAGCGGCGCGGGCTCGGTGCGCCCGAGCAGCCAGGGCTGCGCCGTGGGCGCCGGCCCCGGGCCGGGAGTGGTGCTGTGGACGGCGGCGGACGCCACGCCGGGCCAGCCCGCGGCGACGACGATCATCGCGGTAAGAGCCCCGAGCGCGGGGCCCGGCAGCAACGCGCGGCGCTTGCAGCGCGGGTGCTGCGCCGGGGTCTCCCCAGTGGGGCGGCTCCTGCCCAGTTCCACGCGCGTCACCATCCTTATCGCCGTACCTCGCGCATACCCCATCTAATGCGCTCAGGAATCCCTACTATTCCATCGAGTTACCCGGCCTGCCAGGGCCAAAGGTCCCAAGTTCTTCCCCGCCCCAGGTCACGGCGGGGTATCGCAGGGCCTCCCGCAGTTCCATGGGATCAGTGACAGGGGTACGGCAGGTGAAATTCCGGCAGACATAGGCCGCCGGGGAGCCGTCAACCGGATGGCGCCCGTCGAGCAGCGGCACGGCGGCATCCGCACCGTCCTGGCTGCCGTCACCGAGCGCCAGCACCGCCCCGGGCGGCGCCATGAGCAGCGCCGCCCGGTGCAGGGCCCCGGTACGCGGGTCCGCGGCCGCCCCGACGACCGCGATCTCGGCCGGGCCGGCCAGCACCGCCTCGGCGGCCGCGAGCCCGGCCCCGGCCGCCGCCGGGAAACGGGCGGCGATCGGGCCGAGCACGCCCAGCGCCGCCACGGCCGCGTCCCGGTGCCGGGACGAGCCGGTGAGCGCGGCATAGCTCAGCAGCGCCCCGGCGGCCGCGAACGTGCCCGACGGGCTGGGCCCGTCGGCCGGGTCGGCCGGCCGGTACAGCAGCCGCTCGCCGTCGTCGGCGGTGTCGTAAAAGCCGCCGTTGCCGTCGCCGAACCTGGTCAGCGCCGTCTCCAGGAGCTCACCGGCGAGCCCCGCCCAGCGGCCCTGCCCGGTCACCCCGGCAAGGGCCAGGAGCCCGTCGGCCAGGCAGGCGTAGTCCTCGAGCACCCCGGCACCCGGTCCCGCCTCGCCCTCGCGCGAGGTCCGGCGCAGCCGCCCGTCCACCAGGTGCACCGTGGTGAGCAGGCCCGCCACCGCCAGCGCCGCGGTCACGAACCCCGGCTCGCCGAGGAGCAGCCCGCACTCGGCGAGCGCGGCGATGGCCAGCCCGTTCCACGCGGTGACCACCTTGTCGTCCCGCCCCGGGCGCACCCGCGCCGCGCGGGCGGCCAGCAAGGCGGCGCTGACCCGGCCGTACCGCTCCTCGTCGCCGGGATCCGACCGGCGCTGGAGCACCGAGCGGCCATGCTCGAACGTGCCGTCCGCCGTCACGCCGAAGACCTCCGCCGCGTAACCGGCGTCCTCGTGGCCCCAGCACCTCGCGCAGCTCATCGGGGGTCCAGGTGTAGAACAGCCCCTCCTCGCCGGCGCTGTCGGCATCCAGCGCGGACGCCAGGCCGCCCGCGCCGGTGCGCAGTTCGCGGATCATCCAGGTGCACGTGTCGTGCGCCACCCGGCGGGCCAGCGGGTCGGCGGTGCGCCGCCACCAGTGCGCGTACGCCCGGGCCAGCAGGGCGTTGTCGTAGAGCATCTTCTCGAAGTGCGGCACCACCCAGCCCGCGTCCACGCTGTAGCGGGCGAATCCCCCGCCGAGCTGGTCGTACATGCCGCCCCTGGCCATCGCCGCCATGGTGCCGGCGGCCATCTCCAGCGCCCGCCCGGCACCGGGGGCGCCGGGCCGCTCGGACTGCCGGAGCAGGAACTCGCACACCATCGACGGCGGGAACTTGGGTGCCCGGCCGAACCCGCCGCGCTGGGCGTCGTAGTTGCGCGCCAGGGTCAGCACCGCCTCGCGGCAGATGTCCGCCAGTTCGGCTGCCTCGCCCCCGCCCTGCCACGGCCCGGCCTGCTCCGCCAGCGCGGTGGCGATCCGGCTGGCCTGTCCGGCGACCCCGTCCCTGTCCTCGCGCCAGGCCTTGGCGACGCCGAGCACGAGGCGCTGGAACGCCTCGCGCGGGAAGTAGGTGCCGCAGTAGAACGGCGCACCGTCCGGTGTCATGAACACGGTCATCGGCCAGCCGCCCTGGCCGGTCATCGCCTGGGTCGCGGTCATGTAGACGGCGTCCACGTCGGGCCGTTCCTCCCGGTCCACCTTGATGGACACGAGGTTGTCGTTCAGCAGCGCCGCGGTCTGCGGGTCCTCGAACGACTCGTGCGCCATCACGTGGCACCAGTGGCAGGCCGAGTAGCCGACCGACAGCATCACCGGCACGTCCCGCTCCCTGGCCGCCGCGAACGCCTCGGGCGACCACTGCCACCAGTCCACCGGGTTGTCCGCGTGCTGCAGGAGATAGGGGCTCGTCGCGTTCTTCAGCCGGTCTGCCATGCCTCCATCTTCACCCTGCCGGGCCGACCGCCTGGCCCCGGCGCGCAGCCGGGCGGCCACGGTTTGACGGGCGTAGCCATAATGGTTATCGTTTTCATCAAGGGCCGGCGTGACGTGCCGCCGGAGCCCTCCCCTCACAGCGACGGAACCCTGACCATGCTTGTTCGCACCGGGGCCGCGGTGGCCGCGCTGGTGGGCGCGGGCTTGCTCGCGGCCGGATGCTCGCCGCGCCCCCGGGGCGCTCACCTCGGCGGGCGGCGGCATCGTCGCCGTGGGCGCGGAGAACGAATACGCGAACGTCATCAGCCAGATCGGCGGGAAGTACGTGCACGTCACCGCGATCCTGGACAACCCCAACACCGACCCGCACACCTTCGAGTCGAGCCCGTCGGTCTCCCAGGCCGTCAGCGCGGCCCAGCTCGTGGTGCAGAACGGCGTCGGCTACGACACGTTCATGAACAAGATCGAGGCCGCCTCGCCGAACCCGAAGCGCAAGGTCATCGACGTGCAGACGCTGCGGCACCTGCCGGACAGCACGCCGAACCCGCACCTGTGGTACGCACCGGCCACGATGCCCGCGGTGGCCAAGGCCATCGCCGCCGACCTGGCCGCGCTGCAGCCCGCGCACGCCGCGGTGTTCAAGGCCAACCTGGCCAGGTTCGACGCCTCGCTGCGGCCCTGGTACCAGGCGCTCGCGCAGTTCAAGGCCGCCTATCCGGGCACGCCGGTGGCGACCACCGAGCCGGTCGGCGACTACATGCTCCAGGCGGCAGGCACGCGGAACCTCACCCCGTTCGGCTTCCAGCGGGACATCATGAACGGCGTAGACCCCTCGCCCCAGGACGTATCGCTGGAAACCAGCCTGTTCTCCGGCCACAAGGTGCGGGTCTTCCTGTACAACCAGCAGGTGACCGACACGCTCACCCAGTCGTTCCTCGGCCTGGCCCGCAAGTACGGCATCCCCGTGGTCGGCGTGTACGAGACCATGCCGACCCCCGGATACGACTACCAGTCGTGGATGCTGGCCGAGGTCCGGGCGCTGCAGCAAGGCGGTCGCCGACAAGACCACGACGGCGAGGCTGTGATGGCGGACCGGGACGCGGTGATCACGGCGGAGCCGGGCCTGGCCGCCGACCACGAGCGAGACGCTCGCCGTCGAGGGGGTCAGCGTCCGGCTCGGCGGCCGCGAAGTGCTGCATGACGTGCGGTTCTCCATCCGGGCCGGCGAGTTCGTCGGCCTCATCGGCTCCAACGGCGCGGGCAAGACGACCCTGCTCCGGGTGATCCTCGGGCTGCAGAAGCCATCCGCCGGCCAGGTGCGCTTCGGCGACGCGGCGCGGGCGGGGCGGGGCCGGGCCGTCGGCTACGTGCCGCAGAAGATCGAACTGGACCCGGACATGCCGCTGCGGGCCAGGGACCTGGTCGGGCTGGGGCTCGACGGGCATCGTTTCGGCATCCCGGTGCCGTCCCGGGGCCGGCGCGCGCTGGTCGATGAGACGCTGCGCGCGGTGGGCGCCGCGGCCTTCGCCGATGCCCGGGTCGGCACCCTGTCCGGCGGGGAGCAGCAGCGGGTGATGATCGCGCACGCGCTGATCGGCAAGCCCCGGCTGCTGCTTATGGACGAGCCGCTGGCGAACCTGGATATCCGCAGCGAGCAGGAGATCGTGAGCCTCCTCGCCCGGATCTCGAAGGAGCGCCGGATCGCCGTGCTGATCTCCGCGCACGAGATCAACCCGCTGCTGCCGGTGATGGACCGCGTGGTCTACATGGCGGCGGGCCGGGCAGCCAGCGGGACGACCGGCGAGGTGGTCCGGCCCGAGGTGCTGACCAGGCTCTACGGGCATCATGTGGACGTCATTCACCTGCACGGCCGGGTCCTGGTGGTGGCCGGGCGGGGCGACGAGAGGGCGGTCGGGCCCCGCGACGACACGCACGTGCTGCACGTTGACCAGGCTGTGCCCGGCCCCGGCGGTGCCGAGGGCGAGCGGTGAACCTCATCCTCCGGGCGGTGTTCGAGCCGGGCTTCTTCACCAGCGCCCCGGTCCGGGTGGCCCTGCTGGCCGGCGGCCTGGCCGCGCTGGTCTCCGGCGTCGTCGGCACCTTCGCCGTGCTGCGCGGCCAGTCGTACGCCGGGCACGCGCTCGCCGACATCAGCGTCACCGGCGGCTCTGCCTCCTACCTCGCCGGTATCACCCCGCTGTGGGGCTTCGCCGGCGTGGGCGTGGCGGCGGCCGCCGCGATGGACCTCATCGGCGTCCAGCGGCGCCGGGGCCGGGACCTCGCGACCGGCATCGTGCGCGGGGCCGGGCTGGGGCTCGCGGCGCTGTTCCTGTACTGGGACACCACGGCCACGAGCACCACCGGGGCCACGATCACCGTGCTGTTCGGCTCCATCTTCACCATCAGCGGCTCCACGGCGGCGGTGGCGGCGGTGTTCGCCGCGGCCGCGCTCGGCATCGTCGCCGTGCTGTACCGCCCGCTGCTGCTCAGCTCGGCCAGCCCCGAACTGGCCTTCGCCCGCGGCGTACCGGTGCGGGCCACCGGGGCCCTCGCCCTGGTGGCCATCGCCCTCGCGGTATCGCTGTCGGCCCTGACCATCGGCGCCATCCTGAGCACCGCGCTGCTGGTGGGGCCGGCCGCGGCCGCGCTGCGGCTGACCAGCAAACCCGGCATGGCGGTCCTCTGGTCGGCGGTTATCGGCGTCGCGGCGACCTGGCTGGGCGTCCTGCTGGCCTATGACAGCTACTACTGGCCGCCCGCCCGCCAGGGCTGGCCGGTGAGCTTCTTCGTGGTGGCGCTGGTGCTGGTGTTCTACCTGCTGGCCCAGTTCGCCGTCACCCGCCCGCCCGGCACCCGGCGGGACGACGCCACCGCCCGGCGTCCTGGCCGCCCGGCCGGACGAGGCAGGAGCCTGAGCGATGCTGTCCGGCTTCATGGTCAACGCCTGGGTCGTCGCCGGCATCGTGGCGGTGGTCGCCGGGGCGGTCGGCTTCTTCGTCGTGCTGCGCGGGTCGGCGTTCGTCGCGGACGCGCTGCCCACCGGCGCCTTCGCGGGAGCGGCCGGGGCGAGCCTGATCGGCGTCAGCACGCTGGCCGGCCTCGGGGTGTTCTCGGTCCTCGGCGCGCTCGGCATCGGCTGGCTGGGCCGCCGCAGCCGTCATGACGTGGCCACCGCGCTGACGCTGGTGACGATGCTCGGGCTCGGCGCGCTGTTCCTCAGCTTCAGCAGCCAGTACGCGCCGGAGATCTACTCGCTGCTGTTCGGCGAGGTGCTCGGCATCAGCGCCAACGAGATCGCTCCCGTGGCCATTCTGGGCGCCGTGTCCGTGGCCGCGCTCGTCGTGATCTACCGCCCGCTCCTGCTCACCTCCGTGATGCCCGCGCTCGGCGAGTCCCGCGGGGCTGCGGGCGGCCCGGGTGGAGACGCTGTTCCTGGTGGTGCTGGCGCTGGCCACGAGCATGGCCCTGCCGGTGGTGGGGGCGCTGCTCATCTTCAGCCTGATGATCGGGCCCCCGGCCGCGGCCAGGTCGTTCACCGACAGGCCCGCGTTCGCCATCGGGCTGTCGGTGGTCATGGCCCTCGGCACGGTGTGGGCCGCGATCGCCGCCTGCCTACCAGACGAACTGGCCGGTGGGCTTCTTCGTGGGGGCGCTGAGCGCGGGCTGGTACGCCGTGGGCCGGATCGCCACGGCCTGGCGCCGGAGCCGGCGGCGGGCGCGGGCAGCGGCGCCAGGCGAGCCGGCGGGACATGACCGCCTGGCTGCTAGTGTGCGGTTGTGACCACGCCTGTGCCGGCCAGGCGCCCTCTTGGCGGAACGCGAGTCCGTGGCACCCGGCAGGCCGAAGCGCTCGCGTCCGTGCTGGACAGCCTGCCCGGCTTCTGGAGCGCCCAGCAGATCCACGCGGAACTGCGGCGCCGCGGCGAGCGGATCGGGCTGACCACGGTCTACCGCCACCTCCAGGTGCTCAGCGAGGACGGCCGCCTCGACACGATCCGCGATGCGGGCGGCGAGACCCTGTACCGCCGCTGCCGGAGCGCGGCGCACCACCATCACCTGATCTGCCGCGTGTGCGGGACCAGCGTGGAGGTGGAGGGGCGCGCGGTCGAGCAGTGGGCGGAGAAGGTGGCGGCCGAGGCGGGCTTCACGGCGGTGGATCACACCGTGGAACTGTTCGGCCTGTGCCCCCGCTGCGGCGCGGCCCCACGCTCCGCCGCCGGGGGCTGCTGACCGGCTACTCCCCCGTCACGCCGTCGATGCGCTCGCGGAGCAGGTCGGCGTGGCCGTTGTGCCGGGCGTACTCCTCGATCATGTGCACGTAGATCCAGCGCAGGTCGCGGATCCGCTCGGGGTGGTGGCCGTGGCTGGGGACCACGTGGTCCAGGCCCAGGTCGCGCGTCGCGGCCCGGGCCAGGCCGACCTCCTCCCAGAACGCCGCCAGGACGGCCGGTGCGCCTCGGCTCGTCCAGGTCGTCGAAGTCACCGTTCAGGTTGTCCTCGGTGAAGTAGCGGAACGACATGTCCTGGTTGGTGCCGTGCACGCGGAACCACCACCGTTCCACGTCGGTCATGTGCCGGACCAGGCCGAGCAGCGTCAGGCCCGGACGGCGGCACGGCCGGCCTCCTGAGCTGCTCCGCGGTCAGCCCCGAGCACTTGAGCAGCAGCGTCTCCCGCTCGTAGTCGAGCCAGGACTCCAGCGCCGCCCGCTCGCCGTTGACCAGGGGCGGCTCGCGGCGATCCACCTCAGGCGCGGTCCATGTCATCCGGACATCCTCGGCCCGCCGCGCCGCCGCCGCAACGCAATTCCCCGGGGCCGGGCGGCGGCCGCCCGGCCCCGGGAACGCCATGCCCGCCGCTACACCGGCGCGGCGCACCTGTGCCGGCCGTCAGCCTCGGGCGTGGCCCGCGCTGGCCGGAGTCCTCCCGGATCCCGTAGCGCGCGTAGAACCGGCGCAGCGGCCGCGGCGCCCACCAGGTCACCGGCCCCAGCAGCCGCATGGTGGCCGGCACGAGCAGCACGCGGATGATCGTGGCGTCCACCACCAGGGCAGATGATCATGCCGACGCCCATCAGCTTGATGAACGTGATGCCGGACGCGGAGAACGCGCCGACCACGATCACCAGCAGCAGGGCCAGGCTGGTGATGATCCCGCCGTGCGCTGCAGGCCACCGCGCCACCGCCGCGGTGTTGTCGCCGGTCACGTCGTAGCGCTCCCGGATCCGGGACAGCAGGAACACCTCGTAGTCCATGGAGAGGCTGAAGATGATGGCCAGCATCAGGACCCAGCCGCGCTGTTCGACTACACCCTCGCCGAACTCGCCGCGCTGCTCGGCCTGGAGTACCGCCGCTAGCCGTGGCCCAGCACCGGGTGGGGCACGTAGCGCTCCTCCATCCGGCGGATCTCCTCCTCGGTGAGTTCGAGCTTCACCGCCGCCAGCGCGTCGTCCACGTGGCCGGGCTTCGTGGTGCCCACGATCGGGGCGGTCACCCCGGGCCGCTGCAGCATCCAGGCCAGCGCGACCTGGGCGGGCGGCACGCCGCGCCCGGCGGCAACCTCGGCGACCGCGTCGACCACGTCGAAGTCGGCCTGGCTGTAGAGGCTGTCACCGAACGGGTCGGTGCCGGCCCGGGTGGTGTGCCGCTGCCCGTCCCTGCTCCGGTTGCCGGTGAGCACGCCGCGGGCCAGCGGGCTCCACGGGATCACGCCGACGCCCTGGTCGATGCACTGCGGGATCATCTCCCGCTCCTCCTCGCGGTAGAGCAGGTTGTAGTGGTTCTGCATGGACACGAACCGGGTCCAGCCGTGCCGCTCGGCCACGTGCTGCGCCTTGGCGAACTGCCAGGCGTACATGCTGCTCGCCCCGATGTAGCGGGCCTTGCCCGCCTTGACCACGTCGTGCAGCGCGGCCATCGTCTCCTCGATCGGGGTCCGCGAGTCCCACCGGTGGGTCTGGTAGAGGTCCACGTAGTCCATGCCCAGGCGGCGCAGCGAGTTGTCGATCCCGGCCATGATGTGCTTGCGGGACAGGCCGCGGTCGTTCTCGGCGTCGGACATCGCGCTGAACACCTTGGTGGCGACCACCACGTCGTCGCGGCGGAACAGCTTGCCGAGCAGCCGCCCGGTGATCACCTCGCTCGTGCCGTCGGCGTAGACGTCGGCGGTGTCGAAGAAGATCACGCCACCGTCGGCCGCCGCCCGGACGAGTGGCTCGGCGGCGTCCTCGTCCAGCACCCACGGCCTGGTGCCCTTGTCGCCGAAGCTCATCATGCCGAGGCAGATGCGGGACACGCGCAGGCCGGTCGAGCCCAGGTTGACGTACTCCATGAACACCCCTCACGAACGATCCGACGTCAGATGCTGCCCGCGGATGCGGATGACGGGCGCCCGGCGGGCAGCGTCACCACAGGACAACAAACCACGGCGGCGCCGGGCATGCCCCGGCCGGTCCCGGTGTTGCGGTTGTCGCAGGCACGGACGAGAAGGAGAACAGATGCAGACGAGGACCATCGGCCCGGTCACGGTCAGCGCCATCGGCCTTGGCGGCATGCCCATGTCCATCGAGGGGCGGCCCGACGAGGCGCGATCCGTCCGGACCATCCACGCGGCCCTCGACGCGGGCGTGACGCTGATCGACACGGCGGACGCCTACCACCTGAACGCCGGGGAGACCGGGCACAACGAGCGGCTCATCGCCAAGGCCCTGGCCAGCTATCCCGGTGACACCAGCGACGTGCTCGTCGCGACCAAGGGCGGCCACGTGCGGCCCGGGGACGGGTCCTGGACGCTCGACGGATCCCCCGCGCACCTGCGCGAGGCGGCCGAGGCATCGCTCAAGGCCCTCGGCGTGGACGTCATCGGGCTCTACCAGTTCCACCGGCCGGACCCGAAGGTGCCCTACGCGGAGTCGATCGGCGCGCTCAAGGAACTGCTCGACGCCGGGAAGATCAGGCTGGCGGGCATCTCCAACGCCAACATCGAGCAGATCGAGCTGGCCCGGTCCATCCTCGGCGAGGGGAACCTGGCCAGCGTGCAGAACGAGTTCTCCCCCGCGTTCCGGTCCAGCGAGGGCGAACTGCGGCACTGCGCCGGGGCCGGCATCGCGTTCCTGCCGTGGAGCCCGCTCGGCGGGATCGGCCGGGCCGGCCAGCTCGGCACCCGGCACGCCGCGTTCGGCGAGATCGCCGCGGCGCACGGGGTGTCGCCGCAGCGGGTGACGCTGGCCTGGATGCTGGCCAAGGCGCCGGTGGTCATCCCGATCCCCGGAGCCAGCCGCCCCGAGTCGGTCACCGACTCGGCGCAGGCGCCCGAGCTGGTGCTCTCCCCCGAGGAACTGGCCCGCCTGGACGCAACTGACCCGGTCATGATTGTGGTCATTGGCACACTGACCACATTCTTATGTGGTCGTTGGCACACTGACCACATACGGCCCCGCCGCAACGAGGAGATGGCTGGGATGACTCAAGGTGGCCCGGTGCCCCAGGTGGCCGCGACCGAGGTGCCGGCTGACGCCTACCTGCTCGACGTGCGGGAGCCCGAGGAATGGGACGCCGGTCACGCGCCGGGCGCGGTGCACATCCCGCTCGGCGAGCTGGGCGCCCGCTACACCGAACTGGACGCAGGCCGGCCGCTGTATGTCATCTGCCGGTCAGGCGGCCGGTCCGCGCATGCCGCCCAGGCGCTGGCCGGCGCGGGCTGGGACGCCAGCAACGTGGCCGATGGCATGGTCGGCTGGCAGGCCGCGGGGCTGCCCATGACCGCGCGCATCCGGCCAGCCCTACGTGGCCTGACGCCGCGGCGGCCGGGCCGGCGGGCGCGGGCAGGATGACGGAATGCCGCAGCCACCGCCGCCCGTTGCGCCGCGTGGACATACGTGACGCCCAGGCGGAGGAGTTCGGCCGGATCGGTGAGCTGCGGGTGGCCGCCTACCAGGCCGACGGGTTCCTGTCCGAGACCTCCACGTACGCGGACACGCTGCGCGTGCTCGGCATGGACGGCACCGGCGAGATTCTGGCCGCCGTGGACGACGGGCACATCCTCGGCACGGTGACGCTGGTGAACTGGCCGCACGGCGGTGAGGTGCTGCGCGCTCCGGGCGAGGGCGAGGTGCGGGCACTGGCGGTGGCGAGCACGGCCAGGGGCCGGGGGATCGGGCGGGCCCTGCTGGCCGCGGTGATGCAGCGTGCCGCCGTACGGGAGGTCCGCGAACTGCTGCTGCTCACCCAGCCGGACATGCTGGCGGCCCAGCACCTGTATGCCGAGGCCGGGTTCCGGCGCCTGCCGCACCGCGACTACGAGTACGCCCCCGGCCACCGGCTGCTCGCCTTCGGCATGCCCATGCCCCGGGGCTGAGCCTGGCGGTCAGGCCTGGGGCGTGCCGTTGTGGCTGTAGTCCTGCTCCGGCTGGCTGGTCCTGCTCCGCCGCCTGGTTCTCGCGTGCCTCCTCGCGCCAGCGCGGCTCGCGGGCCACCTTGCGGAGCTGCTTGTTCATCGAGCGCAGCAGGAAGTACAGCGCCAGGCCCATCGCGGCCACCACGAGGAACCCGAGGATGCCGGGCACCACCTGGTTGGCCGCGGGAGAGGCCAGGATCGTCACCGGCTCACCAACTCCCGGACGCCAGCGAAAAGGTCATCTTCTGGAAGCTCAGTATCCACCAGCGACCTGGCCCGGTGGTAGTCCTCGGTGGGCCAGGCGGCCGCCGAGACCTCCAGCGGGATGGCGAACCAGGAACTCTCCGGGTCGATCTGGGTGGCGTGCGCCAGCAGCGCCTGGTCCCGGACGGCGAAGTACTCCGCGCACGGCACCCGGGTGGTGATCTCCAGCGGGATTCGGCCCTTCGGCGGGTCCTCCCACTTGGCGAGCCAGTCGGCGTAGGGCGACTCCAGCTCGCGGCGCAGCATCTCCTCGTGCAGCGCGATGAGCCTGGCCTTGTGGAACGTGGCGAAGTAGTAGAGCTTGAGCGGCTGCCAGGGCGCGCCGGTGCCCGGATAGCGGTCCGGGTCGGCGGCCGCGTCGAACGCCTCGACCGCGACCTCGTGCGTCTTGACGTGGTCGGGGTGCGGGTAGCCGCCGTTCTCGTCATAGGTGAGGATCACGTGCGGCCGGAACTCCCGGACCAGTGCGACCAGCGGTCCGGCGGCATCTTCCAGTTTCTGCAGCGCGAAGCATCCGTCCGGAAGCGGCGGCAGCGGATCGCCCTCCGGCAGCCCGGAATCGGTGAATCCGAGGAATCTTTGCCGTACTCCCAGGATTTCCCTGGCCCGGGCCATCTCCTCGCGCCTGATCCGGGGCAGGTCGGCCCGCACCTCGGGCCGGTCCATTGCCTTGTTGAGGATGTCACCGCGCTCACCCCCGGTCAGGGTGGCGACCATCACATCCGCCCCGGAACGTGCGTAACGCACCATTGTTGCTGCGCCTTTGCTGGACTCGTCGTCCGGGTGCGCATGCACCGCCAGCAAGCGCAGCCCCGCGTCCGGCAGGCCGCTCCCCGGGTACCCGGACGTGGCAGGCGGCGTGCCGGGCATGGCCCGGCCGGTGGTGTCGGCGTGAGAAGCAGGCACAGAAAATTCCCCCGGTGCTGGGAATAACGGGCGCGGTCGGGGCGCCTCCTGCCAGGCCGGACGGCGACTGGCGGGCACGGCGCCGGGTCATTATCCTGCACGACAGCACCCCGGATAGGCGAACTTATTCCCGTGCTCGCTCCCGGCAGGTTATTGACTGGCGCGGTAATACCCCGCACCCTTGTAACCTCGGAGAGTTACCCCGAGGGCCGCATAGGCCCCCAATACCCCCATGGGGCCGAGTTGGCTCCGGCGGACCTCACCCGTTCGCATTGCAGGCAAGGAGTACCCGTGACCGAGACACGCGAGGACGTCACCTGGCTCACCCAGGAAGCCCATGACCGGCTGAAGGCGGAGCTGGACTATCTGGCCGGCACCGGGCGTGTAGAGATCGCGAAGAAGATCGAGGCCGCCAGGGACGAGGGCGACCTGAAGGAGAACGGCGGCTACCACGCGGCCAAGGACGAGCAGGGCCAGATTGAGGGCCGCATCCGCCAGCTCCAGTACATCCTGGAGAACGCCAGGGTCGGCGACCCGCCCCGGACCGAGGGCGTGGTGGGCCCCGGCATGACCGTGACCATCCGGTTCGCCGGCGACGAGGACGAGGTCACCTTCCTGCTCGCCTCCCGCGAGGAAAGCGGCGCGCCCATCGACGTGTACTCCCCCCGCTCCCCGCTGGGCAGCGCGATCTCGGGCAAGAAGGTCGGCGAGACAGCCACTTACAACTTGCCGAACGGCCGCGCCGCCACGGTCGAGATCCTCGAGGCGGTCCCCTACGCCGGGGTCTGACCGGAGCTTCCCAGCGCGCGATGGCGAATGGCCTGAGCCGCGTCCTTCCGGCTGATCCGGCGCCTCCACGGAAGTCACCTGGGCGCCCCTTCCCGGGCCAGCCTGTCAGGCCGGCCTGCCTGCGCCCAGAAGATGCGCCGGCCCCTGCAACAGGTTGCAGGGGCCGGCGCTATGGATGCGGTGGGCTCAGCTCACCAGTTCCGGCGTCGCGGGCTGCTCCGCCGCGGGGGCCCGGCCGCTGCGCAGCGGGACCTCCCTGATCAGCCAGGCGAGCACGAACACGATCGCGGCCGCGGGCACGACCAGCCAGAACACCCCGGTGACCGCGTGCGTGATCGCCACGAAGAAGTCGTCGCGCACCAGCACCGGCAGGTGGTTCACGGTGGCCGGGTCGAGCTGAGCGCCGCCCTTGACGCTCACGTGCGCGCCGGGCAGATGCGCGGTCAGCGATTCGACCAGCCGCCGGGCGAAGACCGCGCCGAACGCCGCCACCCCGAGCGACCCGCCGATCTGCTGGAAGAACGTGCGGGAACTGCTGGCCACGCCCATCTCCTTCGGGCCCACGCTGTTCTGCGCCACGAGCGTGGTGATCTGCATCAGGAAGCCCATGCCGAGCCCGATCACGGCGAAGTAGATCCCGATCGTGACCAGGCTGGTGTGCAGGCCGATCCCGGTGAGCAGGTACAGCCCGATCGTCATCACGCCCGCGCCGATGATCGGCAGCGCCTTGTACCGGCCGGTCTTGGTCGTGACCTGGCCGGCGATCAGTGCCGTCACCGTGGAGCCGAGCATCATCGGGATCAGCATGAGGCCGCTTTCCGTGGCCGACAGATGCTGCACGGTCTGCTGGTACAGCGGCAGGAAGGTCAGCGCGCCGAACAGCACCAGGCCGAGCAGGAAGCTCATCGCGATGGCGACGGAGAAGTTGCGGTTGCGGAACACGTTCAGCGGCAGGATCGGCTCGGCCGCGTGCGCCTCGATGTACAGGAACGCCGCCGTGCCGGCGATCGCGAGCACGGCGAGCCCGAGGATCTGCACCGAGCCCCACGGGTACTGGGTGCCGCCCCAGGTGGTCATCAGGATGATGGACGTGGCGGCGATGGCCAGGGTCACGGCGCCGGCATAGTCGATCTTGTGCTGGACGCGGTGCCGGGGCATGTGCATGGTCGCGGCCAGGTACACCAGGGCGAGGCCACCGATCGGCATGTTGATGTAGAAGATCCACCGCCAGCTGAAGGTGTCGGTGATGTAGCCGCCCACCAGCGGCCCGGCGATCATGGCCAGGGTCATCACGCCCATGATGTAGCCCATGTACTGGCCCCGCTCGCGCGGCGACACCAGGTCCCCGATGGTCGCGATGGCGCCGGTCAGCAGCCCGCCCGCGCCCAGGCCCTGGATCGCGCGGAACGCGATCAGCTGGTCCATCGAGTGCGCGAGCCCGGACAGCGCCGAGCCGGCCAGGAAGATGACGATCGCGATCATGAGCCAGCGCTTGCGGCCGTACTGGTCGCCCAGCTTGCCGTACAGCGGTGTGGTCACCGTCGAGGCCAGCACGTAGGAGGTCACCACCCAGGACAGGTGGGTCACCCCGCCGAGGTCACCGACGATCCGCGGCAGCGCGGTGGAGACGACCAGCTGGTCCAGCATGGCCAGCATGATCGCGAGCAGCAGCCCGGGGAGGATGATGAGTACCTCCCGCCTAGGGCCGGAGCTCGCGGTTCCCCCGTCAGGTGCCGCGGCGGCTTTGGCCTCCGCCATGCTGGACTCCCTCCTCCGGCCGGTCCCCCGGCGCTCCCTCTTCCGGCCGGTCCCCCGGCCCCTTACTGGTCTGCCCGGCCCGTTGCTGGTCTGGCTGGCCGCCACGCCGATCGCCCTCAGGCGCAGATTGCGCGCTACCTACTTGCCGACCGGTTAGTATGGCCGTAAGCTCATACCATAGATCGTGAACTAACCGGTCGTCAAGTAAGTTTAGGTCCGCTCAGCGCGGACACCGAGCCTGGTCAGGAACCAGAGGAAGGCGGGAGGTGCGATACCCATTGACTGAGACCAGCCAGGTGCACGCCCGCCACGACACCAGGCAGCGGATCCAGTCCGTGGCCCTGGAACTGTTCGCCGAGCAGGGCTATGACAAGACCTCGCTGCGGGAGATCGCCGAGCGGCTCGACGTCACCAAGGCCGCGCTGTACTACCACTTCAAGTCCAAGGAAGACATCGTGTCCAGCCTGGTCGAGGACTACTTCGGCCAGATCGACGACCTGATCGCCTGGGGCCGGACGCTGCCCCGCACGGCCGGGGCCCGCGCGCAGGTGCTGGACCGCTACTACCGGATCGTGGCGGAGGCCAGCGGTGTCTTCCGGATGCTGCACCACAACCAGGCCTCGGTCAACAGCCTGGCGCACGCCAAGAACCGCAGCGAACTGTTCCGCGAGCGGATGGACGCCCTGGTCGGCCTGCTCACCGAGCAGGACGCCCCGCTGGAGAGCCAGGTCCGCGCCGCGGTCGCCCTGGCCAGCGTGAGCTTCGGCTGCATGTTCTACGCCGATCGCACCGACGACCCGGAGCGACTGCGCGCCGTCGTGCTCGACATCGCCTGCGGGCTCAGCGGCGCCACGGCGCCCAGCGCGGCCGGGTAACGGCCCCGCCCGCCCCGAACGCTTCTCCCCGCGGGCCAGGTTTGTGGTTGGTGGCGCACCACCACAAAGAATGTGGTTGGTGGCGCACCACCACAAACGCCGTCGGATGGCCGCCGCAACAACTGTCACGCCGGCACCGGCGAGCGCAATGGCCCCTGCCGTACCCCGACGGCACCGGGATCATGGGGGTGGCGCCGCCGGGGCGGGCCGGGCGACCGTGCGCACCAGTGGCAGCACCCGGTAGGGCACGGGCGTGGCCAGCGCGATGACCGTCGATGCCCGCACCACGCCGGCCGCGCCGACGATGGCGTCGATGACCCGCTGCAGGTCCGCGTTGGTGCGGGCGACAACCCGGCAGAGCATGTCCCCGGCCCCGGTGATGGTGTGCACCTCCAGCACCTCGGGGATGGCCGCCAGCCGCTCCGCGACCGGATCGTGGCCGCCGGCCTGCCGGATCTCCAGCGTCACGAACGCGGTCACCGCGTAGTCGAGCGCGGCCGGGTCGATGTCCGGTCCGTAGCCGGTCACCACCCCCCGGGCATGCAGCCGGTCCAGCCGCGCCTGCACGGTACCCCGGGCCACGCCGAGCCGCCGGGATGCCTCCAGCACCCCCACCCGCGGTTCCGCCGCGAGCAGCTCGATCAGGCGCGCATCCAGTTCGTCGATCACGGCCGCCCTCTCAATGCCGGCAGGCTGTGCAGTTTTACGAGCATATCCGTGTGAGTGAATATACAGAACGACCAGTGTTGGCCGGAACCCTTGCGCATCATGCTTGGCGACTCGCATGCTGCCTTCAACGGACGGCCACGCAAGGGGGCGCGGCCGGACGGCGGTGCGAAGGGAGCCGACGATGGCGAGCAACGGCTGGCACGATCACCCCGGCACGGCGGACGGCTTCCACGTCACCGGCATGGACGCGGTCGTCTTCGCGGTGGGCAACGCCCGCCAGGCCGCCCACTACTACTCCACCGCCTTCGGCATGCGCTGCGTGGCCTACCGCGGCCCGGAGACCGGCTGCCGGGACGAGGCCGCCTACGTGCTGACGTCCGGCCGGGCCCGGTTCGTGCTGCGCGGGCCGGTCCGGGCGGGCACCGCGCTCGGCGCGCACGTGGCCGCGCACGGCGACGGGGTGACAGACCTGTCGATCGGCGTCGTGAGCGCCGAGGAGGCCTTCGAATACGCGGTCGCCCGCGGGGCCCGGCCGGTCGCCGCCCCGCAGATCGCCGAGGACGAGCACGGCAAGATCGTGCTGGCCACGATCGCCGCCTACGGGGACACCACGCACACGCTGGTGGAGCGGTCCAACTACGCGGGCCCCTACCTGCCCGGCTACGTCGCGGCGGAGCCGCTGGCGGCACCGGCCACCGAGCCGTTCTTCACCGAGATCGACCACTGCGTGGGCAATGTGGAACTCGGCCACATGGACGAGTGGGTCGGCTACTACCACGACGTCATGGGCTTCACCAACATGAAGGAGTTCGTCGGCGACGACATCGCCACCGAGTACTCCGCGCTGATGAGCAAGGTGGTCGCGGACGGCTCGCGCAAGGTCAAGTTCCCGATCAACGAGCCCGCGCCGGGCAAGAGGAAGTCACAGATCGACGAGTACCTGGAGTTCTACGGCGGCCCCGGGGTGCAGCACATCGCGCTGGCCACCGGCGACATCATGGCCACGGTGCGCGCCATGAAGGCCGCGGGGGTGGCGTTCCTGGACACCCCGGACACCTACTACGAGCAGCTCGGCACCTGGGTGGGCGAGACCCGCGTGCCGCTCGCGGACCTGGCCGCGGAGAAGATCCTCGCCGACCGGGACGAGGACGGGTACCTGCTGCAGATCTTCACCAAGCCGGTGCAGGACCGGCCGACCGTGTTCTTCGAGCTGATCGAGCGGCACGGCTCGGAGGGCTTCGGCAAGGGCAACTTCAAGGCGCTGTTCGAGGCGATCGAGCGGGAGCAGGCCCGCCGCGGCAACCTCTGACCCGGCCGGGGCCAGGCCGGGCACGGGGAGCGTTCAGATGAACTTGAGGGTGTATCCGGCCCGCCGCAGCCCGGCGATGACCTCGTCGCAGTGGGCGGCGCCGCGCGTCTCCACCTGCAGCAGCACCTCGGCCTCATCGACCAGCAGCCGCGGCGCCACCCGCTCGTGCGAGACGTCGAGCACGTTCGCGCCGAGCGTGGCCACCGCGGCGAGCAGCGTGGCGAGCGCGCCGGGGCGATCGGGCAGCTGGCACCGGAAGATCAGGTAACGCCCGGCCGCGGACAGGCCGTGCCGCAGCACCTTGGCCAGCAGCAGCGGGTCGATGTTGCCGCCGGACAGCACCGCGACGGCCGGCGTCTCGATGGCCTCGGGGTGCTCCAGCATGGCAGCCACCCCGGCGGCCCCGGCCGGCTCCACAAGCTGCTTGGCCCGCTCCAGGCACAGCAGCAGCGCCCGGGACAGCGTCTCCTCGGCCACCGTCACCACGGTGACCCCCAGGGCCCCGAAGATGTCACAGCAGATCTCGCCGGGCCTGGGCACCGCGATGCCGTCCGCCATCGTGGCGGACGGCTCGATCCGCACCGGGTGCCCGGCCGCCAGCGAGGCGGGCAGCGGCGCGACCGCCTCCGCCTGCACCCCGACCACCCGCACCGGCGGGTCGGCGTCGCCCGCGGCCACCGCGATCCCGGACGCCAGCCCCCCGCCGCCCACCGGCACCACGATGGTGCGCACCTCCGGGCATTGCTCGATGATCTCCAGGCCGAGGGATCCCTGGCCGGCCACCACGTCGGGGTGGTCGAACGGGTGGATGAACACCGGGCCCCGCTGCTGCGCGTAGGCCAGGGCCGCAGCCAGCGCGTCGTCGATCGTCTCGCCCTGCAGGATGACCTCGGCACCGTAGCCCCTGGTCGCCTCGATCTTGGGCAGCGTCGCACCTTCCGGCATGATCACGGTGGCCCGGGTGCCGAGCATCGCGGCGGCGAAGGCGACCCCCTGCGCGTGGTTGCCGGCGCTCGCGGCCACGACACCGCGGCCCCGCTCGGCCTCGGTCAGCCTGCTGATCCGCACGTACGCGCCGCGCGACTTGAACGATCCGGTCCGCTGCAGGTTCTCGCACTTCAGGAACACCGGGCCGGACAGCCGGTCGGACAGCACCCGGGAATGCAGCATCGGGGTGGGCGAGACGATCCCGCGCAGCAGTTTCCTGGCCGCGGCCACGTCGTCGGGGCGGACCGGCAGGGAAGTCGTCATGCGAGCAGTGTCGCATCCGGGACGGCCCGCGTCGCCGCGCCCGGCGGCGGTCAGTCGCCGGCCCAGTACCGGTCGGCCGCGAAGATCAGCGCCGCGGCCCCGATCAGCCCCGCGCTCTGGCCCAGCGCGGCGGCCACCACCGGGACGTCCCGCGCGGAGGGCAGCCCGGCGTGCGTGCGCAGCGCCTCCTCCAGCGGGTCGAAGAGCAGCGGCCCGGCCTGGGCCAGCCCGCCGCCGATGGCGACCACCTCCAGGTCGCACAGCTGGGCGGCGGAGGCGATGGCGATGCCCAGGGCCCCGCCGGCCCGGCGCATGGCGGCGACTCCGATCGGGTGGCCCTGCGCCGCGTCGTCGGCGAGATCCTTGGCGGTCACCGGCACCTGGCCGGGGCGCCAGCCCTCACCCTGCGCCCAGGCGGCCAGCGCAGGGCCCCGGGCGATGGCCTCCAGGCAGCCGCGCCCGCCGCACACGCAGAACGGCCCGGCTGGGATCCACCACGACATGCCCGATGTGGCCGGCGTTACCGGTCGCGCCGTTGATGAGCCGCCCGTCCAGCACCAGGCCGCCGCCCACACCGGTGGAGACCACCATGCCGAGCATGTTGCGGCGCCCGCGGCCCGCGCCCCGCCAGTGCTCGCCGGCGGCCATGCAGATCGCATCGTTGTGCAGCCGCACCGTGATGCCGCCGAAACGCTCCTGGAGCCGCTCGCGCAGCGGGAAGGCGTGCCAGGCGGGGATGTTCAGCGGCGAGACCCGGCCGGCCGGCCAGTCCAGCGGGCCGCCGCACCCGCACCCCACCCCGGCCAGGCCGTCCCGCGGGTCAATGTGCTCCTCGGCGAGCAGGCGCGTGCACAGGACGTCCAGCGTCCGCCACAACTGTTCGGCCTCCATGCCGCGGGGCGTTTCGGTCTGCGCCCAGGACGCCAGCCGCCCGCCCGGCTCGACCAGGCCGGCGGCAATCTTGGTGCCGCCGACGTCGATCGCCAGCACCGGATCCCTGCGTGCCATCTCCTCGCCTCTCCCGCGCTGTCGTGCCGCCGGCTGACCGGGCCGGTGCCAGCCCCGCCCACGTGGACATAATGTCGAATGGTGCACTCAGACAATCAGACTCACGCCGCCGCACCCGCGGCCCCCCATCCGGCCATCGCGACCGTGGCTGAATTGCGGGCCAGCGGGCACGCCTACGAGACCGTCAAAGCGGAGATCCGCCGCAATCTGCTGGCCAGGATGCGCGCGGGCGAGCGCCGGTTCGCGGGGATCATCGGGTTCGACAACACCGTGATCCCGCAACTGGAGCGGGCGCTCCTCGCCGGGCACGACACGATGCTGCTCGGTGAGCGCGGCCAGGGCAAGACGCGCCTGATCAGGACCCTTCCCGAACTGCTTGACGAGTGGACCCCCACGGTCGCCGGGTGCGAGATCAACGACCATCCCTACCAGCCGGTCTGCGCCCGCTGCCGGCGGCTCGCCGCCGAGCAGGGGGAGGCGCTGCCGGTGACCTGGCGGCACCGCAGCGAGCGCTATGGCGAGAAGCTGGCCACCCCGGACACCAGCGTGGGCGACCTGATCGGCGACGTCGACCCGGTGAAGGTGGCCGAGGGCCGGACCCTGGGCGACGCCGAGACGATCCACTTCGGGCTGGTGCCCCGCACCAACCGCGGCATCTTCTGCCTGAACGAGCTTCCCGACCTGGCCGAGCGCATCCAGGTGTCGCTGCTGAACGTGCTGGAGGAGCGGGACATCGGGGTGCGCGGTTACGCGCTGCGGCTGCCGCTGGACCTGATCCTGGTGGCGAGCGCCAACCCGGAGGACTACACCAGCCGCGGCCGCATCATCACGCCGCTGAAGGACCGGTTCGGCGCCGAGATCCGCACCCACTACCCACAGTCGCTGCCCGACGAACTGGCCCTGGTCCGCCAGGAGGCGGAGATCTCGGCCGACGGCACGGACCCCGGCGCGGCGCTGCCCGGCCATCTGGTCGAGGTCATCGCGCGGTTCACCCGGCTGGTGCGCGCCTCGCCCGCGGTGGACGCGCGCTCGGGCGTGTCGGCCAGGTTCGCGATCGCCGCCGCCGAGTCCGCCGCGGCGTCGGCCGTGCGGCGGGCGGCGCTGACCGGCGAGGCACCGCCGGTGGCCCGGATCTGCGACCTGCCGCCGGTGGTCACCAGCCTGCGCGGCAAGGTCGAGTTCGAGGTCAGCGAGGAAGGCAGGGAACAGGAGGTGCTGGAGCATCTGCTCCGGCGGGCGACCGCGGACACCTTCCGCGCCCGGCTCGGCAGCGCGGACCTGTCCGGCCTGCTGGCCCTCTTCGAGGGCGGCGGCACGGTGGAGACCGGCGAACTGGTGCCCGCGGCGGGCCTGCTCGGCCGGGTCGGCGAGGTGGCCGGGCTGGCCAAGATCATGCAGCGGCTCGGCATGGAGGGCAGCGAGTCGCTCGGGCACGCGGCCGCGGCGGTGGAGTTCGCGCTCGAAGGGCTCTACCTGATGCGCCGCCTGTCCAAGGACGAGGTCGACGGCGGGGCGGTGTACCGGACCTGAGCATCCACTTAAGTGCGCAGGCAGAGGAGGACTGATGAGCGTCGCTGTCACGCCGCAGGCGCCGGGCCGAACGCCGCATGGTGCTAGCCCGCGCGCCTCCGGCACGACGCAGCCCCAGGCGCCGTTGCGGTGTCCCGGCGCCGAGGACCAGCCCCCCACTCTGCCGACTTGCGTGCCTCCGGCACGACCATGCGAAGCGCCCGCGAGGGGGCAGACAAGCGGAGGCATACGTGACTGGTTACCGGTACGGCCCGTATGACGGCGGCCCGGACCCGCTCGCGTCTCCCTACGATGCGCGGCGCGCGCTCGACGAGATGGGCGAGTCGGTGCTCGGCGGGTCCGACCCGGGCAGCGCCCTGCGCGACCTGCTCCGCCGGGGAATGCAGGGCCACCGCGGCCTGGACGACATGCTCCGGCGGGTGCGCGAGCAGCGGGAGGAGATCCGCCGCCGCGGCCGCCTGGACGGCATCCTGGAGAAGGCGCGCGCGCTGCTGGACACCGCGATCGGGCAGGAGCGGGCGGAGCTGTTCCCCGACCCCAGCGACGATGCCAGGATGCGCGAGGACGAGCTTGACGCGCTCCCGGCCGACACCGCGCAGGCGATCAGCCGGCTGGCCGACTACCAGTGGCGCTCGGCCGCCGCCAGGGAGACCTTCGAGCAGCTCAAGGACCTGCTCCGGCGGGAGGTGCTGGACAGCCAGTTCCGCGGCATGAAGGACGCGCTGGAAAACCCGGATCCGGAGGCCCTGCAGCGGGTCAAGGACATGCTGGCCGGCCTGAACGAGATGCTCGACGCGGACGCACGGGGCGAGCACACCCAGGAGGACTTCGACGCCTTCATGGAGCGCTACGGGGACCTGTTCCCTGATCGCCCGGCCAACCTGGAGGAGCTGGTGGACCAGCTGGCCCGCCGGGCCATGGCGGCGCAGCGGCTGATGTCGTCGCTGTCCGCCGAGCAGCGCGACGAGCTGGCCGGGCTGATGGACCAGACGCTGTCCGACGCGGGCCTGGCCGCGGAGATGGCCCGGCTCGCGGACGCGCTGCGGGCCCGCCGCCCGGAGATGGACATGGCCGGATGGCAGCAGGAGTCGATGACCGGTGACGACCCGCTCGGGCTCGGCGACGCCACCACGGCGCTCGCCGACCTGGCCGACCTGGCCGACCTGGAGGCGGCGCTGGGCCAGGACTACCCGGGCGCCAGCCTCGACGACATCGACGAGGAGTCGATCCGCCGGTCGCTCGGCCGCCAGGCCGTGGACGACATGGACGCGCTGCGCCAGATCGAGCGGGAACTGGAGCGGCAGGGATACCTGCAGCGGACCGCGGGCCGGCTGGAGCTCACCCCCAAGGCGGTGCGCCGGCTCGGCGAGACGGCGCTGCGCCAGATCTTCGCCGACCTGCCCGAGGGCCGGTTCGGCGACCACGACCAGCGCGACGCCGGCCAGGCCGGCGAGCGCACCGGGGCGACCCGGCCCTGGCAGTTCGGCGACGAGCAGGCGATCGACACGCCCGCGACGGTGCGCAACGCACTGCTGCGGGATGCCACCGCGGTCGCCGGCCGGGCCGCCGCCCGCCGCGACGGCCCCGGCGCGGCGGACGGGCCGCCGCTGGTACGGCTGTCCCCGGAGGACTTCGAGGTCGGGGAGACCGAGCGCCGCGGCGTGGCCGCCGTGTGCCTGCTCGTGGACCTGTCCTACTCGATGGCACTGCGGGGCACCTGGGGCGTGGCCAAGCAGACCGCGCTCGCGCTGCACGCGCTGGTCCGCAGCCGGTTCCCGCAGGACGCCATCCAGGTGGTCGGGTTCTCCAACTACGCGCGGGAACTACGGGAAACCGACCTGGCCGGGCTCGGCTGGGACATGGTGCAGGGCACCAACCTGCACCATGCGCTCGTGCTGGCCGGGCGGTTCCTGGACCAGCGGCCCGAGCACGACCCGGTCGTGCTCATCGTCACCGATGGCGAGCCCACCGCGCACCTGCGGCGGGACGGGCAGTATTGGTTCGACTGGCCGCCCGCGCCGGAAACGCTGGAATTGACCCTCGCCGAGGTGGACAAAATGACTCGGCGCAGGGCGCCACTTAACATTTTTATGCTTGCTGATGACGAGCGCTTGACCGCATTTGTCGAGGAGGTCGCGCGGCGGAACGGCGGCCGGGTGCTCCGCGCCCAGCCCGACCGGCTTGGTGAGTACGTAGTAAGGGACTTTCTTCGCACTCGCCGTATGGGCAGGCGCTAGATTTGGCTTCGGGAGCATTGAGGACCTCGCACCCTAGCACCCCTCTCCCGTAGTAGCGTTCGGCAGTCATCTCTGATGAGCGGGCCTGTGCAGCGGCAGGCGGAGCGGGGCCCGCGCATCTGTCTAGGAGGAACACGTGAGTTCTGTGAGCGCGTCTGGCCGGTCGTCCGGCAAGACGATCATCGCCGTCGTGCTGGCGGTGATCGCCGTTCTGGCGATCGTGGCCGGCATCATCTACTTCATCGAGCCAGCGCATTCATTGCCCAGCATCATGGGCAAAATCACGCACCCGCCGGCCTCGTTGGGCCGGGCCAACGCGAGCCGTTCCCTGCGCGGCGCCGGCGCCTTGGTGGTCGGCGTGATCTGTCTCGTCGCGGCGTTCTTCGTGAACCGCAGCAACAAGCCGGCCGAGGACGGCAGCCGCGACCCCGTGGACGTCCGCAACTGAGCCACGCCGGGCCGCAAGGCCCTGCCACCCGCCGATGATCCCCTGGCACCCTGTGCCAGGGGATCATGACTGTCCGCACCAAGCCCCCTAGGATCGGCTCATGCCACTCACCGACCGGATCGCCGTCAACCTGCAGCCCGCTGGCACGTCGTTCCCCGACCGGCTCATCATCTGGCTGCACGTGGCCTTCGTGATCTTCACGATCGGGCCGGTCACCATCGCGATCCTGTCCACGCCCCGATATATCAGGACGCGCAACGTCGCCGTGCTCCGGTACATGCTGCGGACAACCAGGATCTTCGGGATCGCATCGCTGGGCGTGCTCGCCTTCGGGATCGCCGCGGCGCAGGAACTGCACAAGCTGAGTTCCGCGTGGGTCACCACGGCGATGACGCTGTTCGTGGTGTCCCTGGTGCTGCTCGTGCTCATCATGCGCGATCAGCGGCGGGCCGTGGTCGCGCTGGAAACGGCGAGCGAGCACGAGGCGCTGGCCACGGCGAACACGCCGCCCGCGCCGCCCGCGCCGGCCGGGCCGGACAGCCAGCAGGACGCACCCGACGCTCAGGCGATCCCCGTCACCCCGACAGCCAGCACCGCGTCGGTGGAGCGGGGCCGCATCGCCTCGCTGGCCGGGATCGTCACGCTGATCTGGCTGGTCGTCCTGGTCCTGATGATCTGGAACTCCTAGCCACCCACCCCGGGTTCTGGGCACCTCAGCCACCGCCGCGGGGCGAGCGGGGGTTCCGGGAGTCGCTCCCCCGGCCAGCAGGGCCCAAGGCCACGCGGCGAAGTCGCGAGGCCTTCAGGCCACCGGGGGGTTCCAGGGGGTCGCTCCCCCAGGTCAGCTCAGCGCGAACCTGAGGTCTTCGAGCAGGTCGTCGCCGGACTCGATGCCGACCGACAGCCGGACGAGGTCGCCAGGCACCTCCAGCGGGGACCCGGCCACGGAGGCGTGCGTCATCCGGCCCGGATGCTCGATCAGCGACTCCACCCCGCCCAGTGACTCGCCGAGGGTGAACACCCTGGTCCGCCCGCAGACCGCCACCGCCGCCTCCTCCCCGGCCCGCACCCGGAACGACACCATCCCGCCGAACCCGCGCATCTGCTTGGCCGCGATCTCGTGTCCCGGGTGGCCGGGCAGTCCCGGGTAGAGCACCCCGGAGACCGCTGGATGGGCGAGGAGCATGTCCGCCACCCGGGCAGCGTTAAGGCTGTGCCTGTCCATGCGCACCGCGAGCGTCCTGATGCCCCGCAGCGTCAGCCAGGCGTCGAACGGCCCGGCGACGCCGCCGGTCGCGTTCTGCAGGAACGCCAGCCGCTCGCCCAGCGCGGGGTCGGCCACCACCAGCGCGCCGCCGAGCACGTCGGAGTGGCCGCCGATGTACTTGGTGGTCGAGTGGATCACCGCGTCCGCGCCGAGTGCCAGCGGGTTCTGCAGGTACGGCGAGGCGAAGGTGTTGTCCACCACCAGCAGCGCGCCCGCGTCCGCGCACAGCGCCGCGAGCGCGCCGATGTCCACGATCGACAGCAGCGGGTTGGTGGGGGTCTCCACCCACACGGCGCGCACCGGCCGCTGCTCCAGGGCTTGCTTCACGGCTTGTGCGTCGGAGACCGGCACCGGCTGGTAACTCACCTGCCAGGACGTCAGGACCTTGTCGAACAGCCGGTACGTACCGCCGTAGGCGTCGTGCGGGATGAGCACGTGATCGCCGGGGCGGCAGATCGTGCGCAGCAGGCAGTCCTCAGCCGCCATGCCGGAGGCGAAGGCGAGCGCACGGCTGCCGCCTTCCAGCGCGGTGAGGCATTCCTCCAGCGCGGCCCTGGTCGGGTTGGCGGTCCTGGAGTACTCGTAACCGGCTCGCAGGCCGCCCACCCCGTCCTGGGCGTAGGTGGAGACCTGGTAGATCGGCGGGACCACCGCACCGGTCGCCGGGTCCGGCTCCTGCCCGGCATGGATCGCCAGCGTTTCGAAACCGCCGGGCCGCGGCTGGCCGTTCCCGCTCATGCCCCCCGCCCCCGCTGCCGATGCCGCTCATGCCGCACCGCCCGCCAGGAACGCGAGGACGTCCTGCGGCGTGATCATGCCGGCCGGCTGGCCGTCCACCAGGACCACCGCCGCCCCGGCCTTCTCCAGCGCCTCGACCGCCCGGCTGACCTGCTCACCGGAACCAACCATGGGCAGCGGCGCGGACATGTGGTCGCCGACCGGGTCCTCCGGCCGGGCCCGGCCGGAGACCAGGGCGTCCAGCAGATCCCGTTCCACCACCGAGCCGACGACCTCGGCCACCATCACGGGCGGCTCCTCCTTCATCACTGGAACCTGGGACACGTTGTACTCACGGAGAATGGCGATCGCCGCGGCGACCGTCTCGTCCGGATGGGCGTGCACGAAGACCGGCAGCCCTTCGCGCTTGCGGGCAAGCACATCGGCGATCTTGGGCTCGGCGTTCTGCTCGGTGAGGAAACCGTAGTCCGCCATCCAGTCGTCGTTGAAGATCTTGGACAGGTAGCCGCGGCCACCGTCGGGCAGCAGCACCACGATCATGTCCCCGGGGCCAGCGCCGGCCGCGACGCGGAGCGCGGCGACCACGGCCAGCCCGCAGGAGCCGCCGGTGAGCAGCCCTTCCTCGCGGGCGAGCCGGCGGGTCATGAGGAACGAGTCGGCGTCGCTGACCGCGAGCACCTGGTCGCAGATGCCGGCGTCGAAGGTCTGCGGCCAGATGTCCTCGCCCACGCCCTCCACCAGGTACGGGCGGCCCGTCCCGCCCGAGTACACCGAGCCCTCCGGGTCGGCGCCGATCACCTTGACCCGGCCGCCGGAGACTTCCTTGAGGTACCGCCCGGCACCGCTGATCGTGCCGCCGGTGCCGATCCCGGCCACGAAATGGGTGACGTTCCCGTCGGTCTGCGCCCAGATCTCCGGGCCGGTGGAGTGGTAGTGCGAATCGGGGTTGTTCTGGTTGGCGTACTGGTCCGGCTTCCATCCGCCGGGCGTCTCGCGGGCCAGCCTGGTGGAGACCGAGTAGTAGGACTCCGGGTGGTCGGGCGGCACCGCGCCGGGGCACACCACGACCTCGGCCCCGTAGGCGCGCAGCACGCTGATCTTGTCCTGGCCTACCTTGTCCGGGCATACGAACAGGCAGCGGTAGCCCTTCTCGGCCGCCACGATGGCCAGGCCCACGCCGGTGTTCCCCGAAGTCGGCTCGATGATCGTCCCGCCCGGGCGGAGTTCCCCCGCGGCCTCGGCCGCCTCCACCATGCGCAGCGCGATCCGGTCCTTCACCGAGCCGCCGGGGTTGAAGTACTCCACCTTGGCGACCACGGCCGCGGCGCCCGCGCCCAGTTCCCGGGTGACCCGGCGCAGCCGGACCAGCGGCGTGTTGCCGACAAGCTCGATGAGCGAGTCGTGGACCTGCATCGCCAACCCTCCCCCTGTGGCAGCCGGTCCTGGGACGGCGCTGTCCCTGCCGGTCCTGCTGCACAGACGCTATCGGAAACCCCACCGTGGCCCGGTCCTCTTCCCGCGCTCCCGGGCCTGGCGCCGCCCCAGATTGATGATCATGGCGATACGGCTGAGGGCGGGCCGTCCCGGCGGGCCCGGCCGGGGCCGGGCAATGATAGGGCAATGACCCTCGACCGCAACGCCGCCCTGGACCTGATCGACTTCGTCGACGCCTCGCCATCGCCGTACTACGCCGCCGCCGAGGCCCTGCGCCGGCTGACCTCGGCGGGCTTCACTCAGCTCCCGCTGGCGGGCGAGTGGCCGTCTGGTCCGGGCAGGTACGCCGTGGTGGATGGCGGCTCGCTGTTCGCCTGGGTAGCTCCGCCGGGCGCCGCGCAGTCACGCACCGTTCCGGTTGCTGGGGGCGCACACCGACAGCCCGGCGCTGCGGGTGAAGCCGCGCCCGGACACCGGCCGGGCCGGCCTGCGCCAGCTCGGCGTGGAGGTCTACGGCGGCCCGCTGCTGAACTCCTGGCTCGATCGCGACCTCGGCCTCGCCGGCCGTGTCATGGTCCGTACGCCGGACGGCGCGGCGGCCCGGCTGATCCGGGTGCACCGGCCGGTGCTGCGGGTGCCGCAGCTGGCCATCCACCTCGACCGTGACCTGCGTACCGAAGGGCTGAAGCTCGATCCGCAGCAGCATCTCGTGCCCATCTGGTCGCTGGGCACCCCACAGGCCGGTGCGTTCAGGGACTTTCTCGCCGCCGAACTGGACGTGCCGTTCGGCGACGTGCTCAGCCACGACCTGGTGACCTATGACCTGGCAGGCGGCACTCTCGCCGGGGCCAGCGAAGAGTTCGTCAGCTCGGCCCGGCTGGACGACCTGGGATGCGCGCACGCGAGCGTCACGGCGCTGGCCGCGGTGGCCGGCCGAGCCCGCGCCGCAGCACATCAGCGCGCTGGTGCTGTTCGACTACGAGGAGGTGGGCAGCCAGGCGGTGACCGGTGCGGCGGGTGCGTGGCTGGGCAGGCAACTGGAGCGCACCGTGCTCGCCCGCGGCGGCACGCGCGATGAGTTCCTGCGGGCGATCGCCGGCTCGGTGCACGTGTCGGCGGACATGACGCACGCGACGCACCCCAACTACGCCGACCGGCACGAGCCGGACCACCAGATCGCGCTGGGCGGCGGCCCGGTCGTGAAGGTCAGTGCCAACGTCAACTACGCCACCGACGCGCCGACCCACGCCGCGTTCCTGCTCGCCGCCGAACAGGCCGCCGTGCCCGTGCAGATCTTCGTCAACAGGAGCGGCGTGCGCACCGGGGGCACGATCGGGCCGATCGTCGCCGCCGGCCTGGCCATGCCCACCGTGGACGTGGGCATCCCGGCACTGGCCATGCACTCGGCGCGGGAACTGTGCGGCGCCGCCGACCCCGGGATGCTCATTGCCGCACTGCGTGCGTTCCTCGCCCCCGCGTGAGGGGTGTCGCTGACGCAGCGGGGCGGCGGCGGGGAACAATTTGCGCTGGGCGGGACGCTGCCGTAAGCTACTGACCAGTAGCCAGCGTTGACCCGAGGGAGCAGCCATGCCCGAGGCAGTGATCGTCGCAACCGCCAGATCCCCCATCGGCAGGGCATTCAAGGGATCCCTCACCACCATCCGGCCCGACGACGCGGTCCGCCAGATGGTCACCGCGGCCCTGGCCAAGGTCCCCCAGCTGGATCCGGGTGACATCGCCGACCTCATGCTCGGCTGCGGGCTCCCCGGCGGCGAGCAAGGCTTCAACATGGCCCGCGTGGTGGCCATCATGCTGGGCTACGACCACCTGCCGGGCACCACGGTCACCCGGTACTGCTCGTCCTCGCTGCAGACCACCCGGATGGCGTTCCACGCCATCAAGGCGGGCGAGGGAGACGTGTTCCTGTCGGCTGGCGTGGAATGCGTGAGCCGGTTCGGCCAGGGCAGCAGCGACAGCTGGCCGGACACGCAGAACCCGGTGTTCGCCGCCGCGCAGGAGCGCACCGCGGCCCGGTCCGCTGCGGGCGCACCGGACTGGCATGACCCGCGCGCGGACGGCGGGGTGCCGGACGTGTACATCGCCATGGGGCAGACCGCGGAGAACGTGGCCCAGTTGCGCGGCATCACCCGGCAGGCCCAGGACGAGTTCGGCGTGCGGTCGCAGAACCTGGCGGAGAAGGCACTGGCCAACGGGTTCTGGCAGCGGGACATCACCCCGCTCACCCTTCCGGACGGCACCGTGGTCGCCGCCGACGACGGGCCCCGGGCCGGCACCACGCTGGAGAAGGTGGCGGGCCTTCAGCCGGTGTTCCGCCCGGACGGCACCGTCACCGCGGGCAACTGCTGCCCGCTCAACGACGGCGCCGCGGCGGTCGTGGTCATGAGCGACCGCAAGGCGGCCGACCTCGGCATCACCCCGCTGGCGCGGATCGTGGCCACGGGGGTGACCGGGCTGTCGCCAGAGATCATGGGCCTCGGCCCGGTCGAGGCGTCCAGGCAGGCGCTGGCCCGGGCGGGCATGACCATCGACGACATCGACCTCGTCGAGATCAACGAGGCGTTCGCCGCCCAGGTCATCCCGTCCTACCAGGAGCTGGGCATCGACATCGACAAGCTGAACGTCAATGGCGGGGCGATCGCGGTCGGGCACCCGTTCGGCATGACGGGGGCGCGGATCACCTCGACGCTGCTGAACAGCCTTCAGTTCCACGACAAGACGTTCGGCCTGGAGACGATGTGCGTGGGTGGCGGCCAGGGCATGGCCATGATCGTGGAGCGGCTGTCCTGACCCGGATGACACCGGCCGCCTGACCTCCCGGGCTCATTTCTCCGCGGCCCGCGGCCCGTGCTGGTCACGCGCCGTTTCCCGGCGGAACCGGCCCAGGCCACCGCGAGGCGGGCGGCCGGATCCCGCAAGGCTCCTCCACGTTTACTCAAAGTCGGCTCTGGGGGGTTGCCAGGAGCGCGGGCGTGATGCAGTCTCAACAGGAGCAGGAGTCCGCCCTCCGGAGGTGCCAATTGACTCTGAACCACTCCCTGGAAACGCACAAGAACCTGATCGCGCGCATCCCGTCCGTCACCGGACGAGCCCTCCCGGAGTGGTTCGCAAGCCTCGAATCCGGTCCCGCCTTCCTGCGCTGCGAAGAGCGCGCGCACTGGCTGGCCGACGAGCACGGGCTCACCCACGGCTACGCCAGCGCCATCGTGCACGAGTACGAGCTGCGCAGGCGGACCCGGCTCAACAGCGCCTGACGTGGACACCGGGCGGGCTGCCGGCTTTCTGCGTGCCCATCACCGGGCAGTCCTGGCCACCTCGCGGTCCGACGGCATGCCGCAGCTATCTCCGGTGGCATGCGCGGTCGACGACGAATCCCGGGTGCTGGTCAGCACCCGGGAGACGGCGGTCAAGACAAAGAACCTGCGGCGCCGGCCGCAGGCTTCGCTGTGCGTCTTCACCGACGCTTTCTTCGGCGAGTGGGTGCAGGTCGAGGGGGACGCCGAGGTCATCTCCCTGCCCGATGCCATGGACCTGCTCGTGGACTATTACCGGCGCGTGTCCGGCGAGCACCCGGACTGGGACGACTACCGGGCCGCGATGGTCCGCGACCGGCGGGTCATCGTGCGGATCACCATCACCCGGGCCGGGCCCGGATGTGAGCGGCTGACCGCGCCGCCGCACGTCCCTTTTATCCCACTCGCAAGGCACCGATCAGCGCCGAAGTCGGCATGCACGGAACGGGAGTGCCGCCTGCTCTTATTGTCCGTTCAGTCAACCGGGTGCCGCCGCCTCGTTGGGCGGATCGAGAAGAACATCCCGCCCGTTCTGCAACAGATCACGTGCACCTGTTCGCCCATCATGATCCGCTCGCCTGTTCGGAATTAATGATCAACTTCGCGGCGCCGGAATTGTTGTAGTGAGCGCGGACCTGGGGCGCAGGCAGGCGGCCCGCACCGCCTCCCCCGTCGGGTCTTCGGGCGCACAACCATGCCACGGTGCCGGGGCTTTGGGGGGGTCGTTGCAGGTACGAGGGGCGTGCCCCCGGTCGGAGTCGAACCGACACTGGGGACCCTTTTAGGGGGCCGGCCTCTTCCCTTGGGCTACGGGGGCTGGGTCATGATACCCCCGTGGGTCCGAACCATTCTTGCTCAGCCGAATAGGGGGAGAAAAGTTCCCCCGGGTTCACATATTCAATTCATACGCACCCATCCTTGAATGCGAAGCGTTACCAATTTGCCTTGTTTCGGAAGCAATGCGCACACAGCGTAGCCAGGGCTTGGGTGGTAGCCCGGATCCAGCACTTGTGCGGGCCTCCGGCGGCCAGCGCCTATGACCGGTGCGGCGCTGCGCCCGGGGCGGCGCCCCCGATACCGGCCGCATCGCAGGCGCGGCTGAACACCTGGTCGAGCATGGCCGGGGTAACGCGGCCGGTGAAGGTGTTCTGCTGGCTCGGGTGATAGCAGCCCAGCAGCAGGACCTGGCTGCCCAGGCCGGCCGGGGCGGCGAGCGTGACCTCGCTGCCATGACCGAACTTCGGCCGCGGCCTGGGCAGCGCGAAGCCTGCGGACCGCAGCATCGGCCACGCCGCCTGCCAGGCGAAGCCGCCGAGGCAGACGATGACCCTGACCGCGGGCGCGACCAGCGCGAACTCCGCCGCCAGCCAGGGCGCACAGGTGTCCCGTTCGGTCACTGAGGGCTTGTTGACCGGCGGGGCACACCGCACCGCCGCGACCATCCTGGCCCCGAGGAGGCGCTGGCCATCCCCGGCCGCCGTGGAGGTGGGCAGCGCCGCCAGCCCGCAGCGATGCAGCGCGGCGAACAGCACGTCGCCGCTGCGGTCGCCGGTGAAGATCCGCCCGGTCCGGTTGCCGCCGTGTGCGGCCGGGGCGAGACCGAGGATCAGCACGCGGGCATCGTCGTCCCCCCAGCCAGGCACCGGCCGCCCCCAGTACTGCTGGGTGCGCGACGACGCTCGCTTGACCGCCGCCACCTGCTCCCGCCATTCGACCAGCCGGGGGCAGGCACGGCACACGGACTGCCTGGCTGTCAGTTCGCCCAGGCGGCCGGCCTGCAGGGCCCCGGCGGCAAGCGTGCGGACCTGAGCGGCGTCGGCGGCCACCGGGGTGGCGGGCGTCGCGGGATCCCCGGGCCAGCCGCTTCCAGGCGGCACCGGCAGCCCCGGCGCACCCGGCGCCGGCCGCCGGTCATCGCCACGCCGCCGCGCTCACCGGCCCGCGCCCGTCGCGAGGGACCAGGCCAGGCCGTCGAGAATGTCGTGCTCGCTCACCAGCACCTCGCCAAAACCGAACCGCTCCATGATCTGAGTCAGCACGAGCGCGCCGCCGCCGATCACATCCACCCGGCCCGGATGCATCACGGCCAGCCGTTCCCGCTCCGCCCTGGTCTGCGCGAGCAGGCTGGTGGCCACCTCCCGCACCACTGCCGCGCTGACCCGGGAGTGATGGATCCGCTCGGGCTGGTAGCTGTCCAGCCCGAGCGCCAGCGCGGCCACGGTGGTCACCGACCCGGCCAGGCCGACCAGGGTGCGCGCCTGCGCCACCGGGATCTTGCCGGCGACCACGTCAAGCGCGGCGTCGATGTCGGCCCGCGCCGCCGCGATCTCGCCGGGCGCGGGCGGGTCGTGGCGCAGGTGCCGCTCGGTCATCCGGACGCAGCCGATGTTCACGCTCACCGCGGCGGTCACCGCCCCGGGACCGCCGAGCACGAACTCGGTCGAGCCGCCGCCGATGTCGGTGACCAGGTAGGGAGCGGCCGCGCCGCCGGTCAGTTCGGCCGTCGCCCCGGTGAACGAGAGGCGCGCCTCGTCCTCGCCGCTGAGCACCTCGGGCTCGATCGCGAGGATGTCGCGCACCCCGGCGACGAACTCGCCCGCGTTGGCCGCGTCCCTGGTGGCGCTGGTGGCCACCATGCGGACGGCCGACACTGACGCTTGCGTGATGATCTGCCGGTACGACCGCAGCACCCGGAAGGTCCGGGCCAGCGGCTCGGCGCCAAGCCGCCCGGTGGCGTCCACGCCCTGGCCGAGCCGCACGATCTCAAGCCGCCGGTCGACATCGGACAACCGGCCCGCGGCCCGGTCCACATCGGCCACCAGCAGCCGCACGGAGTTCGTGCCACAGTCGATCGCCGCGACCCGGATGACGGCACCGTTGCTCACCTGGCCCTGCCCTTCCTGTCAGCGCGCCACTCGCCGGACCCGGCCAGTCACGTGCCCCCGCCGGGCCCCCCAGGCCCGGGTGGACGCACGGGCCCGCCTCCCACCACGGGCCGGCCCGTTCCGCGGCCTCCCGGCCCAGCGGGTTGGCTCCCGGCACGGCAAGCTCATGGGCGGTCAGCGCGTGCAGGCACTTGACCCGGGCGGGCATGCCGCCCGCGCTCTGGGTACCGGGCGGCAGCGGCGCCACGCCCGCGGCGCGGGCTGCCTCGTCCCGCCGGGCCAGGTAGTCACGGTGGGCGGCCTGGTAGGCCGCGCGCAGTTCCGGGTCGGCAGCCAGCCGCTGCTGCATCTGCCGCATGACGCCCGCGGCTTCGAGCCGTCCCATGGCCGCGGCCGCCCGGGGGCAGGTCAGGTAGTAGAGGGTGGGAAACGGGGTGCCGTCGGCCAGGCGGGGCGCGGTCTCCACCACGTCGGGCAGGCCGCACGGGCAGCGGTGCGCGACGCGCCGCAGCCCGCGTGGTGGCCGGCCAAGTTGCCGCGCGACCACCTCGGCGTCGGCCGTCACCGGGTGCTGCCGCGGTTCGCCTGCTGCACGGACTGCCACATCCGCTCGTACCAGGGCGTGAGGCTGGCCGCGGCGGACGCCGCGGCGCGGTGGGCGGTGTGACCGCCGATGACGACGTAGCAGGTCTCGCCCTTCAGGCACATGTGCAGCTTGTTCCGGGCCAGTTGTTCGACGTAGGCGGGATCGGACAGCCGCTGCTGCTCGTGCTGGAGCGACTCCAACTGGCCGTTCAGCATCTGCCGTTCGGCCTGCAACTGGTCGATCTGCCGGCGCTGGGCGATGTACTCGCGCACCGGGTAGGCGAGGCTGAGCGCGATCGCGCAGATCACCACGGCAAGCACCGCGGCCCGGCTGGTGAGCCTGGCCCGGTCCCCGCCCGGTGGGCGGCCCAGCGTCGGGATCACGGGCCCGCGGGAGTCCGGGGGAAGGCCGCGTGCCCGGCGTAGGCGGCGGCGTCATCGAGCAGTTCTTCGATCCGCAGGAGCTGGTTGTACTTGGCGACGCGTTCCGAGCGCGCCGGGGCCCCGGTCTTCATCTGCCCGCAGTTGATGGCGACCGCGAGGTCGGCGATCGTGGTGTCCTCGGTCTCACCCGAGCGGTGACTGATCATGCACGCGAAACCGCTGCGGTGGGCGAGCGAGACCGCGTCCAGGGTCTCGGTGATGGTGCCGATCTGATTGACCTTGACCAGGAGGGCGTTAGCGCTGCGCTCGGCGATTCCGCGGCGCAGTCGTTCTGGATTGGTCACGAACAGATCGTCGCCGACAATCTGCACCTTGTCGCCGAGCGCCGCGGTGAGCGCCTGCCAGCCTGCCCAGTCATCCTCGGCCAGCGGGTCCTCCAGGGACACGATCGGGTAGGCGTCCAGCCATTCCGCGTACAGCTCCATCATCTCCGCGGCGGAACGCGCGCCGCCCTCGAAGCGGTAGGCGCCGTCGGCGTAGAACTCGGTGGCGGCCGCGTCGACCGCGAGCGCGATGTCGCGGCCGGGCCGGAAACCTGCCTTGCCGATCGCCTCGACAAGCAGGTCGAGGGCGGCCCGGTTGTGGGCCAGGTCGGGCGCGAACCCGCCTTCGTCGCCCACCCCGGTGGACAGCTTGTGCTGGTTGAGCACCGACTTGAGGGCGTGGTAGGTCTCGGCGCCCCAGCGCAGCGCCTCGCCGAAGGTGGCGGCGCCGACCGGCGCGATCATGAATTCCTGGATGTCCACGCTGTTGTCCGCGTGCGCCCCGCCGTTCAGCACGTTCATCATCGGGACCGGCAGCACGTGCGCGTTCGGGCCGCCAAGGTAGCGGAACAGCGGCAGCCCCGCGGACTCGGCGGCGGCCTTGGCGACGGCCATGCTGACGGCCGTGATGGCGTTGGCGCCCAGCCGCGACTTGTCCGGCGTGCCGTCCAGGTCGATCATCGCCTGGTCGATCAGGCGCTGGTCGTCGGCGTCATAGCCGAGCAGGTCCGGCTCGATCTCCTCGGTGACGGACATGACGGCCTTGATGACGCCCTTGCCGCCGAAGGCGTCGCCGCCGTCCCTGAGTTCCACGGCCTCGAACGCTCCCGTGGAGGCGCCGCTCGGGGCGGCCGCGCGGGCCTGCGTCCCGTCGTCGAGCGCCACCTCGGCCTCGACGGTCGGATTCCCCCGCGAGTCCAGGATCTGCCTGGCGTGAACGGCATCGATGGTGGCCAAGGCGGGTCTCCCGGATAGGTTGGCGCGGCGTTCCTGGCGAGGTGTCGGTATTGGAGCCTAGCCGAGCACGCGCGGTCCCTCGCAGCGGCCACGCCGCCGCGGCCAGCCCCGCGCCACCGCGGCGGCCATGCCTGCCGCCGCGCGCCGTTCCTGGGCGCGCAGGCCGCCCCGCGAGCCCGTCAGGCCGGGTCGCGGCTCTGCTCCTGCGCCCACCGCCGGACCCGCTCGCGGTAGCTCCGCGCGGCGGCCCGCAGTTCCAGTTCGGGATCGAGCCCGGCCGCACGTGCCTGGGCCACGACGGCGAACAGTGCCGCGCCGATCTCGCTGACGCCGTCCGGCTCCTGGCCGTCAGCCGTCGGGCCCGGCGGCTCCGTCGGCGGTTCCGGTGGGCAGGTCGGTGAGCTCCGCCGGGACACCGGCCCGCTCCGCCCGGCGCTGCAACTGGGCCGCCAGCGACAGCGCGGGCTGCCCGAACGGCACGGAGCCCAGCGCCGCGGGCAGCGCACCATCCCGGCCGCCCCGTTCCGCGGCCTTGATCGCGTCCCAGTTGCGCTTGACCTCTTCGGCGCCGGACACCTGCACGTCGCTGAACACGTGCGGGTGCCTGCGGATCAGCTTCTCCACGATGCCGTTGGCCACGTCGTCGATGGTGAACCCGGTGCCGTCGGTGCGTTCCGCCGCGACCCGGGCGTTGAACACGACCTGCAGCAGGACGTCGCCGAGTTCGTCGCGCACCGCCGCCGGGTCACCGCCTTCGAGCGCCTCCAGCGCCTCGTAACACTCCTCCAGCAGGTACGGGGCCAGCGACTCGTGCGTCTGCTTGGCATCCCAGGGACAGGACACCCGCAGCGTGTCCATCACCTCGACCAGGCGCAGCAGGGCGGCGCCTGGCTGCCCGGCATCCGGCACCGGGCTGTCGGCCACCCGGTCACCTTGCGTCCCCGCCACCCCTTCGCCCGCCGATCGTCAGCAGGGCGGGGTGAGCCGGGGCTTGGTCGACGGCGCCGGCGCCGGCACGGTCGGCGCCGACAGCGGCGACGTGGCCGGAATCACCGAAAGCGTGCCGTAGTCCATCTGGCCGAACTGCGGGTTGACCTGGATGTTCAGGCTCTTCGCCGCGACGCACTCCCGCTCGCCGAACACCGGGCTGAGGGCCTGGATCCGGGCCTGGGTCCGGGGCAGCGTCCCGCCGTTCAGCCGGGCGAACAGATTGTTCTGGATGGCCTCGTACCTGCCCAGGTCCGGCAGCATGTCCGGGGGCAGGCCGTTGGCCACGGCAAGCTTGATGAACGCCGGCCCGGTCCGCCCGGTCTGATGGGCGAGCGAGGTGAGCGCCCGCTGGCTCTCCCCGTTGGTCACGACCACGTGATTGCGGGCCGCGAGCTCGTCACGGATCTGGAACCGCAGCATCCACCCCAGCACCTGCTGCGGCGCCTCCGCCAGCGGGAACTGAAGCTGGATGCTCCGCCTTGCCGGCCTGGTAGGCCCGCTCCAGGTTCGTCACCTGGTCGCTCAGGGTGGTCACCGTGATCCGCTGCCCGCCCGTGATCGCGGCCGAGCCCAGCCGGGCCGGGCCGCAGGCGGAAAGGGCGCACGTCGCGGCGGCGGCCGCGGCGATCACCACGATAGAGGTGCGAGGCACGACTGCATCCCTTCCTATGTGGGCGAGACGTTCGAAGTGACCGGGCCACTCTCGCCGAACACCGCCTCGATGAGCCGCCCGCACCAGGCGAGCAGCTCCCTGTCGCGCAGGAGCGGGGTGCCCGGCGGGACCGGCGCCCCCGGGCGGGCGCCAGGTGCGTCCCTGGGCACCGGTACGAGCATCGTACGCACTGCCGGCTTGAGCACCGTCTTCGGGTAGAGCCGCTGCACCCGAACCTGGCGGGATTCGGGCAGCTCCACCGGCGCGAACCGGATGTGCGTGCCCTGCTGGGTGATATCGGTCAGCCCGGCCCGGCGGGCCTGGGCCCGCAGGCCGGCCACGGCGAGCAGGCCGAGCACCGGATCGGGCAGCGGGCCGTAGCGGTCGGTGAGTTCCTCGGTGATGGCCGTGATGTCGGCACCGGAGTCGATCGCGGCGATGCGGGTGTAGGCCTCAAGCCGGAGCCGCTCGCCCGGCACGTAGGAGTGCGGGATGTGCGCGTTGACCGGCAGTTCCACCCGGACCTCGGCCCGCTCGGCCGGCCCGGCGTCCCGCAGTTCGCCGACCGCCTCGCCGATCATCCGCACGTAGAGGTCGAAGCCCACCCCGGCGATGTGACCGGACTGCTCCCCGCCGAGCAGGTTGCCGGCCCCGCGGATCTCCAGGTCCTTCAGCGCCACGTACATGCCCGCGCCCATCTCGGTGTGCTGGGCGATCGTGGCCAGCCGCTCGTGCGCCGTCTCGGTGAGCGGCTTCTCCGGCGGGAACAGGAAATAGGCGTAGGCCCGCTCACTGGCCCGGCCGACCCGGCCGCGCAACTGGTGGAGCTGGGACAGCCCGTAGACGTCGGCGCGGTCCACGATCAGCGTGTTGGCGTTCGGAATGTCCAGGCCGGACTCGACGATCGTGGTGGACACCAGCACGTCGTGCTTGCGGTCCAGGAACTCCAGCATGATCCGTTCGAGCATGTGCTCGTTCATCTGGCCGTGCGCGGCGACCACCCGGGCCTCCGGCACCAGTTCCGCGACCTTGCTGGCGGCCTTGTTGATCGAGGAGACCCGGTTGTGCACGAAGAACACCTGGCCGTCGCGGAGCAGTTCGCGCCGGATGGCGGCGGCGATCTGCTTCTCCTCGTACGGGCCGACCATGGTCAGCACCGGGTGCCGCTCCTCGGGCGGGGTCAGGATGGTGGACATCTCCCGGATCCCGGCCACGCCCATCTCCAGCGTCCGCGGGATCGGGGTGGCCGACATGGACAGCACGTCCACCTCGGTCCGCAGCCGCTTGAGGTACTCCTTGTGCTCCACGCCGAAGCGCTGTTCCTCGTCGAGGATGACCAGGCCCAGGCGGGCGAACCGGGTGTCCGGCGAGAGCAGCCGGTGGGTCCCGATCACCACGTCCACGGTGCCGTCGGCCAGCCCGCGCAGCGTCTCGGCCACCTCGGCGTCGCCCTGGAACCGGCTCAGCGTGCGCACCACCACGGGGAACGGCGCGTACCGCTCACTGAACGTGGCCTGATGCTGCTGGGCCAGCAGCGTGGTGGGCACCAGGACGGCCACCTGGCTGCCGTCCTGGACCGCCTTGAACGCGGCGCGGACCGCGATCTCGGTCTTGCCGTAGCCGACGTCCCCGCAGATCAGCCGGTCCATCGGCACCGGCCGTTCCATGTCCCGCTTGACCTCGTCGATCGCGGCAAGCTGGTCGGCCGTCTCGACGTAGGGGAACGCGTCCTCCAGTTCCCGCTGCCAGGGTGAATCCGCGCCGAACGCATGCCCGGGCGCGGCCATCCGCGCGGAGTACAGCCTGATCAGTTCCGAGGCGATCTGCCGGACCGCCTTGCGGGCGCGGCCCTTGGTCTTGGCCCAGTCGGCCCCGCCGAGCCGGTGCAGGCTGGGCATCTCGCCGCCGACGTACCGGGTGACCTGGTCGAGCTGGTCGGTCGGCACATACAGCCGGTCGGGCGGCTGGCCGCGCTTGCCCGGCGCGTACTCGATCACCAGGTATTCCCTGACCGCGCCCTGGATGCTGCGGCTGGTCATCTCCTGGTACCGGCCGACGCCGTGCTGCTCGTGCACCACGTAGTCGCCGGGGGTGAGCTGGAGCGGGTCGATGCCGCCGCGGCGGCGGCTGGGCATCCGCCGTGCGTCTCGCGGCCCCGCATGCTGGCCGACCAGGTCGGCCTCGGTGAGCACGGCCAGCCGCACGGACTCCCAGATGAACCCGTTCGGGATGAGCGCGGTCGTCACGCTCGGCACGCCGGGCTCCGGCGGGCCGGTCAGGTCGCCGAGCCGGGCACCGAGGCCCTCACCGCGGAGCATCTCGGCCAGGCGCTGCGCCGGCCCGTGGCCCTCGGTGACGAGCACCACCCGCCAGCCTTCGCCCAGCCAGCCCCGGACGTCGGTCAGCGCCCGGCTGGTGTCACCGCGGTAGGCAGGGGCCGGGCCTGCGCCCAGGCGCAGCGCAAGCCTGTCGCTGCCATACGCTCCCCCGGGCCCGTCGCCGTCCGCTCCGCCATCCCCGGCGCCGTGGCCATCTGGTGCCGGTCCTGCGCCGGGGCCACTGGCATCGGGGCGGCGCTGTCGAACGGCGCGATGGTCCACCAGGGCAGTCCCAGCTTGTCCGCGGCGGCCCGCACCTGGGTGATCGACCGGAACGCGGAGGCCCCGAGGTCGACCGGCGCCTGGCCACCGGCCGCCGCGTTCACCCAGGAGGCTTCCAGGAACTCCTGGCTGGTGCGGACCAGGTCGGCGGCCCGGGCACGGATCCGCTCGGGATCGCAGGCGAGCACCACCCCGCTGGCGGGCACGTGATCGAGCAGCAACTCCATCCGGGGGGCGAGCACCGGCGCGAGCGCCTCCATGCCCTCGACGGAGATGCCGTCGGCCAGCTTGCCGAGCACTTCGGCGAGCCCGGGATGATCGGCGGCCAGGTGCTTGGCCCGGTCCCGCACGTCGGGAGTCAGCAGCAGCTCGCGGCACGGCGGCGCCCACAGGCCGGGAGCGGGCCCCAGGCTGCGCTGGTCGGCCACCCGGAAGAAACGGGTCTCCTCAACGGTGTCGCCGAACAACTCGACCCGCACCGGGTGTTCTTCCGCGGCCGGGAAGACATCGATGATGCCGCCGCGGACCGCCACCTCGCCGCGCCGCTCCACCAGGTCGGTCCGTGTGTAGCCGATGTCCACCAGCCTGGCCAGCATCTCGTCCAGGTCGCAGGTGTCGCCCTCGGCCAGCGCGACCGGCTCGACGTCGGCCAGGCCGGCCACCATCGGCTGGAGCAGGGCCCGCACCGGAGTGACCAGGGCGGCGACCGCGGTGGTCCGCGGGCTGGCGGGATCGGGGTGGGCAAGCCGGCGCAGCACCGCCAGCCGCTGGCCGGAGGTGTCCGAGCGGGGGGACAGCCGCTCGTGCGGGAGCGTCTCCCAGGCGGGGAAGTAGGCCACGCTTTCCGCGGGCAGCAGTGCGCCGAGCGACCCGGCCAGTTCCTCGGCCTCCCTGGCGGTCGCGGTGACGGCGAGCAGGAACCGGCCGGCGGGCCCGGGCAGCCCGGTCAGGGCCGCGGCGAGCAGCGGACGGAGCGCGGACGGCGCGGTCACGTCCGCGCCATCGCCCGGGTAACCCCCGTCGGAGTCCGCCGTGGCCTGGGCTACGACCTGGCGAAACTGGGGGTCGTCCGCGATGACGCTGAGGAGGCCGGCGAGGCTCATGATGTCCCTGGGTAGGCAGCACGAAAGGCCCGCATTGATGTCAGTGGGCGCATGACGTGGATGCGGGATACCTCCACCTTATTGCCTTCCGGAGGGCGGTAGTCCCGGTCCCGGCGAGCCATTGCGCCCCCGGGCAGCGGAACTTCTGTGCCGCTCTCCCACAAGTTCGCAAAAGCCTCAGGCTACGCTAAGGTGCCGTGACTTCGGAGAACGGGATCCCCGGGGACAAGTCCACGGGAGGGGGGTCCGGTCCCGCCCCCCGGCGCGCCGCCAGCAGGCAGCCCGCCGGCACAGTGAGCGAGGCACGGACAGGCAGCCGGGCACGGGCTGCCAAGGCGGCCGCGGCCGGCCACGATCAGGCTGGCACGCAGGCTGCCCAGGCAGACGGGCGGACGGCCGCAGCGGACGGCACGGCCCCGCCCGCAACGCATGCCGTCACCGCAGCGGCGCCCAGGACCGGGACCCGGTCCGCGCAGCCCGCGACCGGCACCCGGGCGAAGACGGCGGCGGCCAGCCCACGGACCAGGACCACGGCCAGCGCCCGGTCCAGAAGCGCCGCGGCGAGCCCGGGGACGACGACGGCCGCCCGGGCCCGGGCGAAGACGGCCGCCGCCGACACGGGCACAGCGGCGTCCAGCCCGGGCCAGGCGGCACGCGGCAGCCAGCACGGCCGCAGCCGGCACAGCGGCAGCCAGCACGGCGCCGGGCACGGGGCCGGCCAAGGCCGGTGCGCGCACGGCATCTCGTGGCCGGTCCAGGACCGCGGCGTCCGGTTCCGCGCCGAAGCCAGCGGCCAGCACCCGGTCACGAGCCCCGGCCGCGAGCGGCAGGTCCAAGCCGCCAGCAACTCCACCGGCGGCCGGGACCGCCACGGCGGCCGCGGCACCGGACGCGCCCGAAGCCGGTGCCGCAGCACCCACGGTCACCTCCCAGGCGGCGAGCCATGTTGCCGCCGCACCGCCCGCCGCGCCCACGGCAAGCGCTCCGGCAGAACCCGAGACCACAATCGCCCGGCTTGCCACCACGCCGCCGCCCGCGCCTATCGCCAGCCCGCCGGCATCCCCGGCCGGCACCCAGCCCACCGCCACGGCACCGCCAGGCCGCACCCCCGCCGGCACCCAGCCCACCGCCCGGCCCCGCAGGCCGCACCCCCGGCACCGCCCACCGCCCAGCCCCCAGGCCGCACCCCCGGCCGCGGCACCCGCAAGCGGCGCCGCACCACACCCGCCCGCAGTCGCTGGCCCGCCGGAACCGTCGGCCACCACGGCACCCGATGCCGGATCCCCGGCCGCAGCCCCCGCGGGCAGCGCCGCACCACAGACCCCGGTGCGCGCTGGCCCGCCGGAGCCGTCCGCATCCACCGCGGCACGGGTGGCGCCCGGCCACGCCCGGTCCGGCATGGCGCCAGGCGAACGCGGCGGAGTCGCCGGCGCGGCGCGGACACCGTGGCCGGGCCCGCCACAGGCCGGTGCGGCACCAGACGCACCTGGGGCCGGCGCCCAGGCCGAAGCTCCCGGCGAAACCACGTCGCCGATCCCTGCCGTCACCGCCGAGCCCGCCGCGCAGGCGGACGACGAGCCGGAGGGTTTCCGGCTGCTGGCTGCGCCCGCGGCGCCCCGGCGGGAGGCACGCCACGCCGCTCCCCGGCCGGTGCCGCCCGCGGCGGACCTACCTGCCGCGGACGCGCCGGCCGAGGCACCCGCGGACGGGCCGGAGGCCACCGGCTGGTACCAGCCCACGGTGGCGAGCGCGATGCCCTACGAGTTCCCCAGTACCGGCAGCGTGCGGCTCATCCCGCGCCCGGGTGGCGGCACCGGCACCCGGGCCGCCGCAGCGGGCACGTCAGCCGCGTCCGGCACCACGGCCGGGCCGGCCGCAGCCGGCGCCGGCCGCCAGCCGGGCCGACCACGGCCGGCCGACCACGACCGGGCCGGCCACGACCGGGCCGGCCATGGCCAGGAGCGCGGCCGGCGGAGGCGCAGGTTCATCCGCGCCGCCGGGACCGGTCAGGTCACCGGCCGCGCGCGAGACCGCCGCTTCCCCCTCGGCGCGGGCCAGTTCCCCCCCGGCACGGCCCGATTCCCCTCGGCCCGCTCCGAAGCGGCGCGCGCGGCCACGGACCGGTTCGTTTCGGAACGCGTCGTCCTGCTACCCGCCGCGAACAGCGATCCCGCCGCCGCGGAGCGCGCCGCCCCGGCCAGCACCGCGAGCCGGGCCGGGACGTCCGCGCCGGTCGTTCCGCGCCTGGCGGGCGGTGACCTGTTCGGCCGCCACACCCGGTCCTACGCCGCGGAGCACTCCGGGCAGCAGGTCACGATTCTGCAGGCCGGGTGCACCACCGCCGAGGACCTCGGCGTGGATGCCCTGCGCCGCGCCGGAGCGCAACTGAACGTCAGCATGATCGACGAGGACAGCGAGGTCACCCGCGCAGCCGTGGCCTGCCATCAGGACATGACGGAGGCCACCCTCGGCGACCTGCGCACGGTGCCGCTGTCGCCGCGGGCCTATGACATCGTGCAGTGCTCCGCGCTGCTGGACCGGATCGAGCATGCCGAACTGGTCCTCGACCGGCTCAGTGCAGCCGTCAAGCCGGGCGGGCTGCTACTGCTGCGCATCCGGGACCGGGACAGCGCGGCAGGTTTCCTGGACCGGGCGCTGCCCGCGGTGGCCCGGCGGATGATCTGGCGCAAGCTCCAGCCCGGCGAGCCCGGGCCCCACACGGCCGTGTACGAACGGCTCGCCTCCGGTCGTGGCGTCCAGGCCTACGTGACGATGCACGGCCTGGTGATCGCGGAGCGCGGGGCGCTGGGCGGGCTGGCCGGCGGGCTGCGCCGCGGCCCGCACGGATACCTCACCGCGCAGAAGCTTGTCGCCCGGCTGTCCCGCGGGCGGCTGACCGCGGCGCACGGGGATCTGCTCTATGTCATCCGCAAGCCGGAGGACAGGTTCGCCCGGATAATCTGAGCCTTGGGGGACAGCGGGTGGCCGCAGCACGGCGCGGATCTCCGCGCCGCACATCACCGCCGGACGCCGTGCACCACGGTGGCCGGCGGGCCTGGCGGATCCGCCTGGCCCGGTAGTCACTGTCCGTGTACCCTCGGCTTGCCTGGCGGGTAGCCGGGGCCAACCGGCGGCCCAGCGGAATGGGCTGGCCCAGACGGAGGTGGATGTGACCGCTGAGGCGGCGGCCGGGCCGGCCCTGGACATCACGGGCCTTCCCTCCTGGACCCTCGACAGAAGGCCAGCTCGGCGACCTGGAGTTGCTGCTGATGGGCGCGTTCGCGCCCCTGACCGGATTCCTCGGCGCGGCCGACGTGGCCTGGGTGGCCGAACGCGGCACGCTCGAGGACGGCACGCCGTGGCCGGTGCCGGTGGTCCTCGACGTCACCGAGGATGCCGTCCCGCCCTCGGCGGCCAGGCTCACGCTCAACGATCCCGAAGGCACGCCGCTCGCGATCCTGGATATCACCGAGCGGTCACCGGCGCAGCCTCTCGGGCAGGCGGGGCAGACCGGACGGCACGCCCGGCCGGACGGGACGGGCCCCGCCATGATCCGGCTCAGCGGCCCGGTGACCGCATTCCGCGAGCCCGAGCACGGCCCGTTCCGGCAGTTGCGGCGGACCCCGGCGCAGGTGCGGGCGGAACTGGGCGAGGGCCCGGTGCTCGCGTTCGCGACCCGGCGCCCGCTCAGCGGCCAGCAGATCGGGCAGCTACGGCACTTCGCCGGCCAGCTCAAGGCCAGGGTGCTGCTCCTGCCGCTGATCGGCGGCCCGGCCGAGGTGGTGGTACGGCCTGAGGCGCTGGTCCGTGCGGTCAGCTCGGCAGCCAAGAACCTGCCACCGGGCACCGTTCTCGTGCCGGTGCCGCTGCCGCCCAGGGACACCACCATGACCCGCGAGACCGCGATCCGCGCCGTCGTCGCCGCCGCCTACGGCGCCACTCACCTGCTGATAGATGAGCGGGACGCCGACCGTGGCCGGCCGGCCCTCGATGACGCCCACATCCAGACGCCGATCCCGGTGATGCCTGGTGGTGAATGGGCCTACGACCGGGCGGCCGAGGTGTGGCGCCCGCTGGCGCTCATCGAGCCGGGCACCGAGCAGTCCGACCTGGCCGCGGGCGAGCTGGAAGACCTGCTCGACCGTGGCGAGAACGTGCCCGCCTGGTACGCGCCGCCCGGGGTGACCGCCGAACTGCGCCGGGCCCGCCCGCCGCGCCGGGACCGCGGCGTGGTCGTGTTCTTCACCGGGCTGTCCGGCTCCGGCAAGTCGACGATCGCCCGGGCGTTGCGCGACGCACTGGCCGAGCGCGGGGACCGGACGGTGTCGCTGCTCGACGGCGACCAGGTCCGCCAGCTCCTGTCCGCGGGGCTCAGCTTCTCCCGGGCCGACCGTGATCTGAACATCGCGCGCATCGGGTACGTGGCCACCGAGGTGGCACGGCATGGTGGCATCGCGATCTGCGCGCCGATCGCCCCGTACGAGGCGGCCCGCGCGCAGGTGCGCCGCATGGTCAGCGAGGTGGGCGACTTCCTGCTGATCCATGTCGCCACGCCGATGGCGGTCTGCGAGGCCCGCGACCGCAAGGGCCTGTACGCCAAGGCCCGCGCCGGGCTCATCGATCACTTCACCGGGATCTCCGACCCGTACGAGGAGCCCAGGAACGCCGACCTGACCATCGACACGTCGGTGATGAGCAGGCAGGAGGCGGTCCAGGCGGTACTGGGGCTGCTCGTCGGCGGCGGCTGGCTGAAGGACGCCGCGGCCGGGTGACGATCAGGCCGGCTGCGCGGAGCTAGTCCTCGTCCTCCACCCGGGCGCCCGCGTCGAGCCTGGACCGGACCGAGCCCAGCCGCCGGGTCAGCGCGCCCGCCATGGCGTCCCGCTGACGGGACAGGAGGATGTAGCTGGCGGCCCCGCTCACCACCAGGGCCAGCCCGAGTAGCAGCAGCCCGCGTGCACCGGCCAGGTAGATCAGGCCGGTCGCCGCGACGAACAGCAGGATCCGTGCGGTGGTGTAGGCAAAAGTCGCGCGCATAGCGAGTCCAGCCTAGAGCAATCTGCTGCGCCCGCGGCTCCGGCATGCGGCCAGCCAGTGCCGGTCAGCCGGGCACCGCGCGGGGCCCGTTCGGGACCGCGGCGCCGGGGCGGGGCGCGGGGCCCGGCGGGCCGTCGAGGATCTCGGCGAGCAGCGCGGGGGCGATGTTGCCGCCCGACAGCACCGCCACCGGTGCCCGCGCGCGCGGCAGGTCCCGGCGGAACAGCCAGGCGGCCACGGCCACCGCGCCGCCGGGCTCCGCGACCAGCCGGGCCCGGGTCGCGGTCAGCCGGACCGCCTCGCGGATCTCGTCCTCGGTCACCGTGACGATGTCGTGGACCTGGCCGAGTATGTGCCGCAGCGGCAGGGCGCCGACCTGCTCCACCCGCAGCGCGTCCGCGATGGTCCGCCCCGTGTCGCTGGGCGGCCAGGCGACCCGCTCGCCGCGCCGCAGCGACTCCCTGGCGTCCGCCGCGAGTTCCGGCTCGACGCCGATCACCTTGGCTCCCGGGCATGCCGCGCAGACGGCCGCCGCGATGCCCGCGATCAGCCCGCCGCCGCTGATCGGGACCAGCACCATGTCGACGTCCGGGCAGTCGGCCGCGATCTCCAGGCCGATCGTGCCCTGGCCCGCGATCACCTCGCGGTGGTCGAACGGCGGGATGAGCGTGTACCCGTGCCGGTCGACAAACTCCTGCGCGCCCGCGATCCGGGCTTCCAGCGTGGGCTCGACGGTCACGATCCGCGCCCCATGCCGGGCCGCCGCCGCGACCTTCACCTCGGCCGCGTTGTGCGGCACGACCACGACCGCCGGGACGCCCAGCGCCTCGGCCGCGTACGCGACGGCGAGGCCGTGGTTCCCGCTGGAGTGCGCCACCACCCCCCGCGCGCGCTGCCCGGCGGGCAGCGCGCTGATCGCCGCGAACGCGCCGCGCAGCTTGAAGGCCCCGGTCGGCTGCAGGGACTCGGGCTTGATGAGCAGGCGCGGCTCGGTGTCGGGGAACGGCACCAGCGGCGTCCTGACGATGACTCCGTCCAGGCGCTGCGCCGCAGCCCTGATCTCCTCGACCGTGACCAGCGCGGTCACCGGTCACCCCGGTGCGGGCCGCGAGAGCAGCGGCGCCAGCACCGCCGGCGACGACGCGAATCTGACATCCAGCCCACCCTAGCGACACCAGGCTTGCCGGACGGCAGCCGCGCTGCCGTCAGCCCGCGAGGCACTGGACGAGCCTACCGCCGGCCGCCGGGCTCGAGCCATGTGACGCGGCCGCCGATCGCCGCCGGCCGCCGGGATATGTCCCGCGGGCGCAGGCGATTCACGCGGTTCATAGCGTTCCGCATCATGCGCAACTCCGCTTACCGGGATTGCCGGAAACCCGATGAGTGCGGCACGCTCCGCTATCGGCGAACTCCCGGAAATCACAACCGGCGCTTAATAGCGCCTTGCACATTCCGTAATCACGTGCTGCACATCCCGCGACACCCGGGCACCTTGCCGGCACATCCCGCCACTTCCCGTGCACAGCCGGCGAGATCGGCCAGCAAACCCGTATCGCCACGGCCACGCAGCGGGGCGGCCGGCCGAAGTCCGAAGCTGACAAGGCACACCAGCGGCCTATTTTTGGGGAAAACAAGGAAGTAAACGGATGTTTTCGCGACACTGAAGACATGCTCCGAAACGGAGATAGGAGGGGGAGATCCGTGGATGGCAACAATGAGCGCCTTCTCACACCGGGTGAGGTGGCTGCGCTCTTCCGAGTAGACCCGAAGACGGTCACTCGGTGGGCGGCATCCGGCCGCATCAGCAGCATCCGGACTCCCGGGGGGCACCGCAGGTTCCGCGAATCGGAAGTGCGCGCATTGCTCCGCGGCGAGTCACAAGCGGCAGGCGGTGCATCACCGTAACCAGCGCTGAGCTGGGAAACTGACGCGACGACGACCCCCTCCAACCCCAGGCCAGTTCCCCCGGCCCGCAGCGGCCGGGGACGGTCATACGCGGACAGCATCCAGGTCCGCGCGGGCCGCGGGCAACCACGGACGGGCAACGGGCACTCACGGGCGGGGGCCACGCTGACGCGGGAAATGGGTGGCAGGCGTCAGGCGCCGGGGAACTCCCCGGGCGGCCTGGCGTTCTGCCGCCCGTTCGCGAGGTAGTCCTCGAACTCGCGGCGCAGCGCCTCGTCGTCCTCCCGCCAGCGGCGCCGCCGCTGGTCCATGTCCTCCTCGGAGATCGCCTGGCTGGCCAGCCGCGCGTACTCCGGGTCCGCCGGGCTGACCTCGACGTAGGCGTCACCCACCACCTGGCCCTCGTGGTCCATGGCGGACTCGGGAGCGAGGAGATGTCCGTTCGGCAGCCTGATGACAAACATCACGAATCACTTAGATCCCGTAGCGCACATTGAAGTACAGCATGACATCAAGCGCGGTCCTTGTATCGCCACCCAGCATGTCCACGAGCGCGGGCCGCTGACTGGACGCGATCGCCGCGAACGCGTCAGCGAAGAACTCACGCCGTCCCAGCGATCCGTCCTGCCGGTGGAAATCGCTCACCAGGCGCGGCTGGCACCGCCCGTAGAGCGCACGGAACTCGTCGGAGTCCGACTGCCATCTGCTGCCCGACCCGTCCAGGTCATCGAGGGCATGCCCGATCTCATGGCAGACGACATCCGGGGTGGCGGAGGGCCGCGTGCCAATGATGATCTTGCGTTCGCCGTAGGCGCCCGCGCAGGCATCCCACGTCGCGCGGCCGGACGGCAGCGGCACCCCGCGCAGGCGGCTCATGTCGTCCAGGTCGGGCACGCCGCCCGGGCCCACGTAGATGGCATCGACGCCGTCCGCGAGGCGCTCGGACACCGAGGCGGGCAGTTCGGCCAGGCGGTCGATGGCCCGCACCACCTCAGGCGGCGGGAGCACGCCCGCCACCCAGTCGCGATGGAGCACCTTCTCCAGCGGGCCGCAGTCCCGGTAGCCCACCGCCACCCGGCGCGCGTCCGCGGCCGCGTACCACGACGGCCGGGCCTCGCCGACCTGCACGGCCACCCGGCGGCGCGCCTCCGCCGCCCTGGCCTCCGCCGCGCGGGCCGCCGCGGCCGCCCTGGGCGCGTCACGGACGGCCGCCCGGGCGGCCCCGGCCCGGCGGGTGCCGCCACGCCCGGGTGCCTCGGAACGGGAGGGCCTGGCGGGCCGGGACGGCCGGGCCGGGCGGACCCGGGCCTCCTGCGGCGGCGAGGCGAACGGCGCGCCGCCCTGCGGTTGCGCCGGGACGGCTTCCGCCGCGGGCGGTGCCGACGGGGCCCGGTCGGCGCGGCGATGCCGCCCTCCGGCGGCCGGCGGCTGCGCGGTCACCCCGCCCTGCGCGGCTGCCTGCGTCCGGGAGCGTGCCGATCCTGGCCACCACAGCCAGCGGAGGCGGGCGAAGAGCCGCTGCCGCATAGTCGTACTCCCCGCGATTGGCGTTGCCAGCCGCCAGGTTACGCCGAAATTACCGGCACCGACACCTGTCGTTACCGACTGTCATGAGTTACGGGCTGACAAGTGAAGACGTACCAAGTGCACCCATTTGCCCGCGAGGTCACGATGCTGCGGTTAGGCTGCCGCCATGATGCTCATGGGTGCGGTATCTACGCTGGTCATCGCGTTGCTGATGGCCGCGACCCTGGGCATGCTGCTGCTCACAGGGCGGATCTGGCGGCGGACCAGGCCGCCCGCGGCCACCCCGGCCGCCGGTCATCAGCGCCGATGACGCACTGCGACGCCATCCCGCGGGCCGCGCCCTGGGCTATCCGCGGCCGGCGATCGGCCCGGACGACGATCCCGAGTTCATCAACGCGCTGGAGTGGCTGATCCGCGGGGGCGACGAGGAACCCTGACGTCTCCCGGGGCTTTAGTTGATGCCGGCGTAGGAGTGCAGGCCGGTGATCCAGAGGTTGACGCCGATCAGGTTGAACAGCAGGCTGGCGAACCCGACCAGCTGGATGTAGGCGGCCTTGCGGCCCCGCCAGCCCCCGGTGGCACGGGCATGCAGGTAGCCGGCGTAGATGACCCAGGTGATGAACGCCCAGGTCTCCTTCGGGTCCCAGCCCCAGTACCGGCCCCAGGCCTGGTCCGCCCAGATCGCCCCGGCGATGATGGCGAACGTCCAGATCGGGAACGCGAAGATCACGGTCCGGTAGGAGAGGCGGTCCAGGGCGTCCGCCGAAGGCAGCCGGTCGAGCACCGCGCCGAAACCGGCCTCCGGGCTGGTCGCCTGCTTGCGGGCGTGCCGGTCCGCGACCAGGTACAGGACGGTGAACGTCGCCGCGACGATGTAGGACCCGATCGCCACGGTCATCGCGGTGACGTGGATCCAGATCCAGTAGGAGTGCAGCGCGGGCACCAGCGGGCCGGCCGCCGTGTAGAGCACGGTGGCGCACAGCCCGAGCGCGAGCACGATCGGCGCCATCAGGAAGAGCCCGACCGAGTAGACCCGGAACCGGAACGACAGGCCCAGGAACGCGATCACCGCCATGCAGGTGATCGCCATGACGAACTCGTACATGTTGCCCCACGGGACCCGGTGCTCGGCGATGCCGCGGGTGGCGATGCCGAAGATCTGGCTGGCGAGCCCGATCACGGTCAGGGCCAGCGCCGCCCGGATCCAGGGCCCGGCGGGCGGCCCGCCCGCGCGCCAGCGGCTCGGCGCGACCACGGCCGGCCCGGCGTCGCCGCCGCCGGTGGCAGCGGCGACCGGGATCACGGCCGCTTCGGCGGTCCCGGCCTGCAGGGCCGGTGCCGCGGTCTCCGGCGGCACCGCCGCGGCCTGGGCGGCAACCCCCGCTCCCACCGCGACCCGGGCGCGGTCAGCCACCTCCTCGGCGGGCACCGCCGCCACGCGGGCCGGCTCCTTGCCCCCGCGCCGCCCGAAGGCGAAGTCGCCGGCGTAGGCCAGCACGGCCATGGCGTAGAAGAACACCGTGGCCAGCAGGAAATGGTCGCTGAGCTGGGCCAGCCCGACGTTGACAGGCACGGTCCTCACTCCCTCTCGTTCGATGGTGAGGGCAGGTCAGATGATGGCGCCGCGAGGGCGGCGGACAGTTCCTTCTCAAGGCCGGCGAACTCGGCGCCGAACGTCTCCGACGACTCGGTCCGGGCCAGGCCGCCGAACTCCACGCTTGAGCCCCCGTCAGCGGCGGCGGCGCGGACGAACACGCGGCGGCGGCGGACCAGGAACGACACCAGCAGGCCGGCCAGCGCCGCGATGGCGGCGATCAGCGCGGGAAGCTGCCCGGGGTCGTAGGTGATGGCCAGGCTGATCCACTGCCGGTAGCCGGTGAAGGTGAGCGTGCCCGTCCCGTTCGGCAGCTTGATCGACTGGCCCGCCGCCAGCGGCTGCGGCTTGACCGCCAGCCGGTGCAGGCCCGCGGTGTCGAGCTGGTAGACCGACTGCGACGGCCCGCTGTTCATGCCCAGGTTGCCCGCGTAGGAGACCAGGCTCACCGATGGCCGGTACGGCGCGGGGAAGGCCGACTCCAGCTTGCCGCCGACGTCGATCGTGGTGGGCAGGAACACCCCGGCGAAACCAAGCTGCTGCGGACGGGCGTCCGGGACCTTGATCACGCCCTCGGAGGTGAAGCCGTTCAGCGAGACCGGGATGAACGGCACCGGCCCGTTGAACACCAGGTGCCCCGTCCCGTCGGTGATCCGGAACACCGGGGCGTAGCCGTGGCCGATCAGGTACACCTTCACGTTGTCCACGTTCAGCGGGTGGTTCACCTGGAGGTCGTAGTGCTGCGTGGCCGCCCCCGGCTGCGCCTGGTAGGCGAGGTAGGCGTTGAACGAGGCCGGCTCGCCCATGTCCGGGCCCGAGGTCACGTACCGCGCGTCGAACCTGGTGAGCGCGATGCTGAACGGCTGCAGGTCCGCCGCCGAGACCAGCCGCCCGGGGCGGAACTGGTCGAGCGCGGTCACCGTGTTGCCGAACGACTGGCCGGCCACCAGGAGCCGGTCCGCCTTGTAGCCGAACAGGCCGCCCATGCCGACCGCGGCCAGCAGGCCCAGCAGGGCCAGGTGGAACAGCAGGTTGCCGGCCTCGCGCAGGTAGCCCTTCTCCGCGGAGATCCAGCCGTCTCCGGTGCGCACCCGGAACCGCTTGGCGGCCAGCAGCGCCGACGCCTGCGCGAGCGCGGCATCCGGCGCGAGCGGCGATGCCATCGTCACCGCCAGCGGCAGCCGGGACAGGTTGCGCGGGGCCCGGGGCGGCTGCTGGCGGGCGGCGCCGAACTGCCGGAACGTCCGCGGCACCACGCACCCGGCCAGGGAGAGGAACAGCAGCAGGTAGATGGCCGCGAACCAGGGCGCGGCGAACACGTTGAACAGCGAGAACCTGGCCAGCCAGGGGGCCAGCGCCGGGTGCGCGGCGTAGTACTGCTGCACCGCCTGCGGGTTGATGCCCTGCTGCGGCAGCACCGAGCCCGGCACGCTGCCGAGTGCCAGCAGGAACAGCAGGATCAGCGCGGTGCGCATCGAGGTGAGCTGGCGCCACCCCCACCTGGCCCATTCGAATATGCCGAACGGTCCCCGCGTGGCCGGCCCGCGCCGCCGTGGCGCGGGGCCCGGGGCCGGCGGCTGCGGCTGGCCGTCCGCGGCACCCTCGGGGCGCCCGGTCGCTGCCGGGATGCGGACCTCGGTCACCGGCCTGCCCCCCGCGGCGGGGAGGTCACCGTGGCTCCGCCGGATCGCCCGGTCATGCCGGTTGCGCCAGGGCCTGGCTGATCAGCCCGCGCAGGCCCGGGTAGGACACCTCGCCGATGACCCTGGCGGTGATCCGGCCGTCGCGGCCGATGACCAGCGTGGTCGGGATGCCCGCGGGCGGGACGGTGTCGCGGAAGTCGAGCGCGATCTCGTCGCCGGGATCGTTCAGGCTCGGGTAGCTGATGTGGAAGTCGCGCAGGAACGCCTCGGCGGTCGCCGGGCTGTCCCTGATGTCGACGCCCAGGAACCGGACGCCGCTGGCCGTGAAGTGCCGGGACAACTGGGACAGGGACGGCGCCTCGGCCCGGCACGGGGTGCACCAGGATCCCCAGAAGTTCAGCACCACGACATGGCCGTGGTCGGCGGTCAGGGTGAACTTGCTGCCGGACAGCAGGGTGCCGGTGACCCGCGGCGCGACCGGGCCCGAGGCAGTCCCGTACACGGTGGTGCCGGGGCTGCCGGAGACGAAGCTCTGGCCGTTGCTGCCGGGGCCGCTGTTCCCGATCGCCCCGCTGTCGCAGGCGCCGGCCGTGAGCACGGCACCCAGCGCGCCCAGCGCCAGGACGGCCGCACGGGCACGGGCGCGCGGGCCCGCCGGAGCGGGCCTGTGGAGGATGCCCCCGTGGCGCGGGCATCGCGGCAAACGGGACAGAGTGATCTCCTACAACCGGTAGTGCCGCGCCCTATTGTGCCGGACCCGGCTTCCGGCCGCGACATCGGGCCGGCTTCCGGCCGGCCCCGGGCAGGGCCTGAGCACGGCCTGAACGCTAGCTGAAGAGTGCTGACCCGGGGGGCCGACATGTGCTGGCCCGGGGGGCGACCCCCCGGAACCCCCCGATGGCCTGCGGCCCCGTTCCTCCGTCACGGGGCCTTGGCCCTGCTGGCCCGGGGGGAACCCACCCCTGGACCCGGCCGGTCTGCTGGTCAGGCGCCGTGGGCGGCGCTGTCGCCGCGCGCCGGCGGGCTCGGCGTAGCTGATGCCCACGATGGCATCGCCGGAGTAGGTGAAGCTGGTCACGCTGCCCAGCGCGCACTCGCGGTGGCCCGGGTGATGCCACAGCCTGCGGCTCTCGGCCGCCCGGCGGGCCACCCAGATCGGCAACTGGTGACTGACGCAGACCGCCTCATGCCCGCGGGCCGTGCGGGCCGCGTCGGCCATGACGGCGTGCATCCGGGCGGCGATGCTCGCGTACGGCTCACCCCAGGACGGGCGGAACGGGTTCGCCATGCGCGGCCAGTTGCCCGGCCTGCGTAGCGCAGGAAATCCGACATCGAACCGTTCGCCCTCGAAGTGGTTCGACGGCTCGATCAGCCGCTCGTCCACCTGTACCTCCAGGCCGAACTGCGCGGCCACCGGCGCGGCCGTCTCCCGCGCCCGCTCCAGCGGCGAGGACAGCAGCAGGGTGACGTCGCGGCCGGCCAGGAACGCGGCGGCGGCCTTGGCCATGTGCTCCCCGTCGGGCGACAGGTGGAAGTCGGGCAGCCGGCCGTACAGGACCCCGCGCGGGTTGCTGACCTCGCCGTGGCGGAGCAGGTGGATCACCGTCATGTCGGGCATGGCGCGCTCAGCCTACCTGTGCCGAGATCAGGCCTGGATTTCCAGGCAGCGCCGGACGGCCGGGGCTGCGATTACTGCCCGTATTCGCCAGGCCGCCCCGGTCTAGACGGCAGCAGCCGCCGCCCGGGCGGCGGCGGGGAGCGCCGCGGCGATCCGGCTCAGCGCCTCGTCGCCGTGCGCGGCCGACAGGAACCACGCCTCGTACGGGGACGGCGGCAGATAGACGCCGCCGGCCAGCATGGCGTGGAAGAACGCGGCGTAGGCGGCGCCGGACTGGCGGCGGGCGCCGTCGAAGTCCCGCACCTGGCTGGTGTCGCCCAGGAACACCGAGAACAGGTTCCCGGCCTCCTGCAGCCGGAACGGCACGCCCGCCGCGCCGAGCGCCTCCGCCGCCAGCTTGGCCACCTCGGCGGCGGCCGCATCCACCCGGGCGTACACCTCCGGCGTGCAGGCGCGCAGCGTGGCCAGGCCCGCGGCGGTGGCCAGCGGGTTACCCGACAGCGTGCCCGCCTGGTAGACCGGCCCCAGCGGGGCGAGCAGGTCCATGATCTCGGCCCGCCCGCCGAACGCCGCCGCGGGCAGGCCGCCGCCCATCACCTTGCCGAACGTCGTCAGGTCCCCGGCCACGCCCTCCCGGCCGTACCAGCCTGACCTGGTGACCCGGAACCCGGTGAGCACCTCGTCCATGATGAGCAGCGAGCCGTGCTCGGCACAGATCTGCGCCAGCACGTCGTTGAAGCCGGGCTCGGGGGGCACCACGCCCATGTTCGCCGGGCAGGCCTCGGTGATCAGGCAGGCGATCTGCGGCCCGTGCGCGGCGAACGCCTCCGCGACCGCGGCGGTGTCGTTGTAGGGCAGCACCAGCGTGTCACCGGCCGCGGCGCCGGTCACGCCGGGCGAGTCCGGCAGGCCGAGCGTGGCGACCCCGGATCCGGCCGCGGCGAGCAGCGCGTCGACATGCCCGTGGTAGCAGCCGGCGAACTTCACCACCAGGCGCCTGCCGGTGAACGCCCTGGCCAGCCGCACCGCGGACATGGTCGCCTCGGTGCCGGAGCTGACCAGCCGGACCTTGTCCACCGGGGCCCGCGCGGCGATCTGCTCCGCCAGTTCGACCTCGCCCAGGGTCGCGGCGCCGAACGAGGTGCCACGCGCAGCCGCCGCGGTGACGGCGGCCACCACCTCGGGATGGGCGTGCCCGAGGATCATCGGGCCCCACGAGCAGACCAGGTCCACGTACTGCTTGCCGTCGGTATCGGTGAGATAGGGCCCGTGGCCGGAGGCGATGAACACCGGCTCACCGCCGACCGCGCCGAACGCCCGGACCGGGGAGTTCACCCCGCCGGGGATGATCGCGCACGCCCGGCTGAACAGGCTGGCGGAATCCTGGCTCAGCTCAGCACCTCCTCGCAGGCGTCGGCAAGGTACTCCAGCAACTGCAGGCAGTCCGGCAGATCGTGCTCCCGCGGATCCCGGATCCAGTGTGCGCCCGGCCCGCGGCCGACGCGGGCGGGGGCCACCACGTAGCTGTCCCGGCAGTGCCAGCGCAGCCCGGCCACCGGGGTGAAGCTGTCCGGCTCACAGTCCAGGTGGCACGACCACCATTCGTCCTCGTCGGCGGGAGCGCCACGGGTGGTGGCAAAAAAATAGGCCCGGTGATCCGCGCTCAGCGCGACCGGGCCGGTGGCCGCCGGCGTGCGGCCCATCCGCTCCAGGGCCAGCAGGCGCCTGGCCGGGACGTCGAGGACGTCGAATACCCGTCCCGTGACCAGGATGATGCTCGCGCCGGGACGGTCCCGCCACCAGCGGCTCACCTCGGCCGGGTCGCTGGACGCCTCGATCTGCCAGGCGGCGGAGCGCGGGTGGGCGCCGGGCGCCGGGCAGCCGATCCGGTCACAGGAGCAGGCGCGGCCACTGCCGGGCGCCTGGCCCCGGGGGACCAGCGCGGGCACCCGGTGGCGGCTGGAATCCGCGCGCGGCGCGGCCGTACCGGGGCACACCGGCCAGCCCAGTTCCGCGAACTCGGCCGCGGTGATCCCCCGCCTGCCCGCGTCGGCGCGGCGGCCACGGCGCGGCAATACGTCAACCATCGGCGGCCCCACTCCATCTTCCGCCCATTGCTACCCCCGATGATGCCGGGTGTGCGGCCCGGATGCAGGCGACCTCGCTTAGTAAGCCCCAGAAGATACCTAACGGTGACGTCCGGGTACGCCACTCCCGCAGGCTCCGGAGGATCCCCGTTTGTGGTCGTTGGCACGTTGACCACATTCTTGTGTGGTCGTTGGCACGTTGACCACATACGTGACTGTCAGGTGAGGCGGCGGGCGGCCTCGGCGGCCCAGTAGGTGAGGATGATGCCCGCGCCGGCCCGCTTGATCGCGGTGAGCGTCTCCATGATGGCCCGGTCCCGGTCCAGCCAGCCCCGCGCGGCGGCCGCCTCGGTCATCGCGTACTCACCGCTGACCTGATAGGCCGCCACCGGCACCGGCGCGGCCGCCGCGACCTGCGCGACGATGTCCAGGTAGGGCAGGGCGGGCTTGACGATGACGATGTCCGCGCCCTCGGCCACGTCGAGCATGGCCTCCCGGAGCGCGTCCCCGGCGGCCGGGTCCTGCTGGTAGGACGCCCGGTCCCCGAACTTGGGCGCGCCCTCGGCGGCGTCACGGAACGGCCCGTAGAAGCAGGAGGCGTACTTGACCGCGTAGGCGCAGATCGCCACCTCCGGCTCGCCCGCCTCGTCGAGGGCCCGCCTGATCGCGGCCACCTGGCCGTCCATCATCCCGCTCGGGGCGACCACGTGCGCCCCGGCGCGGGCCTGCGCCACCGCGATCGCGGCGTACCGCTCCAGCGTGGCGTCGTTGTCCACGGCGCCCGCGCCGGTCAGCACGCCGCAGTGGCCGTGGTCGGTGTACTCGCACAGGCACAGGTCGGCCATGACCACGACCTCGTCGCCCACCTCGGCGGTCACGTCGCGCAGGGCCGCCTGGATGATGCCGTCGCCGTCATCGGCGGCCGAGCCCCGGCCGTCCTTGACGGCGGGGATGCCGAACAGGATCAGGCCGCCCACACCGGCCTCGGCCGCCTCGGCCGCCGCCTTGCGCAGGCTGTCCCTGGTGTGCTGGACCACGCCGGGCATGGAGGGCACCGGCACGGGCTCGGTGATCCCTTCCTTGACGAACATCGGCAGCACCAGGTCGGCGCCGCGGATGCTGGTGCGCGCGGCGAGGCGGCGCAGCGCCGGCGTGCGCCGCAGCCGCCGGGGCCGGACAGCGGGGAAGCCAGTCACGACTACCTCCTTCAGCGCACTGCTACAGCGCAACGGGGCCGGGGCGCTCCCGGACTACCGTATGCGGCGGCGGCCACCGCGGCGGCGCTCGCTGGGCCTGCGCACCGGCTCACCCGCCGCCAGCGCGGCGTCGCGCAGCCGGGCGCCGTGCTCGGCCAGGGCGTCCACCAGGGCGTTGGCCGACGGCCGCGGGGCCGTGACGTCGACCCGCAGCCCGTATTCGGCGGCGGTCTGCGCGGTCTGCGGGCCGATCACCGCGACCGCGGTCACCGCGTGCGGCTTGCCGGCGATGCCGATCAGGTTCCGCACGGTGGAGGAGGAGGTGAACAGGACGGCGTCGAAACCGCCGCCCTTGATCGCCTCCCGGATCGGGGCGGGCGGCGGCGCGGCGCGCACGGTGCGGTACGCGGTCACGTCCTCGGTCTCCCAGCCCAGCTCGGTCAGCCGCGCCACCAGGGTTTCCGTGGCGATGTCCGCCCTGGGCAGCAGCACCCGGTTGATCGGGTCGAGCACGTCGTCGTAGGGCGGCCAGGCGGCCGCCAGGCCCTCGCTGGACTGCTCGGCCTCCGGCACCAGGTCCGGCTTGATGCCGAACTCGCCGAGCGCGGCGGCCGTCTGCTCGCCCACGGCGGCCACCTTGATGCCGGCGAAGGCCCGCGCGTCCAGGCCGTACTCCTCCAGCTTCTCGCGGACCGCGCGCACCGCGTTCGCCGAGGTGAACGCGATCCACTGGTACCGGCCGGTGACCAGGCCCTTGATGGCGCGCTCCATCTGCTGCGGAGCGCGCGGCGGCTCGACCGCGATGGTGGGCACCACCTGCGGCACCGCGCCGTAGGAACGCAGCCGCTCGGACACCGACGCGGCCTGCTCCTTGGTCCGCGGTACGAGCACCCGCCAGCCGAACAGCGGCTTGTTCTCGAACCAGGAAAGCCCGCGGTGGCCGGCCGCCTCGCCGACCACGGCGATCGCGGGGCCGTCCTCGGTGAGCACGCTCACCCCGGCCGCCTTGAGGTCCGCGGCCACCGACGACAGCTTGGTCAGCACCGTGTGCTGGTCGGTGGTGGTGCCGTTCCAGGTGATGGCCATCGGGGTGGCATCGGCCCAGCCAGCGGCCAGCAGCGTCTTCGCGAGATCCACCGGCCCGGCCTCGGCGCCCAGGATGACGAGGCTGCCCGCCGCCTGGAACTCGGCCGAGGAGCGGCTCAGCTCGGCGGCGTGCACGACCCGCAGGTCTGCCGTGGCATCGCTGGTCAGCGGCAGGCCGGCATAGGCGGGCACGGCCGTGGCGGCCGGCATGCCCGGCACGATCTCCAGCGGCACCCCGGCCTGCGCGCACGCGTCCGCCTCGGCGGCCGCCCGGCCGAACAACAGCGGGTCGCCGGGGCACAGCCGGACCACGATCTGGCCTGCCTGCGCCGCGGCTGCCATCGCCTTGGTGTCGGCGCCGGCCTGGCCCGCCTCGATCACCGTCGCCGCCATCGGGCAGCAGGTGAGCCACGCGGTGCGTCAGGTCCGCACTACCGACCACCAGGTCGGCCTGGCCGAGCAACTCCGCGGCCCGCAGGGTCAGCAGGCCGGCGTCGCCGGGGCCGGTCCCGGCGAAGGCCACCAGGCCGGGCCGCGCCGGTGCGGCCGCCCCGGTGGCCGGCCGCGCATCCGCCGCCGGGTCCTCGGTCTTCTGCATCACGGGTGTGAGGTTCACTGCGCATCGTCCCCGTTACCTGTCCCGCCCGGCGGCATCGCCGGGTCCCGCGCCCACTTGCCGGGCGCTTCCACGGCGGTCGAGTCCCGCCACGATCGCTCCTGCCCCCTGCCGCAGCAGCTCGGCGGCGACGTTCCGGCCGAGCAGAGCCGCCTGCGCGGCCGGGCCGCTCATCGACGCCCGCACGGCCGCCAGCCCGTCTCCCGCGATGACAGCGGCCGTGAGCTGCAGTATGTCGGTCCCGGCGGCGTATGCGCCAAGCGGCGCGCTGCATCCGGCTTCGAGCTCGGCGAGCACGACGCGCTCCGCGGTCACGGCCGCGCGGCTGCCCGGGTCGTCCACCGCGGCGAGCAGGGCCGCCAGGTCGCCCGCGGCGGCGAGGCATTCCACCGCCAGCGCACCCTGCCCGGGCGCGGGAATCATCGCGTCCGGCTCGAAAACCTCGCTGACCACGTCGAGCTGGCCGATCCGGGCCAGCCCGGCGTAGGCGAGCACCACCGCGCCCAGTTCCCCCGAGGCCACCTTCGCCAGCCGGGTGCCGGCATTGCCGCGGACCGGTACCGGGCGGACGTCCGGCCGCATCAGCCGCAACTGGGCCGCCCGGCGCGGCGAGCCGGTGCCGATCGTCGCACCGGACGGCAGATCTGCCAGCTTGGCGCCGTCCCGGCCGACCAGCGCATCCCTGGGGTCCTCCCGCGGCGGCACGGCCGCGAGGAGGATGCCGGGCAGCGGTGCGGTGGGCAGGTCCTTGAGCGAGTGCACGGCCAGGTCGACGTCACCATGCCGCAGCGCTTCCCGGAGGGTGCTCACGAAGACACCGGTGCCGCCGATGTCGGGCAGCTGAACCTGGGTGACGTCGCCGAACGAGGTGAGCCCGACGAGTTCGACCTGCTGCCCGGTGCGCGCGGTGATGAGCTGCGCCACATGGCGGGCCTGGGTCATCGCCATGGGGCTCTTGCGGGTACCCAGCCGCAGCACCGACCTGCTCACCTGGCCTCCTGCTCGGGCGGCGCGGCAGGCGGCGGGCCGCCCGGCCACAAGCCGGGCATCGGCCCTCGTCACCGCCTCGACCGCCCCGGGATCGAGATCGAAAAGCACCCGCAGGGCTGTCTCATAGGAATCGCCACCCGGAGACCCGGCCAGCTCCTTGACTCGCACTGTCGGCGCATGTAGCAGCTTATCCATGACCCGGTGCATGGCCTGAGCGATCTCGGCACGGGTGCGGTCGTCGATCTCGCCGAGCTTGCCCGCCAGCCGGGCCAGTTCCGCCTCGACCACCTCCACCGCCTTGGCCCGCAGCGCGACCACGGTGGGCGCGACCCGGGCCGCATGGCGCGCGGACACCCGGGCGGCGAGTTCGTCGGCCACGATGGCCCGCACCGCGGCCACGTCGCCGGCCTGTGTTTCGGCCAGGGAGGCCCCGGCGTCCTGCAGCGACTCCAGGCCGATCACGCTCACGCCGGGCAGGTGGCGGGCCCGCGGGTCCACGTCCCGCGGCAGCGCGAGATCGAGGAACACGAGCGGGCGGCCCGGCTCCCGCCGCGCGAGCGCCGCGGCGGCCATGTCGGCCGTGATCACAAGACCGGCCGCGCCGGTGCAGGAGATGACCAGGTCAGCCGCTGCCAACGCGGTTGCGAGGTCGTGCAGATCGGCCGTGGTGCCACCGACTGTGGCGGCCAATCGTTCTGCTCTTTCCCTGGTGCGGTTCGCGACGGCGACGCCGGCCGCGCCCTGCCGGGCCGCGGTGGCGACCGCGAGCGCGCTCATCGAGCCGGCGCCCACGACGAGCACGGTCCGCCCGTGCAGTGGCACCGTGGCGCTGGGGACGGACGGCGCGGCCAGCCTGGCCGCGGCCAGCCCGGTCCCGACCGTCACCAGGTTCGCGCCCGCGCGGTCGATGCCGGTCTCGGCGTGCGCCCGCTTGGCCGTGCGCAGCGCGAGGTCGCCGAGGTCGTCGAGGGTGCGGCCGATCGTCTGGTGCTTGCGCGCCAGGGCAAGGGACCGGCGCACCTGGCCGAGGATCTGGCTCTCGCCGACCACCATGGACTCCAGGCCGCAGGTCATCGACAGCAGATGCTGCACCGCCCGGTCCTCGTAGTGGACGTACAGGTGCGGGGTGAGTTCGGGCAGCGCGATGCCGCTGTGCCGGGCGAGCATCTCGCAGATGACCGACACGCCCGCATGGAACTTGTCGACCTCGGCGTAGACCTCGACCCGGTTGCAGGTGGACACGGCGAACGTGCCCGCGACGTGCTCGGCGTGGAAGACATCGTGCAGCAGCTTGCCCAGCGCGTCACCGCCGACCGCGGCCCGTTCCAGGACGGCCACGGGGGCGCTGCGATGACTCAGCCCGACCACCAGCACGCTCATGGCGTGGTCACCGGCTCCCCGGGGCTGCCCGCCAGGGCCGGCAGCCCGACCTCGCGGTGGTAGCGGCGCTTCCCGCCGGAAGCTACGCGCACGTCCGACCTCCGCTGCGCGTGGAAGGCGAGGATCTGCAACTCGATGGACAGGTCGACCTTACGCACGTCCACGCCAGCCGGCACGCTGAGCACGACGGGCGCGAAGTTGAGGATGCTGGTGACGCCCGCCGCGACCAGCCGGTCACACACGCCCTGCGCGGCCGCCGCGGGCGTGGCGATCACGCCGATCGACACGCCGCGCTGCGCCACCACGTCCTCGATGGCGTCGCTGCTGCCGACCACCTGGCCCTCGGCGATCTCGGTGCCGACGACGGCGGGGTCGGCATCCAGCACCGCGGCGATGCGGAACCCGCGGGAGGCGAAGCCGCCGTAGTTGGCCAGCGCCCGGCCGAGGTTGCCCGCGCCGACGATGACCACCGGCCAGTCCTGGGTCAGGCCCAGTTCCCTGGACACCTGGTAGACGAGGTAGTCCACGTCATAGCCCACTCCCCTGGTCCCGTAGGAGCCCAGGTGGGAGAGGTCTTTGCGGAGTTTCGCCGAGTTGACGCCGGCCGCGGCGGCGAGTTCCTCGCTGGACACGGTGGCGATGCCCTGCTCGGCACAGGTGTACAGGACCCGCAGGTATACCGGCAGGCGCGCAATCGTCGCCTCGGGAATGCCCTGGCTGCCAGGGGCTGCGTTAGGGCGACGGGCCATTCGCCGGTGCTCCCAAGATCGGGCCGCGGGCACGCCGAGCCGAGCCTGAGCCTTGCCAGCCTGAGCCCGCCGCAGGACCAATTTGACTTCACGGTACGCCCTTGTGAACGTTTGCACAAAGTCGGCCGTTTCCGCGGCCGCCCGCCGCGGGCCGGGAAGCTCAGCCCCGGCCGCCGTGGCTGCCCGCACCGGCCGCGGCCAGCGCCGTCCGCAGGCGCTGCTCGCTCACATGCCAGAAGTCATGCTGCACGCCGTTGATCAAGGTCACCGGGATCATCTCCCCGTAGGCCCGCAGGTCGTCCTCTGACCGGGTGATGTCGCGTTCCTCCCAGGGCACGCCGAGGTCGGCGGCGACCCCGGCGATGACCTCGCGTGCCTGGTCGCACAGGTGGCAGCCGGGACGGCTGAACAAGGTGATCACCGGCGGCTCCGGGTTACCCGGCATCAGCACCGCCCATGCCAGGCAGGGCCGCCGCGGCCATGGTCAGCGGGCACCGCCGCGCGGCCTGACCTTCCGCGCCCGCGGCTGGCGCGGGGCCGCGAGCGGCGTGAACTTGGCGTGCCGCACGCCCAGTTCGATCACGTTGGTCGCCAGGACGAACTGCTCCCGCTCCTCCTCGAACTGCCGGATGTAGGGCTGGCGCTCGTGCCGGTCGAAGGCCGCCTCGTCCCGGTAGACCGCGTAGAGGATGCGCTGCATCGGCGCCGCCGGGACCCCGTGCATGACGTAGACCAGCGTGTCCGGCTCCCTGGTCTTCACCTGCTCGACCACTTCGGACGCGAGCCGCTCGAAGTCGTCGGCCGCCTCGTCGAGCAGGGTGTAGATCGCTATCTGCCCGTACAGCCGGGAGATGTCCTCCATGGACGCCGTCTCCGGCAGCGGCTGGTACTCCGCCAGCGCCGGCAGCACGTCACCGGTCTCCACCAGGCTGGTGCCGTTGCCCCCGCCCCGTTCTGGCCGCGCGGGCTGAAGGCGGAAGCGCCGCCAACCTGGCCGTAGGGCGCCGGGCCCGGCGGCATGTCGTGCGCCACATCGCCGGTGGCCGGGCCCGCATCGGTGATCCCGTAACCGCCATAACCGCTGCCGCCGGCACCGGGCCGGCCGAGGCGTCGCGGCGGGGCGCGCCCTCCCGGGGGCCGCCGCCCTCCGCACCGGGCCGGAACCATCCCCTCAGGTCGGTGTCGGTCACGTCGCGGCGGAAGCCGCCGGTGTCGTCGCCGTACCAGCCCCGGGCGTCGGTCTCGCCGCGGTGCCGCCGGAAGCCGCCGGTGTCGTCGGCGTAGCCGAAGTCTCCGGTGTCCTCGTCGCGGTACCGGACGAACGAGCCGGTGTCCTCGTCCCAGGCGTACCCGCCGGAGCGCAGTGACTCCAGCCGTACCGCGCTGGCCCGCCCGGCCGCGAACCAGGCGAGCGCCGCGGCGGCGACGCAGATCGCCGCGTAGGCGGAGTTCGCCGGCAGCTTCACCCGCATCGCGTCGGTGAGCACCGCGCCGACCGCGATCGCCGCCACGGCGAGGAACAGGGTCCGCCATCCGGGACTCTGCCGGGCCCGCACGCCGGTCACGATCAGCGCGATCACGCTGGCGAGCACGGTCACGGCGGCGATGACCTTCAGCACCCCGTTCGGGATGATCTGGTAGTGCACCGACGCGGCGGGCCAGGTCTTGCTGAAGCCCGCGCTGGTCAGCGGGTCGGTGGCCAGCACCACCGCGCCGATCACGGTCACCGCGCCGAGCGCGAGCCGCGACGCGAACCTGGCGCCCATGCTCTTGGCGGTGAGCTCAGCCATCGCCCAGACGAGCGCCAGCGGCGCGATCAGCTGCGCGCCGAGCTGAACGGCGCGGAAGGTAGTCTGATCGAACCCGTGGTAGTAACCGCCCGCCTGCGCGCCGAGCGCCACCGTCAGCCCGGCCGTCGCAAAGAGCAGCGCGACCGTGGCCATTCTGGGTGCGCGAACACACCGGCGCGCCAGTAGCCCGGCAAACACCAGGGCGACGAGCGCGCCGACCGCCGCTGCCCCAAGTGAAATAGACATCTCTTCGTATGGTACGACGTCCGCCGAGGTTAGGGCCCCGATGCCTGACCAGCGATGCGATGCATTCTGGCTGACCAGGGGCCCCAGGTCAGACGGGTAGCATAGGTGCCGCTATGGGGGTGCTGCGTGACCGGTCAGTCGTGCCGGGCGGGGCCGCGTTGGTGACGCGCGCCGGTCGGCTGGTTGCTGGCACCCGCGCCGAGGGACAGGGGCCGCGCCGGCTCTGGGCGGGGGCCCGATGGCTGGGCCAGCCGGCCCGCGCGGCGCGGCAGTGGCGGGCGCGGCGTCGGCGGCCGCGGCACAGGTGGAGCACCCGCCGCCGGTCCCGGACCCGTCGGCCGGGGCGTTCTTCGACGTGGACAACACCCTCATGCGCGGGGCGTCGATCTACCACTTCGCGCGGGGGCTGGCCGCCCGCAAGATGTTCGGCCCGCGGGATCTCGCCGAGATGGCGTGGAAGCAGCTTTACTTCCGGGTCCGCGGCGCGGAGAACACCGAGCACATCGACGCCGCCAGGGAAGCCGCGCTCGCGTTCGTGGCCGGGCACAAGGTCAGCGACATCGTCGCGCTGTGCGAGGAGATCTACGACGAGGCGATGGCCAACCGGATCTGGGAGGGCACCCGCGAACTGGCCCAGCGCCACCTGGAGGCGGGCCAGCGGGTCTGGCTGGTGACCGCCACCCCGGTCGAGCTGGCCAGCATCATCGCGCGGCGGCTCGGCTTCACCGGGGCACTGGGCACCGTCGCGGAGTCGGTGGACGGCGAGTACACCGGGCGGCTGGTCGGCGGGCTGCTGCACGGCCCGGCGAAGGCGGCGGCGATCAAGGCGCTCGCCGTCAGGGAGGGCCTGGACCTGTCGCGCTGCGCGGCCTACAGCGACTCGGCCAACGACATCCCCATGCTGGAACTGGTCGGCCATCCGGCCGCCGTCAACCCGGACGCGGACCTGCGCGCGCAGGCGCGGGCACACAACTGGCCGGTCCACGACTTCCGGTCCGGGCGCAAGGTGACCCTGATCGCGCTGCCTGCCGCCGCCGGGGCGGGGGCAATCGCCGGCGGGGTCGCGGCCGGGGTCGCACTGCGCCGCCGCGCCCGCCGCTGACCCGCCCCGCCGCCTGCGCCCGCTTCCCGCCGCCCGCGCGCCACGATCCGCCCCGCGCGGCCCTTTCATGACGTGGATGATCGTCCGCTCGAGCATGAGGCGGATTGCCGCAACGCCAGCCGACCGGAGGGCGGCAGGGAGCGGCGGTCAGCCGAAGGCTGGGCCGCGCTCTGCGAGCAGGTCGTCCAGCTTCCGCTGGATCGTCCCGCGGACCCGGCCGCTCAGGTCGGCGATCATGGCCGGGTCGGCCTCGTCACCCGGGTCGTACCGGTCGGTCGGCACCGCCGGGCAGAACTGGATGATCCACCGCGACGGCAGCGGCACCATGCCGACCGGGCCCAGCCACGGGAACGTCGGGGTGATCGGGAAGTAGGGCAGCTTGAGCAGTTCGGCAAGCTGCTTGGCGTTGCCGAGCATCGGGTAGATCTCCTCGGCCCCGATGATCGCGCAGGGGATCAGCGGCACCCCGGCCCGTATCGCCGTGGCGGCGAACCCGCCGCGGCCGAACCGCCGCAGCTGGTACCGGTCGGCGAACGGCTTGCCGATGCCCTTGAAGCCTTCGGGGAAGACGCCGACCAGTTCGCCGGCCCGCAGCAGCGCGTCCGCGTTCGCCGGGGCCGCCCGGATGTGCCCGCTCTTGCGGGCCAGGGCGGACAGCAGCGGGACCTCGGACACCAGGTCCGCGCCCAGCAGCCGCAGGTTCCGCTGCGCCGGATGCTCGTCGTGCAGCCCGGCCTGGAGCATGATCGCGTCCATCGGCAGCGTCCCCGAGTGGTTCGCGACCACCAGCGCGGGGCCCTCGGACGGCACATGCTCGAGACCGCGGATCTGCACCCGGAACCAGCGCTGGTAGAAGAATCGCGCGATCGGCATCAGGTACCGGGAGTTGAAGGCCGGGTCGAAGCCGAACTCGTCGACCGGCCCGCCGTTGGCAAGCTGGCCCTCAGCCAGCCGCAGCACGTTCCCGACCAGGCGCCGTAGCCCGTCGCGCCGTCGCGGCGGCACCGGGCGGATGCGCCGCGCCGCCGTTCCAGGGGATGGCGGCACTCTGCTCGCCGCCGGCGACGGGCGCGGCGGCAGGCCACGGGCGCGCGCCCCGCGCAGGGACGCTGCCGCCGGGCCCGCCAGCGGCCACATCCCGGAGGATGCCGCTGGCCACGGCCGTGAGCTGAGCCACCGTTCCCCCCGTCCCCGGTGTGCCCCTGGGCCGCCGCGCCCGCGCTCCGCGCTGGCTGTCCCGGCCCGCACCTGGCCCGGCGCCCGCGGACGACCGGCCCGAGGGCCGATTCGTAGGCGCCGGGCGGGTCACTTCTTGTTCCGCCGCTGGACGCGTGTCTTCCGCAGCAGCTTGCGGTGCTTCTTCTTGGCCATTCTCTTGCGCCGCTTCTTGATGACAGAGCCCACGACACCACCTCGCTCGACGTTTCTCGGACCTGCAGGCATGCCTGCGCCCGCCCGACACCCGCCGGCTGGGGCACACGCCAACGTTTTTACACGCCAACGGCTTAGGTTACCGTCCCAGCCGGGCGTCCTCAGCCAGAGGTAGCGGCCGCGGGGGGCTGAGGCACGTCCGGCCCGGCGCGCTAGCTCGCCGCGACGAAGGAATCCCTGAGGTACTGGTTCACCGCTTGTTCAGGGACGCGGAAGGAGCGCCCGACCCGTATCGCTTCCAGTTCCCCGGAGTGAACCAGCCGGTAAACAGTCATCTTGGACACGCGCATGATCGAGGCGACTTCCGCCACGGTCAGGAACCTCACGTCACTCAGGGGGGTCTCATTAGCAGACATCGATGGCCCTCTTCCACAGTGTGCTGGCTACGCCTGGCCGTAAACGGCGCATCAGTCACCTCCGTCCCCAGCGTAAGTCCTGCCTGAAAAAGGGCAACCCTCCAATCAGCCTCCCTACCGTCACCCAGGACTCACACCTGTGGGCCAGAACGGCGGCCGGATGAGGCGGAAGGGTCAGCCGCTGCCGAGTTCGGCGCCCCGGTCCCTGGCGGCCTCGATGGCGGCGAGAAAAGCGGCCCGGACGCCGTGGCGCTCCAGTTCGCGGATCGCGGAGATCGTCGTCCCGCCGGGCGAGGTGACCGCCTCGCGCAGGATGACCGGATGCTCACCGCTGTCCCGCAACATGCGCGCGGCGCCATAGACGGCCTGATTGACCATCTCAAGGGCGGTAGCCCGGGGTATGCCGAGCAGAATTCCCGCATCGACCATCGCTTCGACGAGGAAATACACATAGGCGGGGCCACTGCCGGACAGGGCGGTCGCCGCATCCTGCTGCGATTCGGGTATCCGCAGCACCTTTCCGACCGGCTGCAGGAGTTCCTCGGCACGGCGGAGATGCTCCTCGCTGGCGTAGCGGCCGGCCGAGATGACGCTCATCGCCTGATCGACGTGGACCGGCGTGTTCGACATGACCCGGACCACCGGGACCTCGGCACCCAGCCTGCGCTCGATCATGGCGGTGGGGATGCCGGCCGCCACGGAGATGACCAGCCGGTCGGCGGGCACGTGCGGCGCGATCTCGTCCAGCAGCGCGCTCATGTCCTGCGGCTTGACGGTGATGACCAGCGTGCCGGCGGTCTTGGCGGCGTCCGCGGCGGACAGCGCGGCCACGCCGTACGTTTCCCGCAGTTCGGCCCCGCGGGCAGGCCGGCGGACCACGACGGCCACATCGGCGGGGTTCCGGCCGGCCCGCAGCAGGCCGGAGATGAGCGCCTCGCCCATCTTGCCCGCGCCGAGAATCGCGATCACGCCTCGACCCTACCGTCCCCGCGGGGGCCCGCCGGGTGCCGCGCTGGCGCCCGGGTTCAGGACCGGGTGGCCAGCGACCGGGCGAAGAAGGCCAGGTTGGCGGGGCGCTCGGCGAGCCGGCGGACCAGATAGCCGTACCAGTCGCTGCCGTACGGCAGGTACACCCGCATCCGGGCGCCACCGGCGGCCAGGCGCCGCTGCTCGGCGGGCCGGATGCCGTAGAGCATCTGGTACTCGAAGTCCCCGGGGCCCCGGCCGGTCAGGTACGCCTGCGCCGCCGCGATCTCGATCAGGCGGGGGTCATGGGTGGCCAGCATCGGGTAGCCGTCGCCCCGCAGGAGCACCCGCAGGCACCGCACGTAGGAGCGGTCCACCTCGGCGCGGCTGGTGAACGCCACGTCCTGCGGGGCGTTGTAGGCACCCTTGCAGAGCCTGACCCGGGAACCGGGCGCAGCCAGCGCGGCGCAGTCGTCGGCGCTGCGCCGCAACTGCGACTGGATCACGCAGCCGAGGCCGGGGAACTCCGCCCGCAGCCCGCGCACGATGCGCAGCGTCGCGTCCACATGGCTGTGGTCCTCCATGTCCACGGTGACCGTGGTGCCCGCCGCGCTGGCCGCCGCGCAGATACGGGAGATGTTCTCGGTGGCCGTCTTCTCGCCGTGGTCGGCCAGGCCGAGGCCGACCGCGGTCGGCTTGACGGAGACCTCGGCGGCGCCGCCCGCGGTGAGGCCGGCCGTGGCGAGCCTGGCCAGCAGCGCGGTGTACTCGCCGGTGGTGGCCTCGGCCTGCCGCGCGTCGCGGGTGTCCTCGCCCAGGTGGTCCAGGGAGACCAGCAGGCCCGCCTCGCGCAGCCGCCCGGCCACCGCGACGGCGTCGGCGGCCTCGTCCCCGGCCACGTAGCGGGCCACGACGCCGCGGGCCACCGGCGCCGTCGTGACGAGCTGACGCATCCGGCCGCTGTCGGAGGCGGCCAGCAGAATGCGGCGCAGCACGGGCACTCCCCTGGGATCTGGACGGCCGCCACCTGGGGCGGCGCTGCCTGCTGCCGGCCTACGTTACCCCGCAGGACGGGCCGGCCGGCCCGCAGGGTCAGCCGATCCGGGGCGGGCCGGGGCCAGGGTCAGTTGCCGGGGCGGGCCAGGGCGCCGCGCCGCTTGAGCGTGATCGTCACGTTCGCGCCCGCGTCCGGCGGGACCACGACCTCCTGGGCCGCGGGCACGCCACCGGCGCGCAGTGCCGCGTCCACCGGCACCATCCGCTTGATCAGGCCGAGCCCGACCGGGCCCAGCTCGAAATGCCGTGCCGCGGATCCGACGAACCCCACCGTCGTGTCGTCGCGGGTGACCGGGTCGCCGTGTACCGGCAGCCGGTCCGCGCTGCCGTCCAGCTGGAGCATGATCAGCCGGCGCGGCGGGTGGCCGAGGTTGTGCACCCGGGCCACCGTCTCCTGACCGCGGTAGCAGCCCTTGTTCAGGTGCACGGCGGTCTCGATCCAGCCCACCTCGTGCGGCAGCGTCTTGTGGTCGGTGTCCAGCCCGAACCGCGGCCGGTGCGCCGCGATCCGCAGCGCCTCGTACGCTGCCAGGCCGGCCACGGCGGCCCCGTCCTGCTCCGCCACCGCCACGATCTCCGCCAGCCGGTCCCTGGGCACGACCACGTCCATGCCGAACGGGTCCGGCATCGCCACCACCGTGCCGTCCGGCGCAGCGGCGGGCCGGCCCGGGCCCATGAGGGTGAGCACGGCGAAGTCAGCGGTCACGTCGGCCAGGTCCACCCGGAGCAGGAACCGCATCGAGCCGAGGAAGTCAAGCAGCGGCCCGGCGGTGCCCGGCTCGACATGCGCCCACACGGCGGTCCCGTCGTCGGCCAGGGTGAGGTGGTGCTCGATGTGGCCCTGCGGGCTGAGCACCAGCGCCTGCGCGGTCTTGCCCGGTGCCAGGTCCTGGAGGTCCTGGGTGGTCAGGCTGTGCAGCCAGGACAGCCGGTCCGCCCCGGCGATCCGCACGATCTCCCGGTGCGAGCGGTCCACCAGGCCGGCCGCGCGGGCCAGCGCCCGCTGCTCCGCGTGCAGGTCCCCGTAGTGGGCGGCGACCCCCGCATCGATTCCCTGTGCCGGGACCGCGCCGGTCCGGGCGAGCAACGGGCTCTGCATGACTCCAGGCTATGCGGTGGGCCCGGTCCCGCCCGCCGCGGCCGCGCGGCACGACTCGCACCGGCCGAACACGGTCAGGTGCCCGACGTCGGTCTGGAAGCCGTGGTTGCGCTCCAGCGCGGACACCAGGGGCGCGACGGCCTCGGGCGGGATCTGGGTGATCCGCTCGCACTCGGTGCAGACCAGGTGCACGTGCTCGGCCTCGGCGGCCAGGTGGTACCGGGGCGCACCGTGGCCGAGGTGGGTGTGGGTCACCAGGCCGAGCTGTTCGAGCAGTTCCAGCGCGCGGTAGATGGTGGAGATGTTCACGCCGCTGGCGGTCTGCTGGACGTCGGCCCAGATCTCCTCGGGCGTGGCGTGCTCCAGCTTGGTGACCGCCGCGAGGACGAGCTGGCGCTGCGGCGTGACACGGTAGCCGCGGGCCCGCAGTGTCTTGTCCCACGCCTGGGTCATGGCCCGAGAGTAGCCCGCGCGCGGGCGCCGCGGGACCGCGGCCGGCGCCGGCGGCGCGATAACCCTCTTGCCCGCAGCGGCCGCGCTGACATAGCCTCCGATCTACGCGGGAAAGGAGGTGGTCCAACAGCATGCATAGCAGTAGGACTCGCGAGGTGGCTGTCAGCTAGCCGCCGTCCCGCCGGGCGTGCTGGCGGTGCGTGCCCCATGGCACCGGCGCTCAGCACGATCTTCGGCCGTCGCGGGCCAGCCCAGTGGCTGGTGCGCGTGCCATATGGCGGCGGCCGGCGAGTACACGGCAGACACCGGGCCCCCGGGCTGACCGGCCTAGTCCAGCCGGTCCCCGTGGCTCAGCCTCGCATTCCGCGGAACGTTTCCGTCACGGCGACTCCTGAAGCCCTGGCGGGGCGAGCGGAATGCGGGCGCGGAGCACGGGAGCCGCCCGGGGTTTTCCCTTTTCTGTATCAGGCACATAGGCTTCAAACCCGCTCGCGCCCGCGGGGCCGGGCCTCAAATCGCGCGATGCCGGCTTAATTTATGCAATACGCTGCATTGGGCATAAGGGAATCCCACGAATTTCCTGGCCCCAACACAAGGTCCAGGCGTAATGTCTTCCCCCGGAAATTCTATTTCGTCAGCCCAATGATTTCGGGCGTTATGTCCGGCCGGTGCCTGGCCGGCACGGATTCCACGGGGAAGGACCGAGAGACGCATGAGGAAGTTCGGCAGAGCCGCCGCCACCGCCGCCGGTGCCGCAAGCCTCCTGGCCGTGGCCTTCATGGCCAGCGCATATACCCCCGGTTCTGCCGCCATGGCGGCACCGGCCGCCACGAAGGCAGGCAGGCTGGCCCAGGTCAGGCCGGGCGGCCCGATGGCGCTGCCGGGGAACCGGCCGTCCGCGCCGTGGACCTTCTCCGGGAAAACAGTCAATATCGTGTCGCAGAACTGGGGCGGTTACGTGGCCCAGCAGCACGGGGTCAAGTTCCGTTATGTCCGGGCCACCTTTTTCGTGCCGTACGTCGACTGCGCCAGCACGCCGTCCAGCTTTTCCGGGCATTGGGTCGGCCTGGACGGCGCAGGCAGCGCCACCGTGGAGCAGGACGGGATTCTGGCTGCCTGCGAGGGCGCCACGCCGACGTATTCCGCCTGGTATGAAATGTTTCCGCTGCCGCCCGTCTATTCCACGATGACCGTGCGGCCGGGCAACTCGATCGTGGCCAGTTCCTACTACGACTCCGGCACCGGCAAGTTCACGCTCAGCCTGACCGACACGACCAACGGCGAGCACTTCACGCACACCCTGTCCTGCCCGTCGGGGTCGCAGTGCCAGCGCCTGTCCGCGGAGGTGATCAGCGAGGCCCCGTCCAGCGGAAGCCGCCATCCTGCCGCTGACCAACTTCCGCGCGGAAAGCTTCAGCGACATCGTCGTCACCGACTCCCACGGGCAGCGGGCCGGGCTGCGCGCGCCCTGGTGGGGCACCTTCGCCGTGGCCACGGAGAACAGCGGGGGGACGCTGCTCGACCAGCCCACCCAGGTCTTCCGCGGCAAGGACTTTCGACTGCTACTGGATGGCCCAGAGCTGACCGGCTCCAGGCTGGCCTGAGCCATCAGGCCAGCCTGGGCCCGGGGCCGCCCGGGCCTGCTCCCTGTCAGCCCGGGGTGACCCGTTTGAGCTGGGCGGAGATGTGCGGCTGGAGCGGCTTGCCGACGGCGGCCATGTCGAAGGCGTAGGCCAGGTCCGCGCCGACCAGGCCGTAGAGCCGCCGGCCCGCGCGCACCTCCTTCGCGGACTCGGTCGACGCCACCAGGTCGGTGGCCATCTCGATCTTGGTGCCGGTCACCTCGCCGAGGTAGATCTCGACGATGCCGGTCGGGTGCGCGAGCATGACCTCGAGCCGGCCGTCCGGCTGCGGGCGCCAGAACCCGGTCTCCATCGCCAGCGGCCGCCCCGGCACGCCATCGGCGGCGAGCAGCCAGGTCCGGCTGACGTAGCTGAGGTAGGGCTTGCCGTTGTGGCTGAAGGTGATCTCCTGGCCGAACTGGAAGCTCTCGATCGTCTCGTAGCCGCCGACGCCAGCGCCCTCCCACCGGCCGAGAAGGTGGGCAAGCGGCGCCAGGTCCGGGTGCGGCTCCCCGGCCTCCGGCAGGTATCCCCCGGCGTCAGGCACCGGTGCGCGCCCCGCCACGGCCGGGCCTGCTGATCCGGAACAGGCGCACCAGCAGCACGAGCGCGGACCCGGCCACCGCGGTGAAAACCACCGCCAGCAGCCCACCGCTGACCATCCCTAGCATGCACCGCAGTGTACGCAGCGGGCGGCGGCCCGGCGGGGATGCCACCCCCGGCACCGGGGCACATTTCCAGACCCCGGCCGGTACCGGTTAAGGTTCGCCCATGCCCGCACGCACTCTGGTTATCAAGGTCACCGCAGGCAAGGACGAGCCGGAGCGCAGCGGCCAGGCGCTGAACGTGGCCGCCACCGCGCTCGTCAGCGGGGTGGCGGTCTCCCTGTGGCTCACCGGTGAGGCCGCCTGGTTCGCGCTGCCCGGCCGCGCGGCGGAAGTGGTGCTCGACCACTCGCCCCCGTTCGAGGACCTGTTCGCGAGCGTCCTGGCCGGGGGCACGGTGACCCTGTGCACCCAGTGCGCCGCCCGGCGCGGTATCACCGAGGAGGACCTCATCGACGGCGTGCGGATCGCCGGGGCGGCGACGTTCGTCGCCGAGGTGACCGCCGACGAGACCCAGGCCCTGGTGTACTGACCGGCCGTGGTCAGGGCGCCGCGGCCGCGACGGCGTCCAGCCGCTGATCGCGGAGCTGCTGGGTCCAGTGCTCCGCATGGCCGGCGAGCGGGGGCAGCCGCCCGGCGACCCAGGTGAGCAGCAGGTCGGCCAGGCCCGGGTTGCGCACCAGCACCGGGCCGTGCAGGTAGGTGCCGAGCACCCGGCCCGCCCACGCGCCCTCGGTGCCGTCGCCGTTGCCCACCCCGGTGAGCACCTCGGCCAGCGGGGCCACCCCGGGCCCGCGCTGGGTGACGCCCTGGTGGTTCTCGAACCCGGTCAGCCGGGGCAGGCCGAGCGCCGGGTTGACCTCGGCCAGGATCTCCCCTACCCCGCGGCGGTCGCCACGGCCGCTGCGCATGTCGAGGATCTCCAGCCCCGCGACCTGCTGGCCCTCCTCGCCGCCGAACTCGGTGCCGAGCAGCTGATAGCCCGCGCACACGGCGAAGATCACCGCGCCCCGGTCCGCCACCGCGCGCAGCCCGCCGTCGCCGCGCAGCCGCCGGGCGGCCAGGATCTGCGGCAGGTCCTCGCCACCGCCGAGCAGGTAGATGTCACCCTGGCGGGGCACCGGCTGGTCCGCATTGACCAGGATCTGCTCCACCTCGATGCCGCGCAGCCGGGCGCGGCGCTGCAGGATCAGCAGGTTGCCCCGGTCCCCGTAGGTGCTGAGCAGGTCCGGGTACACCCAGACCAGCCGCAGCGTGCTCGCCCCGCGCGCGTGCGCGCCGCGCCGTCGCGGAACCTCGGCCGTCACGATGCCCTCCGCCCTATTCCGCGCGCCCGAGCGCGACCCGGATCTGCTGGAACGCCGTGTAGTTGGCGATCACGTCCAGGCTGGTCCCCTCGACCTGATCCACCGCCTCGTCCACCCCGTCGACCAGGTCGAAGGCCACCAGGTCGGCTTCCAGCCGGACGGCCAGGTCAAGCCGGCGCTCGCCGGAGACGAACACCGGCCGCCCGCGGAGCACCCGGTAGTCGACGTCCCACAGCCAGGAGGTGTCCTTGCCGTCGGGTACCTGGGCGTTCACGGCCAGCAGCACCGGAGCCGGCGGCGGGTCAAGCACGTCGAAGGCCTCCAGCCAGCCGGCCGGGTTCTTGGCGAGCAGCAGCCGCACCTGTCCGCCCGCGCCGGGCCAGCCGCGTGTACCGGCCAGCGATCGAGACCACGTCGCGCAGCCGGGGCAGGGCCTGGGCGGTCTCCACGCCGAACACCTCGCTCACCGCGAGCGCGACGACGGCGTTGGACCGGTTGGCCCGGCCGGGCAGGGACAGGGACAGGTCGCTGAGGCGGCCGGCCGAGTCGATGACACGGTCGCCGTCCAGCACCCACCGGGTGGACGGGCGCCGGAACGTGCATTCGCCGCACCGCCAGCCGAGTTCGTCCCGCAGCAGGTGCGAGCCGCACTCCGCGCAGCACCACGAGTCCTCGTGCCAGCGCTGGCCGGCGGCGACCCAGATGACGTGCTCGGCCCCGGAGGCGGCCCAGGCGATCAGCGGGTCGTCCGCGTTGGCAACCACCCAGCAGCCGTTCGCGGCCGCCAGCGCCTCGCGCCACCGCCGCGCCACGAGCCAGATCTCCGCCGCCCGGTCCATCTGGTCGCGGCTCAGGTTCAGCAGCGTGACCACGCGCGGCTTCGTCGCCTTGATGACCGCGGGCAGGTACCGCTCGTCCACCTCCAGTACGGCCAGCGGTGCGTCGGGCGCCTTGCCGAGCGCTGCGGCGAGACCCGCCTCCATGTTCGCGCCGAACGCGTTCGAGGCGACGTCCTGCCCGAGCGCGCCGAGCGCCGCGGTGATCAGCCGGGTGGTGGTGGTCTTCCCGTTCGTACCGGTGACCAGCACGATCTGGCGGCCGGCGGCCAGCAGGGCAAGCAGGTCAGGCTCCAGGCGCAGCCCGATGACGCCACCGATCACCGACCCGTCGCCGCGTCCCGCCAGCCGGGACACGGTCCCGGCGGCGCCACCCAGGGTGGTGGCCAGGCGCGCGCGCATCGGAAGCTTGCCCATGGCCGATGATGCTATCCGGGGTTCCGGGCGTGTGCCTCACCCGTGAACCAGGCCGGCTGGCTGCGGGGTGCGATGAGCCGGCCGGGCCAGGACAGCACCACGGGCAGCCAGGGCGTGGCGCGCCATCAGGGTGGCGGCGTGGCTGAGCTGGGCGGCGGGGGGCAGCCCGACGCCGAGGGCGGCCAGGTCGCGGCCGAACCCGCGCTGGTCGTCCTCGCCGAGCAGGGCGGTCCAGGCGGCCAGCCGGTTCTCCGGCAGGTCCATGGACAGCGGATGGCGCCGCAGGGCCCGCAGCCGGTGCCCCACCCGGGCGCCCGGCCAGTCCGGCAGGCCGGGCAGGCCGAAGTCGAGCGGCGGCGCGCACCGGCCGGGATCGGGCGGCCCGCCGCCGGGCGGGCAGAGCCGGCCTGCCTCGTGCAGCCAGCGCACCTGGGGGATGACCCAGCCGGGGCCCGGCCTGGTTCCCGGCCGGGTACCCGGCTGGCGCCCTGGCCGAGGGCATCCGCGGCGGCCCGCGCCACGCTCGCCGCCAGGCGCGCCGGGTCGTAGCTGGGCCGCAGCGCCCGCGCCCGGACGGCCACCGCCCGGTCCACCACGGTGGCCAGCAGGCACTCGCGCAGACGGCCGCCCAGTCCGTCCCACCAGCCGCGCAGCGGCGACGGCACGGCGGGCAGGGCACGGTCGGTGAGGAACGCGAGCAGCAGCACCTCGGCCCACACCCGCAGCCAGGCGTCGGCAGGTGACCCGGGGGCGGCCAGCACCTCGGCGGCGCGCATCTCGGCCGCGGTGCACGCCCGCTCGCCGGTGCACGCCGCGCCGCAGGCGGTGCTGCGGCGCGCCAGCATCGGCGGCACCGGGCCGGGCCCGGGGCACTCCGCGGCGCCGCCGAACGGCACCCGGATCCTGATCGGCCGGTCCATGCCGTCGGCGAACACCGCCGCCACCCCCGGCTCCAGCGACACCACCTGACGGGACTGGGCCTCGCCGAGGTTCATCGCGGCACCGACCAGGTCCCTGTCATCGGCGGCCGGGAGCCGGTGCATCACCTTCAGCGCGGTGTTCTTCACCACGTCGCTGACCAGCTTCGCGGGGATCTGCTCGGCGATCACCAGCCCCTCGCCGTAGGCACGGATCTCCGCCAGCATCGCGGCGAACAACTCCACCGCATGGCCGCTGGCCCGGCCCTCCCGCTGGGCACGCAGCAGCCGGTGCGCCTCCTCGATGACGATCACATGCCGCAGCCCCGCCCGCCGCCCGGCCCGCGCCGCGAGCCGCAGATGCTCCACAATCCGGATGATCAACGTGCCCATCAGGAACGCCTTGTCCTCATCGTTGGCGACGTCTTCGAGGCAGAGCACCACGTTGCGGCGCAGCAGCGCGGCGACGTCGGCGGGGTGGCCCCCCTCGAAGAACCGCCCGGCCGAGCCGATCCGCAGCGACCGCAGCCGCACGTCCACGAAGCCGCGCACGTCGGCCTGGAGTTCCCGGCCGTAACCGACCTCCCCGATGACCTCCAGGGCGGCCCGCTGGAGCTGCGCGAGCGTGGGCACCGCGGGTTCGGCCACGGCCCCGGCCAGCCCGCCGCCGGTCACCAGGTCCCAGCCGTTGGCCTCGTAGACGCGCTGCAGCGCCTGGGCGATGATCTGCGGGAACGGCTCGTCGGCGTCAAAGGCGGCGAGGAACAGCGCGCGGACCATGTCGATGTGCGCCTGCACCGGGTAGCCGCGTTCCGGGGCGAGCGGGTTGACCGACAGCGGGATCGCGCCGGGGTCGGCCGGGTTCAGCACGGTGACCTGGCCGGCCGGGCCGAGCCCGGCCAGCCGCCCGGCCATGCCCGGGTACTCGGCCTTGACCGGCTCGATGGCGAGCCAGGGCAGCCCGGCCAGGGTCAGTTCGGCCAGCAGGTGCCTTACCGTCTGCGACTTGCCGGCGCCGGTGGCCCCGGTCACCAGCGCGTGCCGGTTGAGGGTCGGCAGGGGCAGCAGGAAATCGCCGGCCGGTCGCGGGCGTCGAGGATCACGCCGAGGCGGACCGGCGCGCCGTTACCGCCAGGCCCGTCACCGCTGCGGCCGTCACCGCTGCGGCTGTCACCGCTGCGGCTGTCACCGGTGCTGTCACCGGCCGGCTGTCACCGGCCCTGCTGTCACCGGCCCGCCGTCACCGGCCGGGACGCCGGGCTCCGGTTCGCCCGTCCCGGTCTCGCTGGTCACGTCGAACTGGCTGGCGCCGAGCACGCGCAGCCCGGGCACCTCGCGCTGGGGCAGCCCGGCAAGCGCGGTCAGCACGCCCGCGGTGGCCGGGAACGGCACCTGGGCCTCCGCCCCGGCAGGACCCGCCCCGGCGGCACCGGCCCCGGCAGGCCCACCCCGGCGGGACCGATCCCGGCAAGACCGGCCCCCGCGGGACCGGCCCGGGCGGCTAACGCCGCGGCCAGCGAAAGCGCCTCCTGGCCGGCGCCGAGCCGGTAGGGATGGTGCCCGAGGTCGGCCGAGCCGGCCAGCACGGGTGCCAGGCGGGCAAGCTCGCCGGGGGTCTGCGCCCCGACCAGCACCCGGACCAGCCACAGCCCGCCCTCACGGTATGCGTCCAGTTCGGCCAGCCGGCGTTCGGCGCGGTCGGTGCCGAACCGGAACCTTTCCTCGTCGTGCTGGCGCAGCACCGTCACCTGGGCGCGCAGTTCGGCCACCTCGGCGTCGAGCAGGGCCGTCGGCTCGGCCACCACCAGCCAGCCGAACGGCCTGCCGAGCGCGGCGGTCAGCGCGGACTCGAAACGGGCCGGCATGCGGTCGGCGTCCCCGGCCGGCGGCGCGGGCTCGCCGAGCAGCGGCGGCGCCTGGCGGCCCGGGCACGGCGACCACACCAGCGCCTCGCAGGCGGCCAGCCAGCTGTGCGGGACGGGCACGCCGCGCGCGCCGGGCGGGAACAGCAGCCCGGCCGTCCGGCCTGGCCGTTCCCGGCCTGCGGGGCCGGCAGCACGGCATTGGTGAATAACTCCAGCGGAGCGCCGGGCGCGCGGCAGAGCCAGCCCGCCACGAATGGCCGGCCGGCCCTGGCCGCGACCGAGGCGGCGGGCAGCACATCGAGGAAGTCGTGCCCGGCGGATCCGGGCCATGGCCGCGTCACGATGGACTGGACCCGGAACCAGGGGCCCGGCCATCGCGTCACCCAGAACCGGGAGATGCGTCACGATGCGTGCATACCAGCCCGGCCGGGCCGCCGCCACCGACACCGCAACTCTCGGCCGCCGGGGTGCCGCTGGGACGCAGGCCGGAACGGACGGCCGCACCGGCAACGCAGCCAAGGCCGCCGGGTGCCAGCGGGACAGCGGACCGGACCGTACCGCCGCACGTGGGGGGGAATCGTGCGGCGGTACGGTCGGCCGTTCAGCGTGGCGGCCAGCGCTGTGCTGGCCGCCACCCGGTCAGAAGGCGCCGGTGCCGTCCGGGGTGCCCAGCCCGGTCGGGCCGTCGTAGCCGGTCTTGGCCACGCAGAGGTAGTCGTATCCGCACGAGGCGCCGTGACCGCGGTTGAACCAGTCGTTGTTTCCCTTGGCGACGTCGAACAGCGCGCTGGCATGCGCGTACTCGAAGCCCGGCTGGACAGTGGACGCATTGCCGGCCAGGCCGTAGACCCCGGCGATCAGCGGGGAGGAGGCGCTGGTCCCCTCGACGGTGAGCCAGGGACCGGTCCCCTTCGGCAGCGAACTGTCGTAGAGGGCGACGTTGGCGGCGACCGCGGCCACGTCGGCCGACGTCCGGCCCGGGCAGTGCGGGTCATGCTGCCAGCTGGGCTTGGCCACGTAGGCCGAGCAGCCGCTGCCCGACGCGCCGCTGTTGTCGTTCCAGACCGTTTCCGTCCAGCCACGCGCGTTCTTGGCCCGGACAAGCTTGGTGCCGCCGGCATCGGTCACGTTGGCCAGGTTCGCAGGGAACTGCGCGGCGGTGAACCCGAAGTCCCCGGTCGAGGCGACGATCACATGACCCGGGTGGATGTAGTGCTTGGCCTCGCGCCTGGGTGAACCCGCTCTCCCGGCCGCCATAGGAGTTGGAGACGACCTGCGCGCCCAGGCTCACGGCGGTGTCCTCGGCCGCCGCGAGGTCGGCGAACGACGGCTGGGTGCCCTCCACGACGATGATCTTGCAGAGCGGGCACGCCGCCGACACCATCGACACGTCGAGGGTCTCCTCGACCCCCCAGCCGGTCGGATCCGGGCTGGGCAACGGCGACGCCTTGCCCTGCTGGTTCACGATGCGCAGGCACCCGCTGGCGGTCGTGCACGGCGGCAGCCCGTACTGCTTGCGGTACACCGCCAGGTCGGACGCGAGGTGCGGGGTGCTGAAGGCGTCCACGATCCCGATCGTCTGGCCCGCGCCCTTGGTCACCGGCAGCTTGTACGCGGACTCGATGTCGCCGGCGCCCACCCCCTTCGGCGTGGTCAGGGCGGCCGCGACCCGCTTGCCCGCGGCCTGCTCCGCGATCGCCCGGTTCACCGAGGTCTGTGGTGCGTACAGCGTCAGGCAGCGCGGCGCGTCCGGCCGCACGACCGGGCACGCCCGGCGCATCGCCGGGGCCGGGGCCGCGGCGGCCGGGGCCGCCGCGGAGAGCGTGCCGGCCACCGTCAGCACGGCACCGGCCGCGATGGCAATCCTGCTGATCCTCATGGGGCTGCTCCCTGGTCTGCTGATCGGGGTGAACTGGTGGCGGATCCGTTGCGCCCACCGGCGGGCGGCCGCATTCTGGCGTGTCATGACGCGACCTGGTAGGCGTTGATCAGGGTTTCGGTGATGGTCCCGCCCGCGGCGTCGGCGGCGCTGGTCCGCAGCGACACCTTGGCTCCGGCGGGGGCCGTGAACGACGCCGTGTAACTGCCGCCGCTGCCGGTCACCGTCGCCTGCTGCCAGGTCTTCCCGCCGTCGAGCGAGACCGCCACCTTCGCGGCGGTCACCTTCGCGGCGTGCGCAAGCTCCAGGTGCCCGGCGGTGACATGCAGCACCTGCGCGCCGGCCGGCGCCGACCCGGTCAGCGACAGCCCGGCCACCGCGTAACCCAGCGTCATCATCGGCTCGACCGCGCAGGCGTGGGTGGGATGCAGCAGCCCCGCGAACCCGGCCGTGCAGGTCCACCCGGCCGGCAGCGTGCCGCCGGACTCGTGCGCGGACCGCCAGGTCCACACCGTCTGGCTGGACGTGGTCAGCGCGAAGATGGGGCCGGAGCCGCCCGAGTCGAGGACGAACCGTACGGTCCCGGGGTGCGGGCTGAGCGCCACGTGCGTGTCGAACTCGCCGTAGAGGCCGATCTCCTTGAACCCCTTCAGCGGGTTGCCCGACGCGATCGTCTTGCCGTTCTCGGCGATCAGGTAGTGGCCGGTGATGTGGTCGACCGGGCCGAACTGGCCGCCGATGAAGCCGCCGTTGCCGCCGTGGCCCGGGGTGCTGTCGCTGAACGGGGTCACGTCCAGGGTCAGCGTGTCGCCCGCCCGGGACGCCGACGGCAGCGTGGGCGACAGGTTCGCCGGGCCGACCAGGTCGACGTTGTAGCCCTCGTGCAGCGGGTAGGCGTTCCAGTCCTCCGTGGTCTGCTCGCCCGCCGTGAACGTCCGCGAGTCATCGGACTGGCCGGCGGCCATGGTGTCGTAGCTCAGCGAGTAGCTGTCGTTCCACTGGATGGCCGGGTTGCCCGTCATGTACTCGGTTTCGGCGTTGGGCACGTGGAACCGGGGGATCAGGATGAAGAACAGGTCGTTGCGCTGGATCGGGAACACGCCGTACCGGTACAGCGCGCCGGTCCCGGTCACGTCGGAGAAGTAGCTGGCATTCACCGTGGCGAGGCTCGCCGGGGTGATCACGTGCCGTCCCGGCGGGATGAGCCCGCTGGTGTCGGCGAAGTCCAGGTTGTACTGGTAGGGGGTGCCCTTGGCGCTGGCCGGGGAGCCGAGTTGCGCCGAGGTGATCACCTGAAGCTTGCCCACGCTGGGGCGCCGCGTGGTCGGGTCGACGTAGATCGGGAAGTTGGCCGCCCAGCTTGCGCTGAACGTGGGCCCCGCCGCGGTGATCCGCCGGAACTCGACGCTGAGCTGGTCCAGCACCGTGGGACGCGACGTGACCATCTGGATCTCGCTGCTGGCCGCCTGCGCGGACATCACCACGATGCTGTCCGTCGACACGGTGAACTGCGGGAGGACGTCGAGGCGCTCCGACGGGAGGCCCTTCTTCGGGAGCACGAAGAAGTCCCCGATCGCCCAGTAGTGCCCGGCCGGGACGCTGAACTTCGTGACGCCGTGGTCGAAGAAGTTGTCCGTGGCGATGAAGTCGTCGAACCGCGTGGTGTTGTCGGCGCTCAGCACCAGCACGTCGTCACCGGTGTCGGGCTGCCCGGTGGTGTCCGTGGCGGTGACCGTCAGGGTGTGCATCCGGAACCGCGGCGAGTGCCGCGGCGCCAGCGCCGCCCGTGCCGCACCGGCCGGCGCCCCGGCCAGGCTGACCGACACGCCATCGGCGAACATCCCGTCCTGGCCGTAGCTGCCCCGGGGGTGGTCGGCCAGGAACTGCCTGGCCAGCGCCGCGCCGAACGCCCGCGCTCCCGCGGCGGTCAGGTATCCGCGGGCGACCCCTCCGGACGCACCGGTGACGTGCACTCCCGGCAGCGACGGCACCTTCCCCTGGTAGGTCACCGTCACCGGTACCTGCCCCACGGCCCCGGCCGCGAGCAGCGAGCTGACCCGGAACAGCGCCGGGTCCAGGCCCCGGCCCAGGTAGGGCAGGGCCACCTGCGGGATCACCAGCCCGCTGCCGCCCGAGCCCAGCGCGACCAGCGCGCCGGCCAGCGAGCCGGCGGCACCAGGGACCACCCGGGCCGCCGCCGGGGCGCCCGCGGCGCCCAGCAGCAGCCGGTCACCGTTCACCAGCAGCACGCTCCGCGTGACGGCGCCGTGGGCGGCCTGGCCGGCCTGGGCCGCCGCCGTGCTCGCGGCCGCCGCCGCCGGTACTGGCGACGACCGCCGCCGCCGTGATGACTATGCCGAACCGGGCCGTGGCCCGCCGTGCCGGATGATGACGCACGCTGCCTCCTCGGTGGGGGGACCCGGGCGGGAACGGACCCGGGCGGTGACTAAGCAGACTGCCTATTATGTTTGCGATCCAGAGTAGTTTGCAAGAGTGATTCACTTGACCTGGTAGGCGCCGAGCAGGGTCTCGGTGACAGTCCCGCCCGCCGCGTCGGCGGCGCTGGTCCGCAGCGACACCTTGGCCCCCGGGGGTGCGGTGAACGCCGCCGTGTAACGGCAGGCCGAGCCGGTCACCGCCGCCCGGTGCCAGGTCTTCCCGGCGTCGAACGACACCGCCACCTTCGCCCCGGTCACCGCCGCGGCCTGCGCCAGTTGCAGGTGCCCCGCGGAGATGCGCACCACCTGGGCACCGGCGGGCGCGGTCCCGGTCAGCGACAGCCCGGCCACGGCGTACTCCAGCGTCATCATCGGCTCCACCGCGCAGGACCGGCCGGTCACGGTTCCGAACGCCTGCAGCACACAGCCCCACCCGGCCGGCAGCCGGGCACCGCGCCGCGGCACCGACCGCCAGGTCCACACGGTCCGGCTCACCGTGGACAGCGGGTAGATCTTCGCCTTCCTGGTCGCGTCGAGGACGAGCCTGATGGCGGCCGGGCGCGGGCTGAGCGTCACCCGGGTATGGAACTCGCCCGCCGGGCCGACCGCCTGGTCGTGCGCCAGTGGGTTCCCGGCGGCGATCGTCTTGCCGTTCTCGGCGACCAGGTAGTGACCGCTGATCTTTCCGTACGGCGCCACCGCGCCGCCGAAGAAGCCGGACCCGCCGACATGCCCCGGGTTGCTGTCGCTGAACGGCATCACGTCCAGGGTCAGGGCGTTGCCCGCGCGGGATGCCGACGGCAGCGCCGTTGCCACGTTGGCCGCGCCGATCAGGTTGGTGTTGTATCCCGCGTGCAGCGGGTAGGCGTTCCAGTTCTCGGTCAGCCGCTGGCCGGCCCGGAACGTTCGCAGGTCGTCGGTCTGGCCTCCGGCCAGGTTCTGGAAGGACTGCTGGTAGCTGTCCGCCCACAGCACCGCGGGGTTGCCGGTCAGGTACTCGGTCTCGCGCCGCGGCACGCGCATCGGCTCGAACAGGACCGCGGAAACCTCCTTCCACTGTGGGGCGAACACGCCGAACCTGGAGAAGTAGCCGGTGGTGGGCACGTCGGAGTAGTAGCTGGCGTGCACCGTGGCCAGCCCGGCCGGGCGGACCACGTGCCGCTGCGAGCCGATGAGCCCGTGGGTGTAGCCGTAGGCCACGTCGTACTGGTACGGCATGCCCGCGGCCTGCCGCGGCGAGTCAAGCTCCTCGTTCACGTACATCTGCAGCGTCCCCACCGTGGGCCGCCGGGTGGTCGGGGTGAAGTACAGCGGGCCGCCGAGGTACCAGATGTCGGCCACCGGGCCGGCCGGGGTGGGATGCCGTATCTCGACGTGCAGGTTGAACGGATTCGGCACCGACGGCCGCGGCGTCACCATCTGCACCTCGCTGTCCGCGGCCCGCGCGGCCATGTGCACGGTGACGTTCCCGGACGCGTCGATCTGCGGTACGACCACCGAGCGGGTCGCGGGCCCCGGCTTGCCGTGGACCACGGGCACGAAGATCCCGACGGCCCACAGGTGCCCGGCCGGCACGCTGAACTTCACCACGCCGTGGTCGAATTCGCTGATCGATTCGACGGGGTCGGCATAGCGCTGGGCGTTGTCGGCGTCGAAGACGAACACCAGGTCCCCGGTGTCGGGCAGGCCGGCCAGGTCGGTGCCGGTGACCGTGAGGGTGTGCATCCGGAACCCCGGGGCGTGCCGTGGCGCCAGCGCGGCCCGAGCCGCACCCGCTGGGCCGCCGGCCAGGCCGACCGACACCCCGCCCGCGAACATGCCGTCCCGGCCGTAGCTGTCCGCGCCGTGGTCGGCGGCGAACTGGCGGGCCAGCGCCGCCCCGAACGCGGCCGCCCCGGCGGCCGTCAGGTAGCCACTGGCCGTCCCGCCGCCGGCCCCGGTGATCGTCACGCCGGGCAATGCCGGGATCTTCCCCCGGTAGGTCACCGTCACCGGCAGCCGGCCGCCGGTTTCCGCCCGCGCCAGCGCGCTGGGCTCGAACAGGCCGGGCGCCAGGCCGCGGCCCAGGTAGGGCAGGGCGACCACGGGGATCTCCAGGGCCGTGCCGCCGAGGCCCAGCCCGATCAGCCGCCCGGCGGGGCCGGCCGCCCCGGGCAGGATGCCCAGGACCCGCGGGCCGCCGGCGGCGGAGACGGCCAGCAGCCTGTCCCCGTTGATCATCAGGATGCGCCGCGCTGCCCCGCCGGCCCCTGTGGCGGCGGGGGTGCGCGCAGCGGGCCGGGCCGCCGCGCTGCCGGGGACCGCGCTCCCGCCGGCGGCAACGACCATCCCGGCCGTGGCCAGGAGCGCGATGGTGACCGGAATCCGCAGCGGATGATGACGCACGGCTGCCTCCTTGACGCGGCGGGCCGGGCGTCCGGCCCGGCCGCAGTGAGCGAGCGGCACGGGATGAGCTCTGGCAGGTGCAGGTACCGGCAAACGGGAGGGTGGGATCCTCCGCCCTATAGACGACCTCTGGCATAGGGATGTTGCCCGCCTGGGCCGAAAATGTTTCCGACTGGCGGTGTGCTATTGCCGGGCACACGCAGCAGCGCTGGTCAGCGGCGCGAAAAAGATCGGGCCGGGAACGGTCAGGCGCGGCGGGCGGGCCGGATCAGGCGCCGCACAGGGCGAGGAGCTTGGTGACCGTGGACCAGTTGCGGGCGGTCCCGGCGGCGACCGGGCTGGCAGACCGGCCCAGCAGGAACAGGGCAAGCTCGCTGCGGCCGAACCCGTCCGGGGTGTGCACGAACAGGGTGCGGCCGGCGATCCGGGCGCTGTCCCTGCCGCTGCCCCGCTCCGCCGCGCGCCGCTGCCCCGCCTCGATGGCGTCGGCCGCCCCCGCCGGGACCGGGCCGCGGAAGAACACCGCGTGCACCATCTTGGGGTTCGGCTCATCCGGGTAGGGGTTGTCCCGCACCGCCTGCGCCAGCTCGCCGCGGGACAGCACGATCACCGCGGGCTTGACCGACAGGCTGCTCGCGATGGCCTGTTCCAGGGCCGTGGCGAGCACCTCGGTGTCGGCCTCGGCGCTGGTGAACACCACGTTGCCGCTCTGGATGTAGGTCGCCACATCGGTGTGGCCGAGCCCGCTGACCACCGCGCGCAGGTCCGCCATCGCGACCTTGTTGCGGCCGCCGACGTTGATGCCGCGCAGCAGCGCGATGTGAGTGGCCATGCCCTGCATTTTGCCGCATGGCGCCCGGCTGGCCTCGCCAGGTCAGCGGCGGCGCTTGCGCCAGTCCGGCGGCTCCGGCGGCGGGCCCAGGTTCGGCGGCGGCTGCCGGCTGCCCGAGCGCCACCCCACCGGCTGCGCGGCCGGCTCGCCGGGCGGCGCGGGCCCGGTGGCCAGCCGCGCCTCGCTGGCCAGCCGCGCCTCGGCGAGGCTGCGCGCCGGTGGCGGTGGGCAGCGTGGCGATGGCCGGGTTGGCGTCGGCCAGCACGACGTGCCGCCGGGGGCCGGACGCGTAGCTGACGATCACCGCGCTGGGCGGCAGCCGCTGCAGTTCCTCCGGTTCCACGAGGAACTCGCGCGAGCGCTGCACGGTCCGGCCCAGCGACTCGTTCAGCCCGATCGCCCGCGACGTGGTGACCCCCCAGGACGTGCTGGTGTTGATCCCGTCGGTGAGCGAGCCGGTGTCACTGGTGCCTGCCGACTCGCTGGCCTCGGTGCTGTCCGACCCGGACCGGGGAGCCAGCGGCGCGCCACCCGGGCTGGCACGGCCGCGGCCGCGGCTGTGACCTGAGGTCTGGCTGTGCGACCGGGACACCGAGACCGACTGCGCCGTGCCCACCGTGGAGGTGTAGGAGTCACCGGCGGTGTCGGTGACCGAGGCGCCCACGGTGTCGGTGAGCTGGCTCAGCACGAACCGGTGCTGGCTGCCGATCTGCTCGCTGGCCGCCTTGGCGTCCTCGGCGTTGCCGAGGCGCATCACCGCCAGCGCCGCGTTCCCGCGGCCGAGCCGCTGCGCGACGTGCGGCGGTATCGACCGGTAGGCGACGACCAGCCCGGTCCTGGTGGCCTCGCACGCGCCCGCGAGCCGGTCGATCACCTCGCCGGGCAGCGCCTGCGCCCCGGCCACGCAGACGGTGTGCCGCCACGGCCGCCCCGGGCGGGCCTGGCGGAGCAGGTGGGTGAGGGTCACCATGACATAGGCCGCCAGCACGCCGTTGCCGAAGGCGCCGCCGCCGGGATCCGCGGCCACCACCCGCAGCCTGCTCGGTGGCATCGGGACCGGATCGCTGCCGAGGCGGTCCAGCACCCGCAGCCGCGCCTCCAGTGCCCAGGCCCGCTCGATGACCACCCGGTCCGCGGCGCCGCGGCCGAACAAGGCGGTGATGCGGTCAAGCTGGCCCGCGGCGAGCAGGCCGCGGCGGACGTCCTCCCGCGGGTCCCCCACCTGGGCCAGCGCCCGCAGCCCCGCGGTCACCTGGCAGATCTGCGCGCCGTCCCCGAGCACCTCAAGCAGCCTGGCCAGCAGCGCGTGATCGGGTGCCGGATCGTGGCCGCCCGGCGCGGCCCGGTCCGCGGACGCGCAGGCAGCCAGGATGTCCGCCAGGGCCGCGGCGGGCAGGCCGACACCGAGATCGAACCTGGGCAGGTCGCCGGGCAGCACCCAGACGAGCGGCCCGGACCGCACCTGCCCGGCCAGCGTGACCAGGTCACGGGCGACGGCGCCCTCGGACAGGTCGATGACCGTGATCGCGTCCCCGGCGGCCAGCCGCGGCAGGGCCACGCTGGTCAGCAGGGCCGACCAGCCCGCCATCGTGCCCCCGACGAGGTCGACCCGGTCGGTCTGCTCGGGCAGCGCCACGGGGTACCAGAGCGCCTGGCCGCGGAACGCGCGCTGGCGGCTCTGCCAGGCCCGGAACCGGCGGGCGTGGTCCTCCTGAGCGGCGAACAGGTCCCGCTCCTGCACGGCCCGGGCCGCGGTGACCCGGCGCGTCTCCGCCGCGACGGCGGCCTTCAGCGCCTGGCGGCCCCGCCAGGCGCTGACCGCTGCCATGGCGGCCAGGCCGCCGAAGGTCACCGCGCCCAGCCAGGTCAGCGCGGGGTTCAGCCAGCCTGCCCGGCCGAGCAGGAGCACCGCACCGGCCAGCAGCGCACATCCGCAGGCGGCCCCTCTGGCGGGGCGGCTGATCAGGCTTTCCTCCCGCCGCTGGGCGGCCAGCCAGCCCGGGTTGAGCCGCTCCGGATCCGGGGGGACCGGGCGCCGCGGCGGCAGCCCCGGGTCCGCGTGCAGCAGTTCATGCTGCCAGCCCACGCAGACCTGCCCGGTCACGACGGGCCCGGCGGTCACGCCGGCCGCCAGGGAGCGGGGAGATCGCCGGGGTGTGGCTCCGGCCGCCCGGGCACCGGCCCGCGGACCGCGCGGCACGGTGCCCGCACGGTCACCGCGGCGCCGCCCGCCCGCGCCGCGGCCAGGCCAGTGACCAGCACGAAGTCGCGGCTGCTCAAGGCGCACAGGGTGGCCGCCTGCACCACGGGAACCTGCATGGTGCCTAACGGAACGGCGTGGCTGGCCCCGGCCGGCGGCAGGCCGCCGTCCTCGCTGGCCGGCCCCGGCTGGGCCAGGACCCGGGAGAGGGGCACGATCGTGGTGCCGGTGAGCGGGGCGAGCCCCGCGGCCAGGCCGGGGTCCGCCAGCCGGTGGAAGATGCCGGCGTTGACCTGGCCGGCGATGCGGGCCGCGGGCTCCGGTGCGGTGGTGGCCAGCACCGCCGCCAGCCCGGCCGGGCTGCCCGCGGCGATGAGCCCGGCCAGGGCCGCCGGCTCGACCCCGTCGCATTCGGTGAGCCAGCACAGGCCGTCGGGCGCGATCCCGCCGCGGTACAGGCTCAGGTAGAGGCCGGCGACATCCGCCGCGACCAGCCCGGCGATCACCCCGGCCGTGGGACCGGTCCCGGGGCCGCCCAGCGCGAACAGCGCCACGCCACGCTGCCGCACCACGTCGGCGATGGTGCCGCCCGGGACGGCCGCCGGGCTGCCGCCCCGCGGCCCCCAGGGAACGGCCGCCAGGGCGGCGTGCTGCTCCGCGCCGGGCCGCACCCGCGGCTCGTACCGCGCGCCGCCGGCCGCGCCGAACTCGTGCAGCGGGGCACGCGCGGCCGCGCAGAAGGCGGCGAGCGCACCGGGCAGTTCGCGGTCCCCGGTGAGGTCCACCACGATCACCGGCTTGCGCCGCCGGATGGCCGCGTGGGCGAACTGCAGGCCCGACGCCAGCACCGCCGGGGCCGCCGCCCCGGTCACCAGCACGCCACCGCCGGCGTCGCGCCAGGACAGCACGGCCGCCCGCCCCGTGGCGGGCTCGACGCCGAGGCGCACCCCGTCCCTGGTGAGCACGCGCCCGGCCCGCAGCGACGCGGTGGCCTGCTTCCGGCGCGAGATGCTGACCAGGCCGGGGCGGGCCACGGGCGTGTCCCACCCGTCGGTGTGCAGCCAGCGCAGCCACCACGCCACGGCGGCCACGCCCGCGGCCAGGATCAGCGCCAGCGGGAACTGGCCGGGCAGCCCCCGCACGACCACGCCGGGAAGCCGGGCCAGGCCTCCCGGGCCGGTGGCCAGCGCGCTCAGCGCGGCCGCCGGGCCACGGCGCAGGCCGGCCGCGGCGGTACCGGGGCCGATCGCGAGCACCCAGATGAGGCCGCAGGCCGCCGGGACGGACAGCCACAGCGGGCGCCACCGGGTGGCCCGGCTCACGGCGTCGAGCGCCGCGGCGAACAGCAGTGTCAGCGGCGCGAATAAGACCCCGGCCACCACGGCCGCGACGGCTACCGCGGCGAGCGCCTCACGGCGGCGCGGCGTGCCGAGCGGGACGAGGTAACGTGCCCGCCGGGGCGGTCGCTCCGGGGCGAGGGGGACGGCGGAAGGCATTTCGGGTCAAGGTTCCCAGCCGTCCGTGGTGTGTGTCCAGGTACTTGCCAAAGCTCCGGCGCCTTCGGCGGGGCCGTGCTGCGGGGCGGCCTCGACGACGATGCGGAACAGTTCCGGGCGCAGCATCGCCATGGTCAGCGCGGCCGGTGCGCCGGTGTCGGGCATGGCGAAGCTCACCGTCACCGTGGCTACCGGCTCGCCCGCCACCAGCCGCAGGGTCCGTGCCGCGGAGGGAGGCGGCAGGCCCATCTCGATCTGCACGGCGCCGGGGCGCGGGCTCTGCGCGCCCGGCGGGCGCCAGGGGAACGGGAACGACAGCGGGGATGGCACCCCGCCCAGTTCCTGCGGGCCCGCGGCTTCCTCCTCACCGGGCTTCGCGGGCAGGGTCACCCCCAGCGCGGCGGCGACCTGCTCGGGCAGGTAGCTGGCGGCCAGCGCGCCGGGCTCCCCGCCGACCGTCCAGACGCACCGGACGGACAGGACCGGCTCGCCGGGCGCCACGCCGAGCGAGCGCCCGATGTCCTCGGGCGGGCGGCGCATGGTCGTGTGCCAGGCTCGCGCAGGCAAGCTGCCCGCCCATCGGATCGACATGGGAGACCAGCCCGAACACGCCCTCCAGCGGCACCCAGTACTCCGCCGGGCTGGCGCGGTACACCTGCCCGTCGGGCAGCCGCCGCACCAGGTGCCGCGCGGCGAGTTCGTCGATGGCTGCGTCGATCTCCGACGAGCTGACGCTGTACCGCCTGGCCAGCGCGGTGAGCCGGGGCAGCCGCCAGCCGGGCTCGTGGTGCACCAGCGCGGCGGCCAGCCGGTCAGCCAGGACCGCGGCAGCGGCCGCCGGCCGGTTACGTGCCTTGCCCCCCTCGTCGCGCAGCACCGCGCTCATTCCGCATGGCGCCGGGAGATCGCGACGACCACCCGTCCCAGGACGATGATGATGAGGACAAGCACGAACAGCAGCAGGGCCGCGTCATAGGCCAGGTACTGCACAGCCGGGACGGTCGAGTAGTAGTACGTCCACACCGGGTAGGTCAGGAAGGCGACCGGTGCGTTGGTGAGCTGGTGCGTCGGGTCGAAGAAGGACCATCCCGCGGTCAGGAGCAGCGGGGCGGTCTCGCTGATCGAGATGGCGATCGCGATGAGCAGGCCGGTGACGATCCCGGGCATCGCGGCCTTCAGCACGATCTTGCGCAGCGTCCAGGTGAGCGGCAGGCCGAGAGCCTCGGCGCCATCCCGGTAGGAGCTTGGCACCTGGGCCAGGGACGTTTCCGTCGCCTTGGCGAGGTACGGGATGACGATCACCGACAGCACGAGCACGGCGGGCAGCAGGCCAAAGCCCCAGTGAAAGGCGAGCACCAGCACGATGAAGCCGACATAGCCCATCACGATCGAGGGGATGCCAGCCAGCACCTCGTAGCCGCCGCGCAGAATTCCGCGGAGCCTGCCGGTCGCGAACTCGGCCAGGTACAGGCCGGTCAGCACGCTGATGGTGCCACCGATGATCACCACTCCCGCGGTGATGTAGAGCGTGCCAAGAATGGCCTGATGCAGGCCGCCTCCGGTGCCCGTGGTGTTGGTCGTGAGCACGCTCCACTGCCAGTGCGGCACGGCTCTCGCGATGATGCCGCCCGCCAGCCACACCAGGGGCACGACGATCACGGCCAGGCCCACGAAGCAGCAGCCCCAGAAGACCGCGTTCCAGATCTTCCTGGCAACCGGCACACGCGGCCAGTCGGCCGCATCGTGCCGGGCGGGCTTCAACGATCCCGGTGGCGTGGCTGATGACGATGCCGTGCCCATGCTGCCCAGCCTGGTCATTGCCTACAGCCCCCTGCCCACGGGCAGCGCGGTGCCCGAAACCCGGCGGACCATCAGCCTGGCGACCACATTGGTCGCGAGGGTGATTACCAGCAGCAGCAGGGCGAGTTCGGCATAGGTGCGCACGCCGAGCTGGTCGGTGATCACCGTGTCCAGGTTCTGCACGATGTTGGCCGCGATGGTGATCATGGCCGCGTACAGGTTGGTGGCCACCTGGCCGAGGGCGACGCCGCAGACCATGGCGACCGCGATCGTCTCGCCCAGCGCCCGGGCCAGCCCAAGCACGACCGCGCCGATCAGGCCAGCGCCCACCCAGGGCAGCGTGACCTTGCGGGCGCATTCGGCGTCGGACATGCCGAGCGCGATCGCTCCTTCCCGCGGCAGGATGGGCACCCCCCGGATCAGGTCACGGGCGGTTGACGCGACGATCGGGATCACCATGACGGCGAGCACCAGGCCGGAGACGAGGAGCCCCTGGCCGTGCCCGACATCGCCCTGGAAGAACGGTATCGGGACGTGGGTGAGGGCCGGCGCGATGTACTTGGCGATGAACGGCCCGAAGGTCAGCACGCCCCACAGCCCGATGACCACGCTCGGGATGCCGGCTAGCAGCTCCAGGAAGCCCCCGATGACACTGGCCACCCGCCGGGGCAGCCGCTCGACCACCACCAGAGCCGCGCCGATCGACACCGGGACGGCGATGATCAGCGCGATCAGCGAGGTCTCCAGCGTCCCGATGATCTGGGGCAGGGCACCGTACTCCTGCCCGGAGAGGTAGGTGATGCCATGGCAGTGTACCGACTTGCCGTACTGCGCGCCGGTGTGCCAGACGCTCTTGGTGAAGAAGCCCCAGCCGTTGATCTGGATCGCGGGCCACGCCTTGACGACCAGGACCACGAGGATGAAGCCGAGCATCAGCGTGGGGAGCAGCGCACCGCCGAGGCCGATCCAGCGGAAGAGGTAACCGTTGCGCAGCCAGTTACGGAACCCGGAGCCCGCCGGGCGGGGGGACGGCCGGGCCGCCCCCCATCCGGTGTCGTCGGTATCGATGCCATGGCTAGCTGATCTTGGCGATCAGGGCCTTGGCGATGGACAGGACATTGGCCGGCAGCGCCACGAAGTTCACCGGGGTGAGGAACTTCGCGCTGCTGCCCGAGGTGATGCCCCAGTTGAGGAAGGCCTTCACCGCGGCTGCCTGGGACGAGCTCGACTGCTTGGTCTTCACGATCGCGTACTCGTAGTTGATGATCGGGTAGCCGGCCGTGCCGTTGATCAGCGACTGGCCGCCGGACGCCGGGGTGCTGCCGGAGAAGGTCGCCAGCGCGGCGTTGATCGTGGCGGGGCTGGCCGCGACGAACTGCCCGCTCTTGTTGGCCAGGTTCGCCGTGCCGAGCCCGGCGGCCCCGGCCTGGGTCAGGTAGCTGATGCCGATGTAGGCGATGCAGCCCTTGATGGCGCCGCAGCCCTTGACCATGGCGCCGCTGCCGGTCTCGGCGGTGGCGCCGGGCACCGACGGCCAGCTCACGGTCGTGCCGACGTTGCTGGCACCCCACCCGCTCGGGTCCTGGGCGTTCAGGTAGGAGGTGAACAGGAAGGTGCTGCCCGAGCTGTCCGCGCGGTGCAGCGTGACGATCTTGGTGCTGGGCAGCGAGATGCCCTTGTTGAGCGCCGCGATCGCCGAGTTGTTCCAGGTCGTGATCTTGCCGCTGTAGATGCCGGCGAGCACCGTGCCGTTGAGGTTGAGCGGCTTCTTGACGCCGGGCACGTTGTAGTCGATGTTCAGCGCGGCCACCGACAGCGGGATGTTGAGCAGGCCAGGGAACTGGCTGATGTCGGCCGGCGAGAGGTAGGCATCGGACCCGCCGATGTTCACCGTGCCCGCCGCCGCGTCGGCGATGCCCGTGCCCGAGCCGGTGCCGGAGGTGGTGATGAGTACCTTGGGGTTGAGCTGGCCGTACGCCACCTGCCAGGCGCTGACCAGCGGCAACAGCAGGGTGCTGCCGGTCTCGCTGACCGTGGTGCTGCCGGAGTTCGCCGCCGCCGACGATGAGGTGGAGGTGGACGGCGATGAAGAACTCGAGCTGCTGCTGCAGGCCGCCAGCAAGGCGAGCGGGACCACGGCGGCCGCCGTGCACACTACGCGGAATCTGTTCCCCACCGGAGAAATCTCCTTTGCTCCGCGCACGTCGCTCGTGCGCTGTTCTTCGTGCACGCTGCGCGTGCGAATCGGGGTCCGCACGGACTGTGCGGATCTTGGGCCTGCCCCGGCTGGCGGGCACCTGCCCCCAGCCAGGCAGGGTCCCCGGCTAGCCGAAGCGGCCGGTGACGTAGTGGGCGGTCTCCTCTTCCTTCGGGTTTTCGAAGAGCTGCGTGGTGTCGCCGTGCTCCACCAGGCGGCCCTTGTTGAGGAAGACCGTTCGGTCAGACACCCGCCGGGCCTGGGCCAGGTTGTGGGTGACGATGATGACGGTGATATCCGGCACAAGCCTGCGGACCAGCGCCTCGATGGACTCGGTGGCCACCGGGTCCAGCGACGACGTCGGCTCGTCGAGGAGCAGCACGGCCGGGTCGATGGCGAGCGCCCGGGCCAGGCACAGCAACTGCTGCTGGCCACCGGACAGCCGGAACGGGGAGTCCTTCAGCCGGGCCGAGACCGCGTCCCAGAGCCCGACGTCGCGCAGCCGCTGCTCGGCGATCTCCCTGAGCTTGGCCCGTGGCGCCATCTTGTGCGCCTTCACCCCGGCGACCACGTTGTCCATGATCGACATCGGGAACGGGTTCGGCCGCTGGAAGAGCATGCCGACCCGGCGCCGCAGGGTCATCAGCTCCATGCCCGAACGCCAGATGCTGCGCCCGTCCAGCAGCACGTCCCCGTCGTGCCGGTACCCGGTGACCTTGTCGTTCATCCGGTTGAGCGTGCGCAGCAGGGTGGTCTTGCCCGAGCCGGTCGGCCCGAGCAGGGCGGTCACCTTCCCGGCACCGAACTCCAGGTTGATGTCGGACAGCACGGCGCGCTGGCCGAAGCTGAGCGTCAGGCTCACGGTGGCCATTTCCGTCGCACCGTTGGGTGACAGCGCGGCGCTGGTGGCGGTAGCTGGGCCGACCTGTGCGGCCGGGGTTTCCTGGGCGGACCCGGACCCCGCGGGATCGGGCTGAATGGACACCATGCGCCTCGCCGAATCGATCGTCACGGGACTTTCCGCGACCGGGGTTCTGCCCCCGGTGACTCCAGTGATAGGCGGCGAAGATGGCCAGAAGTTGAACTACAGGTATACACAAATGCGACGAACAGGCGACGAGTTGTGAAACGAGCCGCGCACGCGGGCAGCGACGGCGCACCGGCGGAAAGCCCCGGAGGGGGCAGGCCTGCCCCGTCCGAGCCTGCCCCCTCCGGGGAGCGACCCCCGGAACCCGTTAGCCCGCCGTGACGGCGATCGCCAGCGTCGTGGTGTGGCCGCGGTCGGCGGTCACCGTCTCGTCGGCGCGCGCGCCACCAGGCGCGAGCACCCGCACCGTCCAGGCGCCCGGCGCGGCGAAGAACCGGAACCCGCCGTCGGCGCCCAGCGGGACCTCGGCGACGAACTCACCGTCGTCGTTGAGCAGCCGGGCATACCCGACGGACGCCGGCGCACCGCCGGCGGTCACCGTGCCCTCGATGATGGCCTCGCCCGAGGAGTTCTCGGTCACGGCCACGCCGCCGGCAGGCGCGCCGCAGCCTTGCGGTTCCCCGGTCACCGGCCCGCACCCAGTTCGATCGGCACCCCGACCAGCGAGCCGTACTCGGTCCAGGACCCGTCGTAGTTCTTGACGTTGGCCTGGCCGAGCAGCTCGTGCAGGACGAACCAGGTGTGCGCGGACCGCTCGCCGATCCGGCAGTAGGCGATGGTGTCCTTGCCGAAGTCCAGCCCGGCCTCGTCGCCGTAGAGCTTGTGCAGGTCGTCGTCCGACTTGAAGGTGCCGTCGTCGTTGGCCGCCTTCGACCACGGGACGTTCTTGGCGGTCGGGATGTGGCCGGCCCGCTGGGCCTGCTCCTGCGGCAGGTGCGCGGGCGCCAGCAGCTTGCCGCTGAACTCGTCGGGCGAGCGCACGTCCACCAGGTTGCGCTGGCCGATGGCGGCGATCACCTCGTCGCGGAACGCCCTGAGCGTGGTGTCCTGCTCCTGGGCCTGGTAGGAGGTCCTGGCCCGCTCGGGTACCTCGGTCACCAGGTCGCGCGAGTCGAGCTCCCACTTCTTGCGCCCGCCGTCGAGCAGCTTGACCTTGTCGTGCCCGTACAGCCGGAAGTACCAGTACGCGTAGGCAGCGAACCAGTTGTTGTTCCCGCCGTAGAGGATCACGAGGTCGTCGTTGGCGATGCCGCGCGCCGACAGCAGTTCCTCGAACCCGTGCCGGTCCACGAAGTCGCGGCGGACCGGGTCCTGAAGGTCCTTCCTCCAGTCGACCTTCACCGCGTTGGCGATGTGGCCCTTGTCGTAGGCGCTGGTGTCCTCGTCCACCTCGACGAGCACCACGCCGGGGTCACCGAGATGGGCCTCCACCCAGTCGGCATCCACCAGGACATCGGAGCGGGTCATGCAGGTACCTCCTTGTCAGGCTCTGGCTGCCCCACGCCACGACTGGCTGGCCAGAAGCGTCGGATCATCACATACATCTCGCAGCCCAGGCACAGGCCGAAGGCCGCGTTGAGAAAAGCCGCCGCGAGCGCGAGCGCGGCCGCGACGATGCCCAGCGGGGTCACGCCGGTGGCATACCCGATCACCCCGATGACGCTGATGACCAGGCCCACCCACTGGGAGAACCGGGGCGGTGCCTCGTCCTCCAGTTCCCGGGGCGGGCCGAGCCGCGGGCGGACCAGCCAGCGGTAGATCAGCCCGTAGGGCGCGTACTTCAGGCCGAACACGGCCCCGATGCCGAACACGGCCGCCTGCGCGGCCAGCACCCAGGGGCTGCTGGTGATGAGTACCGCCACGAGGACCAGGGCCGACAGTGCCGCGGCGAACCGCTGTCCCCTCGGATCGACCTTCATGGAATCGCCCCTCCTTCTGCTTCCGTCCAGCGCTGCCTGGATCACCGGGAAACTGCCGGTGTGAACGCCGCCGCGGCGATCCGGCGCCAGGACAGAAGCGGGGGAGGCGGAGCCGGGGCCTGGGGGCGGCGGCCGGGCCCGCTAGTCAGGCAAGGCAGGTCCCGGCGCGGCACCGGCGACACAGCGCCGCCGCCACCCGGCAGTAGTCGACCTGGCGGCGGCTGGTGAGCAAGACCGGCCCCGGCCGTGACGGAATACCCGCTGGCCTGCTGGCGATCGCGGGAGCAAACATGGCTCCGATGCTATGCGGGCCCATGCGGCCTGTCACTTCCCCGGCCCTGCCCCGGCCCGCCGGTGGCCAGGGCCACCGCCGCCATCACTTCGTCCCGGCGCGGCAGGCCGCTCGCCCGGCCGGTGATCTGGCCCTGCGGCCCCAGCACGAACAGGGTGGGGGTCCGCCGGACGTCGAGCAGCCGGACCAGGTCCAGCCGGTCGGCCACGTCGATCTCCACATGGGTGACGCCGGCGTTACGGTCGGCCACGTCGGCGAGCAGTTGCCTGGCCGCGCGGCAGGGCGCGCAGAACGAGGAGGAGAACTGGAGCAGGGTGGCCTGCGGCCCGAGGGGCTGGCCAAGCTCGGTCACGGTCAGCGGCCGCCGCCGCGCGGCAGGCCGCCGGGGGCCGGCGAGCCGCCCGTCGCGGCGGCGCAGCGCGAGCGCGCCCACGGTGGCGAGCGCCAGGACGGCAGCCACCACGATCGCTCCGGCAAGCACGCCGTCTACAGCACCAACGGCTGCGCGGACATTCCCGCGGGCGGGCGCCGCCTCAGTCCGCCGGGGCGACGGCGACCACCTTGCCGTCGATGGTCACCTGGAAGCTGCGCAGGTCCTGCTCGCCGAGCCAGGTCGAGGCGGGATACCAGGAGCCGCCGGGCCACACCTTCCAGCTGCCGACCACCGAGGTCCCGCCGGTCGCGTCCATCACCCGGAACTGGCAGACGCTGCCCGGCTGCAGGCCGGTGACGTTCACCATCATCCGCGTGCCCCAGGGCTCGTGCCGGTAGCGCACCGTGAGGTGCGCGCCGGCCACCGGGCCGCTGCCGCTGGTCTGCTGCCAGGCCACGGTCTGCCCGTAGCCCGGGCGGCGGGGCGGCGGAGGGCTGCAGTGCGCTGGCCACGGCGGCGCCGCCGCCGAGGGCCACGATCGCCACGGCCGCGGCCGCCGCCACGCTGCGCCACCGGTGGATTCGCCGCACGTTGGTGGTGCGGGCGATCAGCGACGTGAGCATTTCCGCGGAGGGCACCCCGGCGAGTTCGAGGTCCTGCTCCGGTGCCGCCAGGCGCTCGGCCTCGACGATCGGGACCTTGCGGAGCATGGCCGGCAGTCCGGCCAGGCTCGCCAGTTCCTCGCGGCATTCCGGGCAGGCCGCGAGGTGCTCGTCCACCTGGGCCCGCTCGGCGGGATCGATGGCGCCCAGTACATAGACGCCGAGTGCCTGCCTGATCTCGCGGCATCCAGCCATGCCGGTCACGGTGCCAGCCCCCGTTCTTCCAAGGCCAGCTTGAGCGCCCGGAGCGCGTAGAACGCGCGGGACTTGACCGTTCCCGCGGGCACGCCAAGCACGATGGCCGCCTCGGCCACCGATCTGCCCCGGTAGTACGTCTCCAGCAGAACCTGCCTGTGGTCGGGACGCAGCGCTGACAGCGCGTCCGCGACCGCCCATGATTCGAGCACGCGATCGGCCTCATCGGGAACGGGGACGAGGTTGAGTGCGCCCTCGCCAACTTCCATGGGGCGTGCCTTCCTGGCCCGATGAGCATCCACCGCCAGGTTACGTGCCACCGCGAACAGCCAGGGCCGGGCCGGTCGCTCCGCGATAGCCTCCGGGTGCAGCCAGGCGCGCAGCAAGGTCTCCTGCACGATGTCCTCCGCCCGCTGCCTGTCGCCGTCGGTCATACGCAGGCAGAACCGCAGCAGTGCTGCGGCATGCTCCGCGTAGAGCGCGCGCATGAGTTCCTCGTCACTGACCTGGTGGGTCGGCCCGGAGTCCCCGGCTGCTCGGTTGCGCGCCACACCCTTACCACGCAGGCGGGACGTAAACGGTTCACGGCGGGCGTTCAATGGCCCTCCCGGGCCGATGTGAGCGAGTGGGCTTACGACCGGGCGAACTGGACATGCCGGGCAGCTGCGGCGATCCGCAGGCCGCCCGGGGTGACATGCACCGACGTGAGGTGCAGGTGCAGCGGCAGGGTGCTCAGCGGGACCACGATGCGCAACCGCGAGGAGTAGGCGGACACGGGCAGGCCCGGCAGCCCGGGGACGCTGACCTTGACGGGCGTCACGCTGATGCCGGAACCCGACACGCCGAGAGAGACGGTGGCGGAGACCGGGATATGGGCGCCGTGGTAGGCCAGCCTGCCGGACACGTTGAGGTTCTTCCCGTCGGGGCGGAGCTGGAATCCGCCGGGCAGCCGCCGGTCCACGGTGCCGAATCCGAGCATGGCCGAGCCGGCGGCGCGATCGGCGGTGACCATCGACGATCCGCTCCCCAGCACCTGGCTGACCGTCGCGTGCACGCCGGTCAGCCGGACGTTCAGGTCGTGCAGCGTGGCACCGCCGGCGGGCACCTGGCTGGCCGAGACGTCGATCTGCCGGTAGTCACCGGCCGCGACCTGGGTGAGGAAGGGAAAGCCGGTGATGGACACTCCGGGCCGCTGCGGCAGCCCGTAGGCGCTGGTCAGCCGCTCGGAAATCTGGTTCTCCGCCACCGCGACCGAGATCCGGTCGGCGGCCACCAGCAGCACGGCGAGGGCGGCGACGCCGATGAGCAGCTTTCGCATGGCGGTGCCACACTACCCACCGGCCGCCGGCAGGCGTTCCGCCTCGCCGTAACACGCCCGCGGCGGCACCGGGCAGGCTCCGGTCAGCCGCCGGCGAACGGTGGCAGCACCTCGATGACGGCCCCCTCGGCCAGCGCCACGGCCTCGGCCGCCCGCCCGCCCGCCTGCTCGCCGTCCACCAGGAACGCGGACCGGGCCAGCACGGCGCGGAACTCGGTGGCCGCCGGGCGCCGTGCCACCGCCTCCGCCAGCGCCTCGGCCAGCGTGGCGGCGTCGAGTTTCTCCTCGGCCACCCCGGCGGCATGCTTCGCCGCGGCCCAGTAGCGCACAGTTACCATTGGCACGTCGGATATCCTCGCTCACATCGGCTCCGGGCGGTGCTGCCCTCGGGCCCTTCGGCAGATCCCTGGTGGAGGGTCTCTCCACACACGGTAAGGCGGAGGTGGCAGCAGCAATGAGTGAGCTGGTTCTGCTCACCAACGCCGCCGAGCCGCCCGTGGAGATCATGCCCGCGCTCGGCCTGCTGCTACACACGGTACGGACCGGCCCGGCCGACATGATCGCATTCGAGGACGCCATGGCAGCCGATGCGATCCTGGTCGACGCGCGCCGGGACCTGATCTCGGCCAGGCAACTCTGCCAGTTGCTGCGGAGGTCCGCCCCGCAGGCTCCCATCCTGGCCCTGATGACCGAGGGCGGCCTGGCCGCGGTCACCGCCGAGTGGGGCGCCAACGACGTGCTGCTCAGCTCCGCCGGGCCGGCCGAGCTGGAGGCACGGCTGCGCCTGGCCATCGGGCGCCAGGCGAGCGCGGCGCCCGAGGCACCGGACGAGATCCGCTCCGGCGAGCTGTCCATCGATGAGGCCACCTACACCGCCCGGCTGCACGCCCGCGTGCTCGACCTGACCTTCAAGGAGTTCGAACTGCTGAAGTTCCTCGCCCAGCATCCCGGCCGGGTGTTCACCCGGGCGCATCTGCTGCAGGAGGTCTGGGGCTACGACTACTTCGGCGGGACCCGCACGGTGGACGTGCACGTCCGGCGGCTGCGGGCCAAGCTGGGCCCCGAGCATGAGGCGCTGATCGGTACCGTACGCAACGTGGGCTACCGTTTCGTGCCGGTCAAGGCCGGCGAGGACAGCCGGCGCGGCGCGGCGCGGGACAGCGCGGCCGGGGCAGCCGGTGCGGGCGGGCCCGGCCCGGCCGGTGATCCGGCCGCCGGTGCCCCCGCCGTTCCGCTGGCCGCCGGCCAGCGGAACGGACGCGGCGGCCACGCCGCCGGGGACCGTGTCACCGGCGGCGCCCGGGTGCCTGGCAGCTCACGCGAGGGCTGAGTCCTGCACGAGCCCGACGCCGCCGGCGTCACCATCATCAGCCGGGACCAGCTCAGCGGGGCCGAGGCCAGCCAGGTGCTGGGCCTTGCCGACGCGGCCGCCGCCGCCGACGGCGTCGGCCCGTTGTCCGAGCAGGTCCGGCTGCATCTGGCGTACGGCGGCGGCGGCGCCACCCGGGACCTGCTGCTGTGGCACGGTGCTGCCGCTGGCGGGCTACGCGCACCTCGGCGAGCCGGACCAGGACGGGCACCGCAGCGGGGAACTGGTCATCCACCCGGCTCACCGCCGGCGCGGGCTGGGCCTGGCCCTGGCGCGGGCGGCGGTGGCCGGGGCCGGGCCGCGGCCGGTGCGGATCTGGGCGCACGGGGACCTGCCCGCGGCGGCCGGTCTCGCCGCGGCGGCCGGGTTCACCCGGGTACGGTCGCTGCTGCTGATGCGGCGCGCCCTGGCGGAGGCGCTGCCGGAGCCGCGGCTACCCGAGGGGATCACCCTGCGCAGCTTCGTGCCCGGCCAGGACGAGGACGAGTGGCTCGCGGTGAACGCGGCGGCCTTCGCCAGCCACCCCGAGCAGGGCGGCTGGACCCGGGCCGAACTGGAGCACCGCGAGGCGCAGCCGTGGTTCGACCCGGCCGGGTTCTTCCTGGCCGTCCGGGCGGGCCGGGTGGCCGGCTTCCACTGGACCAAGATCCACGAACCGGCCGGCGGGGCCGGGCGCACCGGTGAGGTCTACGTGGTCGGCGTGCATCCCGCGGAACAGGGCACCGGGCTCGGCCGGGCGCTGACCCTGGCCGGATTGCACTATTTGCGCGGCCGCGAAATCCCCTGGGTGATGCTCTATGTGGACGGCGAAAACACCGCGGCGATCCGGTTGTACGAGTCACTTGGTTTCGCGCACGCCGCCACGGACGTCATGTACGAACATGCCCCGGCCCGTCACGTCCTTAACCGGCACCGCCCACCCACGCGATAGCCACCGGCCGGGATCGCTAACGCCAGCCACCGTTCGCGGATCGCGACGTCCGGGTCCGGATCGCTAACGCCGCCACCGTCGCGGGTCCGGGGCTGCCCCGGATAGCACCGTGGCACACGGCGAAGACGGCCGAAGGCCGTCGAGCATGCGGACCTGCTCAGGCGACCGACCGGACGCCGAGAACTTCGTCGAGTTCTTCCGGGGTGAGCACGTGATCGCTGGCGGCCACCGCGCTGAGGACTTCCGCGTAGAGTTCGATCTCGTCGAGTGCCACGATGTCGTGGACACGCAAATCGAGACGGTCTCCCACCGCGCCCACCTCCGTTGCTGAGCGGATCCGCGGAACCTCTTGGCAACAAGGCTACGACGCGGCCCGGCGCCCCCGCATGACCCACAAGGGTCATTCCTGGACCATCTTCGGGTGATTTTACCCAGGCCCCCGATAACAATTCCAGCAAGGTGACAGCGCCGTGTCCCAGCAACCGGTATAGGCACATTGCGCCTATCCATACCGCCGCGTACCGGGCGCACCGCCCGCCACGCGCCAGGCGCCTGGCGCGCCCGGCCGGCCTCCGGGGCGCGGGCATCGCCGCTCCAGTGTTAAGCTGGCTAGGAAGTTAACTGACCCCACTCGCCTCGGTTACGCTCTGCGATTCGGGTAAACCGGGATAATCGTTCGTTTCGGTTGCGCCAGCGCGTAGTCGGGACAAGAGTCGTGTTCACTCCCCCCGTGCGGGAGAACCCCGCTTTCCCCGCTTGACCCGCTTCAGCCTGACCGGGCTGGGGGCGGCCCCGCACTACCCGCCCGCCAGGGCGGCTTCGTCGACGACCGCCACCAGGCGGCCCCGTCCGTGCCCGCGCGGAGCGCACCGGGACGGCCTGGCTCACCTCTCGGGTGCCACCATGACTAACGACTCAGACCTGATGCCAGACCTGGGGCAGGAAGACGCCTTCGAAGTCCAGATGCGCGGCTACAGCCGCCGTCAGGTGGACGAATTCGTCGCCCGCACCCGCAGCCAGATCCGTGAACTCGAAGAGCGGCTGTCGCGTTCCCTGGACGACACCGAACGGGTCCGCCTGGAGCTGTCCGCGGCCCGCCAGGACCTGAGCAACAAGCCGGCCCACGAGGAGATCAGCGAGCGGGTCGGCCAGATCCTCAAGCTCGCCGACGACGAGGCCAAGGCGCAGCGGACCCGTGCCCAGGACGAGATCGTCAAGCAGCGCGACGATGCCAAGAAGGAAACGGAGCGGCACCGCACCGAGGCCCGTGAGCAGACCGAGCGGATGCTGACGGCGGCCCAGGAGCAGGCGGAGAACGCCATCGCGTGCGCCCGCGCCGAGGCGGAGAAGCTGCGCAACACGGCCCGCATCGAGAGCGAACGGGCCGTCGGCGAGGCCACCAAGGAATCCGAGGCCACGCTCGCCTCGGCCAAGGCGCAGGCCAAGCAGATGCTTGACGAGGCGACCATGCGGGCCACCGCCATCCATGATGGCGCCGAGCGCCGCCTCAACCTGCTGACCTCCCGGCACACCGAGACGATGCGGCGGCTCACCGAGATCCGCGACGTGGTCACCAACCTGGTGTCCAGCGAGACCGCCCGCGGCTCCCTGGAGGAAGAGGTCGCCAAGTCCGTCGCCACGGGGGTCGCGGCCGGTGCCGCGCCCGCACAGGCCCCGGCGGCCCGCGGCGCGGCCGAAGGCAGGCACACCCCCGGCGGCCAGCAGCTGCCCGGCCGCGGCGGCCGCGATGCTGCCGCGGAGGCGGCCCGGCCCGCCCCGGCCCGCCCCGCCCGCACGCGCAGCGGCCAGGCGCCCGGCACCGCCGAGGACCAGCCCAGCCACGCCGACGGCAGCACGGCTGCCGACCCGGCCCCCGCCAAGCCCGCCCCCCGGCCTGCTGCCGGCGGCGGCGCCCACGCGGGCGGCACCCGCCCCAGCAACCCGCCGGAGTAACCACCGCCAAGCACCACGACGGGCTGGCCGCCCTGCGGCCAGCCCGTCGCTATGTCGGCTTGGGGCCTTGGCTTGGGTGGGAGGGCGTCCGCACGGCTCCGGCGGGCTGGTACAGGGCGTGCGCACGGCTCCGGCGGGCTGGGGGCGCGCGCGGCTCCGGCGGGCTGGCACACGTCAGCGCCGGCCTGCGCCGTTGGCCCGAGGCGCGCTGGGCGACTGGCTGGCGGGGCCACGCTACGCCCGCCTGCGCCCCACGCACGCCCTGTCGACGGGCCGCGCGGCAGGTCCTGTCGCCGACGTGTTCTGGCCGGGCGGTGGGTTACCTGGGCACGGAGTTCTGTCCGTGCCCAGGTGAGCCACTGGACGGCCGCCCACCCCGCCGTGCGCCGGACTCGCGTCAGGTGGCGAGGGTGTCGATACGGCGGAGCAGGACGCCCTCGCGCAGCGCCCAGGGGCAGATCTCCAGTTCCGCCAGCCCGAGCAGGTCCATCGCGGCATCGGCTACCAGCGCGCCGGCGGCGAGCTGGGGCGCCCGCACCAGGGACACCCCGGGCAGCTCGGCGCGCGCGTCGGCGGGCATGGCGGCCAGGCGCTTCGCCAGGTCGGTCACGTCCGCGTGGGTGACGCTGCGCCGCACGTAGACCCCCTCCGCCGAGGGAGCGGCGCCGGAGATCCGCGCGAGCTGCCGGAACGTCTTGGACGTGGCCACCGCGCGGTCGGGCGGGCCGGCCCTGGCCACGTCCGCGGCCCGCCGGGCGATCTCGGCGCGCACATGCTTGCGCAACTGCCGCACCTGCTCCGGGGCGGGCGGGTTGCCGGACAGCCAGTCCCTGGTGAGCCGCGCCGCCCCCAGCGGCAGCGAGATCGCCACGTCGGGCTCCTCGTCCAAGCCCGCCGCGATCTCCAGCGATCCCCCGCCGATGTCGAGCATGAGCACCCGCCCCGAGGACCAGCCGAACCAGCGCCGGCAGGCCAGGAAGGTGAGCCGCGCCTCCTCCTCGCCCGTCAGCACCCGGATCGCGACCCCGGTGCCGTCCTGGACCGAGGCCAGCACCTCGTCCCCGTTGGCGGCGTCCCGTACCGCGGAGGTGGCGAAGGCGAGCAGTTCCTCCACGCCCTTGTCCTCGGCGATCTGCAGCGCCTCGTCCACGAACGCCCCAAGCTGCCTGGCGACGCTGGCCGACAGCCGGTTCCCGTCATCCAGGTGATCGCCGAGATGCAGCTCGGCCTTGTGGGAGAACACCGGCAGCGGCCGCCCGCCCTGATGCGCGTCGACCACCAGGAAGTGCACCGTATTGGAGCCGACGTCCAGGACACCTAGTCGCAGTCGACCACCAGGAAGTGCACCGTATTGGAGCCGACGTCCAGACACCTAGTCGCATAGATTGACGCTACTGGGTCCGCCCGCCCGGGGCGGCATCCAGCAGGGACGGAGAGATACCCATGGCCGAGAAGACACGTGGGATCCGGGTCGAGCAGGGCCCCAAGCGCGTGCGTGCCTACCTGGCCGGGGAACTCGTCGCCGACACCAGGACCCCGTTCCTGGTGTGGGAGTGGCCCTACTTCCCCACGTACTACTTCCCGGCGGAGGATGTGCGCGCCGAACTCGTGCCGGCCGGCGAGGTCCAGCACTCACCCAGCCGCGGGGACGGGCAGGTCTGCCACGTGAAGGTGGCCGGGGCCGGTGCCGACGGCGCGGCGCTGCGCTACCCGGATTCGCCGATCGAGTCCCTGCGCGGCCTGGTGCGGCTGGACTGGGCCTCGATGAGCGAGTGGTTCGAGGAGGACGAGCCCGTCTACGTCCACCCGCGCGACCCCTACAGCCGGGTGGACATCCTGGCCAGCACCCGGCAGGTCCGGGTGGAGATCGACGGGGTGACCGTCGCCGACTCCCGCCAGCCGCGGATCCTGTTCGAGACCGGCCTGCCGCCCAGGTACTACCTGCCGCTCACCGACCTGCGGATGGACCTGCTGCGGCCCTCGGACACGCAGACCCACTGCCCGTACAAGGGCACGGCCGCCTACTGGTCGGTGGACACCGGGCAGGCGGTGCACACCGACGTGGTGTGGATCTACCGGACGCCGCTGCCGGAGAGCCAGAAGGTCGCCGGGCTCGCCTGCTTCTACAACGAGAAGGTGGACATCCACCTGGACGGCGAGCTACAGGAACGGCCCAGGACCCACTTCAGCTAGGCCGCTGCGGCGCAGCCGGCCGCGCGGGCGAACCCCTCGGCGGCCCGCATCACCCGCAGCACGTTGCCGCCGGCCAGCCGCGCGCAGTCGTCCTCGGTCCAGCCGCGGTCCAGCAGTTCCGCGAACAGGGCGGGGAAGCAGGACACGTCGCCGAGGCCCTCGGGCAGGTCGGGAGTGCCGTCGAAGTCGCTGCCGATGCCCACGTGATCCACGCCCGCGACCTCGCGGACATGCTCGATGTGGTCGGCCACCTGGGCGATCGTCGCCTTGGGCGGCGGGCTGGCCTCGGCCAGTTCCTGGCGGACCGCGACGTACCCCGGGAAGTCCTCGCGGTCCATGCCGCGCCGCTGCATCTCGGCCTGCACCCCGCGGTCCCAGTCCCGGCACTCCTGGGAGACGAACGGCGGGACGAAGGTGACCATGCACACGCCGTCGTTGCCGGGCAGCCTGGCCAGGATCTCGTCCGGCACGTTGCGCGGGTGGTCGCACAGGGCCAGGGTGCTGGAGTGCGAGAAGATCACCGGGGCCCGCGCGGTGTCCAGCGCGTCGGCCATGGTGGCGGGCGCCACGTGGGACAGGTCCACCAGCATCCCGATCCGCTGCATCTCGCTGACCACCTCGCGGCCGAAGTCGCTGAGCCCGCCCGCGTCGGGCTCGTCGGTGGCCGAGTCGGCCCACCCGGTGTTCCGGTTGTGGGTGAGCGTCATGTACCGCACCCCAAGCTGGTAGAACATGCGCAGCACGCCGAGCGAGGACGCGATCGAGTGGCCGCCCTCGGCGCCGAGCAGCGAGGCCACCTTGCCGCTGGCGCAGATCCGCTCCACGTCGGCCGCGGTGAGCGCAAGCTCCAGCGCGCCCGGGTAGCGGCGGACCATGTCGTGCACGAAGTCGATCTGCTCCAGCGTCGTGGCGACGGCCGCCTCCCCGGTCAGCGTCACGGGGACGAACACGGACCAGAACTGTGCGCCCAGCTTGCCCTGCGCCAGCCTGGGCAGGTCGGTGTGGGTGAAGCTGAGCGGCGCGGCGATGTCGGTCCGCGCGGCGCCGGCGCCGGCCGTCTCACGAAGCTGCCAGGGCAGATCGTTGTGGCCGTCGATGAGCGGGGTGCGGGCGAGCAGGGCGGTGGCTGCGGCGAGATGATCGGTCACCGGCTCAGCCTACGCAGCACCCCGCGCGCCGCGCATCGTCGTATTCGCCACTAGCGGCCGGTCCCCTGGTCGTCCAGGATCAATACGCCCGCCCCGTGGATCCGGTCTCCGGCCAGGTCAGCGAGCGCCCGGTCGGCCTGGTCGAAGGGGTAGGGGGTGGTGGTGACCTGGATCCGCAGCCGCTGCGCCAGGGTGAGGAACTCGGCGGCGTCGCCGCGGGTGTTGGCCGTGACGCTGCGCAGCACCCGCTCCTGGAACAGGTGCCTGTCGTAGTCGAGCGGCGGTATGCCGGTGAGGTAGATACCGGCGATGGCACAGGTGCCGCCGCGGTCGAGGGCCGCCAGGGCGGCGGGCACCAGGTCGCCGGCCGGCGCGAAGATGATCGCCGAGTCGAGCGGCACCGGGGCCGGGTCGAAGGAGTCCTGCGCGGACGCGGCGCCGAGCGACAGCGCCAGTTCGCGGGCGGCCTGGGCCCGGGTGAACACGTGCACCTCGGCACCCTGGCCCATGGCGATCTGGGCGGCGAGGTGCGCGGATCCGCCGAAGCCCCAGATGCCGAGGGTGCCGCCGGGCGGCACCTGCGCCTGGCGCAGCGCGCGGTAACCGATGATCCCCGCGCACAGCAGCGGGGCAAGCTCGGCGTCGCTGAACCCGTCCGGCAGCGGGTGCGCGAACGCGTCCGCCACGGTCAGGTACTCGGCATAGCCGCCATGCCGGTCCCACCCGGTGTACACCGAGGCGGGGCAGAGGTTCTCCGCGCCGCGGCGGCAGTACCGGCAGGTGCCGTCGGTCCCGGCCAGCCAGGCGACGCCGACCCGGTCACCTGGCCGGAACCGGCCCTGCCCCGGGCCGGTGGCGGCGACCTCCCCGACCACCTCGTGCCCGGGGGTGACGCCGGGCGCCTTCGGCGCCAGGTCCCCCTCGGCCAGGTGCAGGTCGGTGCGGCAGACCCCGCAGCAGATCACCCGGACCAGCAGTTCGCCGGGACCGGGCTCGGGCACCGGCCGCTCGACCAGCCGCAGCGGCCCCGAGGCGACGGGGCCCGGCTTGTCCACCACCCACGCGCGCATGCACCAAACAGTACGCTCCCCCGAAACATTGGAATTACCTGGAAATATCCTCGTGCGATACCGGGCGCATGGGCGCCCAAACGCGTGTGGCGCATAACGCCGCATACGTGATCGTGGCGATCTTATTGCCACAACGCGGGGAGCTTTGCTTATGCGCACATTACTTCTGTTCAAGCCCGCATTCACAGCGGGTGCCGCGCTTGTCCCGGGACCCTCTCCGGCGCCAGCCGGTAAGTTTCGCGCTGCACACCTGGGCATTTGAGGAGATCAGCAAGGCCCGCGTGGGTGAGCGCAAGACCCCGCCCGGGCGGCACCCGCGCCGGCCAGACGCGCGAACGGCCGCGGTGCGGGGATTCCCCGCGCCGCGGCCGCTGACAGTCGCTAGGCCTGGGTCGGCAGTTCGGTCACCAGGTCGTCGGCGGTCTCCATGCCGGCCCGCCACACCGAACGGCAGACGATCTTGCTCGGGTCCACCCGGTCGCGGTACCGGGCTGCGACCTGACGGCCCTCGTCGAGCAGGCCCTCGGACAGCGTGGTCGGCTTCAGGCCCAGGGCGAGGAACTGGTCGTTGCGCACGTTGAGGTCGTTCTCCTCGGCCTCGCGGCGCGGGTTCGGCAGGTAGGCGATGTCCGCGCCCATCACGTCGGCCACCATCTTGGCCAGGTCCAGCACGCGGTGCACCTCGGTCATCTGGTTGAGGACGCGCGGCTTGTCACCGGTCTGCGGCGGGTTGGTGATCGCGATCTCGATGCACCGGACCGTGTCGCGGATGTGGATGAACGCGCGGGTCTGCCCGCCGGTGCCGTGCACGGTCAGCGGGTGGCCGATCGCGGCCTGCATGAGGAACCGGTTCAGCACGGTGCCGTAGTCACCGTCGTAGTCGAACCGGTTGATCAGCCGCTCGTCCCGGCCGGTCTGCTCGGTCTGGGTGCCCCAGACGATGCCCTGGTGCAGGTCGGTGATCCGCAGCCCGTCGTTCTTCGCGTAGAACGAGAACATCAGCTGGTCGAGGGTCTTGGTCATGTGGTAGACCGACCCGGGGTTGGCCGGGTGCAGGATCTCCCGCTCGATCTCACCGTCGGGGGTGGGCACCTTGACGGTCAGGTAGCCCTCGGGGATCGGCGCGCTGCCTGACCAGCCGTAGCCGTAGACGCCCATCGTGCCCAGGTGCACCAGCGCCGGGTCGATGCCGGTCTCGGTCAGGGCGGTGAGCAGGTTGTGCGTGGCGCGGACGTTGTTGTCCACGGTGTACCGCTTGGTCTGCGGGGTCCGCATCGAGTACGGGGCGGCACGCTGCTCGGCGAAGTGCACGATCGCGTCCGGGCGGATCTTCTCCAGCACCGCGACCAGCCGGTCGTACTCGGTCGCCAGGTCGAGGTTCTCGAATCCGATGGCGTGGCCGGACACCTCATGCCAGACGCGGATCCGCTCGCTCACCGGGCGGATCGGCGTCAGCGACTCAACCTCAAGCTCAACGTCGATCTTCCGGCGACTCAGGTTGTCGATGATGGTGACTTCGTGGCCACGGTCCGACAGATACAACGATGTCGGCCAGCCACAGAACCCATCACCGCCCAGAACCATAACGCGCATTCCGACTCCCATCACGCTGCGTCATCGAGGAAAGCCCACGGCCAAGGCCGCCGGGAGGACCAATAGGGCCGCCCGGGGGTGGCGGCCCACCGGCCATGACGTCCCGTGGCGGTCAGTGTACCCAAGGGAAACTGTCACAACTGCAATCCCCACGCGACCGGAACGCAACATCACCACGAGTCACTTCAGTTACGCAATCGACTCGCGTATGAACCGCACGCATACTGGGCCGACACTAATTGGCCACGGTTTTTGCTGATTCCTTACACGGCACTGCCAGGCCAGTTACGATCCAGTTCACCTAGCGGTCATCTCTTCCAAATATGGAGAAATTGATGCGTCGCATCGCTGCAACCGTCGCTGTGGCCACCGTCGTCACCACAGCGGCGATGGCTGGCGGGGCTCCTGCCCTCGCCGCGCACCGGCCTTCGGCCACGACCACGGCATCCTACTACCTGTCGCTCGGGGATTCGCTTGCTCAGGGGGTTCAGCCGAACTCCTCCGGGACCGACGTAGAGACCAACCAGGGTTACCCGAACCAGCTCTACACCTCGCTGCGCCTGGGCAACCCGACGCTGAAGCTGGTCAAGCTGGGCTGCCCGGGCGAGACCACAGCGACCATGATCAACGGCGGCATCTGCAGCTACGCCAAGGGCTCACAGCTCGCCCAGGCGGCGGCGTTCCTGGCCAGCCATAAGGGCAAGGTCCAGCTCGTGACGATCGACATCGGGGCCAACGACCTGAACCCGTGCCTCGCGCTGAAGGGCCATGCCCGCGATCGTCAAGTGCCTGGAAGGGGTCTTCCCGACAGATCCAGGCCAACCTGACCACCATCATGAACACGCTGACCACGGCCGACGGCAGCGGCCCGACGCCGCCGATCATCGGCATGACCTACTACGACCCGGAACTCGTCGCATGGCTGGAGGGCACCGCGGCCGGGCGCGCCTTCGCCAAGGACAGCATCGCGCTGGCCCAGGCCTTCGGCAGCCTGCTCAGCGGGGTGTACACGGGCTTCGGCGCCAAGGTGGCCGACGTGTACACCGCGTTCCACACCCCCGCGTTCCACGCCAAGGTGACGCTGCCCGCGTTCGGCCAGGTGCCCAAGGACGTCGGTTACATCTGCATGTACACCTGGGAGTGCGCGGCTCCCCCGGTGGGGCCGAACGAGCACGCCACCGTGCTCGGCTACGGCGTCATCGCCAACACATTCCTGGACACCTACCTCGGCTGATAACCCGGCTGCGGGGTAACCCCGCATTCACGGACAAGGGGGCCGCCCGCCATGCGGGCGGCCCCCTTTGCGCGCCCGTGTGCCGATGGCCGGCGGTGCCACGGCACCAGCTTTTTGCCACTGGGCCTGCCGGGGTCTCGCCACGCGTTCGGGTGCACGGAAAGCACGATTATTCGTTTTGTCTGCCGGACTGCTGTTGCCCGGTCGGGGCCGTTACTCATGGTGGCGTCCGCCTGGCCGGCGCCGCCTTGCCGCCCTGTGCGTCATGGCGTGGCATTGCCGCTCAACCGGCGTTTGGTTGAATGTCACCGATGATCACTCGTGGCGGATCCGGCCGGTGACCGGGACGCCCGGGAGCACGCGTCCCGCCCTTAGGCTCGCCCGGATCGCGCTGGGCTGCGGCAACTTCGGCGGGGTCGGCTCGGCACCGGAGTTCTTCGGCCGCGGGCTGAGCGACGACCAGGCGCTGGCACTGATGGATGCCGCCTGGGAGGCGGGCCTCACCCACTTCGACACCGCCGACGCCTACGGCGGCGGGCGCAGCGAGGTGGCGATCGGCCGCTGGATCGCCACGCGGGGGGTCCGGCCCCAGCTCACCACGAAGACCTTCAACCCGATGGACGCCGGGGCCGATCACGGCCTGGCGCCCGGGCGGATCGCCCGTCAGTTGCGGTCCAGCCTGGATCGCCTCGGCGTGGACCACGTCGAGCTGTACCTGGCCCACGACTTCGACCCGGACGTGCCGCTCGCGGAGACATTCGGCGCGTTCGAGCAGGCACGGGTGCAGGGCGCCATCGGGGCCTACGGGGTCAGCAACTTCGGCGCCGCCCAGTTGCGGGCCTCGCTCGCGGCCGGCGCGGTGTGGCTGCTGGCTCCACTCCGTCAGTTTTACGTATTGCTTA